>DAIDDL010000021.1 GCA_027309085.1 Sulfobacillus sp.
GCCACCCAAAAACTGTGGGCGGTGCCAAGCTTTCCGGCCCTGGCGTTCGTGAATCGGCAGGGCATCGTAGCGGTGAGCCCGGCGGGCGCACAGACCCTGCCGCAAGCCCGCGCGGATTTAGCTCGAACGTTAGGGCCGTGACGTGCCATGTGGCCCACTTTTCGGTACTATAGCCCCCGGCCCTCGTGGCCCGGGGTTTTTTTATATTTATAGGAGGTGTTTGCATGTCACAAAAAGTCGCCGTTGATTGCGGTCACGGATACGTGAAAGCGCTATCCGCCACTGGTCAGCGCACACTGTTTCCTTCCCTGATTGCTCCGGCCGTCCCTGGGCTCGATATGGGGCCGCTTTCAGCAGCCAGATTAACCCCGGTTCAGTGGGCCGACCAGTCACCGATAGCGTATTGGGTCGGCGAGGATGCTCAGCTACAGGCGGCCAGCTTGTTTGGTGCAGACAAGGCCGCCGACACGCTCACCCGGGATTTGACTGTCATTGCGGTTGAACGCTTAGCAAACAACGGCAATGGGCTGTCGGATCATCAAGTGGTGCACTTGGCGGTCGGTGTCCCTCTTTCGTGGTATGGGCGTCAACGCCAAACGCTGTCGCGAGCTTTGCAGGGGGCTGTGCGGGTGTACGATACGGCTCTTTGGATCGATCAGGTCGAGGTCTTTCCGCAAGGGGTGGCTGCTATTCTGGCAGCGTTGCCGGCAAATCCCCTTCAAGGCTTGTACGGCCTCGCTGATGTTGGATATCGCACGACAGATTATCTGATCGTGCAAGTCGGTAGTGAAGGTCTGCCGACCGTGGTGTCAGGGTTTGCGGGCTCGTTCGAGCTTGGCATTCACCATGCACTGCAAGAAGTAGCCAGTGCGATCGAGCAGCAGTGGGGGGCGGCATATGCTCCCCACGAATTGGCCGACGCGCGTACCGTTACGGTACGCGGTCAGGAAATCGCCGTGGGTGCTGACATTCGCACGGCGTATGCACGATTAGGCCAGTCATTGGCCGCAAAGCTTCAGACAGTGTGGGCCCCAGTGTTGCCCCGCTTACGGGCGTTATATCTGGCAGGCGGGGGAGTCATCGCGATGCCGCCGACGGTGGGCGAGATGCCGGTGCGCATTGTACCCGACGCGCAATGGGCCAACGCTCAAGGATACTTGGCGGCGATGGGCCCTGACGCACGCTAAGTCTCATGCGGGTTTCCCGCCTTTTTGACGGCTTCATGGTCCTACGGACGGCCCGGAATTTCTGCCTCAATACCCTGAGGGTCGTCCGTAGGCCCTTTGGCGTGAGGAAAATGGCCTCAAACCCATACGGGGCAAGGAACGGAGGTGGGCCTGTACGGTTATCAAATTATACCTCGACGACACGATAGATGCGGATCTTGCGAGGACGATTGACAGCATGCCACGCGGCGAGCGATCATCCCGGGTGAAGAGTTTGTTGAGGCTAGCGTTGGCGGGCACCGGCGGGTTACTGGTGCGCGTGGAGGCGCTAGAGCGCCGGATGGAGGCAATGGAAGCTTTCGCCGGGAATGAACAACAGGTGTCGCCTAGCGACCACGAAGAGGACACTCCGCCAAGCCTCGGGGCGTCTGCCATGTCTGCCATGCAGAGCATGCTGGCTGGGCTGGAATAAGCAAAGCTTTTGTGATGGCCGTTGGTGCAGTCATGATATTTCTGCGGGAGTGCGAGGTCGCGCAGGGTCGGTCTTGGATCGCATTCATTTTGCAGACCCGATCGACAATAAGGAGAGGTTCTTGCCACTGTGCGACAAGCCTTAGAGCACGTGGTTTTAATGGCCACGATCCGCCGTCCAACACCACCACGGCCTTCTTACGGAAGTTCCGATCGCTCACACAATCCGGATACCCGTTTACGCAAGAACGGGGACGTCCGATGCTGTCACCCCCGGCTCCCCAAAACGTCGCCGCCCCTCTCTACTCCACGGCAAAAAGCGCCGCGGAGCCTCCTCTCTCCCCACCTTCCTTCGTCGTGCGGAGAGAGACGCAGGATAAGGGGGGAGGTGACACACACGGGCGGCAGAGCCGCCCGGTAGGGACACAAGACCTTAGAACCCAATGATAGCGTTCAAAATTCTGTCACTACCAGTTGTCCCTACTTGTCACTGCCGAAGACAGACGCGGTGCCAGCGCAAAAAGTAGTGACAGTCCTGTCACTACCTACCCCGAGAGCCTAAAGCCCGCTTTACGGTAGTCTGTCACTACCTTGTCACTACGTTCTATACAAGGGGGATTTCTTCATGCCAGGCAACAACAATGGGACCCAAATCCGCGCATGGATACCCGATGACCAATACGGTGTCATTCGTGAGCTAGCAGCAGCCCGGCAAGTGAGCATTAGCCAAATTGTACGGGAATTGATCGCGGCGGGGCTGCAAGATGATGCCCACCAGCAGGCCGCGCAAGAGTCGTTGAAAGCCGTGACGTCCGCATTGGATCACCTCGAACGGCTGCTTTTTTTCACCGCGCAAAATAGTGCGTATAGCGCGGTGTCCGCTGAGAGAGCGGGAGAGGCAGCCGCTGCCAAATTGTTTCCTAACAACTCGGAACGCGCTGCGGAAGCGGTAGAGAGTACACGAGGAAAAATCATGGGGATCATCCACGAGCGCATCCGCAAAGCACTCCGAGGTCCCAAGCCCCAAGTCGAGGAGGGAGAAGATTAATGCCTGAATCTGATGTACGCATCCAAGTCCGATTATCGCAGAACACTGCCGCGTCTGTGGAAGCCGCGGCGAAAGCAGAACACATTCCCGTTTCTACGTGGATCCGCAACCAAATCGTCGCGAGCTTATACCTCTCCGGAGTGAAAGAAGCCCCGCAAGTCATTTACCAGGGATTCAGGTACTCCATCCAAGATATCGCATCTAACCTCGAAGAAGTCACGTTAGCAGCCCGAGCATTGCCAGAGCTGATCGAAAATGTGATGGCCTCCGCCATGGTGACGGGCGGGATCGATCCGGTGCAGAGCGCTGAATGGGCTCACCGGTTTGTGGAAGACGCGTTAGCTGACGCCGCTGACCGTCACAGGACAGACAACTAGGGAAGAAAGGAGAGGAGGACGGTGGCCCTGCGGCCGTTTGTCATTAAGCATGCGTTTTATCTCCCCGACCAAAGGGGGTTCGGGAAAGGCAATCATGGAGCTTTAGCCCATCTCGACTACATGGGGGATCCCAACCGCCACCACAAGTCGGATGAAGAACTGCTGATGGGCGATCCCAGCATTCACGCCAAATACATGTCCGAACGTCCAGGGACCGCAGGGTACTTTGGCCCTGATCCCCGCACCTTGCCCGATATCGACGCCATCCAGTCCACCCTACAATCCCACACAGGCCCGATCTGGCGGGATTTTGTCAGTGTCACGGAGAAGGACGCCCTGACTCTCGGGGGGCACCTTCTCACCCGCGAAGGGTGGGAGCGGGCCGCCCGGCACCAACTGCCCAAGATGTTTGCCCAAATGGGGCTGGACCCCGCGAACGTCGACTGGGTCGCCAGTGTGCATAAAAAGGAAGGTCATCCCCACATGCATCTGCTGTATTGGGAGCGAGAGCCACACCGGATCAAAGGCCAGTGGAGTGAGAAAGAGCGCCTGCGCATCCGGAAGGGCTGGGTGCAAGAGCTTTACGGATCCGAAAGGGACCGGCTTGGGCAGGAAAAGAGTGCTCTGCGGCAACAGATTTTGTCCGGGGTCAAAGGTCAAGACATCGGGTTGGTCTCGCCACAGGTCCAAAAAGAATGGCAGCTACGGCTGAGTCGCCTCGCCGATCACGTCCCGGGCCATGGCCGGGCAGCGCTCCAGTATATGCCGCCCTCAGTGAAAGCGGAAGCTCAAGGGATGGCTGACTGGCTCCTGACCCACGTGCTGGCCTTTCGGGCAATGGCTCAACGGTACGGCGATATCGCCGCGGAAATGGCGCAACACTATTCGGGCGATCCCGGTCAGCACCAGAAAGCCCGACAAAACGCCCAGACAGACCTCACCGACCGCGTGAGCCAGATTATTCTCCAGCAGGCGGCAGCACTCGATAACAACATTCGTTGGGACTTTGTGCGAGACACCCTTCAGACTGACGATCCGCACGTGGAGCGGGAACTGCACCGCATCAGCCGCCTCATCGGTGAGGAGCGCGAGCAAGCGATTCATGATTATGCCACACAACTCCGCGGGGACCGCTCCGAAAAATATCAGCGTCCCCTCGAACGCGGGATTGCACAGTCTTTGCGGTATATCGAAGAAGTCCACCGCCAGCAGGCGGCCCACGGTTTGCGCGGGGTGTTCTTTGGACTGCAATCCGTCTTGCGTCAAGCCGAATCCGAAAACCGCCGCGAGGCGGCTAAACGGCGCTGGGAGGCCGCGAAGGACGCGTGGATACAGGAAGCCCGGGCGAAAGGCGTCAGTGAGGAAAATATCGCCCGAATCGAGATGGGCTAAAGGGAAAGGAAGTTCACTATACGATGAAACCTGAGCACAAGAAATGGGTCTTCGCCGCCGGCAGCGGTCTCGTGTTTGGGGGTGTCATCGGGACAGGCCTAGCGGATATGTACGAAGCCGTGCTGTTCCCGGCACTCAAAGACAGCACGACCAAAACCCCCGGCATTATGCTGGTAGGAAACACCTGGCACCAGTACCTTGCCAGCCGCGGCTATCTGCCGTGGCACGTTGTCTCAGCGTTGTTCCACCAGCCCGATAGCCTGATTCTCCCTGTCGTTCTGGGCCTCGGATTCGCCAGCGTCTTGCTCTACAAAGCCTATGGCCACGGGCAATCCACCTGGGGCGGCCCTCTGGCCGCAGGCAAAGGCCAACACGGTACCGCCCACTGGCGGCCAATTCCCGATTTGGCCGATGGCCTCTATGTCTGGCAAGCGCCGGACAACAACGGCCAACAGCCGTCGGCCCAGAAAAAGTACGATGGCAGCGAATGGCCCCGGTCAGGGATTATCGCCGGGCAAGCATCCGCCACCGCGGCGTATGTGGCCAACCGGGAAGATCACGTCCTGCTGGTCGGAACCACCGGGGCAGGCAAATCGCGTCGGGTGTTTCTGCCCACAGTGGGCATCTTGGGGCAACAGGGGGAATATTCGTTCGTGTTATCCGACCCCAAGGGCGAGCTGTATGCCTATTCCGCCAAATGGTTGGAGTCCCAGGGCTATGACGTCGTGCGATTTGACCTCCGGGAACCGCGTAAGGGCGGCCCGAATGCCCGCTGGAATCCGGTGTTGCCGGTCGCCGACGCATTACGCATCGGGGACGTGGGCTTTGCAGCGAAGACGGCGTGGCAAATCGCCCATGGCATTTCCGCCAAGACCACCAAAGTGTCCGACGAATTCTGGTCATCCACCGCCGAAAGCGCGATGGCCGGCCTGATTCTTGCCGTAGCGGCCGGCAACCCTTACACCGCACTGCCTGACTCAGTGCAGATCCAAGCGCGACAACAGTGGGACACCCACGCGCGCAAGCTATACAAAGAATTGCCGGCGTGGGCACAAAAATCCCCGGAGGACGGGGAGTGGAATCCCCCGCCGTGGGAGTGGCCGACACTCCTCGAAGCCAATCTCATTAGCGTCTACCGATCGCTCGTTTACGGCGGCCAAGGCGGAAAGTTATTGGATATGTGGATCGACCTGCTCCCGTCCGGCCACCCGGCCAAAGACGCTTGGGCGACAGTCGCAGCCAGCGGTGGCAGTGACAAAACCCGCGCGGGCATTCTGTCGAGTGCTTTGGCCGACTTGCGACTCTTAAGCGAGCCCGACCTGCAATGGCTGCTGTCGGCCGAAGGCATGCCACTAAACCAGCCGGGGCGCAAGAAAACGGCAGTGTTCTTGATTGTGCCCGATGACGATAGCACCCGATATCCCTTAGCAACGCTCTATCTGAGCCAAATGCTGGGGGCCTTGACCCGGCTGGCCGACAGCCAGCCGTCGGGGCGATTGCCGGTGCCGGTCCTGTTTTTGCTCGACGAATTCGGAAACTTCCCCCCGTTGCCCAATCTGGCCCAAGTGGTCACTGCGGCCCGGTCCCGGGGCATGCGGTTGTTGATGGGGTTGCAGTCCTTCAGCCAATTGGAGCATGCCTATGGACGCGAGACGGCACAAACGGTGCGTGAAAACTTAGGCACATGGATTTATCTGCTGACCACCTCGCCACCGATGGCGGAGGAAATCTCGAAGCGCTTAGGGACCTACACGACCCGTACGGAGAGTCAGCAACATCCGTATGTGAATTTCTGGAGTCTGTCGACGGCCACGACCATCGGGAACACCAGTCAGGGCGAGAGTTTGACATCCCGGCCCCTGCTGACTCCGGATGAAATCATGCGCTGGCCGCCAGACCGGTCTTTGGTTTTGCAGCAACGCAAGGCGCCCGCCAATCTTCCTCTACCAGATTTGAGCGTCTGGCAAAAGGCGGGTCTGTTCACGGCATTTCAACGGGGAGACCCCGAGCCCATCCCGGACGGCGGACCGGAAGCCAAAATCTGGTGGCCGCTGCAAGAGCAGCCGGGATGGCCGTCACCCTCAGAGAACGGTCTGGCAGGGGGAGAAGAGCCACAAGGCTCACCAGACCCGTCGCTGGATGTTCCGGAGGAAGGAGGTGAGAGAAGCATGGCATCCGAGGAGGCCACCGTGGTAAGCGATCCCATGTTGGAGGCCCTTCTGTTGGAGGGGCAAGATGTGGACGTCATTCAATAGTTCGCACTGCAGCCCCGTCCACGAGACGGGGTGCTGTTTTTTCTACCGTAATATAGGAGGTGTTTTTACGATGACCGGATCCGAAGCCCAAAGCGCCGTCCAAAACGGCGTTCAGCAGCTCGTCGACGACCCGACCCAGTGGCAACGCTGGGCCGATACGCAAGCCAAGTTTCATCACTACAGTCCGGGTAACGCGCTATTGATTATGAGCCAACGCCCGGATGCCACCAAGGTCGCGGGGTTCAAAACGTGGCAGTCACTCGATCGTTACGTGATGAAAGGCGAGCATGGGTTGACCATTCTGGCGCCCGTTACACGCCGAGCGCCGGACGAATCATCCCGTGAAGGTCTGCCCGCTGAAACGCCGGCTCCCACCCCGGTCCGCACCATTGTGACGTTCCGACCCGCTACCGTGTTCGACATTTCTCAGACCGATGGGAAACCGCTCGACCTGCCCCATGCGGAGGAAATCGTAGGCGGCCATCTCAAGGACGTGTTGGAGGTCTTGACCCACCGTGTGGTGCCGGTTCCCGTGGTTTTTCGGCCCTTGGACTCGGATCGTGACGGATTCGGCTTTTGGGAGCCGCAAAAAGGCGCCATCACCCTCACGTCGCAAGTGGACCCCAACATGCAACTGAAGACGCTCTTGCATGAATGGGCGCATTCTATCGGCGTGCCCGCGGGCTCTTCACTGCAAGGCATTCATCGCGGCACCGAAGAAGTGACGGCGGAAACCAGCGCGTATGTCATGGCGAAGATGGTCGGGTTGGACACGAAGGATTACAGCCAAGCCTACATCGCGGGATGGGGCGACATGAATCCTGAAAAGGTGAAAGCGGTCATGGCGGACGTGACGCATCGCGTCCGGGTGATGAGCGAGCACATGGAGCGCAGTCCGGACCCGTTGCTCCAAAGTCTGACCGCAACATGGAACCCCACGGCGCAACCCCAGCGCCAACCGCAGGAAGTCGAACGGTAAAACCCGGATACTGCCCCTCTCGTCCCTGCCGGAGAGGGGCGGTACGCGGGCTTTAGACAGCCGCGACATCACATTAGTACCACAAAGGAGATCACAAAAGATGCCATTCGTAACGGACTTACACACGTTGATCACCAGTGCCTCCGGATGGATTAGCGGGCTGGCGCTAACAGGAGGCGGCGCGATGCTGGCCTACCACGGCTTGGCACGGAACTTCGAAACCGATCCGTCCAAGGTAGCCCAGCACAATCAAAGCATGAAAAAGGTCCTCGCGGGCACGGCGATTGTCGGCGGATCGACTGGGATCGTCGCGGCGTTCGGCAAGTTTTTTGGACTCTAATCGCTACGGGGTTGGGGGGTTCGGTGAGCTGAACCCCTTGCTTTTTTAGAGATAGCGAGAAAGGATGATGGCGATGGCAGACGAAAAAGACCCCGGACTGGACGTGGAGTCTGACGCGGCAGACCTCCACACAAAGAAGACTCCGACAGACTACCAATCCGCCGACGTGTTGATCGACGAGGCTCTGGCCAATCCCGACCTGAATCCGGCACTGAAAGCCGCGTTATGGCCGGTTCAGTGGTATATCGGCCGCCTAAAACATGATATCGAAATACTGAAAGCGCCCGTCCAATGGATAGAATCTCTCCGGGAAAAGGGCGAGGCACAAACGCAAAAAGACCAGATGTGGCAGCGCACGGTAAAACAGGCGGACCTCCAGCCCTTTGACTCGGGAGAAAATAACAGCCAAATCTGGGTGACGCAAAAGCCGTGGCAACCGGACCCGCGTTGGGTGCCAATCGCGGACGAGGCCGCGTGGCATAGCCAGGAGGGCCTTCGCGTGTGGAGTAATCCGTCGCTGAAAGCCATGGCCATGGAGCACGAAAATGGGGTCACCTTCGTAGAGCGCTACCCCACCCAGGCGGCTTTCATCCAGAAGCTCGGCTCGATGACAGCACCGTCCCGGGAGGAGGAGCGGTAATGGGCGTACTGGTGGAAGGCGCCATCAATTATCTGATGCAGCGTATGCTGAATGCGTTCACTAGACTTATGACCACATGGATGGTGGATCTCGAAAAGATGGGCATCACCGAAGCGCATTCAGTGTTTGTGCAAGACACCATGAAGACGATGCAGGGGATAGCGATTAGCCTGTTGGCCCTCTACCTCGCGTGGACCGGCATTCACCAGTATATCCTGTGGTCGGAAGGCGCACCGGACATGGGCACGGGCGTCTGGAAACCCGCTATGTTGTCCACCTTAGGCATCGCCGCGTCCAGCGCATTCACGATCGGGGTGTTTCGTTTCGGAATAGATCTGGCCGGAACGATTGCGGGGCTGCGCGTGTATCAGAATGGGCTCACCCTGGTCACCACGTTGATTCATGGCGTCACGATGTTGTCGCCGACGACGACCATCATTTTGTGGATTGTGTATCTGGTCACGATTGCCATTCTCCTGCTCGTCGTGTTGCTGTCGGCTGTGCGGGCAGCTGAGTTGGCGTTTTACACCGCTGCCAGCCCGCTCTTTGCCCTCGGTCTCGTCAAAAGGGACATGGGCATTTTCAAGAACTTCCTGCAGAAACTCATCATCCTCTCGGTGAGTCAAGCCGTCGTCATCTTCGCCGTGAGCGCTGGGAATGCCGCTATTGGGGCCATGGGCACGACGGCCGCCAGTGTGGCGACTGCCCCTTTGATCTATCTCGGATTTCTGTGGGTGGCTTTGCGGGGTCCGCACATGCTGGAAGGCATGGTGTACAAGACTGGCGGGGGAGAGATGGTGATCGTGCCGATGATTAAAAACACCGTCGGGCGTGCCTTTAGTGGCGACGGCAACGGAACACGGGGCAGCGACAGCCACGTGAGCAGCGGAGGAGGGGAGGCAGAGTGAGCCGAGGCTTCTGGCAAGACTTCGTCGACGGAATCGGGTCGACGTATACCGACTCCAGCGGACGTGTTCACACCACCACCACCCGGCGCGTGTATGACCCATCCCTCGATCCCTGGCTGGGGGTCCGCAATCTTGTGACCTGTCCCTCCTGTGGCGTCATTGGGCGCCATAAGGAGCGCGGCAACCCCAAAAGAGAGTTTCAGAAACTGCTGGACCGGGGCCTTGACGGCCCCGCAAAGTGTGCGTCCTGCCATGAGTGGTCTGTCGCTGGCTCGTTGCTGCTGAACGGCAAACGCTATGCACCCGGAGAGCGGGTGCCCTGTCCCGAGTACCTAATTCCCGGTCATGCGAAGGAGGAGGAACGCTAACATGGCGTATCTTGTACCGTCCCCGGTCAGGCGGGGGTACGAATTTGCACCCGGCATCGGAATCATCGAAGTCGTCGTGGCCGGTGTGGGGGTCGTCATGGGAGGCACGCTGATGGGTCTCACCATTCTGTTGCACCTCGGCTATCTGTCCCATGCCGTGGCACTGATTATTCCCAGCGGAATCGGGGTCGGGAGTGTGATGTTGAAGATTAGCGACATGCCTTTGTGGCAACACGGGCAAGCCGCTTGGCAGTGGATGCACAGTGTGAGGCGGAGACTGTATGACTTCCGCTATCCCATGGATTACTAGCCACCTGTAAGGGAGGATGTTATCTCGTGAAACACTCAAAGAAAGCCCAACTATCGGGGCCTGTTTTGCCCCTTGAGCAACAGGCGGCCCAAGACTGGCTGCCGATTCGGGATCTCCATGATGGTTGCTTGTTCCGTCCCGACGGCGGGGTTATCGCCGGGGTGACCCTGCCGCCCTTTTCACTGTCGTTAAAGTCTCACCGGGAAGTGTCACACCTGATCGCGGGCCTCCAATCTGCCCTCAATGGCCTCGACGTGCCGTGGCAAATTCTGAGTCTGGGCCGGCCTGTCGAATTAGACGCATATTTGTCCCAACTCGACGCGATGCGGGCCGAGGCGACGCCGGAGCGCAAACCCTTGTTGCGCGAATACTGGCACTGGGTATCCGACCTGGTCCGCTCAGGCGAAACCACCGAACGGCGGTACTACTTGCTGATGACTCGCACTGGGGCCGATGCTGTCGCCGAACATCGGAGTGCGCTCCGTGACGTCCTGGATGGCTTGAGCCGCATTGATCCCGGGTTTCAGTGCCAGGCGATGACGGACGCCGACTGGCGTGAACTGTTGTTTTTGGCCTTTCATGCCGACCAAAGCGCCGTCGAAGCGGTCCCCGAAGGCCGTGTCGGGCTGCCGCCGATTTACCAAGGAGGGAAATAACATGTTTGCACTGAACAAAAAGGCTCTAGGATCCGCCAAGCCAGCTACGAAAGTCTCCGTCAAAAAAGGAACCAGTCCGGCCCCCGGTTCGGGACTGCGTTCCCTCTTTGCGCCCATGGCGCTGGATTTTGGCAAAACAGCGATGACCATTGGGGACCATTGGGCCCGGGCGTATTTGGTGACCGCCTTGCCCCCGACCGTCGACGCGGGATGGCTCAGTGATGCCGCCAACTTGCCGGGGGTGACGCTGAGTCTGCACGGGGTCCCCGAAGATTCGGGGAACCTTGTCAATGACTTGAGCCGCAAAATCGCGCAGTTGGCGGGCCAACTCGAAACCAAAACCAGTGCGCTCACTGAACAGCGCACGGCGCAACAACTCAGCGATGCCCAGACGCTGATGAAGCAGCTGGACGCGGAGCATGAGGCGGCCTTTACAATATCTGTGGTTTTGACTGTCACGGCCCCGGACGCCGAATCCGGCCTGCGCCGGGCTAAGGTGTTGGAAAATAAGCTGGCGGCCCACAGCATGCGCGTGCGCACGTTGGCCTTTAGGCAGGAAAGCGGGTTGCAAGCGGCAGGTCCCTGGGGCTTGTTGCCGAAAGACCTCATGGGTAGCGCACCCTATGTATTGCCCGTGAGCACGGTCGCGGCCAGCTGGCCATTCAGTTCCGGTGGCATTAACCACGGGCACGGCATTGCCTTGGGCACCGATTCGAGCGGCGGGTTGGTGCTCCTGGACCGCTGGAACCCACCCGACCATGCGGGCATTGCCAACCCAAATTTCACAATCCTCGCCGTGTCGGGCGGCGGGAAAACCTATGGCACGATTACGATGTTGCTGCGGGAATTTGCCCAAGGTGCACAAATCCTGATTCTCGATCCGGAAAAGCGCGAATACCAAGGAGTATGCCACCAAGTCGGAGGGAACTGGCTGAATGCCGGGGGTGGGACGACTCGCATTAACCCGTTTCAAGCCCCAGTCGCCGCCACGGACAGAGGTGGCATGAGTGCCTTGACGCTCCACATTCAACGGGTGTTGACGTTCTTGAATACCTTCATGCCGAACCTGAGTCCGATTACCCAGGCCCTATTGTCCGGGGCCGTTCGCGAAACCTATGAAGGCCACGGCATTCCCCTGGACGCGGACCCGGGCGATTTCACGAACGAGCAGTGGCCGGATATTCGCCACCTCTACGCGGTGTGCCAGCGCCATGCAGTCGACGAACCCGACCAGCCCGAGTGGAAAACCCTCGGTGCTCTGCTCCAAGAAGCTGCCATCGGTGTGCTGTCGGGGCTGTGGGCTGGGCCGTCCACCGTGCCGCAAAGTGCCCGTGCGGATTTCGTGGTGGCGGATTTGATGGACCTTCACGATGCCCCGGATCACGTCAAACGAGCCCAATATCTGAATGTCCTCGGATATCTGTGGGACCTCATCCGGCGGGACAAGAGCCAGCGCAAGGTGCTGGTTGCGGATGAGGCGTGGATGTTGGTTGACGCCCAAAATCCGGATACTTTGCGTTTTTTGAAGCAAGTGGCGAAACTGATTCGCGGCTACAATGGGAGCCTGATGACCATTACGCAAAATGTCTTCGATTTCCTCGCTCCCGCGGTGCGGCAAGACGGAGAGCCAGTGCTCACCAATGCCGGCACGACGCTCCTGCTGCGGCAGGACAAACGGAACTTGCAGTCGCTGATTGAGCTTTTCGATCTGTCGGAACAGGAACAAGACAAGCTGGCGGGGGCTGTCAAGGGACAAGGGTTGTTGATTGCGGGAAATCAGCGGGCATGGGTGACGATTAAAGCGAGTACTTACGAAGATGCGATCATTAAGTCCAAAGAATAAGCCACAGGGGAAAGGGTGGGTCCGTATGCTATGGCGGGGGCTGCATTGGATTGAGACCTATGCTCCGCAGTTGAAAGCAGTGTTTCTGCTGCTCTGGGCGCTGTCGGCTATCGTGTGCGGGGTCAGCACCGTGATCTTGCTTATTCTGGGGAAACCCGCCTTGACGGGAGTCTTAGATACGTTTGTCAGCGTGATGTTCTTTGGGTTCTTCCGCAGCCTGTTTTTGTTTCTTTCGTAACCCGGTCATCCTGATGTTGAGCCGTCCCTCACCGGGGCGGTTCTTTTGTCATTATAGGAGGTGGTTTTTGTGCAAGAACTAATGTTTCGCGTGGAAGATTTAAGCACCACAGCAGAGCGTGAGAGCGCCCAAGCGTTAGCGTCCTACCGCGTGCGGCAATCCAGAGCCTTTGAAATTGGCGTGCACAGCCCGATGACGGACAATGGGACGTTGATTTACGTGCTTAGTGGCCGCACCCACCCCGACGGCATCACACAGCTGGTCGAAAGCTATTATCCGGCCCATCCCCCTCGCGACAACACATGGATGTATGCCGATGTCAAACCGGGTAAGGCTCCCGTCGTCCGCAGCTATACGTTTGAGTCGCCTGCCACCGCGGCAGGATGGGTCTATAGCCGCATGGATTCATTCTTTACGGAGCTGACTCACCGCTACCCGGATTATGTCAAAGCCTCCGATCACGAACGGTAAGGAGGGGAATTCATGGCCGAAGACCGCAGGGAGTCACTGAAGCAAGCGGCGATGGACGAACTCAAACGACAAGCGTCCCGGCGTCTGTGGGCGTGGATCTTGGGAAGTGTCGGCGCGACGGTGCTAGGTTGGGGATTGTTGATCCTGATTGCGCTCATCGCGAGCACGGCCTTGCTGGCGGGCGTGGGGCATTGGCTTTCGGGCATCTTTGGCCCCCACCCCCCCGCGATTGCGACCGACGCGAGCCGTCCCACGGAATGGCTGACCCCCATCAGCCGGCAAGCGATAGCCTTGAACATCCCAAACAGTGTCGTCCTCGCGGTGATCAACCAAGCGAGCGACGGCCAAATCTATGGCGACCGTTGGTACTGCTCGAACGGTCAGACCACGGGCGAAGCGTGTCACGTGGCCTATCACAAGGGCCTGTTGGGCATCGGTCCTACAGGCGTGCATCATCTGGGGATTGGCTATTCGCTGATGGGGCTAAATGGGAAGGACATGACCATTCCGTCCGGGGATCATCACAGCATCTCCTGGAATCTGCATGAAGGCGTGACGCTCTTGGCCGGCAGCTTGAACGGCGCCCCCTATTGGCAGGCTGCGCTGAATACCTTTCATGCGCGATTTCAAGCGCCGCCGGGCTGGCGTAGTACTGCCAATTACGCAAACACGATCGAAGGCTGGTTAGGCAGTTATGAGACCGTCTCCACGAACAGTGGGCGACCGGTCAAGCAAGACATCGTGCAAGGCCTGTACGACAGTGGGCCAAACCTTGGCGCGTGGGCTTTAGCAGACTGGTCGCACAAAACCGGGCAGTGGGACGATCCCGGCCATCGCCCCGAGTGGGTCTTTGTCGTCGGAGCAGCGCCGACAGGTCCAGAATGGGACCATCCTTGGATGCCGAAGACCGTGCAGGTGATTCCCCCGCCGCCCCACAGCCCAGGTTCCGCTACCGTGAGCACCACGCGCTACTACCTCTGGGGCCACACGATGCTGTCTCCGGTGTCGGTAGTCGGGACCTTGAAAAACGGCCAGCAGGTGGGCTTCGACCTCAGCACGGAAAATCCGAAGATTCCTGTCTGGAAGGACGGTACGGTTTTTGGGGCGAAAGTGCCGCTGCTCGGCCCCAAAGCCCTGACGAGTATTACCGCCACATGGCCAAATCCCCACGGGCACAACACCACCACTGAGACGATTCAATGGCCCGAACAGCCATCGGGAGCAGTGAGTTCTGTGGGTCATGTAGCCGACACCAAGACCGTAGCCCAATGGTGGTCGGACATCGAAATCGCCAGCCAGCAAACAGGCGTACCAGCCGACTGGATCGCGGCTGAAATGGACAATGAGTCCGGCGGCAACGCCAATGCCGGACAACCTGATGGAGCCGAGGGCCTCATGCAGATCGAGCCAGCGACTGCGCGGAGACTGCCGGGGTACTATCCCGGTGCCCGTCTCAACCCCCAAGAAAACCTCATCATGGGCGCAGAATTGTTGGAGGAAAACCACGCACAATTCGGATCATGGCGGTTGGCGAGTGCTGCTTACTACGCCGGTTCAGGTGCAGTCAGTGACCAGGGCGTGACGTTGGGTATGTCGTGGAGCCAAGCCGCCCCGATGTTGAACGTCATTCCCAATCCCAAAACGAGCCAAAACTCCGGTGGCAACACCCTTACCATCGCGCAGTATGCGAACAACATTGAGGCCACCAGCCAAGCGATTGCCCCAACACAGAAAGGAACGAAATCGAAATGAAAACCTCGAAAAAGATCCTCATAGGAACTGGCATTGTCATGGTGGGAGCCGTCGCGGTCATTGCGGCGTCTCCTGCTCCCCAGCCTCTGCCGGTGAAAAAGGTTCCGGATATCATCCGGAGAAAGGTCCCCCAGCGCAAAGCTCAGCCCGCCAAGACCCCGGCCAAAATAGTCCGAGTGCCCCAAAGTCCGCAACCCCCGGTCATCCCAAGCCCAGGTCGCAACAGCATGACGAGTGCCCAAGCCAGCTTGGCCGCTATGACCCACAAAGAGGGTGTCAAGACACCCGCAGGGCCGATTGATATTGTCGGCAATTTTGCTCAACCGACGCAAAAATGGGCCTTTGCGACGTTAGCGGCTAAGGGCGTGAGTACAGGCTACACCCTTTGGTTCGGGGAGCAGGACACGCCCCGGGGCCCGTGGGCGTGGATTCCGAGCACCTTGCCCGGGGCGCTCTCCTCGAAACTGCCCCCAGCCGTGTACAGCGCTCTCCAGTGGGCTTGGGATCTCAACCAAGGGCAATCGGGTCCCACGCTCTTTGGCACGGTCTCATGGAGTGGTGTCACCGGGCATGTCGGCATGCCGGAGGGCTGGACGGCACAAGAGAGCTACGGCTCCCTCACCATAACGGTGTGGGAGCCGAGCTACACGGGTATTTACTCCGGTTACTACGGGGTGCAGTCCGCATGGTATCCCAGCACCATTGCAGCAGGAAAAACCGGTCTCTCAATGATTGTGCCAGGCGGCCGAGAAACCTTGCGTCAGCTGGTCACCGCGGTGCATTAGAAGGAGCGCGCCATTCTATCCCCGCCAGCCCGGCGGGGTTTTTTTATGCCTATAGGCAGGAGGTGGTTTGAATGGCAATGGTCAACCGCAACCCAGCGTGGGCGCGGCAAGAGGAAGCGTTGCGCGGCCTCGATTTAAACACGATCATTCCGATGCTGTGGCCGGAAGCCCAAGGACCCCGGTCTGACGGCGGCCGGTGGATGCAGTGGCACTTTCCCAATGAGGAGCTCAAAATTAATGTGGCGCCTGATGGCAAGGGTTTTGTCGCTTGGGATTGCCGTTCGGGGAGCGGCCGCATCAACAGTCGCGGCCCGTCCACGGGCACCTATGCGGCGATGCTCGTCCAAGCCGTGGAAGGCCGGCCCTTTCCCGACGCCATCCAACGGTTGAAATCGGCGGGGATGTTGGCAGAGGGCTTTATCGCCCAACCGTCTTCCACGCAGAAAGAGAGCCTGACCATGACATCCCAGAGCGGGTCTGGAGCATTCCGTTACACCTATGATTACAGCCGCCCTTATCTGCCGGTACGGAACTATTTGGTCGGCATGCGCGGCATTCCCGAATGGATCGTCAAAGCCGCCTGGGACGCGGGCCAAATCCAAAAGGGATACGGTCCCATCAATCAACATTACGTCCTCTTTCCCTGTCGGGATTGGTCTCAAGACGATACGACGCCCCACGGTCCCAAGGCCGTCGGAGCGCTCAAACGGTGGATGGACCCCACTCCGCCTAATAATCCTGATTACACGAAAATGGCGATGCCCGGCACCAACAAAAAAGCGGGGTGGTGGCAATTCTCACAAGACAACTCACCCAAGGACATTGTGGTCATTACCGAGCAGCCGATCGATGCCCTCTCCGTGATGGCCGCTGCTCAACAATTAGGCCAGCCTGACCAGATAGCGGTGATTGGCTTCGGGGGGCAAGGGGGGGTGACTGAAAAACTCGTCTCGACGGGGACGCACATCATCATTGCGACAGACCACGATCGTGCCGGTGTGGGATACGCTCAGGATATTGAACAGAAAGCCCACCGACTCCCTAGCATTCAGAGCGTCACCCGTTGTCTCCCCCCGCAGGGACAGGATTGGAACGAATGGTGGAAAGCCGACCCGCAAGCAGCGACCCAAGCGCTGAAAGATGCCCTGGATGCCGCGTGGGAGCATGCCAAGGATCCCAATCCATTCGCCCTGCACCAAAGGATCTCTGATCTCGACCGCTAGCGCGCCGCCCGCAAAACGGGGGGTGTTATGAGACCTGCCCGTTCGCGAATGGGGCTGAGAATGGCCGGATAAAGTACCAAATATGGCAATTAATGGGGTACAGCAGAGGGAAGGAGACCGACTTATGCAAATCCTCTTCATGGGATACGAAGCAACCGATTCACGCTTGCTCGAAGCACACAGCGCGGGCTATGCGGCTGACAATCGCCCAGGCCCGTTCGATTCCACGGCTCAAGGGACATTCTGGAACAGCCTCACCTTGGCTCCCCCCGATATCGTTTGGATTCACTGGGAGTCCCTAGTCCCTCCCGACATCGGGTCTTTGCGCCGATTCCGGGTCGCACGGCCCGCCGTGCGTATGATTGTGGACATTCCCGATACCCTAGAACCTCCGGCTCCCGGCTTAGGCGATCTGGTGGGAATGGGTCTTTACGACATTGTCCACACAACGCAAACCTTGGCGTCAGTCATCCAGTCTCCCTCATCCTATGCAGACGCCGTCCGCTGGCAACACGACGGCGTCCGGGCTTTGGACGCCACATCCTCGACGCCAGCTGCTCCGCACATCATTGAGCGCGTGGTGGAAAAGCGGGTGGCTCTGACCAATCGCCCTGTATTAATGGGGGTGTGGGGTGCGCTTCCCGGTGTGGGGACGAGTACGCTGGCATTTGAGATCGGTCGGCTGTTGGGCCGGCAAAACCACACCGCTCTCCTTGATCATCCGCGGAACAAAGAATCCCGCAGTGCTTGCGAATACATGAGTGGGTTGCATGTACTCGCGAACGACCACATGGATACACTGCCCAAACGTTTGCGTGTCTGGCCGACAGGCTGGGGGGCAGATTATCCCCTCACGGACGCGGTCGTCCCCCAGCGCCCTCCGGCTCCGGACTGGCAGGCAATTTTTCGGAATCGCACCGCGGCTTATTTGATAGTCGATGCCGGATTGTACGTGTCAGGCATGAGCCGCGACGGCTCCTGGCAAAGCGTCCTGTGGGACAACGCGGATCTGAATGTCGTGTTGCTCCCCCCTAGTCACACGCGCATTGCGGGGGCGGCGCACTGGATTGGACTGTCCGCAGACAGAAACTTAGATCCCACGAATTTGCGCGTAGGGGTCTTTGGACCACCCTTAGCGGGTGCGTATCAGATGTCAGTCAAAGGTGCGCGGATTTGGCCGTTGCGGTGGCCGTCTGAAAAAGACGCTGATGCGATGTTGGAGCAATTGCTTGCTCCCTTATTACCGGACCGGCCCAGACAAAGGGGGTGGTTTCGTAGGAACAAGGGCTGAGGGTAAAGAGTTTCGAAAATGTTCGGCTCTCGACCCAATCAGGAACCAGAGATGCGAGTGCCGTAGGGCATGGAGGCACTCTGGAAGAAAGGAGAAGCTTATGCTGACCCAAGATCCATCCACAGATCATCCGGTAGTCCTCACCTACCGTTTCCGCAGGCAATGGAATCGCCTGCCTCCAGAGACCCAAGTTGTTGTGGGAAAAATGCTAGCGAAATTGCGGTCCGGGCACTGCCGGATGACAGCTCTTACCGCATACCCGGGTCTTTACGAACTGCGCGTCTCTAGCAGCCTGCGTCTCATCGTGGAGCGGCCCTTTGCTGCCGGCGGCACGATTGTACGCAGTGTGGTCGAGCACGGGTCTATTTTGCGGCGGCCATGAGGGATGCAAGGTGAATCGTGGCCTTCGCCAGGTGAGCGCGTGTTGGTTTGAATCGTTGCAGCCCTGCCTCACGGTGGGGCCTTTCTTTACTTGGGAGGGGGAAGAGGCCGATGGCAGAAACAACTATGCCCGTCACCGAGAACAGCGCCGTCACGACTTGCACCGCGGCACACTGCCGGTATTGTCACGCTGCCGCCGACTACCTGGGAGTGCCACAGGGCCATCCGCAGGGGTGTCATGCTGCGAAGCGGGCCGATCAGTGGGGGGAATTAGCGGCATTCGACTATTTACGCACACTAGCGCAGAAATAAAAGGATGGGAGACTGATTGCTGTGTATTTAATCGTAACCGAAAAACCGTCCGTGGCCCGCGACATTGCCGCAGTGCTGGGTTCGCCCCAAAAGTCTGAAGGTTATTTGACTATTGGCAACTGGATTGTGACGTGGGCTTTAGGACATCTAGTGACCTTGGCCGAGCCGAAAACTTATGACGATGCATGGGAGAAATGGCGTTTCGACACCCTGCCCATGCTGCCAGAGGCCTTTAAATTAACTCCGGTGCCAAAAAGTGCCGCACAACTGAACATCGTCAAAGGGCTCCTGACTCGTCACGATATTGGAGAAATTGTCTGTGCTACCGATGCCGACCGCGAAGGCGAACTCATCTTCCGGTACATCTACCGATATAGTGCCTGCACCAAACCCGTGAAGCGGCTTTGGTTGTCGGAGACGACGCCTGCAGCGATTCAGATCGCTCTTAAAACGATGAAGCCAGCCAGTGCCTACGACGCCTTGGCCCAGGCCGCCGAAGCACGGAGCCAAGCTGACTGGCTCGTAGGACTCAATGCCACCCGTGCCTTCACGATGCGCCACGGTCTTCCATGTCAGGGGGCCTTGTCGGTCGGACGCGTGCAGACGCCAACCTTGCGGATTATCGCGGACAGAGACGCTGACATTCGGGCTTTTCAGCCTGTGCCTTACTATCAGGTGGCCGTGACGTTTCAGAGCCGACAGGGACCGTATAGGGCCCTGTGGACGGCTTTGCGCACAGAAGCTGACCATCCTGACCGTCTGTCCGATAAAGCCCAGGCACAAGCCGTGGCTGTCAAGGTGCCACCGGGCACTACGGGTCAGATTCAGTCTATCGAGACAAAGCGCGTTGTGGTGTCTCCGCCCTTGTTGTTCTCGCTCAACGATCTCCAAAAAGAGACCAACCAGCGCTTCGGACTGACCGCCCAGCAAGCTTTAGACATCGCGCAAAACCTCTATGAGAAGCACCTGACAAGCTATCCGCGAACGGATGCCAAATATATCACTGCGAACGTGGCTACCACAGTGCCCGAACGGGTGAGAGGACTTGTGAGCGTTTACGGTGACGTGGTGTCGCAGATCCCGATGCCCTTGAATACCGTCCGGATTGTGAACGACGCGAAGGTGGGGGACGCCGGTCACCATGCGATTATTCCTACTGGGCAAGCGGTCTCGGAACTGAGTGACACCGAGCAGAAAGTCTATGACCTCATTGTCCGCCGTTTTCTGGCAAGCCTCTTGCCGGCGGGGGAGGATGAACGGACCATCATGACCACCATTGCAGCCGGAGAGACATTTCAGACTCAAGGTACCGCGGTTGTCACGCTGGGATGGCGGCTTGCCATCAAGGCCCTGCCGGAAAGCGAGGCCGAAGGGAAAGAAGAGGGAGACAATAACGCCATTCCTGCCGGATTGCATGACGGAGAGCGCGTTACGGTCGAAAAAGTCGATATTCTTCAGAAAGAGACCAAAGCGCCGCCTAAAATTAACGATGCCTCGCTGTTAACGTTGATGGAAAAGCATGGCCTCGGCACTCCTGCCACCCGGGCCCGGATTGTGGAGGTCTTGCTGATCAGAAGCTATGTGGAACGGCAGAAAAAGGCGGTGGTCAGCACGGAGAAAGGGCGGGCGTTGCTGAACGTGGTGCCGGCGACAGCCCAGTCCCCGGAGCTCACGGGGCAATGGGAAGCCCAGCTGGAAGCGATAGCCGCAGGGACGGGAAAGGCCGGCGACTTCATGCAGGCCATTCGCGCGTATACGCAGGAGTTGGTGATGGCGGCCCAAGGGCAGGCGGCCATGGCGGTGGGCACCGATCTGGGGGCATGCCCGGTGTGTCAGACCGGACGCATCGTCGCCAGCAAGAAAGGTTGGGGCTGCTCCCGATGGCGGGAAGGCTGCTCGTTTACTATTTGGAAGACAATCGCGGGCAAAGCGCTCACCGCCTCCGACGTAAAGACCCTGCTCGCCGGCAAAACGACCCGGGAGATACGCGGTTTCACCTCGAAAGCCGGGAAACCGTTCAGCGCGCAGCTCACGTTGAATAAGGCAACCGGCGCTGTCGCATTTGTGTTCTCGCAAAAGGAGGATCAGCCCCATGCCAAAGCGCACCCTCGGCAGAATGCGGGACGGACGCATTCGGGCCGCCCTGTATGAAGCTATCGGGAGTTTGGCAGGCCTGTTAAGGCCGCCGGTAACACCGGGTAAGCATTACCGGAAACAGCCCGGGAACCCAGAAACCGGCAGGATGCGGCGCCGCGGGGAAAGACAAGACACGGCGATACCGGAGACCCAGAGGCGCTGGACTGCAGGGCGTCTCACCTATTCCACCATGATGCGTGGGACGGGGCTCGTCCTTGTGGGCCTGCTCTCGGGCTGTGGTGTTGCCCAGGCGGCAGGGGTGGCCTCTCCTGTTGCCGCCCCACCCAAGACTCCGATCACGGCGCTGTCGTGGATTAGTGAGCCGCAAGCGGGATTTTCTCCCTGGCGCGCCGCACTCCGCCAAGTCCAGACAGGCGTGGACGTCAATGCGTATCTGCTGACGGATTCCGCCTATGTCCAGGATTTGCGCCAGATCGCACGCCGCGGCATTCCGGTCCGGATCATCCTGGCCGCCAATCCCTATCACGATGCGGCCGCGATCCCCGAAGAGAAGTCGCTCCTGGCCGGCAGCCGCATCACTTGGCATTGGGCACCAGCCCGCTTTGACAGGGCGTATGCCATGGATCACGCCAAATATCTGATCGTCAATCCCGGGACACCGCAGGCCGTGGCCATTGTGGGTTCGCCGAATGGGACATGGAGTGCGTTTGATGGCGCCAACGCTGAGGATGCGATCGAAACAACACGCTTAGCGCTGACCACGGCACTCACCCAGGTGTTTCACGCCGACTGGACGGGCCGTCCGGCTGGAGTGGCTCCCCGCCATATCTTGGTCTTATCGCCCGGGGCCCGGTCGGCATTCGTGACCCTCGTGGCCGGGTCTGGGCCGGTGGCGGTCACGGCCGAAGAATTGGGCGATGTGCCCGCGCTCTATCGCGCCCTGGCGGCCCATGGGCCCAACGCCCGGCTGCTCGTGCCGACCAGCCTCCTGACATCGCGCACCGCGCAAAGAACCGTGGCCTTTCTGCGCCAGGCGGGCGTGCAGGTCCACACCTTACGCCGTCCTTATGTACATGCCAAATGTCTGATCACAGCCCAGCAGACGTGGGTGGGCTCCCAGAATTGGTCGGAGCCCTCCATGGATAATAACCGGGAAGTGGGCGTGACGACAGCGAATCCCACGGTGCATGCGCACGCGCTGGCATGGTTTAATCAGCTTTGGGCCCAGGCCGTACCGTGGCAAGGCCGTTTAGTCCCTAGGGAAGGAGGATAAGAGCGACGATGGAAAGTCTCCTGGTGATTGTCGCGGGGAGTATGATCCTTGCTCACGAAGGGGCGCATGTGCTGGTGACGCGGCTCCTCGGTGGACAGTTTCGGCGGGTGATGTTTCGCGGGGTGGCGGTCGGCGTGGAACTCACCGTTACCGGGCTCTCGCCAGCCACTGTGGCATGGACTCTGATTGCCGGGCCGCTGGCCGAGGCGCTGGTCGCCGGGATAGTGGTCGCCCTCGCACCTTGGGCGTCCACTTGGTGGGGACTCCTGCTGGCCGTCCAGTGGGGGGCCAATGTGGTGCCGTGGGGCTTTTTTCCCAATGGCGGGACCCGGTTGTGGCGGCTCTGGCACGCCCGCGCCGCAGCGTCCTAAGTGGTCCACCATCTATAGAAACGAAAGGTCGGGGTGTCCAATGTGCGAATTATCCTGTAGGGAGATGACGTTTTACACGATTCCGGAAGTGGCGCAGATGTTACGGTGTTCTCCGCGGACCGTGCATGCCATGATTCATGCTCAGCGGCTGCCCGCTATTATTATTGGCAAAAACCGCTACCGGATCCCGCAGCAGGCTTTGCGGGATTTTTTGCATCCCGAGAACGAGAAGGAGAAAACGCCATGACGTGGTATCTCAGCGGTCCGATGACGGGCTTGCCGGACCTCAACCGGTCTGCTTTTCATGCAGCGACCGCTCGGATTCGGGCCGCAGGCCATGACGTCTTGAATCCCGCGGAACTGTGCCCTCCAGGGATCTCGTGGGAACAGGCCATGGCGATTGACTTGGTGGCGCTAGACACCGCCGATGGTGTGATCACGCTGCCGGGGTGGCAGAAGTCTCGGGGTGCCCAAATTGAGGTAAAAAAAGCGCGGCAACGCGGGTTACCGGTTCACTCGCTGCACGACTGGTTGCCTACGCGAACGTTCTCACAAGGCGCGCGCGAACTGGAGGAATACGAATGACCTGCGCGATACGTCTTAAAGTTCGGTATACTACACAGGAAGAGGAGGGGAGGAGGAGTCATGACACGCGATGTCGCTGCGTTGATTCTCACTGCGATGAATACCTGCTGGCGCGAACCCATCACCCTTCCGACATTGCTAGGCCTTTTGCGTGAGCAACAACCGCCCGGCGAATGGATTGGGCCCGGGCGGCAACTCTTTGCCGATGTCGTGATGGGTCAGCGGACGGAGGCGTCCTTGCGCAACCGACTCAGGCCCATCAAATGATCGCATTTACCACTAATCCTAGCGCATGCAGTTGGTCCTCTTGGCCCTCGCGGTACGCTTGATGCAATTCGCCCCGTTTGCCGTAGAACTCCGAGGGTGGGAGGCTATGACGCGCTTCTCCGCGATTGAGTTGAGTGAGAATACGTCGGCGATAGCCTTCATCGTCCAGATACGCTAATAAATACCGCGTCTTGTAAATTCGCCCGAGTTCGCCAATGGCCCGACCTAACACGGTGGGCCGACCGCCATGTTGCAAGGTTCGAATGAGCGTGGTGGCATGCACCGTCCCCCACTTCAAGGATCCGGCGACCCGAAGCATGTCCTCTCAATCGCGCAAGGCGGGTAGTGGCGTCCGACGGATCGGGCCATACTCCACGGAAATTCTAACCACCGGGGGCAGCAAACCGTCGAGTACGGACGTCATATTCCAACCATGGTGGAGATTGCCGAAGAGGGTGACTTGGACTAAAAAACGGGAAATTCCAACCTCAAATTGCACTTAGCCATCATTGTTTGGTGGCGGGTCAGATTCTGTATAGCTATTGTACCAGGGTTCCGTACCGACTCTATAGATCCTTGTCCAAAGGCTAAAAAGCACCAGAGGCAGTCAATAGGTGGTCATGGATTTCGCTGTGAGTACGTACAGGGTTGTGCTCATGGTGTCAGTATTCTATGCTATCGATAAAGACAAGATGATTGGAGGACAGAATGAACATCTTCGAGAAAAAGCTTGGGCAAGGTAATATCCCATCGTTGTCCGTCCATCCGGTGGAGCTGTTCCATTCCCTATTGCATCAAGAGGGCTATGAATATCTAAGAGGTGTTCAGGAGGAAATTCTTAGCCACTGGCATGCCAACCGCCAAACTCGCGATGTGGTTGGCAAGATGAATACCGGTGCGGGGAAGACCCTTACAGGGTTATTGATGTTGTACTCCAAACTCATTGAGGGTTATGGCCCTGCTTTGTATGTGTGCCCGGATAACCAACTTGTCGACCAAGTTATCGATCAAGCCCATAACTATGGGATCCCAGCATGTGTTTTCGATGCTAGTGGAGATTATCCATCTGAGTTCCTGAACAAGCAGTCCGTGTTAGTTTGCAATTTTGATAAGCTCTTCAATGGTAAATCTATCTTTGTACGAGATAACATTCACCTTGGATCTGTACTACTTGACGATGCTCACACTGGCGTCAGGCGCGTCAGACAAAATGCGACAATTACGATTCCCCACAGTCATCCGTTGTTTAAGCGGCTACTTTTTCTCTTTCAGGAGGACTTAGAGTACCAGGCTCCGGGTACGTTCGCTCGCGTTTCCGACGAGGATCCATCGCCGAGAGTTTTGATGCGCGTTCCTTATTGGGCATGGGTGTCCAAGCATGACCATGTCGTCCGTATGATTAACGAGTATCGTACCGACGATGTCATTGATTTTGCATGGCAATTGATAGCTGATGATTTACTACAGTGTGATTGTATTTTGTCATCCAAAGAACTCGAAATTGCCCCCATTCACGTACCGTATCACCTTAACCCGCCGTTTAATGAGGCAAAACACCGATTCGTTTTATCTGCGACGTTTGAGGATAACTCTGACTTGTTAAAGGACTTGGGGATAAGCAGTAATAGCGCTCTCAATGCATTGGTGCCTAAGGACCGCAAGGATATTGGCGAACGGCTTATATTAGCCCCCAGTCGCTTTGACCCTGTTCTCAACGACGAAGTCGTAAGAAATCTGTTGGCAGAGTATACCCGCTCGCATAAGGTCAACACTGTTGTTCTTGTTCCTTCGCGCTTCCAAGCGGACAAATGGCGCAAATTAGGCGCTGTGATAGTGGACAAGACTAACATAGTAGACGCTCTAGCCACGTTGAAGCGTGCCCAAGGTAATTTAATGGTTTTTGTAAACCGCTACGATGGTGTAGATTTACCGGGCGATATGTGCCGAATTTTGGTTCTTGATGGTCGGCCTTCTGATCACTCTCTCAGAGACCGATATTTAAATTCAGTTCTAGCAGATTCTTCGACCTTAAACGCCAAACTTGCTCAAACCATAGAACAAGGGCTAGGACGTGCTGTACGGTCGGGAAGTGATTATTCCGTGGTTTTCATTCTCGGAGCCGAGTTGGTCAGATTCCTTGGCGTGCATAGTAACTATCAATACTTCGCACCTGTGACGGCTTCACAACTATCTCTGGGACTTCAACTGCTCGATGGGGAAGACCGTTCAGACACGGCTCAAACCATTGTGGACGTAGTAGGGCTGTGCCTATCGAGAGATGTTAGTTGGAGAAAATATCATCAAAACGCCATTACAAGTGTAAACCAAAATGTAAGCACAAGTAGAGATCTGTCTAACCTAGATACCGCGAAAGCGGAGGCCAAAGCCATCCAACTGTATAGACAACGCAATTATGAAGCAGCCAGTCAACAGATCGTCTCGCTCATTGATGAAAGGAAAAGCGAATTGTCGGACCGAGAATTGGGATGGTATTATCAATTCGCCGCGCAACTACTATTTCCAGGCAATCAGGTTCGTTCAAACGACCTGCAAATAAAGGCGGCTGAAACCACCACAGGGCTGTTCCATCCACCCCATGGACCTGTCTTTACGCGGATTACTCGGCCGGGCGTTCAAAGCGCAATAATTCGTCGGCAAGTAGCAGAATTTGAGCGGCCCCAGGATGTGTCGGTGTATTTAGAGAGTATTTTAATTGACCTCCATTATAACCCAGATATTCCGTCGGAGTATTTTGAATCCAACTTAGCGAATGTCGGTCGGTTCCTGGGCTTCGGCGCCCAGGAACCGGAGCGCGAGCTTGGCAAGGGTCCAGATGTGCTCTGGTGCATGACTGATGGGCATTATCTTATACTTGAAGCTAAATCCCGGGCCACTCACGATAAGATTTCCAAAGCGAATCTAGCGCAGCTTTACCATTCGGAGCAATGGTTTCAAGAGCATTACGGAACCGACACTAAATACACATTAGTCACGCTTCAGCCTCCGAGTTCAAAGGAGGATGATGTGACGGTAAGCGAACGGGTACGGGTACTGGATCAGAAGGGTTTGGAAGATTTGCGTGTAAACCTGCGTGGTTTAGTGCGAGCCTTGGGAACTAAGCAACCGGCGGCGCATACCGAAACGGAAATACAACGGTTGATTATTTTTCACAATTTATCGGCGGAGCTATTTAGAAAAAGATATTTGAAGCAGATTCGATGAGGGCAAAAGTCCGCCCGCCTATTTTATTATTCTCATTGTTGTGGCGGCTGTTTATGTTGGGGGCGGTCTAGTGGCCCGCCCGTAAGGGCAAATCATTGCCACATCCGGAGCGAATGGTTCCATAGGTTCACGCAACGCGAAGGCCGGGACTCCAATGGAGGGCCGAGCCTTCACCAGCGCGATCCACTATGCGGGTAATGATCAGCCGGAAAGGCGGCGACGAATTGAGGCTAGAATCCCGCTATTCACTACGGCTCCTGGATAGGCGCGTATTGTGTTTTTAGCGTATACCCTAGCCGGACAGTGGCCAAAGGCCCAAACGCTGTTCGGGTAGACTTGTTTTGGTTATTTGTAGACAGGTGTGCGGTGATGCTATAGATTTATTATGTAGAACGATTAGCCGAAGGGGAGGGCCGTGTGACGGGGCAACGGGTGGGTTACGCGCGGGTGTCGTCGGTCGATCAAAATTCCACACGCTAGTTGGAAGGGATTGTGGTGGATCGGACGTTCACCGACAAGGCATCCGGCAAGGATACGGAGCGCCCGCAACTGCCG
This sequence comes from Sulfobacillus sp., assembly GCA_027309085.1. Taxonomy (GTDB): domain Bacteria; phylum Bacillota; class Sulfobacillia; order Sulfobacillales; family Sulfobacillaceae; genus Sulfobacillus. Next base: position 27,577 of record DAIDDL010000021.1, read on the forward strand.
GCGCTTGAGGCCTACGTTCGGGACGGTGACACGGTGGTCGTGCACAGCATGGACCGCAATCTCGATGATCTCCGGAAGCTCGTACAGACATTGACGCAGCGGGGCGGCCGCATCGAATTCGTAAAAGAACAGTTGACCTTTACCGGGCAAGACTCCCCGATGGCCACGCTCTTGTTGTCGGTCATGGGGGCCTTTGCCGAATTTGAACGATCCTTGATTCGAGATCGCCAACGGGACGGCGTGGCCTTAGCCAAACAACGGGGGGCCTATCGCGGCCGACAAAAACGCTGGGGCCCGAAGACGTTGCCGAGCTCCATCAACGGGCGGCCGCCGGAGAACCGAAGACACGGGTGGCCAAGCGATTCGGGATTGGCCGTACGGCCGTTGATGAATATTTGCAGAGGGCTGAGAAGACTCGCGCTTGAAGCGCCGCACGACACAATTTGAACAAAGGATGATGAACATGGAACCCGACTTGCCCCGCGTGGGAGAAATTCGCCAAGCCATTGGGCAGTCCTATATCCCGATCCGGATTGTTTACGGACCAGACGTGGAAAACCGCCCACGCTATCGGGGGGTAAAAAGCATAGAGCGAACCTAGCTATATACCCAGTCATAAAGAATTACAGATCTAGTTGTCATATAATGACCATGGCACTTTAATCCAGCCGCTCGGCATTTATAAATCTTTATGGCCGAATATATATCACATGTGATATCTTTGATTGACACAGAGTTTAGGAGGCACTGAAATGGCTGACCCCTTGGTGATCGATAGACCCGACAGTATCTCTGAATCCTTAGTATCGCTTCTTGATTCTTTCCCAGGGCCACTGGCTGATTTAATCCGGGCGTCCGATCAACGCGCCATCCCGATGTTAGCTAAAGATGCCAAGGCGACCGCATTAGTCGAGAACCTCGTTCAGTCTTTACCGACCTATCACGATCTCTATCTAGGGGACAGCCGTCAGGTGCTGGCGCAGTTCCCGAGTAATAGCGTTCATCTCATTGTGACATCGCCCCCATACTGGAATCTTAAGGAATATCCCAAGTCCGAAGGCCAAATGGGCGCAATTGAGGAATTTGATGAGTTCCTTGTGCAATTGGCCAAGGTCTGGGAGCACGCTTACCGCCTCTTGGTTCCTGGGGGACGTATGGTGGTTGTCGTCGGTGACGTTTTAGTACCGCGGCGTCGCTACGGTCGGCATATCGTATTCCCCCTGCATGCCGCCATCCAAGAACAGTGTCGACGAATTGGGTTTGATAATCTCGCCCCGATTATTTGGTATAAAATCGGGAACGCGCAGTTCGAAGCCTCCGGCAATAGCGGAAGGTTTTTGGGGAAACCCTACGAGCCCAACGGCGTCGTGAAAAACGATATTGAATATATCCTATTTCAGCGTAAGCCGGGCGGATATCGTCAGCCTACACAGGCAGCGCGCGTACTGTCGATGCTGCCGGATACGCTGCACCGCGAATGTTTTCAACAGATTTGGACTCTCACCGGAGCCTCGACAAAAAACCATCCCGCTCCGTATCCCTTAACGCTCGTCAACCGGTTAATCCGCATGTTTTCCTTTGTGGGCGACACGGTATTGGACCCTTTTATGGGGACAGGAACAACAAACCTCGGCGCGGCACGCTGGGGCCGGAACAGTATCGGGGTAGATATCACGCCTTCTTACGTCGACATGTCCCACACACGCTTGCGAAGTCAGAATCCCCCGCCTACAATTGAGATACACGATGTAAGGAGCTAAAGACATGGTGCCAGAAGACCTTTTGTTTAGGGATGCAGTGCACTGGTTTTGGACAACACGCGACCATCAATTATCTAGTCAACGGGATCGAGGAGCGATGGATGCTGGCCAGAGAAGCGCCGTCACGGGCGGCAAGCAGATGGACGGCTTCGCCCGAACGATCGCCCAGAGATTGGTCGACATGGACGTTCCCCCGCAGGCTATTTTTTTTGACAAGCAACTAGAGCTGCCGGGATTCTACCGTTCCACGAAGCAGTGGGATTTAATTGTCATTACCGATGGCGTGCTTCGCGCGGCCATCGAACTCAAGTCACAAGTCGGCCCTTCCTTCGGCAACAACTTTAATAATCGCACGGAAGAGGCATTAGGGACGGCCACGGACATTTGGACCGCCTATCGTGAGGGTGCTTTCCAAACCGAACCGACCCCGTGGCTGGGGTACCTCCTTTTGCTAGAAGATTGCCCGCAGTCACGGGCACCAGTCAAGGTAGCCGAGCCACACTTCAAAGTATTTCCGGAGTTCATCAACGCCTCCTATGCCACAAGATATGACCTATTTTGTCGCAAGCTGGTTAGAGAGCGCCAATATAATGCCGCCTGTTTTCTCTTGGCCGACCGAACCAAGTGGGACGAGGACCAAAATTATGTCGCTCCGGCCGAGGACTTGGGACCCATCCGATTCTTCGACAGTCTTAGTCGTAGCGTCAGACCGCTCGACAGTTACGGCGAGTAGAGAATCTAGCGCCACGATTGATTTTCGTGAACTATCGATTTATGGAAAGGTGATTACTTCGGAAAACATGATCTTTGTTGGCGGAATTCACGGTGTGGGAAAGACAACTGTTTGCCAAGTCATTCATGACGAATTCCAGATAGATCACTATTCAGCAAGTGCGTTGATTGCTAACGCGAAAAGAGAAGAGTTCGGGGTAGCGAAGCAGGTTGCTGACATTGAAACAAATCAGGACTTTCTGACGCGTGTTTTGAAAGACATGCAAATTGGTTCACGATGGTTTTTGCTAGACGGACATTTTTGTCTCATCGATACAAGAAGCCAAATTACCCGCGTTCCAGAGGACACCTTTCGTCAATTGGCCCCAAGGGGCATTATAACCATGCAGGATACAGTAAATAAAATTAAAGGAAGATTACTCAACAGGGATAATTTCGTCTATGACGAACCATTTCTTGAGCAGTTTCAAGATGAAGAGCTTCGTTATGCTGTTGAACTGGCAAACATGATGCACATTCCCCACGTAGTTATCCATACTAACGAACCGCAAATACGTAAACTGGAAGAGTTTCTTCGGATGGTGGGAGCAATTGTTTGACACCGTCTGATCCACCTAGGAGGTACAAATGTGCGAGTGCTTCTAGACACAAATATCGTAATTCACAGAGAGAATAGCAAAACGATGCGTGATGATATTGGCATCTTATTCAGATGGCTGGATAATCTCCATTACAACAAGTGCATTCATCCATTAACTGTTGAAGAAATAAACAAGTATCAGGGCGAAGTAGTGAGACGGTCATTTAACATAAAACTTGAGAACTACAATATTTTGAAGACCACAGCGCCCTGGATGGGACCTATCGTAGAAGTTTCTAAGCAAGAAGATACGAATGATAATGATCGAATTGACTCGCGCCTTCTCAATGAGGTCTTACAGGACCGGGTAGATATTCTCATAACTGAAGACAAAAAAATTCGCAGAAAGGCTGCGTTGTTAGACATTGAACACCGGATATTCAGTATTGATGCGTTTCTGGAGAAGGTAACAGCAGAAAATCCTCTGTTGGCCGATTATAATGTTCTTTCGGTCAAGAAAGAGTTCTTTGGAAACATCAACGTGGATGACGAATTCTTCGATAGCTTTAGGGACGATTATCCGGGTTTTAACCACTGGTTCAACAGAAAATCTGATGAGGTCGCATACATTTCTCGGCTAAATAACACGATTTCCGCCTTTCTTTATGTGAAATTAGAGGATGAAGCTGAGGACTATTCAGACATCAGTCCTGTGTTTTCACGTAAACGGAGACTTAAGATCGGAACTTTCAAGGTAACGTTGAATGGTTTTAAACTTGGTGAGCGGTTTCTCAAGATCGTGTTCGATAATGCCATGAGATACCATGTAGACGAGATTTATGTAACGATTTTTGACCGAACACTCGAACAGCAGCGGTTGATTAGCTTATTGGAGGACTTCGGATTTAGTCATCATGGACACAAGGAAGAAGAACTGGTATTAGTGCGTTCGATGGCCAATGTTAGAAATCTTGATAATCCCAAATTCATGTACCCATATATACCGATTAACGGGAATAACATATTTTTCGTTTCGATATACCCGCAGTACCATACCGAACTGTTCCCGGACTCGATCTTGAATACTGAGTCTCCAGACGACTTCGTGGAACACACCCCTTTTCGAAATGCCATTAGCAAGGTTTATATTTCACGAGCATACGAACGTGATTTGAAGTCTGGTGATGTACTGTTGTTCTACAGAACGGGAGATCGTGACCCTAAAGTATACTCAGGAGTTGTCACGACCATCGGAATCGTGGAGAATATAGTTACGAACATACGTTCCGAGGAAGAGTTCATCGGTCTGTGCAGAAAACGCAGCGTGTTCAGTGACGACGAGTTACGGGAGCGCTGGAATTATAGGGCGGGAAACAGACCTTTTATCGTTAATTTCTTGTACGCATATTCGCTTCCGAAGCGCCCTAATCTACATAGGCTTATCGAGCTAGGCATCATTAGTGATCCACATTCGCTTCCGAGAGGATTTGGGAGAATGAATTCAGAACAGTTACTAACAGTCTTTAGGGAGGCACAGGCGGATGAAGGTCTTATTATCCATTAAACCAGAATTTGCGCACGAAATCTTTTCAGGGACGAAGCGGTACGAGTATCGCAAAACGATATTCCGGCAAAAAGTCACGACGGTAGTGGTTTATGCCTCGTCACCAGTGAGCAAGGTCCTAGGCGAGTTCGAGATTGACGAAATATTGCATGATGAAATTGAAGCATTGTGGGAAACCACGAAGAGCTATTCTGGCATCACTAAAGACTTTTTCTTCTCCTACTTTAGATCAAGGGAATCTGGTTACGCTATTAAGATAAAGAGCTGCGAGTTATATGACGATCCTATGGATTTGCAGTCAGTGTATGGATCGAATCCCCCGCAGTCATTCGCCTATGTAGAATAGACTATTATTTTCCGTGACAACAAGAAACAAGTGGGTCATTACACCACACTTCCCTTTGCCCGCACGCCATCAGGCGTGTGGGTGTTCGGTATTTCGGAATGACGCTGGGCCGCCCAGCGAGACACTATCCATCACCCATGGTGGCTTGGCCGCCCGAACTCCCCATACCGAGTGGCCAAGGGGTGCAGTTCCACTAAGTCGGCACCTCGGACAACTCGGCGTATCTAACTGGGGGCCGTAACGTCCCACCGCCCCGTCGGGCCGGGCTATCCCCTAATCCCGCTAAGGACCGAGGGCTGATGAGAGCCGCGAAGACCACGGCGTGCTCCGGCAACCACACATCCAGCCGGCCATGCAGACAATTCTGAAGCCATGGGCCATCGTCCCGCAGACGTTCCCGGGCTATGTTTCATTCCGCCCTTGCCGAAAGGCGCCAGAGCATGACGCGTCCTCCAAATTGTGATATTATGACCATAAAAGGACAGTGCCGGGAGGGAACTCATGACGAACGTTGCAGACCGTCAGCAGGTTATCGAGGATTTGGCTCCGATCCTGCCGCACCTCTATCAATATCTGGAGGCGGCATGCGCGGAGGCGAAGGAATATTTCTTTGTTCATGAGGCTAGCATAGACGGGGCCCTCGCGTCCCATATTGTCCGATGGAATTTTCTCCGAATGCTCCATGCCGAGGGGGACTTGTTGGGAATTGCCCACATCGAAGAATTAGGGCTGAGCGGCATCTCATTTTGGGTGCGTGGCTACCATCTTCGTATCTGGAAAGCCGGGGATGAGGAGCCCGGCACTCTGACACGGTTTGCGTCCTCTCCCTCCAAGTCGGCGTTCTTGGGACAGCAATTGACATTTTGGGAGTGGGATCAGGCGGCGATGGTTGGCAATCTGGTGATACTATGGGAGGTCGACGCGGACTGGCACTTGCACACGGTGCGGCTGGGCCCACCGCAAGCCGTCGAAGGCCGCTTCGTGTTGCAGTGGCAAGTTGATGTGCCGTGTCCGGTCGGTGCGGTAGGGCATGGCGGGTTGGAGTCCACGGAGGCGGCCCCGCCGCCCGTGCACTTTGAGTGCGAGGAGTCTGCAATAGACGATGAGCAAGGGTGATAACGCGTGATAGGTGATCGCATTCGATTGGCACGAGACTTTGAAGGCCTAACGCAAACAGAACTGGCGGCACGTCTGGGCATACAGCAAAGCACCCTGGCGTATTTGGAAAGCGGACGGCACCGCCCGTCCCCGCCGATTATCACGGCCCTAGCGCGGGTGACCGACTTTCCGGCCCCGTTCTTTTGTGACGTGCCGTTGGATGCGTTTCCGCAAGGCTCATTGGCCTTTCGCCGCCGGAAACAAACGTCTGCTGCTGAAGTGACTCGGGCCTATACCGTGGCACGCCTCGGCTGGGAGTTGACCATTCGGATGTTGCATCGTGTCAAGCGGTGGCCCATTCGGGTGCCGATTATGAACGAAGAGGAGCCGGAGGCGGCCGCCGCCGTGACACGCTCAGCACTGGGCGCCTCCCCCGATGAACCGCTCGGTCACCTGCTCGGGAAAATTGAAAGTTTAGGCGTGGCGGTCTTTGAGATTGATCGGGATCTTCACGATTTGGATGGGTTTTCCTTATGGGCCGGCTTGCCGACTCCGCGGCCCGTGGTGGTGGTGAATGCGGCAACCCCGGGCGACCGGCAACGTTGGACGTTGGCCCATGAGCTCGGCCATCTCGTGCTGCATGGCGCAATCCGGGGTCGGGTAGATGAGGTCGAGGCGGACGCAGACGCCTTTGCTGCTGAACTGCTATTACCAGAATCGGTGATGCGCAATGAATTCGTGGCGCCAGTGACCCTGTCGCATGTGGCAGAGCTGAAGGCCCGGTGGGGCGTTTCGATGGCCGGGCTCATCCGCCGGGCCCATGACTTGGGGATCATTACCGATCGACGGAAAAAGGATTTGTTTATTCAACTGGGCAAGCATGGCTGGCGCACGGCGGAGCCGGTGCCGATTGCGCGGGAACGGTCACAGACTCTCGAACAATTGAGCCGTGCGATTTACGGAGCCTCGGCGACGGCGGAGGGGGTGCTCACGCAAGAAGGGTTCCCCCGGAGCCTGGCCGCCGCGCTCATTATGGAATCTCCACGGTTGAGGATTGTGCGGTAACGTGCGAGACGGCGCCCGGGCGAGAGTGTGGCTGGGCGAAGCGCCTGCGTGTCGGGGGAGCTTGGACCATCATAATGAAATGAGGGACCCGTGATGCCAAAGAAATCATCGCCGCAAGGCACGCTCCCGTTGTTCGCGGAGACGCCGCCCCCCGCCTTAACCGTGGTGCATGCTCGGTTTACCGCGGAGGCGGCGGAGTCTCTCTCCGATCTGTTTTCCGGGTTTGATACGCTCCAAGCGCTCACGTATTCGTCGAGTGTCCCCTTGATTGCCTCTATTTTGCCGTGGTTTCGCCATGTCGATATCGTGTTTGGCTACGAACAAATTGTGCCACAAGATGTACGCCAATTAATTGCGCTGCAGCAGGCCGTGGCGGAACAATTGCAAGCTCTGATCAGCGAGTTGGCCCCGCGTCAGCAGGCCTTGGCGCAAGCCTTGCGTGAAGGGACCGTTACGTTTCGGACCCTCACCCATCATGTGTCTCACAAGAAGACGTTTTTGCTGTCGGGCCCGGATCGACCGTCTCGGGTGATTGTCGGGTCGGCTAATTTGTCCACTCCCGGGCTCAGCGGCCGCCAATGGGAGAATCTGATTGTCTTTGACGACGATGGCCCCGCCTTTGCGTACTATTACCGAGATTGGCTTCACGCCGTGGACGCCGCGAGCCCCGTGGCCCCGCAAGTGTTGCTGGGGCAAGAGGCTCTGGATTTAGAAAACGTTCCTGTTATCCGGCAAGTCATTCAGACGCAAAAGATGGTGGTGGTGGATCACAGGGATAGCCAAGCCATGGAAGCGGAGGCGACTCGCTCCGTGGTCGTGCGGGCCACGGAGTTGACGGCGTCTTATCGCGATTTACCGTTAATGCCCACGGGAAACGGACACACGGTGATCGTTCCCCAGATGGTGCACCAGATCGCGGCCGCCTGGCGCGGCCAACGGGCGGCACAGGCCCCGGACTCTCCCCACGTGCCCCAGTTCGACGTGAGCTGGACGGGTCCGCCGCGGTGCCGATTCAATGGCCAGGAATGGTCTTTAACCCCGGACGCAGAGGCGGTGCGGCAGGACGTGCCGTGGCTGACGCAATATTTCGAGGGATTTAGTCGGTTTATCGGCAATGATCCGGGGGTGCTGCAGCGTCAATATTATGCCCTGTTGAATTGGCTCCTGTTTGCGCCGATCTTACCGCTATTGCGTGTCCAGGCTATGGCCCAAGGACACCACGGGTATCTCTATCCGATGACGGCCATTGTGTATGGCAAGAGCAACGCCGGCAAAACCGATTTTCTCAAAACCGTTTCACGGCTCATGTTTGGCATGGATGTCCTGGTGCCTGCGCTGGAGTTCTCGAAATCCAAATATCGGGGTTGGGCGGAACGGGCGCAAGCGTTTCCCTTGATAGTGGACGACATTCAAAACCGGCGGTTTCACGACCATGCCATCGAATTGATTAAAAGTACTGATTATTTCCGGACTCTCCCTGCTCCCTGCATGGTCTTTAGCGCGAATACCGACATTGAGGGCCTGCCCAGTGAGGTAACCAAACGTGCATATGTGGTGCCGATTACTGCGAGCATTCCGGTTCCTGCGGCGGCCAAGGACCGGTTTACCGCACGCGTGCAAAGCGGTCTCAGTACGGCCCTGTACCGCGCCTACTGTGCCCAGGTGTTGCCTGCTGCCAGGACACTGGCCGCGGCATGGGATCAGCCCGAGCCGCCTGATCCGTACCAAATGGCGTCGTCTACCGTACTCTATAACCTGATCGGGGAGGCGCTCGATGGCCACCTCCCGCCTTGGTGTCAGATCCTGACGTTGGATACCTATCTGACCTCGCACGATGAGACCATTCGTGATACGTTGCACCGCTTGTGGACAACGCGGCCCGATTTGTTTGTGATCCGGCGACCTGCCAATCACCTCATCCTCACAGCCAGTCAGCCCGCTGAATTAAAGACATGGAAGACCAACATTCCTGATTACTTGATTGTTCAACAAGCGGGCTTGTCCTTGATTTTACACTTGGCGGAAACCGAAACCTTTTTGGGGCGGCGGTTCGTGCGACCGTTCTTGCATCGGGTGTGGGGGCGACATTGAGCTCTGACGCTGTTCATCTGCGGGGGAATTCGACGTCGGCGTGGCTCCTGCGAGATCCGGATCTGGCAGGGAAGAATACGGCCAAGATCACCGGACGAAGCGGCGAGGAGAGATAGATAGCATTGTCACCTTAAGGGAGGGATAAAATGGGGCAGGCGTATCCGACACGGGTATTAGTGCCTTCAGTGTCCAAGCAATTCTTCTGGGTAGCGGATGGCCTCGTCCGACATTTTCTATTCGTATCGGGAGCAGCAGGAAAGGTGGATATGGTTGCACAGTGGTCAAAAAAAACAAGAAAACCCAGCCGAAAAAGAGTTCACCAGTAACGAAGCCGTCGCGGGATGTCACGCTCATTTTGGATGACAATACGGCCACGTGTAACGTCTGTGGCAGTCCGTGGATGATCTATGCGGTATGGGCCATCGCCCCAACAGGTGAGCGACAGCAGGAGGGTCAATTTTGTAAGACACACTTGCCGCCTGATGACCAACCATCCCATGCACGCCGTGCCAGTGGGCGCGCTTCACGCCGTGCCACAGGGACCGTTGCACAAACTGAGGAATGGTTCACAAAAAAGCTACCCTCGCGCGGCCTCCCACTGCGTCCAGCTCAACAAGACATGGCCTTAGATATTGCGCGTGTCCTCGACATGACGATTCCTAATCGAGCGGTTGCGGTGTTAGCCGACGCAGGGGTTGGTGTGGGGAAGAGCTTTGCCTACTTGATTCCCATTCTGTTGCAATCGCGCGGGGTCTACGTTATCTCCACATCGACCTTGGTGCTCCAAAATCAGTTGCTGCGCGATATAGACCGTTTGGCACGCTGGATGAGTCACACAGGACGCTCACTGACGGTATCCGTCATGAAAGGCGAAATGCAATATGTCTGTCGACAACGCCTCCGCGGGCTCATGAAACTCAACGAAACAGATAGCGAGGGACAAGCCTACGGGCACCAATTGGGTCAGCGCCAGACTTTGAGGAACATCGATAAGGCTCTTGCTCACATACTGGCCCACCCGGCGACATGGAGCCCTTGGGACGCTCAAACGGTGCAAGCCCTCTCCATTCCTGCCGACTTAATTCCCCGGGTCCGTGTCCAACGTCACGGCGTTCCGTCATCCTCAAGCTGTGCTCATTGCGAATCGAAGGATAGTTGCGGATTTCAAGCCATGCGCCGTGCCGGCCATCGCCAAACCCCTGGGATTTTAAACGTTTTGATTGTCAATCATGGCTTGCTGTTGGAAGATCTCGGTCGGCGAGCCGCCCAAGGCAAGGGCCTCTGGGAGACGCCCAAAGCCATCGTCATCGATGAAGCGCACGACCTGGACAACAAAGCGCGTGACTATTTCTCCACACGATTAGATTTCCGTGAGGTGGACTCTGTCCTCCAGACGCTCAGGTCGGTACTCCAACATGTCCCCTCTGGCATGATCCGTGCGGTGTCGCGGGAGGCCCGTGCCACTGCCGCACAGGTGGCCCGCGCATGGGCATCCGTGGGGGGCATAGGAGACAGAGCCCCATTTCCGACGCGCTCTCAAGATCCCGCCTTTTACCGGGCGCTAGCGAATCTGCAAACCACCCTCGCTCGGTTTCTCGACCAGGTCCATGTGCAGATGGCCATGGGGGGACGCAGAGACACTCACGCGATTCTCCATGCCGTAGAGACGGTCGAGGGGTGGGCCGCAACTTTGCAAGCCGTCAGCCGCCATGATGTCATGACGGCGCTCAGTCTAGAACAGCAGGCCATTACGGCGATCCCCGCGGATCTGTCGCAGGGCCTGCAACGTTTGTGGAACACGGAGCGTGTCCCTTTGGTATTAACTTCCGCTACCTTGTTGGCCGGGCGCACATTCAAGGAAACGGCCCGTGACTGGGGACTGCATCACCATTCCCTCATCAACGTGACGGCCCCGAGTCCCTTTCCGTACTCCACGAGCCTCTTAATTTATGTGCAACCGCAAGGCCGCACGCCTCCAAAAGTCGACGACCCGGCCGAACTGGCCTATTACCGCACGTTTTTGTTTCCCACCTTGGCACAATTATTGCACACGTCCCAGGGGCGCGCCCTAATTTTATCAACCAGCCGTCGCCGGGCGCGAGACATCTGGACGGCCTTGCGGGGTGATTTCGATTTCTCGTTTCCTATATTGTGGCAGGACGAAGCCGATGTCCTCAATCGATTTGCAGCGGATACGGCTAGTGTTCTCGTGGGTACCGGAAAATTGTTTACGGGCTTGGACGTTCCCGGCGACTCCTTATCCCTGGTAGTGATCGACCGCATCCCCAATCCCGTCCCCACGGACCCGCTGTGGCAAGCCAAAAGGGCTCTGGCGCAGCAAGCGGGGCTCACCGCTGCTGAGGCCCGGTGGGCATGGGCGCGCAGCTTGCTCATTCAAGGGGCTGGTCGGCTGATTCGATCCATGGACGATCGGGGTGTACTCGCCTTGTTGGATCCGAGAGCAGCGAATGACCCCGTGGTGAAGCAAGCTCTACCAGCTGGTCGGTGGACGACAGAAGTCGGCGACATTGACGACTTTTTCAGCGCAAAGACATATCATTCCCCGGCATGAACTAGCTCCAGCTAGCCTTGCCGGGTTGAGGGCTGCCTAGAGGCGCAAATACTTTACTCACCCAGGGAGTATCAACCGAGGAGATTTAGGTCCATGCATGACCGAATTTCCGCTGGAAGAGAGAGTCCGATCACCGACTGGACCAAAAAAATACTACAACCGTGCTGTAGACACTTAGAATCGGGTATTGTAAAAAGCAAGGGGCTGGGATGACAAGAGAGGGGGGATAACGTGAATAGTAGTTTGTTAAAAAGATTGTTCAAAACCATTTCAAATGGAGACATGGACTCGATACAGAAGATTGCATGGGCAGTGGTTGAGGATGAGTCGAAGAAAGGGCACACACAGGTTTCCAAGGAACTCGCTGAGATTCTGGGTAACAGCACAGAGTCACCAAAGAGTTCCGTACTTCCATTGGCGAGACTTCCAAAGAGCGCTAGAACGCAGATCCCGCTGGCTAATACCATTCCGTTTGAGGAACTGCGATACCATATGGTGCTTCCTGCTCCTGTGGAGGAGGAATTTACGCGCATTGAACGGGAATACGCCGCTCGCGAGCGGTTGGCTCTACATGGACTAACACCGGCGAGGAAAATTTTACTGTACGGCCCACCCGGTTGTGGAAAAAGCATGGGGGCCGAGAGGCTAGCGTGGAACGCCGGATTGCAGCTAATCAAGGTTCGCTTTGACGCCATCGTGTCTTCGTATCTAGGAGAGACGGCAATAAACTTACGTTCCATTTTCGATGCGATTCATCAAACACCCTGTCTGTTCTTTATCGACGAGGCAGATTCACTGGCGAGAACTCGTACGGCAGTGCAGGAAGTGGGAGAGGTTAAGCGGATCGTTAATACTTTTCTTCAATTATTGGATGAATACAAGGCTCCGGGACTTCTCGTGGCTGCAACAAATCTAGATTCTGACCTTGATCCGGCCGTCTGGCGACGGTTTGATGCCGTGATTGAAGTGCCTCGACCTGGACGTTTCGAGATTAAAGGGATTATTGAACAGAGTCTCGGCGCTATCCCCTATCAATTCGCAAATTGGGAGGCCATAACGGCGCGATGCAACGGTCTTTCCGCTGCCCAAGTGGTGACGTGTTCGCAGCGTGCGGCTAAACGTATGATCCTTGATGGAGGAAAGTCTCTAACGGAGAACGATCTACTGAATGAAATAGATAAGATTCGGAGGGACAGATAAGTTGACGCAATTCCCACACCTAGAACTGTCGTTTAAGGGCGATGCACTCAAGAAGCTCCCTAGGTTTCCGCAAACATTGAATCCACGTACCGAAGACAATTTGAAGAAGCGTGTGCGACATGGGGAACAGTTGCGTGAATCCATAGAGAAAATCAAAGCCACCTCGCAGGGCGCAACCGCCCTAAGTTTGTTTCTGCAAATTGATCCTCAGGTAATTGCGGTTGAACACCTAAGGCGATTTGATATTGAGGTCGTGGCAGAATTGGAGGATGGTTTCATCCTTGGGTCTTCAGCCGACGCCGACCTCTCAACTCTAAAGTCAAAAATCGAACGCTTTCTTAAAGGTCAGCAAAAGAACATTGCTGGATTCTGGTCAATTGACGTTGGCAAGCAGTGGAAACTGGAACATATTCTCTCTCCCTATTTGCACGACAATTGGCCTCGTATCATCCGCCGGCAGCTCGTTACGGTGGATGTGGGGATTGCTTGCGTCGGCACGTGGGAATTACCGGAGAAGCCACGACACGATCCCGGACAGGACAAGGAGAACTATCAGCGCAAGCTCGACCGATGGAACACGAAATGTGGGAAAGTATTTCTAGAATGGGATCAACTTTACATGCAACGAGAAGCCTTGTTCGCAGATATGGTTGCAGTTCATGGCGGCGAAATTCTGAGTGAGTTAAACGAGCCGGAGGTCCTACCGGACAGTTTTGTCGTTCGGGTGAGAATCACCGGCAAGGGTCTATCCGATTTAGTGCATAATTTCCCGTTTATATTTGATGTACGCGAGCTCGAAGACGTTAGATTCGACATGGATGCTCTGGCTGATTATATGCCAACTGGCATGGCCCCTCCGCTCCCCCCTGACGTCGACGCTCCCAGAGTATGTATTATCGATAGTGGCGTTCAGGAAGCACATCCGCTCATTGCCCCTGCCATCGATTCCGCCTCCTCGTATAGTTGTGTAGACAGGCCGACGGATACGGCAGACTATGTAGCCCAAGGCGGGCATGGCACTAAGGTCGCTGGACTAGTCTTGTACCATGACGCTATTCCTTACCAAGGACAGAAAAGACTCGGCAGTTGGATTCAAAACGTTCGAGTGCTGGATGATAGCAACCATCTTCCCGCCAACGTGTCTATGGCTGAGACGTTGTTGAGCGTCGTGACACAGCATGGGAACTCTGCGGTAAAGACGCGTATTTTCAATCATTCGATAAATTCCGTAAGTGTTAGCCAAGGCCAGAATCATATGAGCGTGTGGGCTGCAACCATGGATGGTTTGTCATGGAATCATGATGCATTATTCGTCGTGTCGGCCGGAAATGTGCTGCGGGATACGCTAATTAATACGATCCAATCTCCGGGGTATCCTGACTTGTTGTTTAGCCCTGCACAGGGTATTGCCAACCCGGCTGAGAGTCTCCAAGCCATTACCGTGGGAGCTGTAGCAATCGGAGGCCGAGAGGGCGACTGGGTGTCTATCGCCTCACATTCATGGCCTTCATCCTATACGAGAAGTGGGCCGGGAATTTGGAACACCATTAAACCAGAGGTTGTGGAGTATGCGGGGGATTGGGGATATTCTCCCGGGACACCGGTAACTCTGGTAAGTCGTGCCGAACTATCCATCCCTGTTATCACATCAACGCTTCATGGCGATCCCCCAATGGGTTACGATATCGGCACGTCGTTCGCTGCTGCAAAAGTGTCCCATATTTTGGCTCAGATCGAGGCGGCCATGCCATATGAATCGTCACAATTGTATCGGGCGCTTTTGATTCAGTCTGCCGCGTGGCCTGAGTGGACCAATTCGTGGGCTGAGGAAAAGACGATGCGAACTCTTGGGTATGGAATTCCCGATGCAGACCGAGCTATTTCAAATACTGAACATCGCATAACTTTTATTACTAAAGGTTCACCGCGAATAGGGAGACAATCAGTTCACATTTATGATGTTCAGATTCCCCCGGAGTTACAGAACCCGAGCGAAGAGTACGACATCCTCATTCAAATTACGTTAGCGTACAAGGCACAGCCTAGAATTACGAGACGCGGGATTCGCGGATATTTATCTACATGGCTTACGTGGCGCACCAGTGGGCGCAACGAGACTCGCGAATCTTTTTTGGGCGGCGTTATGCGGCAAACTATGGATCTTGGGGCCGATACTGAGGCGCATGTTGGCGACCCTATTCCGTGGATGATTCGCGAACGTAGTGATTGGGGACTGGTTAAGGGATTCAACCGAGATTGGGGCACCGTCCAGAAGGATTGGGCGACGGTAAAATCTCACGAGTTGCCTAAGACTTTCAGCATTGCGGTAATTGGCCACAAAGGATGGGGTTCCCTGGGTAATGATACTGTCCCATACTCGTTGGTCGTTTCCTTCGAGGCCGTGAACCAGGACGTTCCAATGTATTCATGGATATCGGTTGCTAATCAAGTCGAAGTGACTGAGCGAACGTTTGGAATGTAGAGATGTTGAGGATATTGTATTGCACATGCATGGCTACATCCCACAGCATATAGGCACACATTTCGGGGTTGGCATTAGTTGAGGAGGAAAAACCCGATCGCCGAAAGCTTGTGGGGTGATACAATGGTTCAAGCCGTTGATAACATGAATTGGGGGAAATGTTGGAACACTTCCTCCGACCCTCGAAGGAATGGGTCAATCTGGTGGCGCAATCGTTGCAACGACGTGGGGAGGGTACCTCATGGAGTTTGACAACCGGATCACTAGGGAGAAGTATCAGCTGCTTTGTGAGACTGGCGACCAGTTGATTGACATGATTTTTGACGATGTGGTGGCGGTGATGGATACTCACCAGCCGGATCCTTTACTGAATTGGTTGCCCTCTCAATTTGCTCGGCATTACACGCCCTTATTTGCCAAGCAATTTTTGGTCACGGTGATTACCGTGACCGGGGCCTTGGACAAGTGGGATGGTGAGTTCGCACTGGTCACCTGTACTGCGGAAGCGCTTGCCCTGCATCACGTCATTGAATTAACCAAAAGTCGGATCGAAGTGCAAGCCGACATGGCAGGACGTGCGCCTGCCGAGGATGACCTCGACTTTAGTGCCTTCGAGGATTTGCTATTTCCCGACCTAGACTACGAATTTTTATTTAGACCGGAATGGGATGGAATCGAAGATTCCGAGATCGCTGAGGCGGATGGTATGTTCCTTCGATTCGATCAGTGGTTTATTCCTTACGCTAGCTCAGGCTGGGTACATCCGTATTGTCGATTGGGCTAGCTGTTTAAAGACAAAAATAATGACACCAGCCGTCCATCTACGAACTGACCCTTGCCGGACTGTCGGCATCCGCCCGTTTCCTTGCAGCACTTTCCGGGGATGTTGCGCCATATGTACTAGTTAAGGTGGGTATCCGTACTTTATGATTGATCGGCCGTTGCGTCTTCCTGAATGAACTGAGTCGTTTTCCGTTGATCGGAGTCATGCGTAATCCGCGGCACAACCAGTCAAAAGTGATTGTGCGGATCTCTTCTGCTTAGGACGCTAACGCCCCCTATAGGCTGACTCAGTGAATGGCGAAAAAGCTATTGGTCACGACGATTCATTCTTTCTGCCCGTCGTCCAAAAAGAATCACATGCGGAAACACAGAAGTCCGGTTAGTCCTTCTTATCGCCAGAAGTGGTTGGATAGCAAGCACCGAGGGCTGACTCACAGGAAAAGGATGCTCAATCCATTTGGAGTGGGATTGTGACCCATAATGTCAGGAGCAAGATATTTACAACAATCTCCGAAGGCTAAAGATCGCCCTTGTGATGATGACCTACTATACGAAATCCTGGAGTCCTTCCCACAATGCCCTCTGGTCATTGGCTTCCGCGCCATACAGCGCCTCCTGCAATGCAAACGTGCCGCGGTAAAATGCAATGCGGTCCGTATAGTCTGCTACCCGTGGGTGGCGCCGCTCTATGCACTTCATCGTCTGGGGATGAATGGTGGATAATGCCGCATAATCTATCGCCGGGTCCCCCATCGCGATGGAGTCAAAGTCAATAACCGCCACCGCTCGCTTGGTGTTCCCGTCTACAAGAATATTGCTGCCACCAAAATCCCCATGGATCAGGACCCGTTCGATTGACTCTGCGTTCTGGAAAAAGACCTCGAAGTGATGCGCCGTCCATGTTCGGGCGTCTGGGCGCATTTTATCAAACAATAGCCGCTGAATTCGCCCGAACATGTAAGCCCAGTAATCTTTGCAATCGAGTTTGGGTAAGGCTGCCGAAAATTCTGATGCCACTGTCTGGTGGTGCAGAGAACACAGAAAATCGTCAAGCTGCTCAACGATGGCGCAAAAGTCCTGAAACGGCAGGGCGTCTACCCATGCCTTGGTCAACGAAAGCCCAGAAATCTGAGCATATCCCATAAACGATTGGGACGGTGCGTTCGAATCCACGTGCACATACTCCGGGTGGGGGATTTGAAGGGGAAGCCGCCCCTGCAGACTCCGAAGGATGCCCGCCTCATTGTGGAGATTGACCGTCCCGAGCCGGTGATGGGGAAAGCGGAAAACCCAGGCATCATTGAATACGAGCAGGTCATTATTTTGCCCGGCTTCTAAGCGCCGCACCGACCGAACGGGAAAAGTGGGGTAGCGCCGCCGAATGCGGTCGACATAGAGGCTAAGATCGCCATCTGGTGTATCCAATAAAATGCCTCCCTTAAGACAATATTTTAAAGGCCGAAATCTTGGAAAAAGATAGCGGCAATCAGGTGATTGATTCCGGTAACGAAGTGTGTAGAAACGCCTTGGCTGTGTGGGACTAACCGGCCCGTTAGTCCATCAACAACTATCCGATTATAGTGTACACGACTGCTATCAGCTACGCCCCACGTAACGCAGAATTCCCCACTATGGGCGTGGTGATCAATCACAAAATACGAGTTTGCATCCGCATGACGACAACGCCGAAAACCGTCTGAGCAATCACGAAATACGGATACCCGTTAAGGTAAGATGATAGAAAACGAAGCAAAAGAGGAAGATTGTGCCCAGTTAAGTAAAGAAGCTTTTTAGGTAGAGAAAAGTAGGCCGGAATGGAGCAAGCCGGCCTATGGGATATGAAATCACTGCTCAGGCCATCTGATGTTTCAACATCCGGACAGCGATTGGGGCTATAAGAATCAGGGGCAACTCTGCAGCCCAAGGCACTTCGGGGAGTTGGCCGACGGGAGAGGTCGGGCCCGCTCCTAACTCAGCTAAAAATGTGCTAAACTGCACGACTTCCGGTCCGGCGGGGTAAGAAGGCGGCTGCGTGAAGTCGATGGTCACCGTGTCGCCGATTTGCGTTGGTTGGGTTTCGTTAGGCCCAGACCCGAGATTAGCAGTCGGCGGCGTGCCGGCCTGCGTGCCTTGCCATCCCCAGAGGGTTACGGGCAGGGCTGGGATATCGCTCAGCTTACTCCACGTCCACACGGCTTGCCACCGGCCATGGCCAAGGGGTGTGAGGGCGATTCGCGTTGGATTACATTGAGGTCGCCCTGGGGAGGCTCGGGGAGGCATCCTCGGATTTACCGGAAGTTACCGCAGCGGCCACCCATCGGAAGACGAGGGCAGCCACTCTGGCGGAGGTTTATAAACTGTGTTCCGATAGGCCCGAGAGTCGGTTAGCCGCAGCGGCTGTCCCGTTAGCGGAACGATTACTTTTTGTGCGGGCTGTGCTAACGGGATATCGTGGGGCTTTTCAGAAATCCTTGATTAACGCTCCGCCGCCGAAAGCTTCGCGGTTTGCTGAAATCGAGGCGGAGAGAAAGTATTGGTACACCCAAGCGCGGAAGACCTAACTCCGCGTATGGTCAGACTGTGATCGATGAGGCGACCTCCGCTCATGGTCACCAAGAGTGCATTACCAATATGCTGGGAGGGCATAGATCATGGCGCATTCCGCCATTCGGTCAATGCTAAGCGGCGGAGCGCTTTTATGGTGACGTCACGGCGCCCGGCGGTGTCACTGGCCCGGGCTTGACCACAGGCCCTGGGCGCACATGGCCAAAATACGCGGTCGGCGGGTGCGCCATCAGACCCCAAATCGATAAGGTCAGAACCACAACGGCTAGACCCACTAGGGGAAACAGCAACCGCCGCAACCCGAGGGCCCGCAACACGAACGCCACGACGGTTGCCGCTGCCACGATGATAAAGGCAGCAAGCGGTGGCAGCGGCATAACATAACCCTCCTACGATTAGCCTCTATTGTGATGGCTGCTATCTCGGCCCCGGTCTCCGAGGTTATTCCTATCTTCGATACTTTCATTGGTCCGGGTGTCGGTAATAATATTCGTGGGTTTCATAAAGAGCATCCCCATACGCTTGTGATGTCCATGGTTCGATCCCTACAACAAAGCCCTGAACCTCCCCCCGGCTTTAGCCGCGGGGAGGTTCAGTCACCTAGGCGTGTGAAGCGCGAAGATTGAGGTCCATGCTAAGATTAGCACGTAGGTGCACCGCGCAGTCATACGCGGCCTACTGTCACACGCCGCAGTCTGTAGCGAGGCTAAAAGGGTAGGTCATCTGGAAACTCCTCCCCATTCGTCTCTGGTTCCTCTGCTTGTAAGCTTTTGATCTTCATCTGCATCCATGAGGTTTCGGTACCACACCGTCCGCAATACTGATAACTTTCAGGGAGAGGAAGACCATGGAGGCGGCACTCAGTATTCTGGCATGTATTAATGAGCCACGCTCCGCACTTGCCGCACCGGATTTCCAAATGGACATAAAGGCTGGTATTCTCGAACTCACAATAGGGACATTGGCCTAAGCGCATAACTTTCATTTTTTCGTCCCAATCCACCTGAATGTATTGCGATGCATCCTCTATCGATGCCATCATAGCCTCCTGAACGTCTGTCAGTGATTGAAATGCAGGAACAAATCGTTGGCGTCCTTCTTCAATTTCATTCACAGTGTAGTACCGCATCCAGCCGTTTGCTAGATCTTTCAACCGATTGCGGGTGGCCTCCATGGAGGTGTCAAATCCGCGAGCGATTTGTTTCAGCGGGTAATG
Organism: Sulfobacillus sp.; assembly: GCA_027309085.1. Lineage (GTDB taxonomy): Bacteria > Bacillota > Sulfobacillia > Sulfobacillales > Sulfobacillaceae > Sulfobacillus. The sequence goes on from DAIDDL010000021.1 coordinate 47,631, forward strand.
ACGTACTTCTTGCACGGCCCCTAAAGGTAGAAGCAGTTCAGCCGCAAACATGTCCGCTTCGCGTTCATTTTGAGGGTTGTCATGATGAGTCTCGGATAACACGTGCCTCAACAGCACATGACCGAATTCATGAGCGAGGCTCCACCAAATCCGCTCACGCCGACGATAGCCATTGTAGATGACGATGTACTGTAGCTTGGGATGATGCAAATCCACGACCACATTGGCATCAAAATCATAAGTGGCCGGGCTTTGGCCTAATATCTTACGGATATGTTGATAATCAATTACGCGTATATCTACTTCATTCCAGCGTTCCATGGCGGCTATGAGATGAGGTCCGATGGGCAATTTACGCCAATCATTGCGGCGCCATACTAATTGAGCCAATCGAATTGGTCGGCCGCCACGAGGCACATCGCGAGGGTGCTCTCGGCTAGTCTGGATTTTTGTCATCTTCTGGTTTGTCCCCATACACGGCTTCGAATAATCGTTGGAGTTGTTCCCTCTTCCACATGGGGCCTTCAGCTGCCCGTCGCAATATTCGAAAGCCTTCTGGCCATTTTTTCAATAACTCATCACCCGGAGTCACATCGACGAGTAACTCTCCCGGCGACAATCCCATAGCTTGACCAAATTGCTCAATGAACCGCAAGTTGGGCATACGCGCCCCCGATTCGACTTTTTGATAATAGTCGCGGGAGATTCCCATGAGATCGGCAATATCTTGTTGCGTCAATTCGCGCGACTCTCGAATCGCGCGTATGCGGAGACGTATAGCCTCGTGACGGTCCATAGGCACACTCCTCATTTTTACCTTATCGTCCGCACTCATATACGTAAACAGACAAAGTGACCGTTTCTCGAATCTTTTTGTCAGTATCGGCGATTGACAAGCGGATTATCCAGCAGTATTCTAATGACAAGGACAAAGCGTCCTTGTCATTAGAATATCAAGCTCTATTTGGCCGTTTTACCAGGATCATTGGGAAGGGGTGGGCGAGTTGCCTCACACTGGGCGTTTAAACCGTCGCATCCGAGGGACCGCTACAACCTTCGGGTCGTTCCGTCAATCCGCACAACCAATCCAAAGAGCAGTCCAGCACTTCGGCCAAGGTGATCAAGGTGGGGACGGAGGGCCAGATCTTCCCGAGTTCAATATCACTCATACTTTGTCGCCTAATCCCGATTTTCAGCGCCAACTGATTCGAGGACAATCCCTTGGTGTCGCGTTGCATTCGGATCCGGCTGCCTAAAACACTTTTCTTAGAGTCCATAAACTCCTCTTGACTGTAAGGTTTGACCTGACATAAAATATTAATGTCAGGTGGCACATGACGTAAAACGGAGGCGCGGTTGATGGAACTCATCCGAAATAAACGGCTAGCCCAAGGCTGGTCACAACAAGAATTGGGTCGTCGCGTGGGATGCACCAAACAACACATCTCCGATTTGGAACATGGTAAAGTCCGGCCATCCCTGCGCATGCTCCAGCGCTTGGCGGTAGCGCTCAACGTGTCAGATGCGGAGTTGCTTACGGACAGTATAGCAGATGTCTGTCTTCCGTCCTCTAGTGAGGTGCGGCCATGAGGCACGCCGAACAGCGGGCGTTAGGGGGCGGAGGTTCGGCGCGGTATGAGCTGGAGATTGTTCGTCAAACCCAACAAATAATCCGTCGAGACTTCCAAGGTTTCGGCCAAGGCGACGAGTGTGTCGATGGTGGGTACCTTGCGTCCAATTTCAAATTCCCGGATAGAGACATTTGTGACACCAACCAGCTGACCAAGGGCCGTTTTAGTCAGGCCCTTGACTTCCCGGGTTTGCCGCAATCGTTCCGGAAAACATTTTCGCCAGTCCATTTTCAACCCCTTGACATTAGCCATAGGCTAATTTATCCTATTCCAGTAACTTAGCCATGAGCTAAGTTAAGGAGGCGAGTGAACACAATGGCACGTCCGTTCATGACAGGCTTACGGACCATCCGGGAGCGGCGCGGATGGAGCCAGGCTCAACTGGCCGCTGTTGTAGGTTATAGCGATGCCTTCATCTCGCAACTCGAAACGGGCAAGAAGCAAGGCTCTGTGACCGCCCTAAAGCGTTTGGCAGATGCACTGGGAGTCACCACAGACCAGCTTCTTGTTGATGATGACAATGGCGTGGGCCTGGTACCACAAAGATTAGGAACCACGAAATGCCGTTGCCGTTAGGTTCAGTATAAACGATATAGCGCGTTACACAAGTTTCTAAGATATCCGTCGCCGACGATAGAGTCGACATCGGAAAAATTCTGTGAGGGCTTAGAGCCCCAAAGTTTGTCGCTTGAAATGAACAGACAGAATCTCCGGAGCGCTCAATGGATTTGGTTCGAGGGCGTGAAACTATCCGCAAGGTTCGTCGAACGGGCTGGGACTCTCAGCCTAAAGAGCGGCTTAATCTCTTGATCTGTCTCTTTCCTCTTCTCTGTTTTCTAATGTCTACGTTAAATGCATCCCTCTATTACCTACAAGGAGTGACTTTGATGCCATCTTTGTCCGAACGCCAACAAGATTCGATCCGAAGGACCGTCGCACGCTATTGGTCCGCCTGGCGTACCTATCAGTCCTTTTGCCCCGTTAATCTAGACCATGAAGGCCATCAGCACTTAGAGTGGCAATACTTCCTGAATCGAGTGACGCCGTTATTACAGAACATTGTCACCACGAGCGGGTGGGTGGGATTGGATTTTGCGTGGAAGGAACTAACCCGTTTGCAACGCCATTACGGTGAGCAACCCGACCTCAACTGGTGGCCCTCCTTATTGAAAGAGGGCGGGCTGCGGCGGAGGTCCGTCCGATGGCGACCCTCGGGACCGCCTAAACAACGACCTCGTGCTATCAAACTGATGGTCGCCCCGGAACATCGCAAGCCCATTGCAGCGCTGATTGAGCAATTCCGTCAGAGCGATCCGGTGACCCGGGAGTATTTGGTGCAACGGATGTTCGAAATCGGCGGGGTGGCCGGCGTAGATTACGCGGCCGAGCTGCTAGGAACGGCCCCTGAAACTCTCTATGAATACTATCCCCTACACATCAGTCGGGCGATCCGCTCGGGACGGTCGGGACGCAATGCGCATCATAAAGGCCCGGTGGCCAAACGGAGTGTGGTGCCCAAGAGGCAGTGGACTTGGGCTAACCGGATGCTGGGCGACGATACGAGGGAATCGACTGCTGCCGATCTTGGCGGCAAACGGGATGGGCACCACGCTGTGCGCAAAGTGTCGGCGACCTTGCGCCATCGCCAAACGTTTCAGAGTTTTTAATGCGGTGACATCAGGGAGGGAAAATTATGACCGGACAACCCATGGAACTTCGACCGACGGGGGCCGATTTGCACCCCTACGTACAGCGCCACGTGATCGAGAACGCGCTGTGGAGAGCGGCTATGCCACATTTTGGCCAATTTGTACTGGTGTCGATTCGTGAGGGGAAGGGCGACCATTGGGCTTCTCACGGGGCAATTCTGCTGTCCTACCATTCCGGTGGACTGTTGATTCAGGGGCCGCGGTATCGTACGTGGATTAATGCCATCGACTTATGGACGGGCGAGGCGCGCTGTCTCGGCGATTTGGGAGAGGCCATAGATTCGGCTTTCGTCCGTCTCCGTACCGGAGAAGACTCGTTTGCGGCTATACGCGCTTGAGTATTCTCCGTCTGAGACCTCGGACAACTTTAGGGTGTTGCCGCCGGATCGGCTTGTCCGGCGTAGCGGATGGTCACCTCCCCGGTCACAATATCAATACGGTGAATGTACTGCTTTAGCAATTCCCGGCGTTCGTGAAGGGTGGCGGCCTGCTGAAAAGCGTGGGGAGCGGCCGCTAACTCTTCCGCAAGTCGGTAAGACTCTTCCGCAGAGGGAACCGGATGCTGTTGCACGGCGAGTTCCCGGAGGCGCTCTTCCAGCCGGGCCTGTTCTCGGTCGACACGGGCCTGCGCTTCTTTAAATTGCGGAATGGTGAAGGCTCCCTGTAATAAGGCATCCTCCGCCCGGGCTCGCATGGCTTGGAACTCTTCAAGTCGGCGTGTGACGCGCTGCTGTTCCCGCGTCGTGTCCGCACGGTTGTGATCTTGCGCGATTTTCCACTCGGCCCACGCTTGAACATCTGAGGCCGCGGGATGGGTCATCCGGGTGAGCCAATCCTGCACAACAGCCGCTTCAATGGCTTCCACTGCGACGGTATTAGGTTGGCACAATCCGTTCATATGATAGCTCCGGCAGGAATAGCGGGGTTTCCGATTGCCGCCGCCCTTAATCACCACCATGGTTTTTCCGCAGTAGCCGCAATAGACGAGTCCACTGAGGAGGTACGGTGAGTTCGCTTGGCGTCCACTGTGCTGTCCCCGCGCTTGGAGAATACGTTGTGCGGCGTCCCACGTTTCCCGATCGACAATCGCGGGATGGGCGTTGGCAACTACCATGGGATCGGCGCGATGCCGCTTATGGGTGACGCCGGTACGTTCTTTAAAGAACTCCAAGGCTCCGTGTTGCAAATCCCCGACATTAGCGGGTTTGCGCAAGAGTCGCAGAATTTCTGGCGCCCCCCACTGGCTTGTACCGGTCTGGGTGGGAATCCCTTGGTGGTTGAGTCGCTTCGCAATTTCGCGTCCCCCCACACCTTCGTGGACGTACCACGCATAGATTTGCCGGACCACCTCGGCTTGCTCGGGATAGGGTTCCAGCTTATCACCCTGAAACCGGAAACCATAGGGAGGCCGTCCCCCGTGGTGTTTGCCTTGGCGGGCGCGTTCTTCCATGCCGCCCTTGACCTTGCGGGCCAACTGCTTGCGGAAATAATGGGCGAACACAGAAAGAATCATCATTTTGAGTTCGCCATCGGGGGTGGTCAGGTCGAGATCGTCGGCGACCGCCGCGAATCGGCATCCTACCCGTTGCAAGTCTTCTAAGAACAGCAACGTGGAGACCATGTCACGGGCCAGCCGATCGAGTTCGTTGACGACTACCACCCGAATGTGTTCTTCTTCCACCCGGCGCAAAATGTCTTGTAATTCCCGGTAGTTGGATCCGCCGGATTGCACATATTCCACCACATCGACGATTTCCCAGTCGCGCTGCACGCAATAGTCCGTGATACGCTGCCGCTGATGGGGAATGGAAAACCGGTCCCCTGTCGCTTGTTCCTGAGTCGAGACGCGAGCAACGCCTAAGGCCCGCATGTTTTGAACCTCCTTGCACGAACCGTGACCTAATTCCGGCCCGTGTCTCATATCGTACAGGGAAAGGAGTGTGATGGGGACGTGAAAGTGACCGCCATCGGCACGCTAACCCCCGCCCAACAAAAGCAATTGGCCTACGACCTGTTAGAATTGTTTTATCAGGCCCATCGTCAGGAGGAACAACAAAGGGCACTGACGATAGGGCCAGATGAGCCTTCCGCCCCGCACCGTACTCCTCATGTCTAATATGGAACTAGTCTGCCAGAGTATTTCGGTTCTGTCATTACTAGATTGGGAATTGCACCATACCTTTGCAGAGTATACCCAGCATCCGCTGTGCTATTTCCGCCTAGAATTTGTGTGTTGACAACGTCATCATGCTCGATTACCATTGTCTTCAACAGAGCCCACCACGCCTCTCGAGAGCGAAGCGCACCAGGGTGGGACTTTTCATACAATCGTGGTGAAATGATGGCGCCAAGAAAACTGAAACCTTACGTCAAGCCGCCCTTGACCTACACAGAACAACTTGATCTTTTACGCGGTAGGGGTTTGATAATTTCGAACGAAGATTCAGCGATCGAGTTTTTGAAGTCGGTGAATTATTATCGGTTTTCGGGATACCGCTTGACCTTTCGCGTGGATACCACGTCCGAGAGATTTCAGAGCGGTGTTACCTTTGAGCAAATTCGAGGGCTTTACGAATTCGATCAAAAGCTACGTCACATTCTAATGTCCATCCTTGAAACCGTAGAAATTTCGGTCCGTACTCGTGTTGCGTATGAACTCGGCCATAGATACGGCCCTCTAGGCTATAAGCTAAGCAAGAACTTCACAAACGCCGCTTACCACGCAAAATTCATGTGTGACCTTCATAAAGCAATCCAGCGAGGCGACGAAATCTTCATCACACACCACGAGTCCCGATACGCTGGTCGATATCCAATTTGGGTTGCAGTAGAGTTGCTATCGTTTGGTTCGGTATCACAGCTATTTCAAAACATGACCCCGAATGACCAGAAACTGATCGCACATTATTACGGAGTACCTCCAGAGTACCTGCGCACATGGATACATACTGCAGTTTATTTACGAAACGTGTGCGCTCACCACAAACGTCTTTACAACAAACCACTTAAAGTTGCCCCTAAACGCGGGAGGCGATGGCGTGAAGTACCCCACAACGGCCTGTTAATTGCCTTCCTAGCCCTGCGAGAGATTTGTCCGAACAGCGCCCTGTGGACTGAGTTCGTTACGCAGTTGAAAGCTCTCATTGTGCAGTATACAGCATCGCTAGATTTGGCAAAAATGGGATTCACGTCGGACTGGCTTTACCTGTTACAAACGGGCCGGCGCGGCTAGGACCGATGCGCACGCGTTACTTTGCTTTTCTATCGGAGGGTTCTCTAGCCGAGCGGATGTTAAGCAATGTGCACGTATGCTTCCCACGTCAGCATCACGATAACGTATCAGGGCAGATGCATGTTCCTGCCCTGATACGCCGGCACACTCCTAGGACAAAGTCACGCCCGCGTCCAGTAGAATTGAAGAATTTAGGCGATCACCAGGTAGGGCATTGGATTTGCCATTCCCAGCGACACGGTTAAAGACGTCAGCCAGCAGTTGATTGCGTACGGGCACGTCCGGCGGCCATGGCTGGGCGCTACCGTGCAGTCGGCAGGCCCCAGGTCATTCGGCCTGCTGGTGGTGGGAGTGGTGCCCTCCGGCCCAGCCGCCCGGGCCGGGATCAGGCCCGGAGATTTCATCGTGGCGGCCAATGGAGTTGCTGTGCACCAAACCAGAGATATGGTCCGGGTATTTCAGGAAGCGGGGGTGGGCCGTGAGGTCCGTCTGGAGGTTATGCGGGGCAGCCAGCGCCTGAACCTGGCCGTGAAACTGGGGGACCTGCCCTCCGGAAGCCGGCCAGCGGCCCGGGCCGGATAGGCTTCCCCAAGTCTTTTCCGCAGCAGCCCCTCCCGGTGTCCCAGGCGGCTGCTGCGGATTTTTTAGCCAAGGGTGGTTAGCCTTTGGCTGGGAAGGCCCAGTGCCAGTACCAGGGCCAGGTCATGGTCGCGAACAGGGTGAGGGCGACAGCCAGCACCGACACCCACAAAATATGGCGGGTCACGGGCCAGCTGCGGTCAGGGTGGCCATCCCATACCAGGGAGAAGAGCAGGGCCCCGGTCAGCGCCGTCAGGGCCAGCACAAAGACGTGGGCCATGGACAGCGCCTTGGCGCCAGCGGCTGAACGGATCAGAATAATGGACGAACCGCCCCCAAAGGTCGCGGCGAGAGCGGAGAGAAGGGCGTGGCCGGCGGTCTGCCGGTTTTCGGCGGGATTGTCTTCGTGCACCGGAAATCCCTCTTTTCTGTCAAAGTGATCTACTCCATATGTATGTGCATCCGGGGCCAATAGTACAAGCCGGACCTTTACACAACGTGGCGACGCTAACCCTGGGCCAGGCCCCGCTGGTTCTTACCTTGCAAAACCTGTAAACTGATATTGCACGCTCCCGAAGCGGGCACCTAGGCAAGGAGGCAATGATGGCGCGAGTCTGGCGGATGCTTACCGTGGGACGGCCCAAAGACCAGCGGGTATCCGAACTGATTGACGAGTACCGCAAGCGTGTGGGACCGTGGATGGCGGTTGACTGGGAGACAGTGCCCGAGATCGGGTATAAAGCCGGTCAGGAACACGAGACCCTGGAGCGCGAGTCAAAATCTCTGGCGGGGAAACTCGCCCCCTCCGATTTTGTGGTAATTCTCGATATCCAGGGTCAGAGTATGGACTCCGTAGCGCTCAGCCGGCAACTGGCCGGCTACTACGAACGCAGCCTGCCGGTGGTATTCGTGGTGGGAGCGAGTTTGGGACTGGGACCGGGGATCCGGGAGAGGGCCAACTGGCGGTGGTCGCTGTCGCCTTTAACGCTGCCCCACGCCTTGGCGCAGCTCTTCACAATCGAGCAAATCTACCGCGCCTTCAGCATTATGCACCACCACCCGTATCATAAGTGACGATCAGTAGTTTCTTGCAGAGAAAGGCGGGACTGTTTCATGGCCAAATTGTTCGAACCGTTCACCGTGAAAGACCTGACCCTGAAAAACCGCATTATGATGTCGCCCATGTGCCAGTACTCGGTCTGGGATGAAGACGGCAGACCCAACGAGTGGCACTATGTGCATTACATATCCCGTGCAGTGGGAGGGGCCGGACTCATTATGATGGAAATGACCGACGTGGCCCCTCACGGCCGGATTACCGTCCGTGATTTGGGTCTGTGGTCCGATGAGCAGATTCCGGACTTTGCGCGGGTGATTGACCAGGTGCATGCCTACGGGGCGAAAATCGGCATCCAAATTGCACACGCCGGGCGCAAGGCGGAGTCTGTAGGGCTGGACCCCGTGGGCCCGTCCCCCATTGCCTTCTCTGACCGCTACCGCACCCCGCGCGAGCTCAGCGCCGACGAGATCCAGAGCCTTGTCGGGGCGTACGGCCAGGCTGCGCGCCGGGCCATCGCAGCCGGGGCTGACACGGTGGAAATCCACGGTGCCCACGGCTACCTCGTGCACCAGTTCATGTCCCCTCTATCCAATAAGCGCGTCGACCAGTACGGGGAGTATTCCCGGTTTGGCACGGAAGTGGTGGAGGCGGTCAAAAGCGAGCTTCCCCACGGGGTACCGCTGATCATGCGCCTGTCAGCCACCGAATACCATCCCCATGGCTATGATTTCGCCGAATTGGAGCAGATGGCCCGGCAATACCGCGATCACGGCGTGGACATGTTTGATGTCTCGTCAGGCGGCAACGCGCCTGTTGTCCCGCCCTTCTACCCCGGATATCAGGTGCCGTATGCAGACCGCCTGCGCCGCGCCCTCGGGGTGCCCGTTATTGCAGTGGGGATGCTGGAATCGCCGGCGTTGGCGGAATCGGTGGTGCAGCAGGAGCAGGCCGACATCGTGGCCATTGCCCGCGGCATGCTGCGCGATCCCTACTGGGCTAATACCGCGGCCCAACAGCTTGGAGACGGCATTCAGGTTCCTGAAGAATACGACCGCGCCTTTGCCCATGACTTTGTCCGCAAGACCCGGGGACCCGCCTCATGACAGTTTCTGAGATGCAGCAGCAGGTGGACGGGTGGATCAGCCGATTTGAGGAGGGGTATTTTTCCCCGCAGACCATGATCCTGCGCCTGGCCGAAGAATTGGGCGAACTGGCCCGTGAGGTGAACCACCGTTTTGGGGAGAAGCCCAAAAAACCGGAGGAGCCCGAGGGGTCCCTGGCCATGGAACTGGGGGACCTGCTGTTTGTGGTGGTGTCATTTGCCAATGCGCTGGAACTGGACCTGAATCAGGTGTTCGCCAGCGTGATGGCCAAATACGAGGACCGCGACGCCCTCCGCTGGACGCCTAAGAATCCGAGCGGGGGGCCTCCCCTCTGAAGGTGGCGGCAGCGTCTGAGTCCAAGCGAAGGAGGGCATGTATGGATCTAACGGCTATTCTTCCTATTCCGGACCTGATGGCAGCCAAGAAACTGGTGGTGTTTTCGCCTCACCCTGACGACAATGAGGTGGGAGCGGGAGCCACCATAGCGCGGCTGATTGCCCAGGGATGTGACGTGACGTACGTCATAGCGACGTCGGGGCAAGCGGGCAGTGAAGATCCGGCGATCTCAGGCGAGCAGCTGGCCGCCGTGCGCAAAGAGGAGCAGGTCATGGCCTTGGAGATCCTGGGAGGGGGCCGCATCATTTTCCTGGACTATCCCGACACCCAGCTTCAAGAGCATGCCGCGGAACTCGGCCGGGATGTGATCCGCGTGATCCGGGAGGTGCGGCCGGACTTCGTCATGTCGCCTGACCCGTGGCTGCCTTATGAGGCGCACCCGGACCACACCACATTGGGCCACCAGGTTTCCACCGGGGTGATTATGGCGCCATTTGCTCTGGCCCAGCCCGATTTGGGACCGCCTGTCCCGTCGCCTTCGATAGCGTATTACGGCAGCGCCTGGCCGAATACGGTAGTCGATGTGACGTCGACTTTTGAAGCCAAGCTGCGCGCGCTTGATGCCCATAAGAGCCAGTTCGGCCCTCCCCTGGGACCTCAGCTGATGATGTACCTGACACTGCTGGCCCAAGAGATTGGGCGCGAAATCGGTGTGGAGCGGGCCGAGCCCTTCAAAGTGCTGACGCCCCATCACCTGCACTTCAACGCCTATACCTGGCAGGCGTAGGACCCAAGCCCCCCACGGCGGCAATATTCCGCAAAATGCGCACGCTTGCCAGCCACAGGCGAAAGCGTTAGGCTACAGATAGTCTGCCAGGGCGGAGCAAACGAACCCTTGCAGGGCGTGCTCTGAGGGCAGGTGGCGGAGGTCCTCGCGCCAGGCGCGCAGCGGGGATGGCGGGGGCACAAGATGTCGCCATATCTCAACGGGGAGGCCATGACTGAGCTCTCCTCCCGGGCGCGCGCATGCGGGCATATTGCGCCAGTTTCTGACAGACTGGACTGTCTTGTCCGGCCCGAGGCCGGGGAACAGCAGCAAGGGTACCCCCGGCAGAATACGGGAACGGACGGACATCACCCAGCAACACGAGGAGGATCAATCAAGATGGCAGAGAATCATTATGATCTCATAGTGCTGGGCGCGGGAACCGGCGGCTACGTGGCGGCAATCCGCGCGGCTCAGCTAGGCCTCCACACAGCATTGGTGGAGGCGGGAAAGGTCGGCGGAACGTGCCTGCATCAAGGCTGCATCCCCACAAAAGCCCTGTTGAACACCGCCGAGCTGTTGCACACCCTCCAGCACCTGCCCGACTATGGGCTTAAAGGCCAGGACTTGGGGCTCGACTATCCCAAAGCCACGGCACGCAAAGAAAAGGTGGTTGACCAACTGTACCGCGGGGTGCAGTTTTTGTTGAAGAAGAACAAGGTCACAGTCTACGGCGGGTACGGCACCTTAACGGATCCCCAGCACATGGAAGTGAAAGCCCCCGATGGCACCGTAACCCTCTTGGAGGCTGAAGATATCCTGATTGCCACGGGGTCCGTGCCGCGGGAGATTCCCGGCATGGCGTTCGACGGCGCGCGGATTATCAGCTCGGACGATGTGCTGAAAAAGGCCGATGTGCCGTCCTCCATTGTTATTTTGGGCGGGGGCGCGATTGGCGTGGAATTTGCCTCCATGTACAACGATTTTGGCTCACAGGTGACTGTGGTGGAAATGCTTCCGCATATTCTGCCCCTAGACGACGAAGAGATAGCCGGGCAGCTGACCAAACTGATGACCCGCCGGGGCATCACCATCCATGCCGGAGCGAAGTTCGACACGGACAGCCTGCGTCTGGTGGACAGCGGTATCGAGGCGGATGTGGTGCTCGCTGACCAGTCCCGTGTGAAAGTCGCAGGAGATGCGCTCTTGGTGGCCGTGGGCCGCAAAGCGGTGACGGAGGGCATTGGTCTGGACAAACTGGGGGTGGCCGTCGAGCGCGGCTTTATTACAGTGGATGACCATTACCGTACAAATGTTCCCCATGTCTATGCCATCGGCGATGTCATTGGGGGATACCTCTTAGCGCATGTGGCTGCAGCCGAGGGCATGATTGCGGTGGAAACCATAGCCCGGGCCAACCCTGAGCTGCTTGACCGGAACAGGGTGCCCCGTGTGACGTACACCCGCCCGGAAGTCGCCTCCGTAGGTCTCAGCCAGAAGGAAGCCGAAGACCAGGGCTATGAGGTGAAAGTGGGAACTTTCCCGTTCCGCGCCAATGGCAAGGCCCTGATTTTGGGAGAGGCCGACGGCATGGTAAAATTAGTCGCTGACAAGAAGACGGATGCTTTGCTGGGCGCTCATATCATCGGGGCTCACGCGTCCGACCTCATCAACGAAATGGCCTTGGCCAAGTTTCTGGAGGCGACCTCATGGGAGGTGGCGGAGAGCATCCACGCCCACCCCACCGTCTCCGAGGTCCTGCACGAAGCCGCGCTGGCGGTGGACGGCCGGGCTATCCATATGTGATGAGGGTAAAAGCTGGCGCGTCGGAAGGGGGAACGGGATATGGCGCAGAGAGAAACGGTCTCTGGGTTGCCACTCGATCGGAGCAAATTAAAGACCATGTATTATTACATGGTGTTAAGCAGGAAGCTTGACGAACGCATGTGGATCCTCAACCGCCAGGGGCGGGCGCCTTTTGTGATTTCCTGTCAGGGTCAGGAAGGCGCGCAAGCCGGGGTGGTGATGGCCCTTGACCGTGACATCGACTGGATCGCGCCATATTACCGCGACCTGGCCGTCGTGCTGGGGTTTGGCATGACTCCCAGGGAGATCATGCTCGGATTTCTGGGCAAAGCGGACGACCCCAGTTCGGGTGGGAGACAGATGCCCGCCCATTACGGACACCGCGCCCACCGCATCTTTACTGGTTCCTCTCCTGTCGCCACGCAAGTCACGCAGGCGGCTGGTTTGGCCTGGGCGTTCAAACTGCGGGGAGAGCCAGGGGTTGCCGCGGCTTTCTTGGGGGAGGGCTCCACCAACCAAGGGGAGTTTCATGAGGCCATCAATTTTGCCGCCGTGCACCGCGTGCCCCTGATTGTGGTGGTGGAAAACAATGGCTACGCCATTTCGGTTCCCCAGGCCCATCAAATGGCCATCCACAATGTGGCTGACCGGGCAGCCGGGTATGGCATTCCGGGCGTGGTGGTGCAGGGCTCAGACCCGCTAGCAGTGTATGAAGCGGCGCGCGCGGCGCGGGAGCGGGCGCTCAGGGGAGAGGGCCCGACACTGATTGAAGCGAAGACCTACCGCTTTACTGCGCACTCCAGCGATGACGACGACCGCAGCTACCGCACGCGCGAAGAACTGCTGCGGGAAAAGGCGGACGATCCGATTACCGTGTTCCGCAATGTCTTAACGCACCTGAACGTATGGGACGAGGGGCAAGAGGCCCAGTTGCAAAAGGATATCCGGGAGATCGTCGATGATGCCACAGACTTTGCAGTGGCGGCAGCCCTGCCTGACCCATCGACGGTGGCGGACCATGTCTATTTTTCCTCGCATTAAGGATTGACGAAAGGAGTGGGGACATTGGCAACACTGAACATGACCCCGGAACTGCTAAAGGAGATGTACTACACCATGGCCCTGTCGCGGGCCCTGGATGACCGCATGTGGATTCTTAACCGGCAGGGCCGGGCGCCGGTGGTGTATTCGGCGAACGGGCACGAGGCCGTGCAAGTGGGGTCGGCAATGGCGCTGAACCGGGGAGAAGACTGGATCGTCCCCTATTACCGGGATTTGGCGATGGTGCTGGCTTACGGCATGACTCCCCGGGAGGTTATGCTGCACCTTTTGGGGCGGGCGGACGATCCCAACTCCGGCGGCCGCCAGATGCCTGCACACTGGGGCCTGAAGCGGCGGCACATTTTAACGACTGGGTCTGTGGTGGCAACCCAGGATGTGCACGCGGCAGGTCTGGCGCTGGCATCGAAGGTGCTGAAGGACGGGAGAGTGTCCATGGCCTCTTTCGGTGAAGGCTCAACCAGTCAGGGAGAGTTCCATGAAGCCTTGAACTTTGCGGCGGTGCATAAACTGCCCGTGATTTTTCTGAACGAGAACAACGGTTATGCCATTTCCGTGCCGGCGCGCAAGCAAATGGCGATTATGGATGTGGCGGCCAAGGCCCAGGGATATGGCATGCCGGGGGTTATCGTGGACGGCAATGACCCGGTCAAGGTTTACGAAGTGACTGCGGAGGCCGCAGACCGCGCCCGGCGCGGGGAAGGCCCGACACTGATTGAGGCGAAAACCTACCGTTTTGTGCCGCACTCCAGTGATGATGACGACCGCGCCTACCGGAGCCGCGAAGAGGTGGCAGAATGGAAGAAGCGGGACCCTGTCATCACATTTGAAAAGCGCCTGCTTGACGAGAAGGTCATGACGGCGGAAGAACTGAAGACGTTCCAGCAGCGCATCAAGGACGAAGTCAATGATGCCACAGATTTTGCCGAAAAGGCCGCGTTGCCGGATCCGGCAACGCTTTGGCGGTACGTCTACGCCGACTGAACCGATCCCATTTCCCCTGAACGCTCAAACGAGCAGTCACCACAAAGGAGGGCAGTCCCGGCCACAGGGAAACGGGAAGCATGAATGCCGGGGACCAGTATGGCGGTAATGAGCTATTTGGAAGCGATTCGCGAGACTTTGCGCCAGGAAATGCGGCATGATCAGCGCATCATTATTTACGGTGAGGATGTTGGCGTGCGGGGCGGCGTCTTCCGGGTGACCGAAGGCCTGCAAAAGGAATTTGGTGAGGACCGCGTGATCGATTCGCCATTGGCGGAAGCGGCGATCATTGGCACAGCGATTGGGGCTGCCGTGAACGGTCTGAGGCCGGTTCCGGAAATTCAATTCGCGGACTTTATTTTTCCGGCGTTCAATCAGATTGTGCAAGAAGCGGCCCGGATCCGGTACCGCTCCAACGGGGAGTTTGGGGTGCCTCTCGTAATCCGCGCTCCCTTCGGAGGCGGGGTGCACGGCGCTTTGTACCATTCCCAGAGCGTGGAAGCATTTTTTGCCCATGTGCCCGGGCTGAAAGTCGTCATCCCGAGCACGCCCTATGATGCCAAAGGCCTCTTGGCAGCAGCCATCCAAGATGAAGACCCGGTGCTGTATTTCGAACACAAGGCCGCGTACCGGTCGATCAAAGGCGAGGTGCCCGAGGAACGCTATATTATTCCGATCGGCAAAGCCGACCTGAAGCGGCCGGGCAAGGACCTTTCGATCATTACCTACGGCCTCATGGTCAGCTATGCGCAGAAAGCTGCGGAGACTCTGGAAAAAGAGGGGATTTCGGTGGAAATCCTCGACTTGCGGAGCATACGGCCTCTGGATGTGGAAATGATCCTCGAGACCGCCAAGAGGACGGGCAAAGTGCTGATTGTGCATGAGGACAACCTGACAGGCGGCATCGGTGGGGAAGTGAGCGCGCTCATCGCTGAACATGCGCTGTTCGACCTCGACGCCCCCATTATGCGCCTAGCGGGACCCGATGTGCCTGCGATGCCTTACAGCCCGCCGCTTGAGCATGCCTTTATGGTCACCAGCGACAAAATTACCGAAGCCGCCCGCAAGCTGGCCAAATTCTAGACGCAGGTCGGATGGGCAAGGAGGAGAATAATGGCAGAAGTTGTGCTTATGCCCCAATTAGGGGAATCGGTCACAGAGGGAACGATTGGCCAGTGGCTCAAGAAGGTTGGCGATCCCGTAGAAAAGTATGAGTCGCTGCTGGAAGTCACGACCGACAAGGTCAATGCGGAGGTGCCCGCGCCTATTGGCGGCACCATCAGCAAGATCCTAGCGGAAGAGGGGCAAACCGTCGCGGTGGGCACCCCTATTTGTGAAATTGCCGCTGACGGCGCAGGTGGGGGAGAGACTGCCGCTTTGGCAGCAGAAGCCCCAGCCGCACCCGCCCCATCTCCATCGGCAGCTCCCGCTGCCGAGCCCCAAGCTCCACAGCCGGCCACGGCCCCCGCTGCGGACCTGAGGGGACGTTACTCTCCCGCAGTGCGGAGACTGGCGGAAGAAAACCACATTAATCCAGACAGCGTCGCCGGGACGGGAGCGCAGGGCCGGGTGACCCGCGATGACATTCTGCTCGCAGCCTCGCGTCCGCAGAAACAGGCGCAGACAGCGCCCGCTCCGGCTCCGGTAGCGGTTCAGGCTCCGGCGGCCGCCGCAGCGCCAGCGCCCGCAGTGGGCACCGCGGCGGCAGCGCCAGCGCCCGCCGCCGCTGTCATTGACCCGGATGACCAGGTCGTGCCCCTGTCGTCAATCCGCAAGGTGATTGCCGACCGCATGATGCGCTCCAAGGTGACGGTGCCGCACGCGTGGCTTATGATGGAAGTGGACGTGACGCCGCTGGTTTCGCTCCGGCAGAGTCTCAAAGACGACTTTCAGGCCCGCGAAGGCATTTCCCTCACCTACATGCCCTTTATGCTGCGGGCGGTAGTGCAGGCGCTGAAAGCCGTGCCGGCCATGAACGCGCAGTGGAACGGGGACAGCATCGTCCTCAAGAAGCACGTCAACATCGGCATGGCGACAGCGACGGACCGCGGTCTTGTGGTGCCCGTCATTAAAGACGCGGACCAGAAGAATATCGTAGGACTGGCCAAAGCGTCGCAAGACTTGGTCAAGCGGGCCCGCACCAGCCGGCTGACCATGGACGACCTGACTGGCGGAACCTTCACGGTCGACAATACGGGGGCCATCGGGACGGTTCTGACGTATCCGATTATCAATGCGCCGGAAGTGGGCATTGTCACCATGGAAGCCATCGTCAAGCGTCCGGTCGTCATCCAGGACATGGTGGCTATCCGCTCCATGATGAATGTCTGCATCTCCTTCGACCACCGCGTGGTGGACGGAGCGGAAGCCGGCAAGTTTGTGCAGGTCATCAAACAGACTCTTGAAGGAATCGGCCCCTCCACCTCGATTTATTGAATCCGGGCGGAATAGAAGAAAGGAGTGCGGATATGGAGCCATTGCCCCTCTTACACACGGATCGGAAGGCCCCGTCACAGCCTTTGCCGCCATGGCTGAAAGTGCGGCTGACGCAGGGGAAAAATTATGTCGACCTGAAAAATCTCATGCGGTCACAGACGCTGCACACCGTCTGCGAAGAGGCTCTATGCCCCAACATCTATGAATGCTGGGAAAGCCGGACCGCTACTTTTCTGATCCTGGGAGACATCTGCACCCGCAACTGCGGATTTTGCGCCGTGACGACAGGACGTCCCACCGACCTGGACTGGGATGAGCCTGGCCGGGTCGCCAAGAGCGTGCAAGATATGGGATTGAAGCATGTGGTCATCACCTCGGTGACCCGTGACGATGCGCCCGATGGCGGCTCGGCCATCTTCGCGGCCACCATCCGGGAGATCCGCCGCCTCGTGCCGTCGTGCACCATTGAGGTGCTGACGCCGGATTTCTTGGGCAACTGGGATGCGTTGGTCACCGTTGCCGACGCCCACCCGGAAATTTTCAATCACAACACGGAAACAGTGCCCCGCCTATACCGCCATGTGCGTCCCAAGGCGCGCTATGAGCGCAGCATGGAATTTTTGCGGCGGGTCAAGACCCACGATGCCTCCATTGTCACCAAATCGGGAATTATGGTGGGGCTGGGTGAGACCCGCAACGAAATTCACCAGGTATTCGAAGATCTGCGCACCAACCTTGTGGATGTGCTGACGGTAGGCCAGTACCTGCGTCCCGATCTCAAGCACCTGCCTGTGGAGCGCTACTACCCTCCGGAGGAGTTCCAGGAGATCAAAGAGGAGGCGCTGGCTTTGGGGTTCCACCACGTGGAATCAGGACCGCTGGTCCGCAGTTCATACCATGCCGCGTCGCAAGTGCCAGAGGTGCTCTGATGGCAGGCAAAGGATATGTGGTGGATTTGGGCAGCATGGCTTACGGGCCCGCGTGGGAGCTGCAAAGGCAAGTCGGGCACCAGGTGGGACTGGGTCAGCTGCCAGATGTGATCATGCTGGTGGAGCACCCTCCTGTCTATACGCTGGGCCGGGCGGCCCGCGGTTCCCATGAAAATCTGGTGTGGGATGCCGCAAGACGCGAGCAGGAGGGCATCACCTTCGTCGAGGTGGACCGCGGCGGGGACGTGACCTATCATGGCCCTGGGCAGCTGGTTGGCTACCCCATTCTGGATTTGAACCGGCACGGGCGCGATCTCCACCACTATCTTCGGGACCTGGAAGAAGCCTTGATCCGCGCTCTGGCCGAGTTTGGCATCGACGCGGGGCGGATGCCTCCGCACACTGGAGTCTGGGTAGGCAACGAAAAGATCGCGGCGATTGGCGTGAAGGCCAGCAAGTGGATTACCCAGCATGGGTTTGCGCTGAACGTGGACCCCGATCTGGACCATTTTGCCGGGATCATTCCCTGCGGCATTCAGGACAAAGGCGTGACCTCCATGCGCAAGCTGCTTGGCGCCCCCCTGACTCTCGACGAGGTCAAGCCTGCCGTGGTCCGGCACTTGTCCGAGGTTCTGGACATTTCTCTGGATCCCAGGCCTCTCGCCTTTTTAGCCGCCCAGACCGCATCCGTCTGATTTTAGTCTGCAGCAGCCTACCTTTCGGGGATAGGCTGCTTTTTTGTTAGCCACCCGTCGAAACTACCCCGGCAGGGCCGCATGGACAATCTAAATTGCTTCCGTTGGACATATGAATGCCGGGCCGTCTGGTGTATGGTGATAAATGGGACGTTCTCGCGAAGTCCCGGGAAGGCACAGCGCAGAGAAAGCGGGGGCACAGACAATGTCTCAAAACTTAGAGAAGTACAAGGACTGGAACCGCAGCATGAAGCACTCTCAAGAAGAAATTGGCCTCTTGGTCGCGCATTTGATGGAGTGGAAAGAAGTGCTGGATGAGGATGCGCGGGTGGATACGGCCTCGGCTGCTCTGGACCGGGCCGTGACAGCCCTGGAACTGGCCACATCGGAGATGATGCTGGTGCTGTCCGTTCTGGAAGGACACGACCTGCCCTATCAGGACACGGAAGCCGATGCCTTTACAGTCATGCGCAAGAGCTCTCCGCACCTGTACTCCGATCCGGGAGAAGAGGAACTGGACGAAGATTAGCCAGTGACCGTACAGGGTCGCGGCTCGGTCCCGCCGCTGCAATGAGCGGGCCCATTGCACCGAACATGGAGACGGCCATTGGGAATCGAACCCAACCAATCCTTTCAGGATTGCCGACCGGTTTGCAGCCGGTGGGGAACCCAGTTCCATGACCGTCATGTCATCATAGCATACCATGGCGCGTGTAGCGCACAAAAAGGGGCAGGGCAGGGCCAAGGAGCCTCGGGCCGGCCTGCTTTGGTCTATCAACAGTCCTAGAAGAACGCGCCAAGGTCCGGGGAAGCCATGTCGGCCATCGCGGCAGTAGGCAGCGGACGGTTTGGGCTGTCATGGCCCACCCCACCCCAGCTTTGTCTAAGGCCGGAGCTTGAGATGCTTCCCCAAATCGTTTTTGCGAAATCCGATGACGACCTGCTGTTCGCCGTCTTCCCCCTCAATGACGGTGGTAGGGGTGGATTCGGAACCCAAGGCGATGACTTCGTCAATCCAGTCCGGGTTGACCCGGATATTCCTCTCCTCATACTCCACGTGATGCTGGGAAAGCCACGCTTTCTCCTCGCTGCAGGCATGTCAGCCAGGCTGCGTGTACACAACAATCTTCATTGATGCGCCTCCTTCCGAATGACCTGATTATAGGCGATTGGCGGGCGGATGACGAATGGAGAATACCTTTCCAATGGAATCATATCCCTGATACATTGACAGAAAAGAGCGACAGGTCAGGGTTGTCTGCCTGGCGATTGACCTCTGGCACCGTGGTGGTCACCATGACTTGCGGACTATTGGCGGGGAAGATCTCGTTACCGAATTCACGTGCCGGGTACCATGGCCGTGACAGAATTCTTCCTACACAACAGGGCAAAAAGTGATGGCGTTTTTGGGAGGACTTAGGCATGGCGCTGGATGTCGGGGGGTCTCTGCGGGGCGGGCCGCGGCGGCATGTTAACCCCGGGGGAATTTAACGGGCGCGGATTTGAGGTAATAATATAGTTATTAAACATTATCTTTGATGGTATAATATTACATGGATAAAGAAGAGTTTATGCCGATCGGAAAGGCTGCACGGTTAATGGGCGTGACCACGCAAACGATCCGGCGCTGGCAGAAAGCCGGGAAAATTGAGGAAGTCCGCTCTCCTACAAATCGGCGGCTCTATAGCCTGCGAGAAATTCAGCGCATTATGGGACAGCCTCTTTCTCAACGAGTAGTGCTGTATGCACGAGTTTCCTCTGCCAAACAAATAGCGGATGGGAATCTGGACCGTCAGGTTCAGAGACTTCAAAACTATGCGCAACAGCAAGGGTATGAAGTCACACGTATTTTTCAACAGCAGGCTTCAGGGATCAACGAGAAACGCAAGCAACTGGCACAGTTGCTGACTTTGGCAGAACAACGACAAATCCACAAAGTCTTAATCGAGTATCCGGATCGGTTGGCACGCTTCGGTTATCGTTATCTCGTGCGGTATTTAGCGAGTTACGGTGTGACGATTGAAGTGACTCAGAAAACCGAACCGAAATCGTCCCAGGAAGAATTCGTCCGGGATCTGCTGACGATTGTCACCGTCTTTTCTGCGCGGCTCTATGGAGCGCGGTCGCATGAATTTCGGCATCAGACTCAAAAACTCATGGAGGCTATGACAGGAGGCGAGGCCGGTGGCCACGGTCATCAAGACGACCACGCTAGCATCCATAAAGAGATGAATCTTGAGTCCACCTGGAAGATCAGATGTCCTCGGAGAAAAAGTGCGGCACATGGGGGGCAAAGTGCTCATTCCCACCTCGTGGGCGGTTAGAAATTTAATCGCCGCCCGCTTAGCGATGGATGTGGCAGGTGTTCCGACTATTTTGGTAGCGCGCACGGATGCAGACGGCGCAAACCTTCTCACATCGGATGTGGACCCCTCTGATTAGCCCTTCATAACTGGAGAACGGACGGCGGAAGGCTTCTACCGGGTCAGGAGCGGGTTGGATCAGGCCGTGCAGCGCGGACTGGCCTATACGCCTTATGCCGACATGATCTGGTGTGAAACCTCGGACCCGGATTTGGATCAGGCCCGCGAATTCGCCCGGCGGATCCACGAAGAGGTACCGGGCAAACTGCTGGCGTACAACTGCTCCCCCTCATTCAACTGGCGCCGGCGCTGGGATGACCGGAGATTAGAACGGTTCCAAACCGAATTGGCGGACATGGGATACAAATTCCAGTTTATTACCTTGGCGGGCGCTGAACTTCAGTATGTTTCAGCTGGCGCATGCGTACAAGCAAGCGGGAATGAAAGCCTATGCTGATTTGCAGGATCAGGAGTTTGCCGCGGAAAAGGACGGCTACACCGCCGTGCGCCATTAGCGCGAGGTCGGGGCCGGGTATTTTGATGAAGTGTCCCTGGTCATTAGCGGCGGGACTTCGTCGACTACCTCTTGGGTGGGGTCGACGGAAGCGGCGCAATTTAGCCAGCGGTAAGGCGTTTAAAAGGGTCCACACAAAAAGGTGCAGGAGCCTAAAAAGGAGGCGCATGAATCATGATGCCGAAATGCGTGGCGAGTGGATATCACGGCGATAACGTCGTGAGCGTTGAGGTCTATGCGTGCCGCGCCTGCCGTACGCTCTGGCGGCATGGACTTTATGACCGTGGGAGACGATGCCTATTTGTAACACGCCTCTCATGAACCAGCGGCTGCCACATCCATGGGGCAGCCGCTTTTTGGTGGTCAGCCCGGCACATGGGCACTGACTGACTTGACTCTGCAAAGATTCCAGTCAGTCCAACGGGTGCCGCCTGTTCGGCGAAGACGGGATAAACGCTGCCTCCCCGGGGGCGCCCGGCGCTGCTCTACGTGATCCAGCCCCCGCCAGAAGGACCACCAGGTCAGGGCCGTTTGGGGCATTGACGCCGATTCAGGGAATAGATATAAGTAAATAAGAATGTCGATATAATGTATGAGCCATTGGCGGAGATATACGGGGCCTTAGGGGATGGGTACCGTCTGCGCATTCTGGCTATGCTGAACGTGCGCGAAACCTGTGTGTGTGAAATGGTGGAGCTCCTGCCTATCAGCCAGTCGGCGGTGTCGCAGCACTTGAAAAGGCTCCGGCAGGCAGGACTAGTGCAGGAGAGGCGTCAAAAATACTGGATTTACTACCGGCTTGTGGAGACAGTGCCTGACCACGTGGCGACTCTCATCGCCGCGTTGCCGGAAAATGCAGCAGATGCGGCCTGGCTTAAGACGCACTCCGCCGGGTGGCCTTGCGCCAACCGCGATGCAAACGGAGCGGGAGGGGGCAAATTCGGCTCAGCCGAGAGTCCCAGCCAGTGAAGAGGAGCAATATTTGGAGGGGACAGTGGGGCACGCTCTCAATGCCGGCAAAAGAAGGGAGGCATGCGTATCCCAGGCTAGACGGGATACAGCCGACAGTTATGCAGGATTATGTGGTGGATGTCGTCAGGACGCCAGCGGGGCACGCGCTGGCAGAAACCCGGTCGTTTCACTTGGATTTGGGGGCGCACCGAGGAGACCCCACAGTGGGGTTTAATCCCGTGGAAACCTTGCTGTCCGCTCTGAGTTCGTGTCTGATGACTTCTCTGGCCATGGTCTCGGAGATGTCGCGGGTGCCTATCGCGCAGATGCGGATGACTGTCCACGGTACCAGGCAGGACAAGCCGCCGATCCTTGTGGCGGTGCAGTATCACCTGGTGGTCGACACGGACTTGCCCGCCGAGCGAATTGATCGACTAATCGATTTAGCACAGCGCAACAGCACGGTGTTTCAGACGCTATCCTTGGCGGTGCCCGTATCAGGTACCTGGGAAATTCAGTCTCCTTCTCCCGGCCCGTCTTGAACTGTGGCCGGGGCAAGGAATAAAGTGCCGGACAACCGGACAAAAGGAGTGGTATGCGTGTTGACCCGCATTGCCGTGGCCATTGATGGATCGCAAGCGTCCCTGGCCGCTGTACAGAAAGCATGTGCAATAGGGCCGGACACGGTGTCAATTTACCTGACCGCCGTTAAAGATTACGGGGCGTTTCAGCAAGAGGCGGCCGCAGAGGCTGATGAGGGCGTTTCGGGAGACGACGTGGTGGTTTTCGCCAAAGATTGGGACCACACGGCCCGCAATGCCCACCAGGAGGCCAAGGCCGTCCTGGCCGCCTGCGGGCGCACGGCCATCTGGACTGTGGTGGACGCCATGCCTGGCCAGGGAGGACCGGCCAAAGTTTTTTACCAGCGCGCCCTAAAGGACAAGGCGGATATGATTCTGGTGGGGAGACACCAGGGATCCGCGTTCGTGGAAGGGCTTCTGGGAAGCTTCCCGCGCTGGCTGGTGTCCCACAGCGCGCTGCCAGTGGCCGTGATTCCCCCTCCCGCCGAAATCTCCAAATAATTCGGCGGCTGGACTTGTCAAACGGGTCCGGGTTGCCGCGTCATGATGGGACGAATGACCCTAGGGAGCGGTTTCTTCAGCGATTATCCTAACCGTGTAGCTTTCATACTGCCAGGGAGCTTAAGACGCGACGTTGAGAAGGAGATGGAAATATGTACAACGCAGGCAGTCATACCGTCTCGGATGGCATTGACGGAAAACTGATGGGCAAGACACTGGGGTATCTGGTGCTGCTGTTGGGTGTCCTGATGATCGGCAGCGTGATTGGGGTCGGATTGGGCTCGGTCGGATTGTGGGTCGGGTTCATTGTGGCCATTTTATCGACCATCATGGTCTCGCGCCGTGTCAACAATGCCGGTCAGGCCTTGCTCTGGGGAATTTTAGCGGCCATTGGCCTGGGCATGGTCGTGTCGACCGTGCTGTGGTACGCGATCTTGTATCAGGGCCCTCTGCTGTTGGACACCATTATTGCGCTGCTGCTGGCCGTCTTGGTGGCCGCTGCGGTTGTCGCCTGGATTCCCTGGGACTTCAGTAAAATGGGTCCTTTGCTGTTTGTCGGACTGATTGTGCTGGTCGTGGTAGGTTTGTTGTCCATGATCATCCCCAGCATGGGCGGCGTGATGATGTCCCGGGCCTATAACATTATCGGCGTCGTGATATTTACGGGATACCTGATGGTGGACTTTGGCATAATGCGCTACCGGTCCCGCTCGTTTCCGCAAGATGGACTCGCTATCATGCTGGCGGTCTCTTTGTTGGTGGACATTGTGAACTTGTTTCTATTCTTGCTCCGTCTGGGACGGCGTTAAGCCGTCCCAGAAGGGCACAACAGTCAGGAGGAAGTGGTCAACCGGGTTGCCGCCGCGGTGGACGGATCGCCGGCCAGCATGGCCGCCGTGCAGTACGCGGCTCAGCTGGTGGCGCCGGTAGGCACACTGATGCTGGTCGATGTACAAGACGTGATGTCCTTTTACTGGATGACAGGATCACAGGGGACGTGTCATGCGACGTGGCATATTTTATGAAGGCGTGGAATGAGCAGGCCCGGGCCGCAAAGAAAGAGGCGGTGGCGATAGCCAGCGCCAAGCAGGGCCATGTCGAGTGGCACGTGGTGAAACTGCCGGCGGGGCATGGAAGTCCGGCTGAAGCTTTTTACCGGGCGGTTTCAAAGGCAAATATATAGATCTTGGTCACAGGCAAGCACCGGGGCTTCCAGCTTCTGGAGGGACTTTTTGGTAGTTTCCCCCGCTGGCTGCTGTCCCCCAGCCAAATTCCTGTGGTGGTGGTTCCGCCTCCCGAGAAGGAAGCGGGCCAAAAGACGGGCTAGCGGGCCAGACGGGGCGGAAGCGGAGTGCGGTGGCTTGCCGCTGCAAGATACATAGGGAAGGATGAATGCACACATGACCACACAAAAATGGGACGTCTTGGCTATCGGGGGAGGGCCTGGTGCGACGCCGGGAGCCCAATTGCTTGCCCAGCACGGCAAGCGTGTCGCGATTATCGAAAAGGGCAATGGTCTCGGGGGCACCTGCCTCTTCGAAGGCTGCATTCCGTCCAAGATTTATCTGGAATCGGCCGGGAGAATGCGGGCGATTCGCGAGGATGCCTCATTTGGGGTGCAAGGCGCCAGTTATGACTATGCGGACTTGGCGCGCATCCGGGTGCGCAAGGAGGAGATTTTGGCCAAGCGCGTGGCAGGAGCCAGCCAGGCCTGCGATGCTCTGGGCATCACCGTGATTAAAGGGGTGGCCGAACTGCTAGACCCTCACCACGTGAAAATTCATATCGCAGGCGGGGACCCTATCATTGCCGAAACGGAAACCCTGATTGTCTCTCCGGGATCCGTCTCCCGGCCCTTGGACTTGCCGGGAGCCGACGGCCCGGGATTGTGGTCCAGCCAGGAAGCGCTGGATTTGACGGACGTTCCCCAGACGCTGTGCATTGTCGGCGGCGGCTACATCGGGATGGAGCTCGCCACTTTGTACCACAGCCTCGGCAGCACCGTGCATATTTTGGAAGCAGCCCCCCGGGTGCTGCTCACAGAGGATCCCTTGATCGCGGCCCGCCTGGTCGATACCTGGCAGAAAACCGGGGTGGGCATCAGCATTGAAACGGGTGTGACCCTGTCGGCCATTGAAGACGCTCCAGGAAGCGAAGGGCATAAGGTCGTGCGGTACCGGACCGCGGCTGGCGCGTCGGCGGCGCTAGATGCCGACCGCGTGCTGATTGCGGTCGGGCGTGCCCCCAACACCGGCAGCTTGCATTGGGAAAAAATTGGAATTACGCTGGGCAGCCGCCAGGAAGTGCCAGTGAATGAATTTTACCAGACGGCCGTGCCCAATATTTACGCACCGGGAGACGTGAACGGCCAGGTGATGTTGGCCCACGCGGCAACACGCCAGTCCCAGATTGCGGCGCAGCACATCTTGGGTCTGAACACGTTTCCACGCCAGCTGACGGTGCCGCACGTCGTGTTTTCTTCACCGGAAATTTCTGCTGTGGGGGCAGACAGCCGGGCTCTGGCAGCGCACCCCCGCTGGAAGATGACGCAGTGGCCTTATGTGCAAGATGCCCGCGCCCTCATCGTCGGGGACCTGCAGGGCTATGCGCAGTTGATTTGGGACCAGAATACGCATGAGGTGCACGGATTGCAGGTGATCGGGGCGGAAGCCGGGGAACTCATTGAAGAAGTGACTTATGTGATTACCCACCACGGAACTTTGGAATCCCTGGTGGAGTCGATCCACCCCCATCCGACTCTTAATGAAGTGGTGAGCGAACTGGCCGCCCTGGCCTGGGAAGAGGCTCAGAAGGCCGCCAAGTCTGCAGAGCAAGCGTGACCCTTGGGAAAATGATTCCAGACTTAAGGAGAATGTACTGTGAACCGATGAGGAACTGAAAAACGCGCAGTATTTTCACGGGCATAAGTGCCCAGCCATGCCGCAGGGGCTCAGGGCGGGACACTTAGCCATGGATATTCTCGGCGTGGAGAAGGCCCGCGGCGGGGGAGAACTGCACGCCATTGTGGAAATTGGCGATCACCACTTTTCCGGTTGCTTCGCCGACGGGGTGCAATTCGCGACAGGCTGCACCTTCGGCAAGGGAAACATCACCAAGCAGCCCTTAGGAAAATTCGCGCTCACGCTGATCGAGACCGCAACGGGACGGGCTGTGCGTGTGACGGCCAAATATGAACGGATGAAGGTCTGTCTGGATATGCCATTTTTCACCTTGCGCAAAGAGGGTGTCCCTCCTTTTAAGCTGGACCCCGCAGTTGTGGACCCGTTGATTGACGATGTGGTCCATAGGGACTGGGAGGAAATGTTTGACGTCAAGCAGTTCGCGCGGTACCCCGTGGATAAGCAGGGCGACACGTTTGACGCGATTGAGTGCGCGCACTGCAAGGAAATGGTGGTCACCAACTACACCAAGGAACTCGATGGCCAGCGCTACTGCCTCGTCTGTTTCGATGCGCAAGCTTTCCGTGAAAAGGACTGACAGGAATGATTGCTGTAGTCGCCGTTCTAATCTTTCTGGTCTCAGTAGTGGTATCAGCAGTTGCCACATTTCCTAATCAAACATGGACATCCGCCGTGCGTCTGACCTTTGTCTCCCTCTGGAGAGGGGAGAGTCCTTGAGAACGGGGACTCTTCTCGG
>DAIDDL010000022.1:0-7517 GCA_027309085.1 Sulfobacillus sp.
GCGATCAATCACGTTCGGGATACCGAGCATTCTCACGCCACCGGTCGGTTTCGGGATTTCGACCCCCCGGATAGGCTGCGGATGATAGGTGCCCGCCCGTAGTTGCCCTTGAATCGTCGGCCAGTGTGTCCTGAGGTAATCCACCAGTTGGTCCGTGGTCACCCCATTCACGCCCGGCGCACCCTGATTGGCGCGTACCCGACGTAGCGCGAGCTTCAGATTCTCTCCATCCAGAATCGCTTCCATGAGATTGTTGGTTGACGCGTCGGGTGTCGAGACTCTGGATGCCGGAGGCACACTCGGCGCCTGTGGCGGCCCTCCGGGCTTCACCCGGTCATCTTCTGGTAATGTTCAGCCCTTCAGCCAGCGCGGCCGCGCTGGCCTAGTATGGCCTCGGCTGACTTCTCTCACGTCACGCGCCTCTTGCGATGCGCCTTCCCGTCTTGTTACGGTACCGCGAGAGACCTCCCCGGGTAAGAGCGTGTGCTGTCCCTCCATCTACCGGGTGCATCTACGTAACGCGCGCTTGACCGTATCGGGCTTTGTTCTGTTTGGCGAACTCACCCCACGCGCCCCGCCTCGGATGCACTTTCTGTTCGTCCGGCCGGAGGTTTGCCGCCGGCTTCCTTCAGATTCCGCCTCGCGGTGGACACCCTTGCCTTAGGCTAACGGTTGGAACGGTCATCCCCCGTTCAGGACTTTCACCCTAAAGCACACGCCCATGCCGGGCGCACCAAAAAACCTGACGGGCCTCTGGACCGTCAGGTTCAGAGGCTCCCAAACTATGCGCAACAGCAAGGATATGAGGTCACCCGTGTTTTTCAAGAGGAGACCCGCCATGCTCCTCGCGGGGCACATACGCGGTTCAATCATCACCTCCAACGCCAGCAGAGTGAGCCACGGCCACAAGGCGTCCCCCATCTCACAGGTGAAAATAGTTCGCGATCGCCGCAATCGCGACGTGGGCGTCCTTGTGCGCGTGCCCAATTTCTAACGGAGACTTATGAGGGCCAGGCGAGTGCTCATGTCCTGAATAAGAGCCCATGGGGTATAGGGCAATCTGCATGACCATGCCGGCATACCCCAAATCTTTCTGTGCTATGGGTTAAAAACTAACCATTTCGTACCCTTCCGTCACGGCTTTGACTAGATCGGCCCCCACGTAATGCAGATCGATTTGCGGATCCACGCGACGTATTTCGTCGGCAATTCCTTTTTGTTCCGCGTGCATCTGGCAGGCAATCGTGACAATGTCTAATTCCTGGATCTTATCCACCAATTTGGCAAAGTGGGTACGGTGGGTTTCAGTCAAAACCTCAACTCCATCGGCAAAAAAGCAGAGTTTAACGTCTTCAAGCTCGGCACTTTGCTTTGCCACGATGGAAAACCCTAATCCTGCTTTAACTTTGGCGGACTGATCTGGACCTGATACAATCATTACCATTAATTTTGCCAAGGAACTGGCTCCTTTCTTGAGTCCTGGTTTCTGCTCTTTAAGTAAGGGAGTAAGATACAGGATCACCGGCATTTTTGTGAATCTACTAATGGAAACCGCATTTGCTGTGGATCCTGGAAGATCTCCCAATCGGTCATGGTGACTTTTAAATGATACCACTTGATGTCGTGGAATGCTTCAGTAAAATGGCCCCCGCATCCCCTTGATTGGGTAAGGGACAATGATGGCCGTGCACTTCTCGGCACCACGAACATTCGTGGTGCCGTTGGGAGCTCCCCACCGCCGGAAGGGTTTGAGCCAATCCAATAGCCAGCACATCCCAATGAGAGTGGGTCAATTCCAACACATACCAGTAAACGGCGAGAATATAGAAATTGTTGCCTATCGTCGACACAAACTGTCCCAGTATCATGAGGAAAAAAGAGCGATTTTTAAGAAGGTGTGAGATTGTCTCTCCCCCTTATCGGATCCCTAAACAAAGGCAATATCCGCATTGACCGCACGGATCAGGAATTCTTCTCTAACTCCACGGTGCTTGTCACGCCGCCAGCACATCTCGCATATTCCCCCTCAAACCGCGACTGCCCAGTATTGGTGTGGACGAATCCCCCGCAACTTGGCCTCACTTCTAGCCAGAGTCCGTTGGCGCACAGCCGCCGCTGTACAATCCCTCACTTCTGCCAAATCCACAGGGAGCGAATTGCACCACCCTACTTTATGACACCCACACCTATTAGCGTGAGCAACGGCGACGGCACAAACATCCTGGTTTTCACTATACCAGAGAGGGTAAACAAGATGGATCCATGACAGAATCCTGGGGAAACTTTCCAATGGTATCCTGCGAAAACCTTACGTTCCGAAGAATCTTTTCCCCCTTAACGCACTCCCCGAACTTCGCCTGCCTCCGACCTGCTCCGGGCGAACGCACCTTGCGCCGCCTCTGTAAGACATCCCTCAAAGACGACCTCCAGTGACCGATGTTGGTGTGCTGTTCGCGATTGGCATTGCGCACCGCAATCAAGTTCAAGCGGATGCCTAGCTGCTAATCCACCATACCTGCGCCACCGCCCCGCTCCGTGCAGCGTGGATGAGAACCCGTTATGAGGCAAATCACAGTGGCAATTTATATTCCGCAGCAACAGCAGAGATGGCATTTATCAACGCATCGCATCCCCTTGTTGTTATGTCTTACGCTATTTGGCCACCGAAGTCTCAGAATTGGGATAGAAATCCCTGAAATCGTTAACGCGGGACGGCTTTGCTAGATTTTACGCCGCATGCTCAAGGCTGGTAAGGCGACCAGCCCGATTCATCGCACCTATTTCATCGCCCACAGTGCTTTGAATAAAGGCGTAAAGTGGGGGCTCATTCCTGCAAATCCAATGGACCGCGTGAAGCCGCCGAGTAGTTCATTCCCCCGAGATTGTTCCGCCGACTCGCTGGATTGCCGGTATCGGCCGCCTCCACGGCGACCCGCTCCTCTATGCCTACGCGACCCAGGACGCCGCCTTAGGCGGCTTGCATGCCCTGTGGCGGCGCGACCGGCTGGTGCTCGATGATCAGCGCTCCCTCGACTGGATTCTGGCCTATCCGCACAGCAGAGTGATCGCCCGCCGTTTTAACACGTTAGCCTGGCAGCCCGCGAATACGTTTCTCTCACGTATTATCGCGGGGGATTGGCTCGCGGGCCGTACCCAGTGGGCCCCCGCGATGGGCTGGGAAGTCTCGACGATCAGCGTCCGCTGGGGGACAGAAGACGGCCCCTGGGATGCCTCCCATACCACGGCGGGCGTAGAGACCCCATCATCGGTTTGACATGTTAGATTGAAAAAGGAGAAGGCATGAACACTGACAGCAACCTTCCTACGGTAAAGCAAAGAGCGGTCATAGAGAAAATTATCGCCTATTACGGGATCAATCAGGTCGAAGCATATTTTCATGATCGGTTTCCCGGCGGCGATTTCTCAAACATGACGCGCAAGCAAGCGCAGAAGATTATCACGGGCATGCCCGATAATTATTCACGTCGCGCCATAACGGCGGGAATTGGACCACGGACGTTGCCTGACGAATATTGGAGGAAAGAGTAGGGTCTCGCGGTCATTTGCTGCACAGCGAAAGGAGCGCCACAACCTTGCGATTGACCTACCGTGAACTGTTGCTGATCAAACGCTTAGCGGAAGACTACTTCTGGAACCTCGAAGAGCGACACGATGCAATTAGAAGACATGCCTGAAGACGTGACCATCCGCGAGCGTCAACACGACGACCTCCTGCGACGCGTCCATGCCTCCCTCTGGCGCAAAGTGGGAGAGGCGGTGTACGTGCAGACCGCATGACCCCAGATCAGCGGAGGCGGGCGGGCCTATTTCGCGTGGAGAACTAACACGCCCCCGAAACGTTAGCGGTATAACCAACGCGGAGACAGATAAGCTAAAGGAGCGACCTACGGTGTCTCATGCGAAAGATGTGTTGTCCAAATATCTCTTTGGGGCGTTCCCCGAAGACGCCTTCAGTGCGTTCGGGTGGCATGGGATCCACCTCACCCGGGCTTTGCCCACCGAATTGGTGGAAGTCTACCACGGCACCACAGATTTCGTGTGGGAGTCCGTGGATCAGTCCATCGTGCACATCGAATTTCAAGCCCAAAAGGAACCCACGCTCTACCGGTTTTTGGTTTGTGATGCCCTGCTGGCGCAGCGCTACCGCCGGACGATCCGGACGGTGATCCTCAATATCGGTCCGGTGACCCAAGCGCCCGAGCACTTGGATGCGGGCAGCGTGCGCTACACGGTCGAGAACCTCTATCTCAACCGGATTGACGGCGAGGCCGTGCTGGCGGTGGTCACCGAGCATTTAGCCACCGGCCGCTGGACCCCGGACGACCGGGTCCGCTTGGCATTTGCATGGCATCTGCGGTATGATAAAGGACAGAAGGCTCAAGTTTTTAATCGGATAGTGCAGTTGATCCAGGAAATTCCTGATGCGCAAGAGCAAAACGGGGTGACGGCGCTGCTCTTAGGACTCAGTGCTCCGCAACTCTCGGCGCAGCAAGCACAGCAACTGAAGGAGGCGCTGAAAATGACTCCCCTGGTGCGGGAAATTGAACGGGAAGCGGCAGAGAAAGCTGCGCAAGCTGCCATGACACAAACCCAACAAACTATTGCGCGGGAGATGCTCAAAATGGGCCTGAGCCCCCAACAAATCGCGGAGGCCACCAAACTCTCACGAGAGCAAATTGCCATCTTGCAACAGGCCCTGCCGCAATAAGGAGGCTATGGTAGGCAAGGAGGCCCTCTTATGATCTTTCGGAAGAGCAAGTATTGGGCGCAAGGATCGTTGCCGCACCGTACAGGTCTTTTGACGGGGCTGATTGCGGGCGGTGCGACCATGACGACGGTGTTTGCCTCCCAGATGCCTCCCGGCTTTTGGTCGGGATTCCTCACGGGTCGACCGCCTTTTAGGCAATCCGCGGATTGATATGGTCAGAGCGCAAGGCAATTCGGGTTGAGGGCTGTGCGGCTTTCACGACATGATTCGGGAGAGCGCCAGCAGGCCCAGTGGCCCACTGCACAATACCCGCGTAATGGGTTCACACGACCAAAACCGTCCTGCGGCGTCCCTCGCCCCCCATCACGGCAAATCAGAGACCATTCCACCGTCCGTTCATGGCCCCTGGCAGCTAAATACTCGCGGGCCCGATAGCCCGAAACGCCATGGCTGCGTGGTCGTTTACGACGCTCACCGGGAAAATTGCGCCCCATCCATTTTTCGTGATTGGTCTAGCGGGCAGACGCTATCCGCCTGGCATCACGGCCGCTTACTCCACCGAGAGGCAGGAGAATAGTTCGTCTGTGGCCATTGATGGGTGAGAACGCCAGAAGCAGGCAACCATCCGGTACGCTGTGCTCTCCAGGATTCCTGCGGGAAGGGGCGCGGCCATGGAGTCCTTCCAAGCATCCGCGGCATCGCCGGTCTTGTGCAGTAGGCGTTGCACCACAGGCCACCACCGATCAACGGCGGCTGCGTCTCAACGCACAAATTCCGGAGAACCAACAGAAGGCCCCATCGCGAGCCTCAGTGGATATTCGCTCAAAGCCGATAGCACCACTCCGGAAAGCACCGTGGCCATGTCTTCACGTCCGTCCATTGCCAAGCGCGGCCAATATCTATATACTCTTCGCGGATCACATCCGACGAATCATGAAGCCGATTCGAACATCTGAAATTTGAGCGTTAAGAGACTATCCAGTTTGACTTTATGATGGTCGGCGGCATGTTCCAAGCAGTCGCTAATCGCCTTCTTGAACGGGGCGAATGTCGGGTAATACCGGCCATACAAACACTCGGCTTTGACAAATTTCCATAACCGTTCGATGAGGTTGCGGTTGGGCGAATAAGTCGGCAACCAGAGGAGGGTGACGTGGAGGCGTTCCGCCTCCGCCATCACAAAGGCGTTGCGTTGATAGCGGGCGTTATCGAGCACGACCGTCATGGGTAAATCCGTAAATTTCTTCGCGAGAGCGCCTAACAAGGTGACGACGCTTTCACTATTAATGTAGGTGTCATTGGTCACGGTGATGATCTCGTGGGTGATGGCATGGAGCGCCCCTAACACATTGAAACGCTGACGCCCGGAGGGGCGCCTGGGAGGAAGATACGCGTCAGACACCACAGATAGCCCAGCCAGGCCAAGACAAAATGCGCCGCGTCGACAAAAAAGACATGGCGTTGGCCCGCCCGGGCTTCGTCTAAGACAGGGGTGAGTTCGGCCGGGATGGGGCCGGTTTTTCGACGGCACAACCCGTTTTTTTTAGCCATTCTCGGACCTGGGTGGGACGCCGGCGGATTCCCGTTAACGCTTCAATCCGGTCCACGGCTTCCTGAACCGTGTGGGGCGGCGTGCTCGTAAATCCGCGAGGAGTATAGTATTCCCTGGTCATGAAGGACTGCAGGACGATTTACTGCCCCACAACTCATGAATCGCCTCCGGAAAAATTCGAATCCGTAAGAAATCATGGACTGCGTTCGCCACCGCTGCCCTCCGGCACTGAGGAATTAGGGACACGGCTTTGCCTATTCTTGCTTATTGCGTCGCCACGGCCCATACCCCGCCCCCGTCTTTTGTCATCACGACCGTGCCATTGACCTCAAGATATCCCATCCGCGACGTCACCAAGTCCAATTGGCCCACCGTCCACAATGCAGGAAGCTGCCATATCGTCCAATGCTGACCGCCGTCCGTCGTGTAATACAAGAGGTTGGTGGTAACGCCTGCGGTGTGAACCAGCTTCCGATCACCCGGTTTGTGCACCATTTTGTTCGGTGCCACATACTTGGTCACGGACACCCATCCATCTTGGCTATTCACAAAATCCACGGCGTTCACAAAGTACCGTACAGGCCCATTCGACGGAAGCGTCAGCACTGTTTTACGCACGGCCCCAGACAGACTGTCTAACGTGAGTCGGCCTGGCGTCGAGGGCGAATTCTTGGGGGAACTGGTAAAGACCCAGGCGTCATGCCTGCTAACCACACTCATAGCGCTTCCGTCCGGCACTTTCAGTCCCGTCGGTGTCCAGTGCCGCCCATTGTCTGTGCTGATCAGGACCTGCGTCACAGGCGTCAGATTATGCTGTACGCTCATCGCCCAGGTCTGCACCCCCAGATACGTTATGGACGAGGCACTGACACCGCTTACAGTGTCGAGCAACCTCCACGCCTCGCCACTGTCGGTCGAGGCATAGATCTTTGTGACCGGCGTGGGGCTATTGGTGTCGTAAGTAGCATATACGCCCAATCCCAAGGTTGAGGAGAACGCGTCTGCCGTGAAGAGCTCTGGAGGCAGGGCGGTTTGAACATAAAGCCCGCGCATTCCCCTTCCCAGGCGAAGCCGGGAGGGGGTCAAGCGGGTGGCGGCCATTTGGGCCGCCCGATCTTTTTTCTTTTCGTTCGCATATTCTCTAACCTACCAAGCTAAAGAGATGGTACACTAGACGAAGAACGTTTGTTCGTCGGAGGAATCCGCTATGCTGAATGGGTATCGGTTTCGTCTATA
>DAIDDL010000022.1:7596-74464 GCA_027309085.1 Sulfobacillus sp.
GACCGCTACTTTCGCCGATTTTCTCGTCGCATGGTGGGCACGGCGGGCGAGCCGATTCCTGTCGATCAACAATATCGCCAATGCAAGACCGATCAGACAGCCTTTCTCACCCAGGTGCCCTCGCAGATTTTACGCAATGGGGCCGTCAAATTCCGGCACGCCTACCAGCGGTTCTTTCAAAAACTGGGCGGACGTCCGACGTTCAAGAAAAAATCTGGTCGGCAGGCTGTATGGCTCACCCAGGAATTATTTGAGTTCCTCCCGCCAATCGATGATCAGACCGGTGACATCGGATCCTATCAGCTGACCGTAGGGACGAAGAAGTTTCCCGTGGGGATCATCCCGTATGTGGCGCACCGGTCGCATGCGGTGCCGGCTTCGATTCACCTCGCCGTGGCGGGCGGCCATGGGTGGCTCTCGTTTGCGGCAGAAGATCCGGATGTGACGAGGCCTGGACGCGATGTTGACGCCGCTACGGAGCAGATCGCCGAGGATTTGCGGCATTGGTCACCCGATCCACTCACGGAGCGCACGCTCGGTGGGGACCGGGGCGTCGCGAAGCCTTTAGTGACCTCGGATGGGCAAGTTTTTGATCTCCTGCCGGGGCAGAAATCACGGATTCAGAAAACGCGCCGCCAACGCCAGCGCTGGCAGCGGCGGGCGGCGCGACGAACCCAAAGATCGCGGAATCAAAAGAAAGCTTATCGCAAAGCCGCCCGCTATCAGCCGTATGAGGTTACTGTACGGCAAGAGTATGCGCACCAGACCAGTCACACCCTCGTGGTCAACGCGGAGTACGATCTGTATGTGTTTGAGGATTTGCCGATCAAGAATATGACTAAACGTCCGAAGGCGAAAAAAGACGCTGCTGGCCGTTTTCTGCCCAACGGAGCGAAAGCCAAAGCAGGGCTCAATCGGGCCATTTTGTCGTCGGCATGGGGACAGGTGGTCTCGTTCACCCGCTATAAAGCCTTGCGCCAGGGCAAGTTGGTCATCACCGTCCCCTATGCGTATAGTGCGCAGGAATGTGCTGCCTGCACATTCACTTCCCCGGACAACCGGCTGACCCAAGCCGAGTTTGTCTGTCAACGCTGCGGACATACGGATAATGCGGACCACAATGCAGCCGTGGTGATCGCAAAGCGAGGGATCAAAAAGCTTCTTTCCGGTGATTCGCTCACGAAACCTCACAAAACTACGCGGATTTTTCAGAAACTAGGGCCGGAACGGTCCGACGTCACGCCTGGGGAGAGCGATATAAGACATGCGAAGCCTACGGCTTCCACGCACAAGTCGCGGAACCAGGAACCTCTCGGAGTGATCCGAGAAACCCCCACCTCAACCCGACAGGGTTAGGTGGCGGGAGAGTTCATATGGTCTTTTTCGGTATAGCGATTAGTTTTCGTTCGGATGCTGCACCGACCCCATCTACCCGGGGGTACCGGACACCACGCCCGCATCCAACCCATTCTGATCGGGGTGATTGTGCTCACAGTCTGGAAGCGCTGGGATCCCGAAACAGTTTGGGCTTATAGAGAAAGGACCGTAGCATAAAGCCGATGCTTTCTGGAGATATTTTCATGGTGAAGATTTTTGGTTGAAATTGCCTCAGACTCCTACCGTAGACTGGGGATCCTTCACGCGGGAGGACTCAATGAGACTGAACCACGACCAGCTGCAAGTCAGAGCTCGCGAATTTGCATTACTGAGTGAAGTGACGCATCGCCATCCACAGGCGCGAACATTTTGGCCCGCATTTAACCGTGACGTGTCGAGCCTCCATACGTTTGCCATGCATCTGTCTCATTTGCGCGTCCTGTGCTCTCAGCCAGCGGAGGATTGGCTACTCGACCACATCGCCTTTATTCAGACTCAAGCACAAGTGGTCCAGCGTCAGTTCCCGCGTCGTGTATTTCATCGACTGCCGCGTCTTTCCGGAACGGGTATGCCTCGTGTGTATGCTATCTGCCAAGACTATTTGAGCCATGCCGATGGGCATTATGATCCTCGCGACTTTGAACAGTATGTTGAAGCCTACCAAGAAGTATCGGTGCTGACCACCTTAGAATGCTGGGTGTTACCGGAGGCGATCCGGGTGGCCATCATTCGCCAATTGGCCCAGACTATGGGTGAGGTTCGCCACCGGCACGAGGTCTGTGCTCAGGTCAGCAACGTGCTGGCTCCATTGAAGTCCGCTGCCCACTCCGATCAACAAATTCAATCCGCATTAAACCAAATGGCCGGTCGCCGCCGTTTGACTGCTGTCGAAGTCGTGCATTGGGTCCGCCATCTTAACGAATGGGAACCGGAGATGGACAAGGTTCGGGACTGGCTCCGGGCCTATGTAGATAATAGCCAAGTCGACTTGGAGCAAATGACGTCTTTTGAACACCAATTCGACGCACATCTTCAAGTCATCTGTGGAGATCTCGTCACGAGTCTTCACCGCCTAGAACGTCAACCGTGGCGCACCACGTTTATGAACATTTCTCACGTGGACAAAATCCTATCATCAGACCCCCGTGGGGAATACCGCCTATTGGATTGTGCCAGTCAAGACCTATTACGCAACCGGGTAGAAAAAATCGCGGGGCAGTTACACCTCCCGGAGTCGTTAATTGCCCGCACTGCAATTCAAGTCGCCAAAAACACCCAAGGAGACCCCACATTACGGCAATCTCATTTTGCATACTATCTCTTGGATCCCGACGGCATCCTCCTACTCAGCCAGGCCCTATCGGACGTCAAGCGACCCCGCTGGCATCCTTCCTGGGCCATTCGCCGACACCCGTTGTCGGCATATTGGCTGGGTTTGGCGATGCTGTTCGTTGGGTTGTTATGGGCATCAGGCGTCTGGGTTACCTACAAGTTGGCGACCGGGGGATGGTCATGGCTCATTATTTTCGTCGCGCTATCACTGCCGGTGAGCGAGTGGATGGTTACCTTGGCTCAGATGGCTATTGTGCGCGGATATCCGGCCAGGATCTTGCTTCGCTATGATTTTTCGGCAACGGTACCTGAAGATGCCCGCACTATGGTGGTAATCCCCATCATTTGGTCGGATCGTGACGAAGTCGACGACGTAGTGTCCCGCCTCGAAGTACACTATTTGGCGAATCGCCAGTCGAACATTTACTTCGCTATTTTAGCCGATTTTGAAGATGGGGCTACCGAGACCGTCCCCGGCGATCCCGAGCTTATCACCTATGCCATCAATCACATTGACCGTCTCCGGGCGCAGTATGGTGCTGACCGTTTCTTTTTGTTTCATCGCACCCGTCGCTACAACTCTTCAGAACGCGTTTTCATGGGATGGGAACGCAAACGGGGTAAATTGGTCGAGTTTGTCGAGCTGTTGTCTGGCCGCCATGATACTAGTTTTACCACAGTGCATGGAAGCCTGGATATCCTTCATCAGATACGCTATGTCTTCACCGTAGACCACGACACCAAACTTCCCATCGGTGTGGTGGCCCGCATGGTGGGTACCATGCATTTCCCGTACAATCGTCCGCGGTTAAATTCCACTCAAACTCGGGTTGTCGAAGGATTCGGCGTCCTGCAGCCCCGGATTGCCATCAGCTATGACTCAGCACAAGGATCACGGCTGGCCGCACTCTGGGCCGGCGAACCCGGCATTGACCCTTACGTGTTTGCCGTATCGCATCCTTATCAAAACTTGTTTGGCGAAGCAGCTTTTGTCGGCAAAGGTATTTTTGATGTCCAAGCGTTTCTCAAAACCGTTGTAGAGCGAATTCCTGACAACTTGGTGCTGAGCCATGATTTACTGGAAGGAGGATTCCTGCGCACCGGGTTGACGCCAGACATTGAGGTCATAGAGGATCATCCCAGTTCCTTTTATGCCTACCAGCGACGCGCCGATCGATGGATCCGGGGCGACTGGCAGTTGCTGCCGTGGCTTGGGGTCCAGTGGACAAATCGGCGCGGATTAGCCCAGCGCGTCGACCTTAGCCCCTTGGCCCGCTGGCAAATCATCGACAATCTGCGCCGCAGTTTGGTGGCTCCCGCGCTCTTTGGGGTTGCCCTGCTAGGATTGTCGGTGCTTCCCGGGCACCGCGAGGTCTGGGCCGCAATTGTCTTATTAACAATATTCTTACCCTTGGTGCAGGCGATTCTCGGAGGCGTTTGGGGATGGGCTCGTTTAAAGCGGCTCGGGCTGGCATTCGGACAAAGCCTGGTGCAGTTGATGACCCTTCCCTTCACTGCCGTGGGAAACATCATCGCCATTGTGAGAACCCTATATCGATTGTTAGTAAGCCGACGCCATTTGTTGGAGTGGGTACCCGCTAAACAGACCAACCGCGACGGCACCCATACTTTTATGTATGAAAAGCAGGGTTATGCCGCCATCGCCCTATTTGCAACCTGGGCGTGGCTGGCGACATCCCCGGGCGACCATATCATCGGTACTGTGTTACCAGCGCTTTGGCTGCTGTCCGGACCGGTGATCGAACACATGAGCCGTCCGCTCCATACGTGGCAGACCCGTTGGACTGATGCGGCAACGCCCCAGTTGGAACTATGGGCACGCCAGATATGGGCTTTCTTCGACCACTATGTGACGGCTCAGGAGTCATGGCTGCCTCCCGATAATGTGCAGTTCCCTACAGGGGAGAAGATTGCCCACCGGACGTCGCCCACCAATATTGGCCTGTATCTGGCCTCGGTGGTCGCCGCCCACGACCTCGCGCTGATCGATACCCAAACTATGATCGAGCGCATAGAGGCCACTTTGGCCACACTGGCGAGGATGGATAAATGGCATGGCCACCTCTTTAATTGGTATGACACGAAGACCGCCGCGCCCTTGGAGCCGCGATACGTCTCGACCGTGGACTCAGGAAACTTCGTAGCGTATTTGATGCTCGTGCGTCGGGCTTTGGCAGGGTACCGGGCCCTCGAAAAAGCCTGGGCTGAGCGTCTACAGCCCCTGGAGGAATTAATTTGGCACCTCATCGTCAATACCGATTTCCTGCCGCTATTTAGTCCGGAAGAACAACTGTTTGCTATCGGCTTTAACGTCAGCGCCCACCAACGGGACACCTCCCTTTACGATTTATTGGCTTCGGAGTCCCGTCAAACCAGCCTTATGGCGATTGCCCTCGGCCAAATTCCTGCCTCTCACTGGTTTGCTTTAGGCCGTGCCATGACTCTTTCAAACCGGAAGAAAACCCTCTTATCATGGTCCGGTTCCATGTTTGAATATTTATTGCCGAATATCATTTTGCGCACCTATCGCCAGTCCATATGGGACTCCACGTTCCAAGGAGTAATCGCCCGTCAACGCCACTACGCCACACAGTGTGGTGTGCCTTTTGGCATTTCAGAAAGTGGCTACTACCGATTTGACTACCAGTGGAACTACCAATATCGCGCTTTCGGAGTGCCGGGGCTAGGTATGAATAGCGGCCTCGACGAAAATTTGGTGGTAGCGCCCTATGCCACTATAATGGCGTTGCCCTATGCCGGGCCCGAAGCCCTCGAGTCATTGCAGCAATTGGAAAATTTGGGAGCCAAGGGTCCCTACGGATTTTATGAGGCGGTCGATTTTACCCGCCGTCACTTGCCCAAAGGGAGCGCCTATCAGGTGGTTCAAAGCTTTATGGCACACCATCAGGCTATGAGTTTGTTGACCTTGACCAATCTCCTTCGCCATGATGTGATGATCGATCGGATGCAAGCGGATCCTCATGTGAAAGCCGTCAATTTGTTGTTGCAAGAGCGGGTGCCCGACAGACCGGCTTTAATGACCCTGCCTCGGGGAATACCACCGTCCCTACCCCAAATGGAAAGTGATCTCGGCGCCGGTGCCCGCCGGTTTACCGCAATGGAGCCGGTGCCCCAGATCAATGTGGCGTCTAACGGCAATTTTTCGAGCTGTAGCCGTGAGGACGGCAGCGGAGGACTGACATGGCGAGGATTGGCCATCACGCGCTGGAATCGGGACCCCGTGGTGAGCTCCACCGGGTACGCCATTTATCTGCGTGACGTCAATTCGCAGGCGACATGGAGTGCCAGCCCCTTTCCTTGTCAGACCGAAACCACCATTGAGACTATATTTCGGGTGAATCACACCCGCTTTCAAGGTTGCTGCCAAGATATCCACTGGAGTCTCGACGTGACTGTCCATCCCGATGTGGATGCGGAAATCCGCCGCCTCGTCGTCACTAATCGGTCTGAGCGGGCGCGAACCCTGGAAGTCACCTCATTTTTGGAACTGTCGCTCGCCGACCCCGCCGCAGACCTCGCCCATCCGGCTTATAGTAAATTGTTTGTAGAGACCTCTCATGATCCCGTCGCTCGCTGCCTCTTGGCGCACCGGAGGCCGCGGCAAGAGGAGGAGGTGGAGATTTGGGCAGCCCATGCGATGTATTCAGAGGACGCCTTGTCGTACGAATTCGAGACCGACCGTGCGCAATTCGTTGGCCGCAATCATTCACTGGGGACCCCACAAGGGATAGGGCAACCGCTAACGGGTTCTTGGGGGTCAGTCACTGACCCTGCGTTTGCCATGCGGCAGATGCTTCACCTCACCCCGGGAGGGTCGGCCACCGTTTACCTGATCACCACCGCCGCAGTGTCCCGGGAAGCCGCCATCGGCCATTTGCAGCGGTTGCACGCGGCAGGGCAAGTGGAGCAAGGTTTTCATCTTGCTTGGGCGAGAAGCCAGATTGACTTGCATTTTATGGCGCTCACGACGGATCAAGCCTTAGCGTCGCAAAAATTGGCAGGCTCTCTGCTTTATTCTCCGCCTCTATCCAAACCCCGGCGCAACGCCATCTTGGCAAACGTCTACGGTCAGTCGGCCCTGTGGCCGTATGGCATCAGTGGCGATCTTCCCATCGCCGTTATCCATATCACCAACCTTGCTGATTTGCCTTTTGTTGGCCTCGTCGCACGCCAGTTGCGCTATCTCGCCATGCTCGGCATCGTATCAGACCTCGTGATCCTGGTCGAAATGGCTGCGTCCTCCGAAGAGATCTTACAGCAACTGGCAGCACACCTCCGCTCTCGGGGCATCTCCACCCTGCAACACACCGCCGCACTTCATGCTTCCCAGTTGTCTCCAAATGAGAAAATCCTATTGCGGTCGGTAGCGCGGATTTGGTTGAGAGCCGGAGGGCCCAGTGTCAGCGCCCAGTTGCCAGAGAATCCCCGTCAGATTGTCCCCCGCGGGACACGCCGGCCCTTGATTCGGGACAGCTACCCCCTCCGTCCTCCCCAGTCGCCGCCAGAAGGCGAATTTTTCAATGGCTGGGGAGGATTTGTCGACCAAGGTCGAGCGTATCGGATGTCCGTGCGCCAGGGCGCCGTGCCCCCACGTCCCTGGAGCAATATATTAACCAACCCCGATTTTGGCTGTCTCATCACAGAACTGGGCACGGGCTACACATGGTGGAAGAATTCCCACGAATGCAAATTAACCCCGTGGTCCAATGACCCCGTCCTGGATCCGCCCGGCGAGTGCCTATATATCCAAGATCTTGAGAACCGGATGCTGTGGTCGGCTTCACCCGCTCCGGCGGGTGGGGACCGCACATTTACCGTTACCCATGGCTTTGGGTTTACCCGGATTGACCAAACCCAAGGAGACATCACGCATCAGATGGAAACCCTCGTGCCTCTCCAATCCCCCCTGAAATTGGTGCGATTGACACTCTGCAATCACTCAGATCAGGCGAGACGGATCGCGGTCACATACTATGCCGAATGGGTCATTGGGGTAGATCGGGAACGCGAGTCTCCTTTTGTGGTAACCTGGTGGGATCCAGAATCTCAGACTTTGATGGCCAAGAATACGTATCAAGAGAACTTCCGGGAGGCCACCGCCTTTTTGCATATGAGCATGGCAAAATCCGGTCCGGCCGCCTACTCTTGGACTGGGAACCGACGGGAATTCATCGGGCTTGGGGGGTCTCTGGAACATCCCGCCGCTCTCAGCCAGGAGCGGCTTACCTGCACCGTTGGCGCCTTCCAAAGTTCCTGCGGAGCCTTGCAAGGCGTGGCAGAAGTTCCGGCTCATGGGCAAGCTACGGTAATCATTCTTCTAGGGTGTGCACAGTCAACCGCCTCGGTGAACGCACTAGTGGCGCGCTTTGGCAATGAACCCGCCTGCCGGGAAGCGTCCAGCCAAGTAGCCCAATACTGGCAGCGCATCACTGCCCAGGTGACGGTCAAAACCCCGGACCGGGCGATGGACCTGATGCTGAACGGATGGCTCCTCTATCAGACCCTCAGTTGCCGGCTTTGGGCCCGTGCCGGTTTCTACCAAGCAGGAGGGGCCTTCGGATTTCGCGACCAGTTGCAAGATGTGCTGGCCCTTTTGCACACTGATGCCGCCATCGCGCGCAATCACATTTTGCTTAGCGCTGCCCACCAATATCAGCAAGGCGACGTACAGCACTGGTGGCACGAGGACACCCATAAGGGAATTCGCACTCGGATCAGCGATGATTTGTTATGGCTGCCGTATGCCGTCTCGCGTTATTGGGAACATACCGGCGACACCAAATTACTGAGCATAAAAGTCCCTTACCTGGTCAGTGCCCCCTTGTCCGCTGAGGAAACCGAACGCTACGAAGAGACCCGCGTCTCGGACGAGCAGGACACCATTCTCGGTCACTGCCTACGAGCCATATCCCATGCGTCGCGTTTCGGTCGTCACGGCATCCCGCTCATCGGTTCTGGT
The DNA here is from genome assembly GCA_027309085.1 of Sulfobacillus sp. Lineage (GTDB taxonomy): Bacteria > Bacillota > Sulfobacillia > Sulfobacillales > Sulfobacillaceae > Sulfobacillus. The sequence continues at coordinate 16,307 of DAIDDL010000022.1, forward strand.
GACTGGAACGATGGAATGAACAAGCTCGGCCTTCAAGGACGAGGAGAAAGTGTCTGGCTAGGATGGTTTTTACTGGATGTGTTGAAGCGATTTGTGCAGTTGAGTCGGAATGTGCCGGAAATTTTACCTCGCGACACCATAAGTCAATTTCAAGCCACGATTACCGCCCTCGAGGACAATCTGAATATCTATGGCTGGGATGGGGAGTGGTTCCGACGTGCTTATACTGACCATGGCACATGGCTCGGAACGAGCCAGCAAGAGGAAGGGCGGATTGACGCCATTGCTCAATCCTGGGCGGTAATCTCCCAAGGCACCTCTCATCGCCGGCAACGTCAAGCCATGCGCTCGTTCGACCACGCACTGGTAGACCGCACACTGCATCTTGTCAGACTACTCACGCCAGGTTATGACAAAATGACGCCAAGCTTAGGGTACATTCAAGCCTATCCCCCGGGAATTCGTGAAAATGGTGGCCAGTATACTCATGGAGTGATTTGGAGCGTTGTTGCCTGGGCGATGATGGGATGCGGTGACAAGGCTTTTGAGTTGTTTTCCCTACTCAATCCGGTATTGCGGACGGGATCTTTCGCTGGGGCACGTATTTACGGAAACGAACCCTACGTCATGTCAGCGGATATTTACACGGCACCCTATGTAGAGAACCGGGCAGGCTGGTCGTGGTACACCGGATCTGCAAGCTGGATGTACCAGGCAGGGTTGGAATCCGTATTAGGAATTACACGCCGGGGCAATCGGCTATACATTCAACCCTGTGTTCCTCCAAAATGGGATGCCTTTGCCATCGACTATCGATTGGGGTCAACCACGTACCAAATCCACGTGGAGCTGCACCACGGCAACACAGCAGCTAGCCAATGGATTATAGATGGCAAGCCCTACCCGGCCGCACCGTATCTGACGTTAGCCGGCGATGGGCAATCACACATCGTGATCTGCCAGGTTCCCATGGTTCACCCGTGACGATTACGTAGAGGTTTGTGGAGCATTCGAACGAAAACCGCAATACGTCTCTGTAACCCTTGCTCAGCAAGGGTTACAGAGACGACCCTAGAGCGGGTCCGGGGCATCCTATCGCCAGTATCCCCTTTAAGGACCAATCGGGCGAGGCTATTGCCGTTTTCGTTCGAATGCTCCGCAATCGTGGGACTGACATACACAACGCACGTCCACCACCCAGACCGCCCAATGCCGTGGAGTATTCGGGCGGTAATGGCTATGCTAGGGATGACGGCGGACAATCTTAACTAAAATAACTTGTAATTTTATTGTAAGTTATTCTTGCAATAGCCGATTCCATGGGATATAATAACAACGAGGTGAGAAAATGTTTGGCCATTATTTACGCGTGCAGGAAGCGGCTTTGCTGCTGGGAGTTTCTCCCGCCACCGTCCGCTGGTACTCAAAGCAATACGGTTTGCAGGCCTACCGAATTGGTCAGGGGCAGATTCAGCACCGGCGTTTTAAATACGGCGATGTGCAGCGTCTAGCTCTCAAATTAGGGAAAGCCTTGCCTCCTGAACCGTTATGGGATGCCACGGGACCTTTGTCTCCCGCCGATGCGGCCAAATATTTAGGGCTGTCTCTAAAGTTTCTGGTAGATGGGCACTATCTCACCCCTGGACAAAAGCTGAGCCAAGACGAACTGCTGAGGGTGGAAAGAGCGGTCTACCGTCCCGATTCTGAGGAGACCACTCACACCACAAATACTGAGGGGGAACCTATGATGATGAACAACAACGCCGGATGCTGCCAAGGACATCACGGTATGAACCAGGGGATGGGACAAGGAATGCGAATGCGCGGGGGCAAGATGCACCGGGGCGGGATGATGCAGAACCCGTTTTATGACCCTGAAGATTTGCTGAGCCTGAAAAGCATGAAACGCCATCTCGAAGCGCAGCAAGCCGATATCGCCGACCGGATCGGCGAGATTGACAAACTTATTGCCAGCCACCCGGATTCTGACAAACAATAACATTGCAGGGCTGAATACTTCAGCCCTTTTTTTCGCTTGTCCAGTTTTCCTGCCGTGATTCCCGCTCCCCGTCCACCACCCATTCCTGCGTCCCCAGATACGTCAGGTGCTTCTCACGATTTTCCGAAGAATTACCTCCTATTCGGAGCGCTGTCGCACCCAGTTTTACTCTATGTTCTCCAATGGAAGGGTCGTCCCTGACTTGTCTGGGGGATGGATGTACTCATTTATGATACAATGCGGGCATGAACCATAAAGAGCTTCTCACCATGGGGACCGGTGCCCATTATGCAGGGGGAGCCCTCAGGGCTGCCGTCAGAAATCGGCACAAGGATCTATCAAGCAAAAGAGGGGGCTGTTTTCATGGCCATTACCGTCGACATTCCAGGAATCGGCAGCGCAACCTATGAACACGTGGTGTTCGATCTGAACGGCACGCTCGCCACGGACGGACATATCAGCGAAACGCTGACCATTGCCCTGCAGGAACTGACACACTATATGGCTGTGCACATTCTTACGGCGGGCACCCATGGCGGCGTCGACATTATCGCGGGCATCACCGGCATCACCCCGGTCATCGTGAAGACCGGCGAGGACAAAGAGCGCTACGTCAGGCACCTGTCCAAGGTCATCGCTGTGGGCAACGGGGCCATTGATACCTATATGCTCAACGCCGCCGACCTGTCCATTTGCGTGATTGGTGAAGAAGGCGCCTATACGAAGACCCTGATGTCTTCAGACATTGTGGTGCAGAGCGGGCAGGATGCCGTCAATTTGCTGCTCAAGCCCAAGCGCCTGACGGCCACCCTCCGGCTTTAGGCGCCGATCATCTGCGGCCAGTTGTGGCTCAAGTGCCGGGCGACCTCCTCCAGCAGGCGCTGGTCGCCGGCGCCAAAACGGTTGAACTCCGGGGCATCGGCATCGAGCACGGCGGCGACCCGGGTCCCGTCGAACACGGGCACCACGATCTCTGAGCGCGAGGCCTTGTCACAGGCAATATGTCCCGGGAATTTCTCCACATCCGGCACCACAATGGATCGTCTTCGCTCCGCGCAAGTCCCCACCACACCTTCCCCAACCCGGATCCGCGTGCATGCTACCCGTCCCTGGAAAGGCCCCAGAATGCCTTCATCGGCTCCGGGCGCGAAAAGGTAAAATCCCACCCAGTTGACCCGGGGCAGATACTGCGCCAAAAGCGCTGAAATATTGGCGAGAGTCGCAATCCGGTCTCGCTCGCCCTCTATGACCGCTCGGGCAAACGCCACGACTTCCCCGGGTTCCGCACTGTCCTCGACAACCTCTTCGAATTCCATCTTGGCCTCTTCCCCCTTCGTCGCTGCGTGCCATCATTCTACCACAGGGCAGGTCCGGCACAGCCGCTCCAGCCTATCCCCAAGACCGTTGCGAAAACATGGCCAAGCGGTGGGGAATTTTGTACAATAGACCTATATATTGTCTCACTTAGGGAGGCTTTCGGTGGAACGTCTACCACTCATTGTTCAGTCTGACCGCACGTTGCTTCTGGAAGTGGACAATCCCTTGTTCGAAGAAGCGCGCGACAGTCTCGTCGGGTTTGCCGAACTCGTCAAGAGTCCCGAGCATGTCCATACCTACCGCATCAGCTCCCTGTCTTTATGGAACGCCGTCGCCTCAGGGATGACACCCGAACAGATGATTGCGCGCCTCACCCGGTACTCCCAGTATCAGGTGCCGCAAGAGGTCATCACCTTTATCGAAGACCAGGGCCGGCGCTACGGCAAGCTGCGGCTGGAGAAGGCCCCCGACGGCCACGGCCTGTGGCTGACGGGCGAAGATCCCGTCCTGCTGACGCAGATAGCGCACCAGAAGCCGGTGCAGCCCTACCTCGGCGAAGCGCTGCACCCCGGCTTCCGGATCGATCCCGCCCACCGCGGCCTGTTGAAGCAAGCCCTGGCTAAAATCGGCTGGCCAGCCGATGACCGCGCTGGTTATACCCCGGGTCTGCCCCTGGCGCTGTCCATGCGCGAATACGAGCCGGACGGAAGCCCTTTCTTCCTGCGCGCCTACCAAAATGATGCCGTGCGCTCGTTCTGGGGCGACGGGGCGGTGGACCGGGGCAGCGGGGTGATTGTGCTGCCCTGTGGCGCGGGGAAAACCATGGTGGGAATCGGCGTGATTGACAAGGCCCAGGCCCACACCCTGATTCTCACCACGTCCGTGGCGTCACTGCACCAGTGGCGCCACGAGCTGCTGCGCAAGACAACCCTGCGGCCAGAAGATATTGGCGAGTATACTGCCCGCGTCAAGTCGGTGAGGCCTGTGACGCTGACGACCTACCAGTTGCTCAGCCACCGCCAGAAAGGGGAATTCGTGCACTTCGGCGTGCTGGACAACCATGACTGGGGACTGATTATCTACGACGAGGTGCACCTGCTGCCCGCTCCTGTGTTCCGCCTGACTGCCAGCCTGCAGGCGCGGCGGCGCCTGGGACTGACGGCCACCTTGATCCGCGAGGACGGCCGCGCCGACGACGTGTTTTCGCTAATCGGTCCCAAGCGCTTTGACATGCCCTGGAAAGAGCTCGAGGCCCAAGGATGGATCGCGGAAGCATCCTGCCGGGAGATCCGGGTCCGCCTGCCAGAGACCTGGCGCGAGATTTACGCGACCGCGGAAGACCAGGACCGCGCCCGCATTGCGGCCTCCAATCCTGCCAAAGTGGGCACGCTCCACGCGCTGCTCGATGAACATCCTGACGACCACATTCTGATTATCGGGCAGTATCTCGACCAGCTTGAATACATCCGCCAGGAGATCGGGGCTCCTTTGATTACCGGGCAGACGCCCACGGCTGTGCGGGAAGATCTTTACCAGAAATTCCGCACAGGCGAGGTGCCTGTCCTCATCGTGTCCAAGGTCGCCAACTTTTCCATCGACTTGCCCGACGCCAATGTCGCTATCCAGGTCTCCGGGGCCTTTGGTTCCCGGCAGGAGGAAGCGCAGCGGCTGGGGCGGATATTGCGGCCCAAATCCGACGGGGGCCCCGCGACTTTTTACAGCTTGGTCTCGGAGGACACGAAGGAGCAGGACTTTGCCCAGAAGCGCCAGCTGTTCTTGTGTGAACAGGGCTACCGCTATGAAATCGCGCACGCGGACGATACGGGAGCGCCCTCGGAGTCATCACCGGCGCCCGTGATTCCCTTTCCGGGAGGCCATGGCGGATGAGCACCTTCTCTCTGTCTTCGATTATTGACCGCCTCGACCCGCAGATTCTGCTCCAGCTTTCTGCGGGCGGGCAAAAGAGCCGCGGGGAGATTTACCAAAACCTTGTCGACCCGCCACGTGTTCAGCAGGCGGCTGATTCCCTCACCGCGCGCGAACGCCAGTCTCTGCTCCTGTTTCTCAAAGAAGAGCGGCCGGCCCGCCAGCAAATGAGCCGACTGCCACAAGGCGACACTCTCATGAAAAAACTTGGAGAAGCGTACATCGTGTTTACCCTGCGCGACGCCTTCAACCGCCAGATGATTCCTCTGGACTACTACCCTGCGCTGCTCGACCTGCTGGTCCACCCCCAGCCTCAGCTGGCCGGACCCGACAGGACGGAGCGGCGCCAGCCTTCCAATGGATTTGAAGCGATTTTGCCGCTCTATCACCTGCTCAGCGAGGCCCGCCGGGAGCCCTTGCCGCAAACCAATTCCGGACAAATTTACCGGCGCACCATCGGCAAACTGCGCAAGACGCTGCCGGCTTCCGTCTCAGCCGAAAAGATCGACAGCGCGGTGAATCTAGGCTACTATTACCGGCTGTTGGCGCTGTCCGCCGACGGCTCCCTGGTGACCACCATGGAAGCTGAGAGCTTTTTCTCCCATGCCATGCCAGAAATTCTCAGCCGCGTGCTGCAGTGGTCTCTCGAGCGCGCCCCCTTGTTCCTGGTCTTCATCGTCTCCCTGGCCGCCCTTCTGGAGCCCGGTGAATGGCTCGACACCGCGGCGGTTCTAAAATGGGGCAAAGAGCTGAAATTGCCGGGAGCCTACGATTCGTACACCTTATCCTATTCTCTGGAAGGGCTGAGCGCGGCTGGGATCTGGGAAACCCGCGGACAGTCCTCCGGGCGCCTCACTGACCCCTACTATTACGGGTGGACACGCCGCCAGCTCGTGCCGCAGTCCGCCCAGGCTGTGCTCATCGAGCCCACCGGTGATGTTCTGGCCCCGCCTCATACCCTGCTGTCCACATTGTGGGATCTGGACGCGATGGCGAAACTGGTCAAATATGACCAGATGACCGTGTATCATATTGACCGTTCCTCCATTGCCCAAGCTGTTCTGGGCCAGTGGGACGCGGACACTTGCCTGGCTGCTTTGGACCAGATGTCGCGTGTTCCCGTTCCCAGCAATCTGCGCCAAAATATCGAGGACTGGTTTAAGCAGCTCACCCGCCACCGCATGCTGCGCGCCACCATCTTGCACAGCGCCGACGCCAGAGATTCGGCGGAGGCCGAGAAAATTCTGCACGAGCACATCCGGGCCAGGCTCTCGCCCACAGACCTTATTGTGTCGCATGAGAACCCCAAGCAGCTGTTCAAAGTGATGGAGCACTACGGCGTTCCCGTTATCCCCCGGATTGAGGACTATGATGACGGCGAGTGGGACGGACCGTCTCAGAAATCGCCTTGGGACGAGGTCGCCCCACCCTTGCGGCGCGGTCTGGCCGGCGCTGTCAGCCTCGGGAGCCGGATTGCCGTCCGCACCCGCGCCCCCGGAGCCAAGACCGCCACCGTCCGCCTTCTGCCGCTGCGGCTCGACCAGGGCACTCTCGATGGCGTGTCCGACCAAGGAGAAGCGGTCTCCCTGCCACTGCATGACATTCAGGACTTTGAGGTGGAGCGGTAATGGCGCTCGGGCGAAAGCGCCGGGTCCGTCCCCGATTCTTCCTTTTCGCCACCGTCGTGGCGGGTCTGGCTGTCTGGGCGCTCTGGCCGCGCCCTCATCCCCCCGCGGCCCCGTCCCCCAAGGCTATAGCCGCCCACCCCACCCTTAGCGTGCTGCAAACGACAAGCCGGGGCCGCACCATTTCTGTCCTCCCCGAGCCGATTTCAGGATTTTCCCAGGGCACCCAGGGCGCCGTTTTGGAAATAGCTGGCGGCACCAGCCGCCAGGGGCCGAGCGCGCTGTCCGCCGCCATTACCTCCCAAGGTCTGGTACAAGGGCCCTCGGGTCGGTTCCTGCCGGGAGGGGTGATTGTATTCGACCAGGGGCAGTGGATTTTTGCTGGGGGGATGAACCACAACCAGGCGGTGAATGCGAGCGTCAGTCTTAGCAGCGGACAGGCTGCGCCCCCTATTCTGCCTGAGCCACTGGCCTACGCCGGTGTGGCGGTCCTGCCTGCAACCGGGGCCACCTTCCTTGTCGGCGGCATGACTCCCCAGGGCGCATCGGACACCATCTGGCTTCTTCAGGACGGATCTTTCAGATCATGGGCGCACTTGCCGAAGCCGGTGGCGGGAGCTGCCAGCGCAGCGGGCGGGCAGCTGTTGGTGGTGGCGGGGGGCACCGTGAACAGCGGGCAGGCCAATCCGTCCATCTGGATCTTCCAGGCCCGCACCCACCGCCTGCTCGACACCCTCACCCTGCCTTTCGGCATTGAGGGCGCCAGCCTCCTCTATTGGCATGGAGTGTTCTGGCTGCTGGGCGGCCAGTCCGGGACCCGGGTGCTCAACACAATCTGGCAGATTCGCGGACACAGCCTGTACCGCGCATCCTCCACCCTGCCCGAGCCCCTGAGCCATTTCGGCGCCGCCGTCATGGGGCACAGCGTGTGGATTGTGGGCGGCGAGGGTGTCCACGGCCCTACGGGCCGTGTCCAGGAACTGACGCTGGCAGATGCCCGCCGGTCCCTCCCTAAGTAACCGCTGACGTGTGGGAGCCGTCTTGCGCTCTCGGTCAGACCGCTTCAATCACACACGCAATGCCCTGCCCGCCCCCAATGCACAAAGACGCCAGTCCAAACTGCTGGCGCCGGTGCCGGAGTTCCAGCGCCAGCGTCAGCAGCAAGCGCGCCCCTGATGCCCCCACGGGGTGGCCCAGAGCAATCGCGCCGCCATTCACGTTGGTCTTCTCCCGGTCCAGTTTCAGCTCCTGCTCGACCGCCAGGTACTGGGAGGCAAACGCCTCGTTGATTTCGACGAGGCCCAGATCATCAATGTCCAGCCCGGCGTTCTCCAGGGCAATCTGGGAGGCCGGGACCGGCCCAATGCCCATAATGCGGGGGTCAACCCCGGCAATGCCGTAGCTCACCATGCGGGCCAACGGTTTGAGCCCGTGGGCCTGCACAAAGTCGCCGGTTGCCAGCACAACCATCGCGCTGCCGTCGTTGATGCCCGAGGAATTTCCCGCTGTCACCGTGCCGGGGGTCCTAAACGCGGGACGCAGGTGTGCCAGAGACTGCACAGTCGTGCCGACCCGGATATGCTCATCTTGGGATACCTGCACCGTCTGGCCCCGGCTGGCAACGGCCACCGCCACAATTTCTTCCTGAAAGCGTTCCGACTCGCGGGCTAGGGCGGCGCGGTTCTGGCTGAGCGCCGCGAACGCATCCTGCTGCTCGCGGCTGATGTGGTACTGGTCCGCCAGATTCTCTGCGGTTGCTCCCATTCCCAGACCGCACCCCATATCGGTGAGCACCTCCAGCAGCCCGTCGGTCAGCTGCGGGGGACCCGATTTGACCCCAAACCGGCTGTTGCGCAAGTGAAAGGGCGCCTGACTCATATTTTCGGTGCCGCCCGCCAATGCCACGTGCCCTTCTCCCAGCACTAGAGACTGGGCTGCGGAAATGGCGGCTTGCAGTCCTGACCCGCACAGGCGGTTGACAGTGAGCGCCGGGGCCGAGACCGGCATTCCGGCATCCAAGGCGACGTGGCGGGCGGCATAGGCCGCATCTGGACTGGACGGCACCACATTGCCGACAACAGCCAGATCCATCAAATCCGCCTCCAGTCCCGCGCGCCGGATCGCTTCCCCTGCAGCCACGCGCCCAAGCTCATGGGCTCCGACATCTTTAAATGCCCCGCCATACGACCCAAAGGGAGTGCGTGCTCCCGCCAGCAGATATATTTCGGTCGAACGTGATATGAACATCCCCGCACTCCTCCCGCCAGGCGCTCGCCACGCCTGGTTTTCTTTTTTCTGAGCCCATGATACCATGGAGTCGTAAGCTAGAAAGGACAATTCCATTGGACAGCCAACTTTTCCGGAAGACATTGGGGCACTTTGCCACCGGGGTCAGTGTGATTCTGGCCGAATTGCCACCGGTTCTGCACGCAATGACCGCCAATTCCCTGACATCGGTTTCCCTCGACCCGCCTCTGATTCTGGTCTGTGTCGATCTGAAGGCCCGGATGCACGCCGCCCTGACGGTCAGCTCTCCCTTTACCGTCAGCTTTTTGAAAGAGTCCCAGCACTCGCTGAGCAATCTCTTCGCCAATCCGGCGCCCGGGCCCGGCCTCTTTGAGAATCTGACCCTCACCCCGGCTGCGCACGGCATCCCCTACCTGGCGGATGCGCTGGCCTTTCTGGCATGCCGCGTTGACGCGGTCTACCCAGGCGGCGACCATGATTTGGTGGTAGGGCGGGTGGAGGAACTGGAAGTGCTGTCAGAAGACGGACCCCTGCTCTTTTACCAAGGCCAATACCGCAAGATAGGCGGCACCCCCTGAAGACGGTGCCGCCCGGCTGTTCTGATTTGGCTCCGCCGCCTCATGCTGTAGGGGCGGCGGGCAAATCTGCCAAGTCGTCGTCTTGCAGCACAATCCCGCCCAGAGGCAAGTGCCCCTCATGGCGCGCAATCTGGCGCGCGATGAGCGCATCAATCACCGGACGCAGCAATTTCGGGCGGAAGGCGGTATAGCCCAGCTTGGCGAGCGCGCTCTTGGGCATGGTGATCCGGCAGTGCAGCAGGTCAACTGACGTATTGGCAATGACCACATCGGGTTTGGAACGGTCCACACTGATTAAAACGATGTCCATGTCTCATCCTGCCTTTCGGATTATATCTTCGTACAAAGTCTGCATCTGCGCCAGGTTTTCAGCAAAATCATACTGGCTCGCGACCCAGCTCGGGCCATTCGCCCCCAGGCGCCTGATGCTCTGCGGGTCGCTGACCGCCTGTGTTAGCACCTCTCGCCAGGCGCGGACGGCGCCGGGCTCCACCAGGTAGCCCGTCTGCTTGTCCCTGATGACCTCGCTGAGTCCCCCCGTGCGGTGGGCAATGGCCGCCCGGCCCAGCGCCATCATCTCCAAGGGCGCCACGCCAAAAGACTCCCGCCTCGAAGCATACAGCCCCACATCCGCCCAAGCCAGTTCCCGGGGCAGCGCGTCCAGGGGCACCGCTCCCGGCCACTCAAGCCGCGAGTCGATCTGGTAATCCCGCGCCATCTGCCGCAACCGGGCTTCCTGGCTGCCGCGGCCCAGAATCCGGCCCTGCCAGGGGCCCGGGACATCCTTCAGCGCCTCGAGAATGATGTCAATCCCGTACACCGGCTCCAGCGCCTTGTTGATGACGAACCGCAAGGGCCCGTCTCCCGCCGGCTGCGGCTGGAACCGGCCGAGGTCTATCCCGAAGGGAATCACGGCAATAGGCTTGGACGTATAGCGCGCGGTGACCTCTTTCAGGTAATGGCTTGACGCCGTGATGGCGTCCGCCCGCTGCAAGATCCAGCTCACCACTTTCTGGGTCAAGATGCCGTGGCTTTTCGGAAAGCACTCAATGTCCGCGCCCCACACCGAGACCACCAGCGGGGCGACATTGGCCAAGGCCCCAAAGAGCCCGTAATGGGACAGATAGTGGGCGTGTACAATATCCGGACGAAATGCCCGCACCTGGCCGCGGATCTGCCAGACAGCCGCCGGCACGTCCATGCGCCACGACCGGGGGTCCGGCAGCATCCTGACCCGCCCCACAGGGCCCGGGCGCTGAGACCAGACCTCAACCGTGTGGCCAAGGCTCTCCAGTCCCCCGACCCAGCGCTGAGTATGGACACTGCCGGCATCGGCTAACAGGGCGATGCGCATTCAGCGCTCATCCTGCAGTTGGTGGATCATCCGGTCGAGAGCAATCTGGCCAGAGCGCCGCCAGCGCTCGACTGCGACAATCTCCTGCACCTTGGCAATGCACGCTCCCAAATCCGCATTTTGCACAATGTAGTCATAGCTCTTGGCATGCCGCAGCTGTTCGACCGCATTGTCCATGCGGGCTCCCAGGTTGGACACCTGGGAGCGGCTGACGATCCGGTTTTTCAGTTCCTCCAGACTGGGCGGCAACAGGAATATGGACACAACCCGGCGGTGGCGCTCCTGATACTTCAAGCGCCCTTTGTAATCCAGTTCGATAATGCCGTCATGGCCTTCCACAAACAGTTCCCGGGGCGACCCGTAGAAATGGTCCCGGTAGACATTTTCATACTCAAAGATCTGCCCCTGGTCAATAAGGTCATGGAATTCCGCCGCCGAGACAAACCGGTAGTCAAAACCCTCCACCTCACCCGCGCGGGGTTCCCGGGTAGTATACGTCACCACCTTGCGCAATGTCTCGTCGCGCTCCAGCAGCGCCTGCATCACGGACCCCTTGCCCGCACCCGACGGCCCAGTAAAGATAAACAATATCGGTTCCACCATATCCTCCATTCTGCGCTCTCCCTGTGCCCCGGTCATGACGATGTCCCTTCCTCCCCGGGCCGGCTCACCTGTCTGGGCAGCCGCCACTCCAGCACAGCTGCCACCACACTCACCAGCAGCAGAGCCCAAAATATCTGCCGGATGCCGCCATACAGCCCCTGGCGGACGTAAAGAACTACCGCGGCAGTCAATTTTCCCACCGGCCCGCCCGAGGTCAGGGCGGCCACATTCAGCCCCGCAGGCAGCTGGCGGGCTACAGCGGCGGGTGCGGAGTGCAGCCACCGCAACAGAAACGTATTGACCAACGTCCCAAACACTGCCACCCCCACCGTGGATCCCAGAGTGCGGGTGAACATATTGCTGCCCGTCACGACTCCCCTCTGATTCCACTCCACCATGGACTGCACACCGACGAGAAGGGAAGTGGAATTCAGCCCCAGCCCTGCCCCCATCAGCAAGGAGTCAATGGCCACCTGCCACGGGGCGGAATGCAGCGTCAGCAGCAGGAATCCGGCGCTGGCGGCGATCATGACGGCGGACCCGATGAGCGCCGTGCCCCGAAATCCAATCCGCAAGTAGAGTGTCCCGGAAAATCCTGAAGCCACCGGCCAGCCGATGGACATGGCAGCCAACGCGAATCCGGCGACCAAGGGGGTGCTCCCAAGCCCGCTCTGCACAAAGATAGGGAGATAGGAGCTGAGGCCCATCGACACCACTCCCACGACCAGGCTGCCCGCATTGGCCAGCGCGATAAAACGGTTGTGAAACACCCAGACGGGCAATATCGGCTCGGAGGTTTTGGCCTCGTAAAAGTAGAACACGATTAAAGAGACCGCACTCAAGGCGAAAATCCCTGCACTCGGCCAAGAAATCCAGTGCCACCCCACTCCGGCCTCCAGCAGTCCCAATACCAAGGCGCCTGTGCCCGCCAACAGGAGCGCTGCCCCGCCCGTGTCAATGTGGTGCGACCGCGGCGTGACCGTTTCGTGCAGGTATCGCCCGATCACCAGCAAAGCGGCTATGCCGATCGGCACGTTGATATAGAAGATCCAGTGCCAGGACGCGTATTCCACCAGAAATCCGCCAATAGCCGGCCCAATCACCGCCGAGATGCCCCAGACACTGGACAGATATCCCTGCATCTTGGCCCGCTCCTGAATTCCAAACAAATCGCCCACAATGGTCGTGGCAATGGGGATAATAGCCGCCGCGCCAATCCCCTGCACCCCCCGGAACACAATCAGCTCCACCATGCTGCCGGACAGCCCGGACAGTGCCGAGCCCACGAGGAAAATCACACTGCCGGCCATGAGCATGGGCTTGCGCCCGAACAAGTCAGCCAATTTCCCGTAAATCGGCACCATCACCGCCTGCACCAGCAGATAGATGGAAAATACCCAGGGGAACAGCGAAAATCCTCCCAGGTCGTGCACGATGGTCGGGATAGCCGTCGCCACAATCGTCCCGTCCATGGCCGCCAGGGCCATGGCCAGCATCAGGCCGGTCATAATCAAACGGTTCGACAGCCGCTTTAGAGGTTGTGCGCCATGATCCGGCCCAAGTGATTCCACGCTGCCTCCGCCTCCTGTTCCATGCGGTCCATGAGCTGTCTCACGGTCGGGACGTCCTCAATGAGCCCGCACACCTGCCCTCCCCAGGCAAATCCCCTCTCCCAGTCGCCCAGGACAGCCGCCGTTTGGTTCCTGTCCCCGGCAATCCACGGGAACAGGTCTTGCGCATCGTGCACAGACTGTTCGGCCGCGAGGATGTCATCAACATAAGGGGAGGGAATCACGCGTCCGGGGAGGCCAATGGACCGCTCGATCACCTGCGTGTCATTTTCACGGGCTGCAATGAGGCGCTCTTTGTAGCTCGGGTGGGCACCGCATTCCACCGTAGCCACAAAGCGCGTGCCCATTTCAATCCCTTCCGCGCCCAAGGCCAGTGCGGCCAGGAGCCCCTGTCCATCCCCGATCCCTCCCGAGGCAACCACCGGCACCCGGACGGACTGCACCACGCGGCGGGTCAGCACGACCGTGCCCACATCGTCACGCCCCAGGTGGCCCCCGCCTTCGGCCCCCACGGCGATGATCACGTCGGCGCCCAGCCCTTCGGCTTTTTGAGCGGCGCGGACCCCGGCGGTCAGCACCAGCAGCAGCACCTTCTGGTCCGTGATCCGCCGCGCATACGGCGCGGGGTTCCCGCCTGTCAGGCTCACCGCCGGCACTCCCTCCTCCAGCGCCGCATCCAGCAAATCGTCAATCGGCCGGTGGCCGATGGCAAAATTCACCGCAAAAGGCCGCGACGTGGCGTCTCTCACGGCCCGAATCTCCCGGCGCAAAGCCTGGGCATCCTCCAGAGTGGTCGCGGTGATCTGTCCCAGCCCCCCCGCCTCTGACACCGCCGCCGCCAAGGGCGCGCGGGCCAGGTAGGCGAGACCGCCCTGAATCACGGGGCGCGAGATATGGCAAAGCTTCGTCAGGCGGGTTTCCATCAAAGCGCCTGCCGAATCTGGCTGGCGATAGCACGCAACTGCTCCGGGGTGCTGGCCTTGGCCTTGGAAAAATCCAAATCCGCCATGGTGAAGGCCGGAATCAGGTGGAGGTGGGCGTGGGGCACGTCGAACCCCGCCACCACTGCGGCGACCCGCTCGCAGCCCGTAACGCTCTTCAGCGCCCGGGTGACCGGTTTCGCAAAAATCAAGATGTCCGCCAGCAAGGCGTCATCCATGTCAAAAAAGTAATCCACCTCAACCTTGGGCACTATCAGCGTATGGCCGGGTGCAACGGGACGGATATCCAGAAAAGCCAAAAACTGCTCGTTCTCCCGGATTTTTACACTGGGAATATCTCCTGAGATAATTTGCGAGAAAATAGATGGCAAGGCGTTGTCTCCCCCTCTTGCGTCAGACTTGTAATCCGTTTGAGTGTTCGTCTCTCTAGTATACTGGTTTTTGCGCCATCTTTTCACGAGGCGGCTCGTGGGCGGAATTCCGGAAGCTTGGGAATCGCCGCCAGGGAAACCACCGTCATCCCCACCAGGCACCAGACAGGGACTACCGGTCCGAAACGGCCCGCCAGCGCGGTCAGGGGCAGAACCAGCAGCGCCCCCACCCCATTGGCCAGCCCCAGCGCCACCCCCGACCCCATGGCTGGGTTGTCAGGGAAAATGTCCTGGCCCATGAGCATGGTCAGGGAAGACGTGCCAAACAGCGCGATGCCGAGGACCGCCAAAATAGGCCACATGTACTCCGGCGGCAAGGCGATGTACAGGAGCAGGCAGAGAATGGCCGCCAGCGTCGTCACCCATACAATGGGCAGGCGGCCCGTGCGCTCGCTGAGATATCCGCCGGACAGGTTGCCGGCAATCCCCACCCCGATAAATACGGTGACGAGAGACGCCGCCCCCACCAGGGAGCCCCCGCGCGCATGCCAGATGATCGGGGACAAGGTCACCAGTTCATAAATTGTCGCCGAGCGCACCGAGGAGAACACAATCAGCCAGGCCGCCCGCTTGCCGTGCCCGGCCCAGTGGAAAGGGACCAACGAGCGTCCCCTGGCCGGGGCCCCCGCCGGAATGCGCCTGAGGAGCCAGGGAAAAGAGACAATCAGCGGCACCGCCATCAACCCCAGCGCTGCCATTCCAAAATGTCCCACAAGAAAACCAGCCACCGCTGGCGACGCGGCCCGGCCCAGTTCCCCTCCCACCAGAAACACCGCCATCAGCAGTCCGGGATTGGCGGTCGCCAGCCGCCGCGACTGGGACAGCGCCTGGGGGTGAAACAGCGTATTGCCCAGTCCGGTAAGGATCAGGACCACAATAATCCATCCCGCCCCGTGCACCGGCCCGAGGAGGATGGCCCCCGCCATCGTCAGGCCGACACCGCCCAAAATCAGGCGGCGGCCCCCCAGCTGGTCAGCCCACAAGCCCGACAGGGGCTGAAGGGTCTGAGCCAGAAGGAGAGCCGTCATGAACGAGCCGATCACCGCCAGCGGAATGTGCCGCTCTGTCGCTAAAAAAGGCAAAATGCCGGGCAGGTAGTTGGCTAGCCCGGCATTCATCCAGTTGCGCGGGAAACCCCGGCGTTCAGGCCGGGGAGGGATAGCGCGGCGGCGTTAGCCGCCCCTATTCCCGCATCTCCTTGTGTATTGGCTATCTTGGTCCACACATACCCATAACCGTCTCCCCTCTGAATCAGAGTACAGAAACGGTGATGGATGCCTTGTACCAGCCCGTTTTCGGCCTGGATGTTGAAACTTCCACTGGCGCGAATGGCGACACGGCCCAGATAAGTACCCGCTTTTTTGCCAGTGATCACGATGGCTTTCACCAGGTCCCCGGTCTGGAACCCGAAGGCGCTTTTGCTGCGGGTCAGGTATCCACGCGGGAAGCCGTGTCTCGTCAGGCGCGTCCGCTGGTAGCTGCCGCGTCCAGTCGCCTTGGTGCTGAGTACGGGCTGTTGCCAATTCTCAAGGGCATCAACGTGCCCTACGCAGGCGGCGTCGAGACAATGCTTTTTCGGTACCTGCAACCGGTGACGGTTGTGCTTGGTCCGGCCACCGCTGGCGACTTCCACGTTCAGCCCTGTAGCCTTGAGTCGCTGAAACAACGCCCATCGGGTACTGTTCGCCGCCGCCGCGTCGCGCAATGGAGCCTTGGCCTGGGTCAGTATCTTCCGTGCGCGTTCCGGCCCCTTCGCCAGAAACTGTTCCAGCGACATATTGCCCTTGCGCTGGTTGCAGTCGTGACAGGCGATAGTGAGGTTGCTTACGCGGTCGCTGCCGCCTTTGGAGCGGGGGTGGATGTGGTCGATTTCGAGCGGCACGTTCCGGGCGCCGCAATAGGCGCATTCCCGGCTCCACTTCTCCAGCAAATATTCCCGGACTTCGTAACCCTGGAGTTCCCCTTGTTGATATTCGATGCCTGAAATTTCAGCGTTCTGCATGGCCTGTATGTCGAAGCGCACCAGTTCCTGCGACAACGCCGTAACCGGCGCCATACGCATCAGCTTATTGACCCATGCCAGCGTCGTATCGACCCGGTGCCGCAGACTAGGAGCTAACCAGCCTTCGGGCTTCGTGCGGTTATTAAAACGCGCGAGACGGTACCTTAACCTTGATCGACGAAAACGACGATGCCCCCGGCGCTGGGTGAGTGCATCCCGGATAGCCTGGCCCCGGTGCTGCAACTCCAGCAGCATAAGCACCGCGGCCTTGCGGATGACCTCGCCGGTCGTGCCGTCCACCGTTTCCGACTCCCGCACCAGGGCCACGCCCGTGGTCTTGCTGCCGGGGTCCAGTTTCAGGCGCAGAGGCTGCAAAACGGAATCCTCCTGCAACCGATCCACCAGCCGGATAGTGAACGGCACCATGCGATGCACCCGCGCCCGTCCACGTTCCAGCAGCAGCCGCGCCCGTTTCTCCGAGCACGGCATCAGCGGTTTCTTTCTTTTGTCCAAAACAAATACAGCCATACATCCTCCCCTGTCCTTACGGACGCTTGTGACTCAGGCTATCGCCTGTATCCCCTCGGGAATGTCTGCAACCGGCTCCTACCTGTGATGGCAGCGGCTGGAACCTTCGGCGCTTTGCCTTTCGCCAGCATGATTCCGGCCTTGCAGAGCGGCGAACTGAGGAAGCATTCGCCGGTGCGTCTTGACGACCCATTGGAAACGTAGCGGACTGGTTACCGCTTTCCCTGGTCAACCTAGCCTGCGCTACCTTGCAAGCTCCGGCCTTCAGGCCGGGGTGATTGACAAAATGCGTCCAAGTCAGCGCCTCAAGTCCTGGCCGCGAGAACCTCTTGCCCACCGCCACATTGTCACCCCCTGCCCATTATACGGGATAGGCACCCCGGCTGGGAGCCAAGAGGCGCGCGGCCGCCCGGTCGGCAATCACCACGACGCTAGGGTGGCTCCTCAGCACCGAAGCCGGAACCTCCGGGGTCAACGGTCCCCGGAACGCCTGCGCCAGAGCGTCGGCCTTGTCTTCCCCAAAAGCCGCCAGGACAATCGCCCGGGAGCGCATGATGGTCGCAAGCCCCATGGTCACCGCCTGCCGCGGCACCCGGTCCCAGTCATTGTCAAACCAAGGGGCATTGGCGCGTCTGGTTGAATCCGACAGCGCGGCAATATGCGTCTCACTGTCAAAGGGCGTTCCCGGCTCATTGAACCCAATATGGCCATTGCGCCCTATTCCCAACAGTTGCCAGTCAATGCCCCCCCGCCCCTCAATCAGCCTGTCATAGGACGGCGCCCGAGTCTTGAGGTCCGGCCCCTGGTTTGGGGGCATAAATGTCTGCGCCGGGTTCAGGGCCAGCGGGCCGAACAGATGCTGGCGCATGTAGAAGGCGAAGGAATGCGGGTCGTCCGGCCCGAGCCCCACATATTCATCCAAATTGAACGTGGTCACCTGCGCCAACGTGATTCTCCCTGCCCGCACGTGGCGCACAATCCCCTCGTAAATGGGAATCGGGGTGGAGCCAGTCGCCAGCCCCAATACCGAACGGGGGAAATTTTCCACCTGCTGCGCCGCCAGGTCAGCCACCCGGGCGCCCGCTTCTTCTGCCGTAGCAAATACTTCCAGATCCATCACTTCGCGCATGTGGCGCTCCTTTCTTGACCCGTCACGCCCGGTATCCCCGCGGATATGGGCCGACCGCTACCGGCAGGCTCCCCAGACTTTGGCCCCTGCCCGTCAGGGCGGCAAGCGCCGCGCGAATCATCCACGGGGTATTCTCATAGAGGGCATAGACTCTTTGGGCCTGGGCATACTGCTCCATGCCGTAGGGGGTGTGCGTGAGCAGCACCGCCGCATGCGGGTGCCCGTTCACCAGATCGAGCACCCGGGCGTCCGGCTGTCCCTGCCCTGCCGTCACCAGCACAAGCCAGTCCGCGCTCCGAATCCACGGCTCATCGAATGGCCCCGGCACAGAAAACAACCGGACCTGGCTGCCCGCCAGAAATTCCTGCACCGTCTGCCAGGTCCCGCCAGCTGCCGGCCCCGCCGCCACCATCCGGGGGCCTGGGCCGTCAACCACCAGCGCCACTGACTGCGGCTGGCTCCATGAAGCGCCCCGGTCGCTTAGCAGCGTCAGGGCTTCGCGGGATCCACGGATTTGGAGGGCCTGCGCTTCTTCCCGGGCGGACTCGAACAGTTCCGGCCCCTGATCCCCGGCAATGGCCCGCTTCAGCTGGGCAATGCGGGAAGCCGCCTCTTCGAGCCGAGGTAGGGGAAGCTCACCCTTGTCCACAGCCTCCTCAATGGCCGCGATGGCCTCTTCCTGCAGATCCAGATGGTGGGAGACCATGACCATGTCCGCCCCCGCCAACAGCGCCAGCACAGCGCCGCGGCCGACCCCCACGCCCTGCGCTATCGCATTCATCTCCAGACAGTCCGTGGTAATCATGCCCCGAAAACCCAAAGTCCCGCGCAAGAGACCGGTCAGCACCGCCGGAGACAGCGTTGCCGGAAAATGGGGGTCGAGCTGCTCAAACACAATGTGGGCCGTCATCAACGCCGGGACTCCCGCCTCAATCGCCGCCTTGAAGGGCACCAGTTCCACCTCCTGCATGCGTTTCAGGGTGTGGTTCAGCACGGGCAGGTCGAGATGGGAGTCGACCCGGGTGTCGCCGTGGCCCGGGAAATGCTTGGCGCACGCGATCACATGCCCTTCGCGCAGGCCCTGCAGCATGGCCGTCCCCATCACACTCACTTCCCGGGGGTCATCCCCGTAGGAGCGCACCCCGATCACCGGATTTTGGGGGTTGTTATTGATATCCAGCACCGGGGCCAGGTCCATATTGATGCCGAGAGCGGCCAAGAGCCGCCCCGTCACCCGCCCGGTCTCGAGACTCAGCCCAGCGTCGTGGCTCGCCCCCACCGCCATATTGCCCGGCAGTCCGGGCACATCCTGGCTGAGCCTTCTGACCAGACCGTTTTCCTGGTCTGTGCAGATCAGCAGGGGAAGCGACTGCCCGCTCGACGCAGCCAGGCTCTGCAGGTCCCGGTTCAGTTTCTGCACCTGCGGAAAGGAGGTCACATTGCGGGAAAAGAGGATAATATTGGCGACATGGTGTGTCTCAATCAGAGTTCTGGCCTGGTCACCGAGGCTGTCCCCCGGAAATCCGCACACCAGAACCTGCCCGATAAGGCTTTTCAGCTGCTCTCCTGTCATTTCGCACCTCACTTGTGGTCCGCACCCGGACTAATATAGCAGGTCCGGTGCGGTCTCTTGCTGAAACTGTTCAAGGTCTGGCGCCTCACCCTCGCAGAACCCGGGACCCCGCCCTTCCAGAATGCTGCGGCCGAGCTCCGCCGACCCCGCCAGCAAGTCAAAGAAGGGACGCCCATGCTCCGGCACCGTGAAGGCAAAGTCCGCAGGATAGAGGTCGTGCACCGTCTGCAGCACAGTGATGCCGGCCCGCCAGGACGACAGCCGGCGCCGGTCGGTCACATGCAGCTGCACTCCCTGGCACAGCTGGCCGGCGTATTCCGAGCGCCATGGCCGGAAGAACACGGGGCGGGCCCGAATCCCCTCCAGACCTTGGCGGTTGAAGGCCTGGGCTAGCGCAAATCCGTCAATATACGGCGCCCCTATCAGTTCAAACGGCTTCGCCGTGCCCCGTCCCACAGAGACATTCACCCCCTCGGCCAGGCACGTGCCCGGATACAGCGTCATCATATCCACCCCCGTGGTGTTGGGGGAGGACGGCACGAATGGCAGCCCCGTCTCATCCAGATACATCTCCCGCTCCCAACCGCTCAAGGGCACCACCGAGAGATCCAGACCGGGAAGGCGGGTGCGCCGGATCCAGCGCGCCATCTCCCCCATCGTCATTCCGTGGCGGGCGGGCACGGGCAGCTGGCCCACAAATGAGGTGAATCCATCCTGCACCAGGCGCCCCTCCCTCCGGCCCGAGATGGGATTGGGGCGGTCCAGCACCAGGCAGGCCACCTGCGCCTGCTCACAGGCCCCCATCACAGCTGCCAGAGTGCTCAAATTGGTGTAGTAGCGGCTGCCGATGTCCTGCAGGTCAAAAATCAGCACGTCCAGTCCCGCGAGCATCTCCGGCATGGGCGTCCTCACCTCCCCGTAGAGGCTGAACACCGGCAGTCCCGAGTGCTCATCGGTCCCCGACTCCACACTCTCGCCTTCTCTGGCGTCGCTGCGCACCCCGTGCTCAGGGCCAAAGAGGGCGGAAATCTCGGCGGGAAACGCATTTTGCAGCCGGTCAATGACCGGTGCGAGCTGGCCGTCGCACATGGTGTAGTTGGTGACGACAGCCGCCTTGCGCCCTGCCACCTGGTGCCTCTCGGCGTCAAGCAGACGCTCAATTCCCAGCTGGACCAAGCATTTTCCCCCTCTCCATCATGACCCCAGAAGGCTGAGGCGTTTATGCAGGTCCCCTTCCGGCACCATGAAGGCCTGCGCCATGGGAAATCCCCGGGGAGCGCCCCGCACAACCATCAGGGCATTGTAATAGGCGATAAAGGGAAAGCGTGTGGTCTCGCCGCGGGCGTAGGCATACCGGGAGACTCCTTGCAGCCAGCGCTCATAAGCATCGGGCTGGATTTCCACAAACACCTCGGGGTCGAACCCGGAACTGTCTTCCCAGTTGTCGGTGTAATACACATACGGCACAAAATGCGAAGGCTGGGTGCGCTCATAGGTCTTGAGGCTGGCATAGAACAGCGCCTGTTCCGTGATCTGGTGGGCATTGGCGTGGTCGGGGTGAATGCTGTTCTTCCAGTGCGTGACCACAATGCTGGGCCGCAACTCGCGGATAATGTCGGCCACCTCGTCCACGACGCGGCCATTCACCGGCAATTCCGCGTCCCGGTAGTCTAAAAACCGGACCTGCGCCCCGATATCCCTGGCAAAGGCCTGGGCTTCCTCCCGTTTTTGCGCTGCATACTCTGCCACCGGCATGCTCGGGTGTCCCTTCTCTCCCGGCGTCAAGTGCACCAGCGCCACCTCATCATGGTTCAGCACATGCTGCGCCAGCACAGCCCCACAGGTCAGGTCCATATCGCCCGCATGGGCCCCGATCGCCAACACCATCATTGCCCCTGGCCTCCCTTCAAGTCCTTCACCATCACATGAAACCGCCGGGTGACAGCAAATCCGGCCCGCCGGTACAGATGCCCGGCGGGCTCCTGCTCTCCCGTCCATAAAAACCAGGCGGAATGCATCCCCGCCTGTGCCATGGCCTCCAGCGTTCGGTAGAGCAGCACCTTGCCCAGCCCCGTCCCCCTCAGTGCCCGGGCGACGCCAAAGGGGCCAAAGCGCTCCCCTATCCCGTCGTACCCCCCGTACATCGCGAATCCCGCCACGCTGGCGCCAGGGCCCCGCGCGACAAGAATCTGCCCATCGGGCACGCCCCCGGCCAGAGCCTCGCGAATCGCCCGCAGCCAGTCCGCATCGAATTCCCTGGCCACAAAGTCCAGCAGAGGCCAGATCGCAGAAGACGCCAGCGCTCCGATTTCGTACCCCTGGCGTGATAGGCGCTGGCTGACCTCCCGCACATCGTCCCCGGTGGTGAATCCCACCAGATTCTTGTCCATAGCCACCGGGGAGTACAGCACCCGAAATCCCTCGCGCTGAAGCAACTGGTATCCTGCCGGATAGACCTCCGCGTCAATGCCGGGCAGGAAGTAGTGGGGAGCGTAAGAGGCAAAATACACGGTGTTCCGGCCTCTGTCCCGGAAAAAATCCCCAGCCCCATCAAACAACTGGGTGCCAATCCCCCGGCGCCGGCAGGCGGGATGAACCCCGAAAGCCGTAATCCAACCGGTCTCCTCCTCCAATTCCGTTCCCCGCATTGGCAACTGCCGGGTCAGGGCCAAAAGCCACCCCGCCAAATCGCCCTGCTCCTCCGCCACCAGCAGCCCCCGCGGGTCAAAATTCGCGTCCAGAAGAATCTTTTGCCGGAACCTCCAAGAGTTGATCCCGTCTTGGGGCGCCGCCATATTCCACAAATCCACAAGAGCCGCTTCATCGCCGGCCCGATACGGGCGGATCACCATGACACACCTTCTTTTCTTCTGCTCCCGCAAGAATATTGTTAGATGTAGTTGAGATCGTCTGTCAGCATCAAGGGCAGCCCCCAGCCGCCGTCTTCTACCTTGGCAAACAAGGTTTTGGCAAGATTTTCGGAGCGGTCCGCTTCCCCCGCCAAACTCGCCCGCTCCCCAAGCCACGCCCCATAGGCTTGCCGGAGCACCTTCTCGCTCAGCACTTTGACCGTGCCCTGCAAGGGGCCGGAAGACACTCCCCAGCCCTTTTCATCAGCTAGCCGGCGCATGAATCCGTCCGCGCGGTGGACATGAAACTGCAAGTGCTGGATGTTCATATGTGTCATCACATAGGGAAAAGCCTGCACCAACGCCGCCCGGTCTCCCGCCCACTCCATCACCACCCCGCGGTCCGCCGCCCGCGCCCCCACGTAGACCACTAGGTACGCCACAGGCTGGTGCTGCGGGCCGATGGTGAATAGTTGCTGATTGTAGCCCGGACGCTGAAACCACAAGGCATTCAAGAGTCCCTGCATCTGCTCCACCGACCGCATAAACCGGTACGGCTCCTGCCAGTAAAGAGGGATGAGCCGGGCGGCCTCACTGCTTCTGAATTCCTGAGGCACCTGGCGCAGCGGGTGAGACAGCCTCGGCATGGCCGGGCTCAAGTCCACCTCCACCGTATCCATAGCTCCCACCGGCACTGCTCCCTGACGCAAGTACAGGTCGCGGTCGCCGGAAATCAGACACAGCGCCCTCTCTTCTGCGGCCATCGCCCGGAACACCTCTTCCAATATCACGGAGGCCAGATGGCGGCCGCGGTATTCCGGCAGCGTCGCCACCGATCCCACAGACGCTAGGGGAATCGCTGCGCCCGGCACCAAGCCCGTCTGTTTGAGCACCCCCACCATGCTGACAGGAGCGCCGTGGTCCTCCACGTAGAAAAGATTGGCCGCATTGTCCGGATGAAACAAATGCGGAAACTCCCGCGGCATTCCCTCCCCCAAGGGTTTCTGGGGCCGGTATACCCGGTCGACCATCTGTCCCAGTGCCGCCACGTCGCCGGGCGTACCGCGTTTGACTGTCACTGACTCCATGGAAATCCCGTCCTTTCCGCACCGCTCTCAGTGAAACAGCGCCCAAGCCGCCGCATTGTGAAATCTCCTGCGAAAATCGCCGATATTCGTCTGCCGTCCCAAATGCACGCGGTTGGTCAGCAAGATGGCCCAGTTGCCTGTAGGCCGGTCAAACACAAGAGACGTTCCCGTAAACCCGGTATGGCTGACCCCAGTCTTAGGCCACAGGTCGCCCGCCACCGACTGGGGATCTCCTGGCAGCACCCATCCCCATCCCCGCCGTCCGCCAAGAGACCCGGTCTGCAGTTCGACGGCCTTCTCGCGCGCTGTCCGGCTCAGGGGACCACTGTCATCGCTCGCCCACATGCCGAGGTACTTGGCAAGGTCCTTGGCAGGGGCGAACAGTCCGGCGTGCCCCGCAATCCCGCCCATGGCCTCTGCGTTCTCGTCATGCACCACCCCGGTCTTGGCCGTGCCGTTGACCACTTCGGTGGACGCAATGTCTTCCTCAGCGGACACGTCCGGAGTATAGCCGGTGTGGTTCATCCCCAGCGGTTTGAATATCTCGTCATGCACGAAGACCGACAGTTCTGTCCCGGTGATTTTTTCAACCAGCGCTCCCAAAATGATGAATCCCAAATCGCTGTAGACCACCTGCGCCCCCGGCTCGTAGGCCAGAGGCTCGGCCAGCACGAGGTTCAATACGTCCTGGCGCGTGTGCGCCGTCTCGTAGAACGGCTGGTGCGACACCAGCCCAGCGGTGTGCGTCAAGAGCTGGGACACCCGCACCTGCGCCTTGGATCCTTCCCCGAACGCGTCAAAAAATTTGGATACTGGCGCCTGCAGATTCAAGTCTCCCTGCTGCGCCAAAATCAGCACAGCGGGCAGGGTCGCCACCACTTTTGTCAGAGACGCCAAGTCGAACACCGTATCTCGGTGCATCAGCCGGCTTGTTCCGTAAATCTGGGCTTGGCCCGCCGTATAGCGGAACAGGACATCGGATTCCCGGCCGGCAAAAGCCACCGCACCAGGCACCAGGCCACTGTCCACGGCCTGTTTGACCACACTTTGCGCCGCACTAAAGTCCCCCATCGCTGGCTCTCCCCTTTTCTATGCGTTTTGTGAAAATCAGCTCGTCGATATCCGGACGGATCCATTGCGCCAACCGCCCCACCTGCGCATAGCCGTGATGGCGGTAAAAGTCCTGCGCCCGGATGTTGAAGTCGGAACAGAGGAGAAAAAGCGCGGGGACTCCTTTGTCGGCGCAGGCCCCTTCCACCTCCGCCAGCAAGCGCCCGCCCCATCCCTGACCCGGCCAAGCAGCCAGAATCCGCAGGTAGCCAAAATCGCCAAACGTCTGCCAGCTGTGCACCGCCAGTCCCTGAATCCCTTCCTCTCCTGACGCTACCAGCCCCTGCTCGCCCCGGGCCAGGAGGTCCGCCAGATAGCGGGCCGCTTTGGCCTGACTGATCTGGTAGCGCTGCCACAAAGGCTGCTCTGCCATCAGCGCAGCCGAACCGTCCACGTCGGCGAGCGTCATGGCGCGGACCGTGGTCACTCCTTCAAGGCCACCGCCACCACGTGGCGCTCTTGGGGGTAGTGGCAGGCATACTGGTGGCCCGAGGCACCCTGCAGCGCCGGCCGCTCGGTCTCACACAGGGGCTGGGCGAAAGGGCAGCGGGGAGCGAACAGGCAGGCATTCTCCGGACTTTGCCCGTGATCCAGTTCCTTGAGAGGAATGTAGCGGTCGGATCCCGGAGACTCCAGCCCCTTGAGCACGGGCACGGCGCTTAGCAGCGCCTGCGTGTAGGGGTGCTGGGGGTGCAAAATCACATCATCCGTAGGCCCCTGCTCGGCAATCATCCCCTTGTAAATCACAAACATCTGCCCATCCTCGCCCACATAGCGCGCGGAGGCCACATCGTGGGTAATGAAGATCAGGGAAATGTGGAATTTCTCCCGCAGGTCGCGCAAAAGCTTCAGTACGCCCAACCGCAAGGAGACATCAATCATGGAGACTGCCTCGTCCGCCACCAGCACGGAGGGCTCGACCGTCAGGGCGCGCGCAATGACGATGCGCTGGCGCTGTCCCCCGGAGAGCATATGCGGGTATTTATGCACCACCGCTTCCGGCTCCAGTCCTACCAGTCCCAACACTTCCTCCATGCGCTGGAGAATCCAGGCAGTGTCTGCTCCCCGCGCTTTGGCCATCACCTTCAGGGGATCGGACAGGGCCTGCTCAATGGTGCGGGCGGGATTCAGCGCCTGGTAGGGGTCTTGCTGGATCAATTGCACCCGGCGCAGCACCGCCTCCCGCTGGCGCCGGTCGACCGTGGCCAGGTTCTGGCCATCGACCAGCACCTCGCCGGCCGTGTAATTTTCCAGTCCGGCGAGAATGCGGCCAATGGTGGTTTTGCCGCACCCCGACTCGCCAATAAAGGACACGGCGCCGCCATCCGGAATGCGGAAGGAAACATCTTGCACTGCCTTGACGGCGTCATGGCCCAGCAGGCCATGTTTTCCCGGAAAAGTTTTCTCAAGGCGCCTCACTTCAATCATGCGGCATCACCCGGAAACAGGCGACTTTGCGCTCGGGCCCTGCGGATTCGTAAGGCGGCCTCTTCACCTGGCATTCCGCCACCCGCTCCGGGCAGCGGTCATAAAACAGGCAGCCGCTCTGCATGAATGTTTTCAGGTCGGGCGGGGACCCAGACAGCGCCACAGCCTGGCTGAGATCTCCTGAAATCCTGGGAATCGCCTGGATGAGGCCCTTCGTGTACGGGTGGGCGGGGTGCGCCAGCACCTCCGCCGTCTCCCCTTCTTCCGCCAGTTCCCCGCCGTACATCACGACCACCCGGTCGGCCAGGTCGGCCACCACCCCCATATCATGTGTGATCAAGATGGTGGTGATGTCCCGCTCCTCATGGATGCTGCGCACGATTTCCAGCACCGAGGCCTGGGACAGCATGTCCAGAGCGGTCGTCGGCTCATCCAAAATCACCACCTGGGCGTCCAGCACCAGCGCAAACATGATCCCCACGCGTTGGCGCATGCCCCCCGACAGTTCGTGCTGGTAGGCGGTCAGCACCCGGTCCGCATCCATGCCCATCCGGTGCAAGAGTTCCTTGGCGCGCCGCAAGAGACCGCGCAGGTCCTTGACATTGTGCGAGCGTCCCAGGTCCAGCACTTGATGTCCCACGCGGGTCAGGGGATTCAAAGAATTCTGGGCGGCCTGAAAGACAAACCCCAGATTCCGGCCCCGGGCCCGGCGCTGGCTTTCCTTGTCGAGGGTCAGCATATTCCCCACCCCGTCCACCACCACTGAGCCCTTGACAATCCGTCCGGGATGGGGCACAGCATTCATGATAGCCATCGCCAAGGTGGATTTGCCGGATCCGGACTCCCCAATGATCCCGGTGATTTGACCTCCGGCAATATCCAGGTCAACCCCGTTGACCGCAGGGACCTGCCCTTGGCCGGTAGAGTAAACCACTTCCAAATCCCTAATTGTAATTCCCACAGCCTTTGTGTTCGCTTTCAATGGCCATTCGGCACTCATGGATCAAGCCTCCTTCAGCCGGGGGTTGAACATTTCGTCGACCGCATCCAGAAACAGCACGACGCCCAAGGTCAGGATCAGCAGCGCCAGCAGGGGGGAGAGAAGATACGGCAGCGCCTGCGTGCTCGACATCGCCCCCGCCGAAAACACCGCCAAGTTCAGCATGACGCCCCAGTTGTTCACCTGGAACGGCACCACCCCTAAAAAGAACAGCCCAACTTCCGCATAAATGCTGCCCGTCACCGCCAGCAGCAGGTTCATAGCAATATAGGACCCGACATTCGGCAGGATCTCTTTGAACAGAATGTGGAAAGGGGACAGCCCCAGCGTCCGCGCCGCCTCAATGAATCCCCGCTCCCGCAAGGAAAGGGTCTGGGACCGCACCGCCCGCGCCAGCCCTCCCCACCCGGTAATCCCCAGCACAAATCCCATGGCCATCGGCTGGCCAAAGTTCCAGATGGTGGAGAGCACCACCAGCAGGGGAAACCCCGGAATCGTCAGGATAAAGTCCGTGACCCGCATAATCACTGAGTCGGGCCACCCCAGGTAATAGCCGGAAATCAGGCCCAGGGCCGTCCCGAACACGACCGTGAACACCGCCGCCATCGCGGCGGCGAACAGGACATAACGGGCTCCCGTGACAATCAGAGCCAAATTGCTGGTGCCTTCAAAGTCCGTCCCCAAAGGGTAGTGCCAGCTGATCGGGGCATAGATGGCATTGGGATTGATCGGCAGCTGCCGGGGATACAGGTACGGTCCGAAAATCGCCATCAAGGTGAACAGCACGATAATCGCCAGGCCCAAAAGTCGGCCGGGTTTCTTGGCGATAACACGCCAGGCGTTCTTGAGAAACGACGGGTGTCCCGCCGGCCCCGGAGAATTCTTCGAGGGGGCTTCAGTGGTCGCTGCTAAAGACATCAGTACTCACCTCCGGATCCTGGGATCGACGACGGAATAGAGAAAGTCGGCAAAGATATTGGCCACAATGACGGCGACCGTAATCAACAGGAAAGCCCCGCTCATCAGAGGGTAATCGCGCGCGTCAATCGCATGCAGCAGCAAATTTCCCAATCCCGGATAATCAAAAATATCCTCAATAAACAGCGAGCCTCCGAACATGAATCCGATGGACAGAGCAAAAATGGTGAACAGCGGCAAAATTGCGTTGTGCGCAATATAGCGCACACGGGTTTTGGCCTTGATCCCGCGCACCTCTGAAGCCAGAATGAAGTCATCTCCCAGCACCGTAATCACGCTCGACTTCATGGTGAGCAGCCAGCCTCCATAGCTGGACAGCGCATAGGTGGCCACCGGTAAGATAGCATGGCGGACCAGAGACGAGATGAACGGGCCATTGAAGCCAGGGGTCAGCGCCGCATTGTAAGGCGCGCCAAAAGGCAGGATCGCCCACAGCGTGGTAAACACGTAGGCGAGGAACAATCCCATGACGAACTGGGGAATCCCATGCATAATGGACCCCGAAAGGGTGATGGCATTCCCGGTCGGGGACGAGCGCTTGACCGCCGCAATCACCCCGGCCAGCACGCCGACAATAAAGCTGGCAATAAGCCCCGTCGTCACCAGAATAATGGTCCACGGCGCCGCATCCAGGATAATGTGGAGAACGGGCACCCCTTCATAGGAAATCGACGTGCCCAAATTGAGGTGCAATATTTGCACGAGGTAGTGCAGGTACTGCTGCCATAACGGCTGGTGGGGAATAAATCCGTACATCACGCGCACCTCGTCCATCGCCTGTACCGGGGTCATGCCGCGCATAATCAGTTCGTTGTATTTTGCTGACACCGGATTGCCGGGCATCATGCGGACGAGAAAGAAGGTAAACGACGCCATGACTAGCACCATGATGATTCCCGCGAAAATCCTTTTGGCCAGCCGGACCAGGATGTTCTTCACACTGTTCCCTCCCGCTTAAGCAATCAAAAGCGGGACGGGCGCCCAAGGCTGCGGCGGCCGTCCCGGCAGATATTATTTCGGCTGCACGTACCCGCTCATAATCCATACGCCCGGAGGGTTGTCCAGCATGCCGTTGCTGTGAACCGGGAAGTCGGTGAACCGGTCCGTGTTGATGAACTGCACGTTGATGTAGTTCCACAGCGTGATCATGGGGAGGCTGGCGTTGGTCGCCAGCGCCAGCTTCTGCACAATGGGACGCTGCTGGGCGGCTGTCAGGCTGTTGAGGTCATAGGTGAGACGGCCGGGGTCAATCATCTGTCCGTTGGGCATGGGAATCTGGCGGGGGGAGTCCACCCAGTTGCCTTCCGTGGTGTTGCTGTACGGATAGTAGACAGACTGGCCGCCCACGACGTTATACCCGTCGTTGGGGCCGTAAATCCGCTGGAAGGTGGGATAGGCTTCCGGTCCCAAAGCATTAAGCCAGAAGGCCAGGGCGTATTTGTCCAAAGCAATGTCCTTCAGATACTGGGAGTAGCTGCTGACGATGTCGGGAGAGGTGGGGATGCCGAACTGGGTCATTTCCGTGGACATGACTTTCGCCGCTTCAATCCAGTCGCTGAATCCGTTCACCGTGTAAATCGTCGCGGTCCATGGCTTGCCGTTGGGCATCATCCACCGGCCGCCGACTTTCTTGAACCCGGCTTTTTCCAGTTCGTGCGCGGCCTCGCTCAAGTTGTAGCTGTAAGGGTTCATTTCTTTGATTTGGGCCGGTGTCAGCCACTCTTTGGTGGCCGAGTCGACCATGCCGTCCGAGTACTGCGATACGGTGCCCACGACGGGCTCGGCTACTTTCTGCACGGCCGCCCGGTCAATCACATGCGCCAGCGCGTGCCGCACGGCCGGCATGCCGTAGGGGTAAATGCCCTGGTTGAACGCCAGAGCCGCTCCCACATAAGACGGGGAGACCACTTTCTGGTTGCCCTTGACTTGCAGAATGCGGTCGAGAATGTTGGTAGGCATCGCGGTGAATGGCGCCATGTCGAGCTGGCCGGCAATCATGTAGTTCCAAATCTGCTGGTTGCCCGTGTAGTTGCGGAAAACCACCTGGTTAACCTTGATTTTGCTGGCGGCATAGAAGTCAGGGTTCTTGACCAGAAGCGCCTCGCCGGGATTGAGGTTCTTGATCAGGAAAGGTCCCGCGGAGATGTCCGTTTTCGGGGAGTAATCGACAACGGTCTTGCCGATATTGGTGAGTTCCGTCTCTGCTTTAGTGGCCAGAGCCTTCTGGGCCGCGTTGCTGCCGGTGTACAGCGACTCGTCGATAATCTGCCAGATATTGCTGCCCATAACCGGGTCGTATTCAAACGCGGGGATAATCGGCTGCTGCATCAGGGCGTTGAAAAACAAATTGTAGTTCTGTCCCGGCACCTGGCTGAACTGCACCTCCGTGGGAGAAATCACCTTCACGCTGCCCAGATAAAAGGCTTGGGAATTCCCCTGCGTAAATCCGGCTGCCATCGACGCTTTGACATCACTGGCCGTCACCGGCTGGCCATTGGACCATTTGGCATTGGGCTGGAGCCATACCGTGACCGTGCGCCCGCCGTTGGAAATCTGCCACTTCTGGGCCAGCCCCGGATAAAAGTCATTGGGATTGGTGGCTGAGTTGGTAAACCAGCCCAACTGCATGACGTCGAAGCTGATAAAACTGTTGCCGTTAGTATTGAACGGGTTCATGGGAGCCCCGTCGGTGATGCCGTGAGCCTCATCAATGGTGGTGAATGTCTTGGAGGTGGCGCTGTGGGCCTGGGACGCTCCGCAGCCTGCCGCTAAAACTCCAAGGCTGGCGACTAAGGCCAGAGGGATAGCTTTCTTCATGGTGTCGCTCCTTATAGGGTTGTCTCAATATCTTTTGGTCAATAGCGCAATTTTCCGACATAAATAAGGCGTTTTACCGTAAAATTTCAGGGAATTTGCAAAAAGCTGTATTGAAATCTGGGGCTTATGTTATCATATTTCAAAAGTAGAACCAATACACTGAAAAAATAATTCATCTGGTGTCACAAATCTTTTCCTACCTGTTGTTTCAAGAAAGAGAGGAAACACCCATGGCCATCTCTGGGGTACTCGACCGTCTCAGCAGCACCTTGCCAAGCCTGGCCAACTCTGAGGCCCGCATCGCGCGGTGGATTTTGGAGAACCCTCACCAGCTGGTGGATTTAACCGTGAAAGATCTGGCCCTGCTCACCGGCAGCAGCCAGGCTGCGGTCATCCGCCTGTGCAAGTCTATGCAGGTGCAGGGGTATCAGGGGCTGAAAGTCGCCATTGTCGCTGACATTGCCCGCGAAGACCAACCGGCAGGCAACCGCTTCGTGGAAATTGACCCGGCCGCCTCCCTGTCGCGGTCCATTCAATCCCTCAGGCGCAATGCGGTCATGGCGATCAACCGCACCCTGAATGATGTGCGTGAGCATGATATTGAAGAACTGGTCAGCCGGATCCAGCAGGCCCGCTGGATTGTTCCTTACGGCATTGGCGCATCGGCCGTGGTGGTCAAGGATTTTCAGCAAAAGCTGTGGCGGTTGGGGCTGCCCATTTTTTTCTCCGAAGACTTTCATGTGATGGCGACCATTGTCGGCCAGTTGTCGGCACACGACGTGTTCTTCGCCGTCTCCTATTCCGGAGAGACGGCGGAAGTTCTAGAGCTGGCGCAAATGGCGCGCTCCAAAGGCGCCAGTGTAGCGGCCCTGACCCGCTTCGACCGCAAAAACCCGCTGGCGCGTCTGGCCGACCTGCCCTTTTACGTTTATGCCTATGAGCCGTCACCGCGCATCGGCGCGGGATCATCTCTCATTGCATCCCTGGTGGCTCTGAACGTGCTGCTCCTGGCCCTGGCCAATGCGTTTGCCGATGACGCCCAGGCCAAGCTGTCCGACAGCCTTCAGGCTGTCCTGACCCACCGCCGGCCGTCCCTGCCGACTGGAGAAAACTAGCTTTGCCAAACGCGCCAAATGCGCATATTATGAGAACCAACTTGTTTGGGAGGTTGTCCATATGCTCTGGATTCTCGGAGGGATTGCCATGGTCATTGCCTTGCTGATTGGCATCCGCTTTATGAAGGACCATCAAGAAGAAGAGCAGTAACGTCAAGATTGTGGCAGGGCCCTATTCAGGAGCCCCGCCACATCCCCAATGCTGTCAGGTTAAAATAATGGGCTCGAAATGGTTCATAAATCCATTGTAAAATTTGCCACGTTTTTCCCCTATTCCTCTGGATTACTTCATGTCCTTCTGGTATGGTTCTAGGGGGGCGGATGCTGGTGAAGGACAAGACACGCAATTTATGGGCCATCGTAACTCGCCTGCTGCAGCAGGCGAGTTACCGTGATCAAGTCAAACAGCGTCCGCCGGACTTCACTCGGGACCGCAAAGTCGGGTTCCTCTTATATGGTGCGTCGCACCACGCAAATCGAATTGGATGAGTTTCGCGAAAGATTTATGCCTGAGGAGGCGGCCCACAATCGTTTGCCGAAGCGCGACAAAAACTCAAGCCTGAAGCTTTTACGCTCCTCAATGATTCCTTTATTGCCCAATTCTATGCCGATGATGACATCCAGACCTTTCACGGGTTTCGGGTGTTGGCCATTGACGGCAGCACCATGGAAATCCCGGATGCTCCCGAACTACGCCGGGCTTATGGCGTGGCGAAAGGATCCGGCGAGTTTACCACAGCGCGGGCCCGCGCCTCCCACATCATCGATGTGGAAAACCATTTAGTGATTCACGCGGTCTTGGGACGCTATGATACGGGTGAACGGGCATTGGCGGCGAAGAATCTCGCGGCGCTCCTCCGCTTGCTCCCGCATCCCGAGCTCAACCTCGTTTTGTTTGACCGCGGGTATCCTTCGTTGGCATTTCTCCGGGATTTGGCCGTGCAGCGGCTCTACTATGTCATGCGGGTCTCTTCCACGTTTTATCGCGAAGTGTTGAACACCACTACTGACGACGAGACGGTGACGATCTTGGTGGGCAATAATCACGGTGCCCACCGTCCCCGCTTCAATGGCGTCCATTAAGGCCAAGAATTTCTTGCGGTGAAAATTCATCCCCCCGCCGATTTCTTCCACGTACTCGACGGGGGCGAGTCCCCAGCCCAGACAAAATTCTTCCAGTACCCGCCGCTGATTTTTGAGGTCAGGGCGCTGGCTTTGGCTACTCACCCGGCAATAGACGACCGTTTGCCGGGGTCCGTGGTGCGCCATTTCTTGCCGAAACTCCCGAATCTGCTCTTCGGTATAGTACCTCCGGTCCGTCACGGTACGCCCCGCCGCTTTCCAACGTCCTTCTCGGTCTCACCGCTGGACTGTCTTGACTTTGACGCCCAGCAACCGGGCGACTTCGGTAATGGTGTATGTCTTACCCATACCACCATTATGCATCATGGAGCAAGCTATATAGTAACTCCGCCTCCCGATTTGCTCATACCGCGTTGAACACAGTATACCTTGACGGTGGCACGGTGGCAAAGCAGTTCCGGCTGCGACTCAGCCCGCGTCTTTGCTTCCTTCTTCTGCGGATCGGTAGGCACCTTGCAGCGACCGCAAGGTGCTGTCCCAATGGCCCCACCACCCTAACTAAGAATGCCGCGACTTATTGGCCGCGCTCACAGGTGACGGCACTCCCATCATCAGAAAACCCCCGGTTAACGCCGCCGCCGCCATCGCCACAAATCCCCAAGCCGGATAGCCGAGTGTCCAGAGTCCGCCAAGCAGCAAAGTGCCTGCAAACTGGCTGAGTCCGCGCAATCCTGCGATTTGCCCAAGCGCCTTGCCGCGAAGCGGGTCTGGAGCAATTTGGGCTGTCATTGCCTTCTGCCCGGTTTCAATGAGTCCCGTAGAAAATCCAGACAGAACAAAGAGCACGACCCACACCCATGGACCTACCTGGGGGAGTAAGGCAAATCCCGCCAGGGCGGCCGCCCACAACAAGTATCCGCTCACCGCCGTCCCTTTCATTTGGCCGCGGTCCGACAAAATCCCGGCCGGGAAAGATGATCCAGCATAAAAGATGTTATGAACCGCATACAGTCCAAATCCCAGGGCGGCTGTCTTTAGGGACAAGATATGGACGTGTGTCTGCAGTACCCGCAGAATGAAAAACGTCGGCGGCGCAGCACCGATGCTGAAAATCACCGCGGCGCGCCGAAATCGACGGAAGGCGCGGGGCCAAACCGCCCTAGTCTCATTGGCTGCCGGGGCAGGCAGCGCCTGGGACTGGGTCCGGTCACGGAAAAAGACGACAACGACCGCAATAGTTAGCACGGCCGGGATAGCGCTCAGCGCGATTAGGGTGCGGGCAGGCACCGTGCTTATCAGCACCGCGGCTGCGAGCGGCCCCGCTATCGCCCCCAGCGTGTCAAATGTTTCCCGGAACCCGTAGGCCTTCCCGCGGTTACGGTCTGTGACCTCCTCAGCGATCACCGTGTCGCGAATAGGTCCCCGCTCCCCCCGCCCGACCCAAGCGGCCGTCCGGATGAGCACAATCCAGGGCCAGTAAAAAACCAGGGCAATCAGGGCCTTGAGCCCCGTCAGCACGTACCCCGCAACAACCAGCCACTTCCGCTTGGGCGTCCATCTGGCGTGATTGCCTCCCCACAAAGCCGCCACGGACTGACTGAGATTTGATACTCCCTCGATCACTCCCAAAGCAATCACGGGAGCGGCAATGGTCAGCAAAAAGGCCGGAAGGACCGCTGTAACCAGTTCGTGGCCCATGTCCGAAAACAGCGAAGCCAGAGAAAATCCCCAGACGTTGCGGGTACGCCAACCTTCTTTGGATGAATCCTGGTTTTGCGGTGTCAATTCTGTTCCTCCTCGGTTGATAGGCCTTGTCCGGGACAATCCCGCCCTCATCACGGCTCCCTGCCGCCGGGCTGCGGTGGGGTCTGGATCACTTCCTCCCACCCGCGCGCAAAAAAAAAAAAAAAAATACCCCCAGTATTCCGGTAGGTGTCATCAGCTTGCCGCGCAAGCGATTGAATGCCTGGATGGAGCCAACACCATGGCTCTGCATGTGCTTTCACACCATCATGCCATGGATGTGCGCATGCTGGCAAGAGGCATGGCGCCGCTTCCGAGCTGACCCACAGCACGGGCTATTGGAGCAGCGCAACTGGATCACGGCACGGCCCGGGTCTACTCACCTCTTTGACCGAACGGCCACCTCAATAAAGATGGCTCTTCCCCAGGCCACTGGGACCGCGCACTCTGCGCGGTCCGCGGCCCTGTGCCGGAACATTCCCTATTAATAATCGACGATTCGCTCAATTTTGTGGATCAGATCCTTGAGCTCTCTTATACTAAAAGAAAGGCAATGGAGAACTGCCAGCAGGCGAAGTCTGAACATCGCTTTGCCGCAAACCGCCATAGAGGCTGATGACTCCTACCCCGTCATGTTTTTCCCGTATTCCCTGCGGGACGGACAACGCACCATGAGAGGTAGGCAGGACAAGACCTATGCCGCTGAATGTGATCGGTGACCGTTGGATTCTTTCTTCACTGCACCTTGCGAGCATTGCCGGATGCGCTGGGACCGTCTTTCCCCGATTGACAGTGCACGGGAATATCGCGCCGGCTCCCCCGACGGCCGTGGATGCGGCCCCATGGCCGGCGAGCCCATGAAGAGGCGAGCAGTCGATTTCGCGAAAGACCGGATCCTGTGGATTATGCTGGCTCTTCCCCTGGGAGCCAATCTAACGATGGGGATACTGATTTCTCGGCACCTCCAGTCCCACCGCCCCGGTCATGATCTGCTGTGGCTGGCAGCGTTTCTCTTCTTTGGGATCGGCCCCCTGTTGGCCATTTTCTTCCGCAAGAAGCGCAAGCCCGGCAGCGAGCCGGAAGGACGGTCCTTGCGGGTCATCCGCCCCGATGGGTCTTCCAGACCTTGGCGCCGCCCCCGCTGAAGACAAGACGCCGCTGCAGCGCGGCGTCTTGTCTCCGCCCAACCCCTATGCGGCACTTATGCCGCCCCCTTTACACCAGATGTCCTACGCACCCCTCCTCCCTGCACGGTGCCTAGCCCTAAGACTGCTCCATTTGCCGTCACTGACCTGACATGCTATGGTAAAAACAGAGAACATATCGAAAAACTTTGCTGGACACCCGACAGCCGGAATTTCAAAATGTGTGCGCCACCAGCGAACTTCCCGGGGAAATTCTTGGGTTCAAACCCGTGCGGCCCTCCGGTGCCGTGACGGCTCCCGCCAGCCCACCATATGAAATACCCAGCGATGTGGTACCATGACTCCCAGCGGCCGCACCGGGCTTTGGCGAGCTAACATGCGCTGTTTGGGGAGCGGATGGAGAACGAGAAGCCCCCGGCTTTGGCCGTGGGGAGTCGTCACTGTTCATTGAAGGAGGGTTTCGCCTGACTGCCAAGAATTGGCTGCAGCCCGTGTGGCTCGCCCTTATTGCCCTGTACGTCATCAGCGCGCCCTTTGAAGGCTACATCGTCGTGCCAGGGTTCGCTGGACACTCTGTGGTGTCCCTCTTGCAGCGCATTCTGGTTGTGCCTTTGCCGCTTTATGCAGCCTACCGGGTTTTCAAAGGGGATGGGCTCAATACCAGATGGCTCTTGGCTGTCCTCACCGGGTGGCTGGTCTGGGCCCTGGCCACATTTGCGGCCTTCAGCCCCCACACCTACTATTATATCTATTACACCTGGGAACAAATCGCGGGATTCCTCTTAGTCCTGGGGTTGTGGTCTCTGGCGAGCCGGCCGCGCTGGGCAAAGTGGACAGCGCTGTCAACCCTCATACTTTACTATCTGGCCACTTTAGCCGTCAGCGAGTGGGAAATCCGCACAGCGCACCACCTCGGGCATTCCAGCGAGGGCGGCGCCCACCCCCAGCACATTCCCACCGCGTTCTTCTACGGGCCCAACCATCTAGGCGCTGCTCTGGCGCTGCTGCTGCCGTTTATTTTTCTCATGGCTTACCTCGCCCGGTCCCGCGCAGCCTTTCTGGCCACGGGCCTGCTAACCCTAGCCGGAATGTATATCCTCTATAAGACCGGCAGCCGCGGAGGCGAGCTGGCATTGTTTCTGGAGGCGGCCGCCCTGCCCTTGGTGCTGCCCCGGCCCTACAAGCGCTATGCCGTGATTGCCATCGGCCTGGCTGCGGCACTGTTTTTAGGACTGCTTTTCTATGTACAGAGCCTGCCCCAAACGGCCGCCCTGCCTTTCGCCCTGACCAAGCTGAGGCACATTGCTGACTTATTCCAATACCGGCCGCACAAGGTGACCCCCACGCACGGCCCCGGTTCCCTCACTATCAGGCTCGCCCTTTTGCAGAGCGGGATCCACGCGCTGCTCCAGCATCCGTGGGGGCTGGGACCGCGGGGTGCGGAGCGCTATTACCTGTATTACGTGCACCACAAAACGCCTTATAACACTTACGGCGTAATCGACGCCCACAATATGTGGCTTGAGATTGCCATCGACTTCGGCTGGCTCGGAATCGGTCTCTTTGTGCTCTTTTACGCCGGGTTGCTCACCGGCCTCTACCGCCTGCGGGCGGCGGCAGACCCCTTCCAGCGGTACCTCGCATGGAGCGGATTTTCCGCCTTGACAGGCTTCATCATAGGCTCTGTGTCCCCGTCTAGCGTCATGATTGGATTCAATGTCATGTGGATCGTGTATGGCTTGGCGGTGATGGCGCTGGCGTGGCCCCCAAAGACAGCGCGGTGGCATCTGCTGCCCTAGGCTCGATCATGGAACTCTGACTGAGAGGGAAAAGAGCCCGGAGCGCAAGGGCCAAGGAGACACCGTCCAAAACCGTCCCTGCGCTGCCCAGCCTTTTAGACTGGGCGGCCCCGTCCCAGTGCGTGCCGCGGTACGCCGCCTGATATCCATCCTCGGCAAAAACTGCCCAAAACTTGGGCGCCAATCATGCGCTGCTTCAGCTAATTGGCAATCTGCCGGATGGTCCTCCCTGCCTCAGCACCCAAGAATGCGTTTACGGACCCACAAACTGCACGCACAGGCCGCCCGGGGCCACAATCATGTCCCCATCCATCAGGTAGCCCCGGGCCGCCAAGACGGCGCGCACGGCCTCCACGTCCTCAACTCTCAGCGCGATGTGGTCGGGCAGTTTCTCCGTTTCCACGGATCCCAGCCCACCGCCTGGCGTCCCCGACGCAAACACGGCCAGCGTCACCCCTCCGGGCAGTGGGAACAGACGGCGGGCATTGCTGCCCTGGCGCGAGAGACCCAGCACATCCGTCAAGAAACCCGTAAGGGCATCTGCGTCCGTGGTGCGCACCGCAATATGGTCCACCGGCCCGGCAATCATGGCGCCACCTTCGGCAGGGCCTCCAGAAATGCGGACACTTCGCCCTCAATCAGGCTACGGTCAGGACCCTGCCAGATCTTTTGGGCGTGGCGCCCTCCAGGTATTTGCCTGAGAATCTTGGGATCAGGGGCTGCCCGAAAGACGGCCAGAGTCTGTTCGTGCATCATTTCACTCTCGCTGACGATAAAGAGTTTAGGAATCCCCCCCAGCTTGGCTGCTGTGGAATCGGGGACAGCAACGGTCGACCACGTCACGATCGCCAGAAAGTGCGCGGGATTCAATGCCGCCGCTCTCAGCACGGCCCCCCCGCCCCGGGATGCGCCCAGCGCTACCGCCTGGTATCCCTTTTGATTGAGTTCTTTGGCGACCGCCAGAACATCCAGCTCTATCGCGTCGTCCCCTTCGGATCCCGTGGTTGACTTGCCGTATCCCCGGAAATTGGGAATCGCGACCGTGTAACCCGACTGGTTCAAAGTCTCCCCGTACTCCACAAAGCTGTCGCGGTCGAAGGCTTTGCCGTGGCATAAAATGACGCCAACCGGCCCCCCTGCCTTAAAGTACGCTTCGACCGCCCCGCCGTCTTCGGTGCGGACAATCCATTCATCCATCCTCTATCACCTCTTTGCAAATATTACCATACTGGGCGTGGCGGAGCATGCTGGCGCTCCACAGGACAAAAAAGAAAGCAGCTCCGTGGTGGCGGGAAGCTGCTTTCAAGGATTAAAATTTTTGTCATCAGTTACTCGGCGACATCAAACCATTCCCTCATAACATCAAACCATTCTTCGAATTTCTCGTCGAGTTCGCGCGTTTCCTTTTCCATCTCGTGCACCTCCTGGTAGAAGTTCCGCCGCTTGATGATGTCATTGTGCGCCCGCAGCCCGAAACGGGCTAGACGTTTGCCGCGAACGGCACATAAGACGGCGTGAACGCCACTACCCGGGTGCTGAGGTGCACCGCTCACAAGGATAGCGGTGCTGGCCGGAACGCGCGGCGGACATGGGCCATCACCCGGTCTGCCCACCATAATTCCTGGCCCCACCCCATGAGCAGCAACCGCAGGGCCATCTGGGCCGGGGATTTCCCGCCCGCCCCCGTGATCTCGGCCGCCAAATCTCCTGACACAATAGCGGCCAGCAGAGTCTGGGCTTTGCCTTGGTGCATATCCACTCCGTACGCCCATCCCATTTGCGCCCCCCAGTCCAACAAAATCAGGGCCAAAAGAGGAACGCCGACAGCCGGTGACAGTGGACCCGCCAATTGTCCGGTGGCCATCTCGCCGATAATGCATGCCCGGTAATGGGCGCGCAGCAAGCTGACTTTGTGTTCACGGACCGCATAGGGCACCGCGGCAACATCTTCCAGAGTATGGACGGCGTATCCCTGAGCGCGGTAGAAGCTCCAAACCCGGGCGGTATCCGCGCGCATAGCCATGAAGCGCGCAGCACGTTCAAGAAGTGGCCGGCTGTCTGTAAAAATCCTGTGGCGCATGGCAGGCTGCTGGATCATGCCCTTTCCCCCTCTTTGTGGTAGCATACGGCACAGGGGTTCAGACCGTTCCCATTGGAACCCTGCTCGAAGCACCGAGGAAAGGAGGCAGATTTATGGGTTTTGGACCCCACACCAGCGATCCCGAAAAAGGCGTCAAGGCTGTGCTGGATCTGGTCGAGCTGCTCTATCCGGAGCACAGCACGGCCGCCTGCCAGCAGTGGCTGGCGAACGTCAGCTACGCCCTGCTGAGCGCACACGCCCCCCTGTCCTTTGAGACGATTTCACGCTTTCTTGCCAATCCTGACTTTCGCACCTTCATTTTGGGCCATGCGGATGTGCCAGACGCCATACGAAGCCCGTGGGCTAGCTATTCCGGTCCTATCGATCCCAATGTTTTGGACCCCGACCTAGGCTGGCTGATTGCTGACCGCCTGGCGATTTTGCAAGATCCTGGACCCGAGGAGCCGACCTAGGCTCCCGGGGGGAGAATCTGTGCGTGTCAGCTGAGGCTCTTCAGAGCCGCGGCCAGGGCGTGGACATCTTCCGGCGTATTGAAAATCGCGAAGGAGACGCGGACGCCGCCATACTGATTAACCGGCTTGACCACAATATTGCGCTCCCAAAGCCGTTCAGCCAGGCCAGCCCCGTAACGCCGGGAATGCACGGTCAACAGGGCTGTCGGCCGGTATTCAGGTCTGGGGCACAAGACCACCTCAAATCCCGGAATATGGGCGATAGCATGGGCCGCCTGCATTGCCAAGCCCACTTGGTAGATGGCATGAGCCGCGAACCCCTCTTCCTCGAAATAATCCCAGGTGACAGACCACCCCACGACTCTGAGCCAGTCCCGGCTGCCGTATTCCAGCCCCTGACCCGTGCTGGCATCAAGCGGCCAGACGGGGGACTGAGCAGATTCCAAATCATGCGGCTCATAGTCGCCGTCCGCCGGCCACAGGGTAGCCAGTTCCTGCAGTCTGGTGTTCCGGACCCACAGCCCTGCCCAACCGGCAGGGGCCATCATCCATTTATGGCCGCAGAACACATAGTAGTCCGCGCCCGTTCCCAGGGGATCCACCGTAATGTTGCCGAGAGCCTGCGCCCCATCCACGAGAATGCGGGCATCAGGCGCCTGCCGCATCACCTTGGCCATCGCCTCCACGGGCAATCGCCACCCCGTGAGATAGGAGACATGACTCACCGCCAGAAGGCGGGTGCGGGTGCTGAGCGCCTCCTCCAGCTGATCGGCCAGCCGGGCCGAGGCGTCCACCCGCAATACCTTCACCCTGACCCCAAACTGGCGGATCAGGGTGGCGAGCGCAAAGAGCAAAGCCGGATGCTCATGGTCCGTCGTAACAATTTCATCGCCTTGGTGCCACGGCAGCCCCCACAAAACCCGTCCAATCGCCTCGGTGTTATTGTGCAGGAGACTGACGGTGCCCTTGGGCATCGCCTGTTCAATCCGCAGCGCAAACTGGCGGGACTTGTCACGCGCCTGAATATAATAGGGGACGTGTCCCGGACCCAATTCGTTCCACTCCAGCTCGGCGGCGCAGGCAGCGGCCGCGGCCGGAGTCGGGGTCGGTCCCAGCGTTCCGGTATTCAGGTACGTCTGTCGAATGGCGGCTGGCACCAGCAGCCGAAGATCTTCCCCAAACACACCTACCCCTCCATTCCTCTTCTCCCTGCCGCTTTGACGGGGCTATAAGTCAATCTGCACGCGGGCCGTGCCCGCCCGCGGAGCGGAAAACACGACAGAGAGACTCGAGCCCTGCGGCGCGCGCACCACCCACTCGGCCGTGCGGCGGTTGTCCCCTGGCGGTGCCGACGCTTCCAGGCTCCCGTACCCGCTGAGGTGCCCCAGACGGCTGGGAGATTCCCCGGAAATCATCTCGTAGTCTCCCTCCAGAAGGGCCTGGACGCCTGACACCCGCTTCATGCCCCACCCGCGCCCAGTGCCTGATGTGGGCAGAAATCCCTGGTTCCTGACCATGGCGGTGATACGGTAAACATTATCCCCAATTTTTTCACTCCGCACCGGGCCGGCTGTCAGACTGGCCGTGCTCAGCCCGAGAGTGGTTAGAAAACGCCCCACCCTTTCACATTCTTCTTCAAGAAAGCATAGCGGCGGATTCTGCACCACAAATTTGGGATCCAGCCCGCCAATTTGTACGGGGCCGAGGTCTGGGTGCTCGAAATCTGTCCACGGAAAAAAACCCTGCGTGGGCACTTTTTCCTCGACAAAATTCACGATCTTGCGCAAGTCCTCCTGGCGCTCCTCGTCCGAGAGTTTCATCAAGCCCTTGACCCCATGTTCCGCATATCCCCTGGCCCCGGCATGGCGCGGCAAATCCCAGATTTCCACCGTGAACCCCAGCACGCCCTGGTGGTCGTACATCCAGTCGTCAGCCGCTCCCGGCATCAGCACCGCATCATAGCCGTTGTGAAATGTTTCAAAGTTCGAGCGGGCGAAATACCCGCTGACTCTTGCCCCTTCCTCAGCCATCCTTCTGAACAGCCCCGCGTCCGTCGCCGGGATCTGGCTGTCGTCCCCTGTCGAGGGCTGGCGCAGAATGACCCCGCCTGACGTGTGCAGCGCCACATACGCGGCAATATTGGGGTGAGATGCCACAAATCCCGCGAGCGCATGAATTTCCGGCTCAGACAGCGGAAAAGGCCCCGCACCCTTTTGAGAATCTTCGGTGGCCCAGCGCACAGGAAAATTGCGGTTGAAATCCATCCCCTGGGGCACGCTCAGGTCGAGCCGGCTTGCAAGCAGCGCCGCTCCCTGGCGCTTTGGCGCCTGAACCTTGCCTTCGACAAAAACATGGTAGTACTGCTCTCCGAATTCTCCCGGGCGCCTGCGCCGCATTAGCCGGGGATCGGTTTCATCCACCGCGTAGGCGCCGTCGGCGCCTGGCATGCGCATCGTCAAAATATGGCCGTTGCCATCCACGTCCCCCGCTACCCACCCCGGAAGGGGATCATCCAGAGGATACCAGTGCGGGCTCGAGCGCAGGCGGTTGGGTGAAGTCAGATATTCCTCGGCCCCATCCACCGCAATGCGGGGGACAACATAAACCGCCCGTGTCTGCAGAAGTTCCTGAATAGCCGGAGCCTTGTGGTACCCCTCCAGCAGCGTGCCAATCCAGTGCATAGCCACCGCGTTTCCAGCGACCTCGCCAGCGTGGATATTGGCATCCACCAGCAGCGCTGGGTAATCCGCCGCATGGCGCACATCACTGCATATGGTGGCCGCCCACAAGTCTCGCCCGCTCCGGCTCTTCCCCATAGCCTCCACTTGAAAAAGATCCGGGTAAGCGGTTTGCCACCCGTTCAGGGTGGCCGTCATCTCCTGGTAAGTCCAATACCTTGCTTCTGTCACGGTTTTGAGCCTCCTTCGCATGCGGATACACTATTCTCCCCTGCGCTATATCTGTTCTCGTTCCGCCGCAGGAATTCCTCTAAATTTCCGGACCGTTTCGCCCCGGCTTGACGTCTTTTTCACATTTCGTCATGATT
This sequence comes from Sulfobacillus sp., assembly GCA_027309085.1. Classification (GTDB taxonomy): domain Bacteria; phylum Bacillota; class Sulfobacillia; order Sulfobacillales; family Sulfobacillaceae; genus Sulfobacillus. The sequence continues at coordinate 59,885 of DAIDDL010000022.1, forward strand.
GATGCTATTGAGGGAATGAGGCGGGAGATAGATGACACGGATTGGGTGCCACTTAAGTGTGGCCAAGGGCTTTGCCAAAGCGGTGGAAACCGCTCCCAAGCTGGGAGCGACCTGCTTCCAGTATTTTACCAAGAATCCCCGCGGCTTCCGCGGGGCCAAACCTCTGAATGTGCCCGATGCCGAGCGGGGACGGGCCCTTACGGCCGAACTGGATTTGGTCTCTATCGGCCATACTCCCTACCTGATCAATCTCGCCAGCGTGGATGATGAGCTGCTGCAGCTTTCCATTGACGCGCTGATCCAGGATATGGTCATCGGGGAGGCGCGCGGCAGCTACGGCGTGGTTGTGCACTGCGGCAAACCTAAAGACAAAGGGCTGGACTTCGGCATTGAGCGCATGCATTCCGCACTGGCTCAGGTCCTGGACCGCAATACCACGGAGCACACCATGATCCTTTTGGAAAACACTGCGGGCCAAGGCTCAGAAATTGGCACGACAGTGCAGCAGCTGTTGGACATTGCCGCGCCTTTCCCGGAAGACAAAGTCGGCTTCTGCCTCGATACCCAGCACGCGTTTTCCGCAGGAATTTTGGAACCGGGGAACTTGGAGGGATTTTCAGGGTTTTCCTCGGCCAAGTTTATGAACAGGTTGAAAGCCATACACCTCAATGACAGCAAGATTCCCTTTGGGGGCCATAAAGACCGCCACGAACTGGTCGGTCAAGGATTTTTGGGAATGGACATGATGAGGACCCTGCTCAAGGACCCGCATTTTCGCGATATTCCCTTTTATCTGGAAACTCCTGTGGAGTCCGAAGCCGAATACGCTGACGAAATTCGCCAGTGCCGCGCCCTGTTGGATCCCAAGCAGGAACTTTCCCCGTGATGTCGAATTTAAGCAACGTACTTTGGTTAATTGGGGGAATCCCGTAATTTATGGCAGCGCGGATCATATTTAATCCTACGGCCGGCAATGGCAAGGCCGTAAAGATTTTTGAAACCGTCAGACCGTTTCTGGACGGGCCTGATATTGACATCGTCACGACGGAAGGACCCGGTCATGCTACATTGCTAGCCCGGGAAGTGGCCGACCAAGACGGGCTGACAGTGGTCTCGCTCGGCGGCGACGGTACCCACCATGAGGTCATCAATGGGTTGATGCCTTCTGGAAAAACAATTTTTGGGGTCATTCCGGCCGGAACCGGGAATGACTTCGTGCGGGTTCTGGGTTATCCCCAGCAGCCTGAACAAATTGTTGAGATAGCTCTTCACGGGACGGAGCGGTGGTTTGACCTGGGCGAGATCGGCGACCAGTATTTCCTGACCGTAGCGGGCGCCGGATTTGACGCAGAGGTGGCAGGATGGGTCAACAAGCGCAAAAAACAGGGCAACGGCACCTGGGTCTTCATCCGGGGCATCTTCTACAATGCCCTGGGGTACCGGCCCCAGCCCATGACGGTCACGGTGCAGGGACAGAGCACCACCCAAAATACTTTTATGATTGCCATGGGCAATACGAAGTATATTGCGGGGGGAATGAAAATCTGCCCCGAGGCGGACCCCCATGACGGGGAGTTCCAAGTGGTCTGGATTGAAGGCATCAAGCCCTGGCAGATTTTGCCTCTGCTAGCCCGTGTGTTCCGGGGCACGCACGTCACCCGCCCCGTAGTGAAGGCGTTTGCGGCAGCCGAACTGACTGTCGAAGGTCCACCCGGTTTGTGGGTTCATGCCGACGGCGAGCTTATCGGGCACCTACCGGTTCACGTCACAACGATTCCCAAGGCGATTCGCGTGCATATGGGGAACTGACCCCACCCAGGGGCTGTTCCCCAGCCCGCTGCAAGGAGGGAGAGACAGAATGCGCCAGTGGCCCGCTGATCTTCCCCCGTTTCTCTGGGGTGCGGCAACATCCAGCCACCAAGTCGAGGGCGGCAATCACAATGACTGGACCCAGTGGGAAGAGGCGGGCCGCCTTCAGGGCCGGGTCCCGTCCGGAGAGGCCTGCGACCATTACCACCGCTTTGAGAAAGATTTCCAGCTCTTCCGCCAGATTGGCATCAACGCCTACCGCCTATCTGTGGAATGGAGCCGGATTGAGCCTGCGCCGGGGCAGTTTAGCGCCCCGGCCCTAGCCCATTATCAGAGGGTCATCGAATCCTGCCGCGCACAGGGGATGGAACCGGTTCTCACCCTGCACCACTTCACGCTGCCCATATGGTTCGCCAGTCGCGGGGGCTTTCTCAATCCTGATGCCCCGGCGCTCTTTGAGCGTTTTGTGCGCCGTGTCGTTGAAGCGCTAGGCGATGAGGTCCGGTTTTACGTGACAATCAACGAACCTATGATCTATGCGGTGATGAGCTACGGTCTGGGGACGTGGCCGCCGGGACACAAACGCCTCACCGAAGTCTGGAAACTCCTCCCGCGGCTTCTGGCCAGCCACCAGCGCGCCTACCGGGCCATCAAGGAGTCGCAGCCTGGCGCCTGGGTCGGTCTGGCTCACCACATGGTGGCGTTTGAGCCTTATGACCCGCGCTCGCGGCTTGACCAAGCCGACAGCAAGGTGCTGCACTACCTGTTCAACCGCCGATTTATCCAGCAGACGGACAGCACCCAGGACTTCATCGGCCTCAACTATTACAGCCGGCAGTATACCCGCCACCCCCACTTTCTGACCCCGGTGCCGGCCAAGCCGGGCGCTCAGGTCACCGACATGGGATGGGAAGTGTACCCCGAAGGCATGGAAATGCTATTGCGAGACCTAAAGGGCTTTGCCAAGCCCATCCTGGTGACGGAAAACGGGATTGCCGCGGACGACACCCGGCGCGTGCAGTTCATCGCCGACCATGTGCGGGCCGTCAGCCGGGCCCAAGCCGAGGGCGCTATCGTCCGGGGATATTTTTACTGGTCGGCTCTGGACAATTTTGAGTGGGCAGAGGGCTACCGGCCCCGGTTCGGTCTGATTGCCGTGGATTACCGCACCCAAGAGCGCACATTGCGTCCCAGTGCTGACTTCTACCGCCGCATCATCGCTGCCAACCGCAATCTCTGGCCGGTCAGCGCACTACCAGCACCGGTACCACCGGCTTCTGGTCTTTAAAACAGCGCGCATAGGCCTCTGTGTCCAGAGCCTCAGTCCCGCACAGGGACTCCAGCCACTCCGCCGCAATCACCGGGCGCCAGGCGATAGCCTGCCGGCAGTGCCCTTCCAGCACGATTTGGGTTAAAGGCGGCATTGGCAGTTCGGCGATCCCCTGGCGCAAGGCCAGGCACGCCTGCTGGTCGGACACGGCTGCCTCCTCTGGGGCGCTCTGCAGCAGATTCTGGGCGTTTAGAACCCCCACCGCCGCCTCGTAGTCCACCCGTCCCTTGCGGCGTGTCAACCGCACCTCACAGGTTCCCACACTTAACGGAAAGGCGCTGCCAGGCCATGGCATCAGTTGGACTGTCACCTCCTGGCGCAGCCTCTGCTCTTCCGTCTCCAACTGCCTTATCTCCCGCCGCAACGCGGCCAGGCGCATAATCGCCCGGGCCGTCTCGGGACTCAAGCTTGGGGATTCCATAGCGACCTCCTCCGGTTTTCTCTTCCTGATTCTATTCATAGAAGGAAAGCGGAGGATTTAGACCAGCCAGCGGGTCAAACTATAGCGGGTTCGGCAAGAATTCTGCGCGGCTCGAGAACAAACGGGCCGTCGCGCTCCACGCGCAGGTAAACCGGCTCGCCAGGGCGCAGCACCACCGTGCGTTCGCCGTCAAGCGCCACCGAGCCCCCTTCCGCGCGCGACCACGGCACTTGGGCGCCCAGAGCCACCCGCTCCGAAGAATCCACGTAAAAGGGCACAATCAGCCCGGGAGCCATCACCGCCAGCACGGGCTGGCGCCCAGCTCCCTCGCCGGCCAGCGCCAGGCGCAGGGCCGCGTCGTCATCCGCATAGACGGGTTGGAAAAATCCCCCCACGTTGGACAGGCCCGGGCGCACGGGGTCGGCGATGCTCAACAAGAGCTGCTCCACATCCTCAGCCCGCCATACGGCCAGGGCTCCAGTATAAGCCTGGCGGACTAGGGCAGCGTCAATCAGCGCGACCTCCTCGTGGCCGCTCTCGAGCTGCACATGGATCATTTTAGCCTGGCGTCCCACGACCAGGGGGTCGTCTCCGCGAGCAGCGTACAGTGCAGCCGCGTAGCCCGCCGCTGTTTGGTCCCCGGTCCAGCAGGCCACATTGTTGGTCCCTCCGGCCACCGGCAAGACGGGCACGGCCAGACTGGCCTGCGCAACATTGCGCTGGGTGCCGTCCCCTCCCACGGACACAATGACCCGGGCTCCCGCGTCCTCGAGGCGCCTGGCCCAGTTTGTGGTCGAGGCGCCATTGCTGGGCTCCCGGTCGGCCTCCACCAGGCGCACCGGCAGCAGGTCGCCCAGTTCATGCAGGGCGTAGCGCCCGAACCCTTCGTAGTCATTGACCATAACCACCTCAGTTCCGGCCACGGCGGCCATTCCCGCCATGAGCCGCCTTGCCGTCAGCATCTTCTCCGGGGCGGATTGCAAAGAGGCGGCCGCCACCAGCCGCCTGATGTCGCGCCCTGCCATGGGATTGATAATCAAACCAATTGTCGTCACGGTTGCATCACCTATTCTTCGTCGTGGGTTCAGGGGGAATGAGTTTGTTCAACAGCCCGATAAGCTGGTCCTGTTCATCCGCAGTCAGCCGTTCATCGGCCCTCAGAGCCAGATATTCCACATGTTCGCGGCGTTCCCGCGTCAAGAGCGCTTCCCCGGTCTCGGACAGTCTCAGCCACACCATGCGCCGGTCCTGGGGGTCCCGGTCTTTAGAGAGCAGGCCCTTTTGCGCCAGCGCATCCACCGCGCGGGTGGCGGTGGGGGCAGACACCTGCAGGTGCTTGGCCATGTCCATCAGGGTCAGCGTGCCTTGATCGCGAATCATGTACAGGGCATGGTACTGAGTCGGGGTAATATGCCACGGCGCCCGGTCATGGGAAAACTGCCGCCCCATCATGCGCAATACGCGAAAAGCCCCATCAAACAAAGATTCTGCCTTTTCCTGGTCCACTGCCGTCTCCTCTCAATCCTTATGCTAAGCATACCATCCATCCTGGAAGAGCGGTAGATTCCACGACAGCTTGTTCCATCCCGAAAAAAAAAGAAAAAAAGGGGGACCTCAGGCTCCCTTTTTTTCTTGTTCTCTTTTTCTCTCCCTACCCTGCGTTCTGCGAAGCATCGCGCGGCGGGCGCAAGATGGTGAGCACCTCTTTTTTGTATCGCAGAAATTCCGGCGAGAGAATCATGTCCCAATTGCGCGGCCGTCCCAGTCCGATATCAATGGTCTCGGCAATGCGTCCCGGCCGCGGTGTCATCACAATCACGCGGTCGGCCAGCACGATGGACTCTTCCACGTCGTGGGTGATGAAGAGGACCGTGGGCCGCAAGCGCTCCCAGACAGCCAGAAGAAATTTCTGCATGTCCGCGCGCGTTTGAGCATCCAGGGCCCCAAAAGGCTCATCCATCAGCAAGATCTCCGGTTCCGTAATGAGAGCGCGGGCAATAGCCGCCCGCTGCTGCATGCCGCCCGACAGCTGGTAAGGAAAGTGGCCTTCGAATCCTCCCAATCCCATCGTCTCAATCATCTGAGCCACTTTGTCACGCTGGCGGGTCTTGCGCCCCTCCTGCAGGGTCAGTCCGAATCCGATATTGTCGAATACCGTCATCCAAGGCAGCAGGGACGGCTGCTGGAAGACCACCGCCCGCTCTGGCCCCGGCTTGCTGACAAGCTTTCCGCCGACCAGGATTTCCCCCTGCGAGACGGATTCAAATCCCGCCACCATATTCAGCACGGTGGTTTTACCGCAGCCGGACGGTCCCACAATGCAGACAAATTCCCCCTCCTCAATTTCGGCGCTGACATGGTCCACGGCCAACACCGGTTTCGCCCCGCGGGCGGTGGGGGGGTAAAATTTGCTGACCTCCTTCAGTGCAATCATGCTGCCAACCCCTTTACCCATGACTTTGACTGTGGTAAACCGTCTCGCAGAAGCTGGGATCCACATACTGGCTCAGGTTTTTCGGCACACTGGGGATTTGTCCAGTCTGCTGGAGCCACTGGGCCGCCGACGTCAGAGACCGGGTGACGAGGGAGCTTTTCACCGTGCTGGCGGTGCCGAGGCGCCTTGGAGTCAACTCTTGCGCCAAAGTGGTGAAGCTGAGTCCCGCGGCCTGGCTTTTGGCTTCTGCGGCAGAGATGCCGTTGAGCTTGGCGATGTCCTGAAAAGAGGTCGATGGGTGCTTGTAAAAGAATTGCACTCCCTTCTCTTCCGCTTCCACAAACTGGTCCACTATTTTGGGATTCTTGGCCGCAAAGTGCGAATTCACGACGGCCAAATTGAAGATAGGCGCTTTCGCCACCTGGTTCTCGTCATAAATCAGCACGCGCCCGTTATCCTGCTGCATTTCATTGAGAAAAGGCGCCCAGACATAGGCCGCGTCAATCCGGCCCGTCTTCCATGCCGCTACCATGTCCGGCGGGGACATGTCATTGAAATGGACGGAAGACAGCGGCAGGTGGCGCATCTGCAGCGCAGTGTCCAGCTCAAACGGCGAGGTGGAGCCTGTCACCAGCGCCACCGTCTTCCCTTCCAGGCCTTTCACGGAATGGAGGTGGCTGCCTTTCTTGACCACCAGACCCTCCGCGGTCGTGTAGCGCTCCATGGCCCACACGACTTTCAGCGGCACCCCGCGGGCAATCGCCGCCGCGGTCGGCGGGTTGCCTAAAGTCGTCATAAAGTCCAAAGAGCCCGACGCCAGCGATGTCAAAGCATCGGGGCCGGATGAGAAGTACTTGAGCACCACATGCGCATGCATGGTTTTCTGAAAAAATCCCTGCTCAATCGCGACCGACTCCGGGTCCGGGGCATTTTCATACCCAATCGTCACCGTGGGTTCTGAGGCAGCCTGGGATGTGCCGCACCCCGCCACCACGGCCATTAGCGGCAGCACCATCAGCGCCGCCATTAACGGTCCCGCCATCTTTCTTTTGCGCACGCGCATCTCCTCCTTGATATTTGGTGTGGATTGTCTGGAAAAACCGGTAAATTGGCCCCGGGATTTCTTATGCTTTCCCCTTCCAAGGGGTGACGCGGTGCTCCACCGAGCGGATAATCAGTTCCATGCCGTAGCCCAGAAGACCAATCATAACGATGCCGACAAACACCACGCCAATCTGCAGCTCATTGCCGGCTGACTCAATCATCCATCCGAGCCCTTTGGAGGCGGCAATCATTTCCGCGGCGACCAAGCAGGTCCATGCAATTCCTATCCCCACCCGCATTCCGGTGAAAATTTCCGGGAGGGCGGAGGGGAAAATCACGTAGCGAAAAAGCTGGCGCTTGTTGGCCCCCAGGCACTGGGCCACCCGCACGCGCGTTTCCTGCACGCTTTTCACGCCCGACATGGCGCTGATGATGATAATCGGGATGGTGCAGAAGAAAATCAGAACCACCTTGGACGTCTCGCCGATGCCAAACCACACAATCATCACCGGGATGTACGCCAAGGGCGGAATCGGCCGCAGAAATTGCAGCAGCGGATCAATCGCCAGAAAAACCCATTCCGTGGACGCCATCCAGAATCCGATAGGCACTCCCACAGCCACTGCTGCTATAAATCCGGTCGCAATCCTCCCTAAACTGTAGAGCGTGCTGGTCAGGAGAGGCTCCCCACTGTACCCCACAGTGGCCACCACAATAAAGTCGTGGACCACAGATCCCGGAGACGGGAGGGAAGTCGGGGGAAAGAGGTGCAGTGCGGTCACGCCCCACCACAGTCCGATCATCACCGCAGCCACCAGCCACGGCACATATCCCCGGTAAGCTTTCTTGTCGGCCTTCCACACGTTTTGCTCCAAAGCGCTCTCGGCGCTCTCTGCTTCAATTTCGTCAGACGCCATATAGCTGTAGCCCATATCTGTTCCTCCTTGAGCGCTTCTGTCCGCTTCTCATCTCCTATCCAACTGAAAAGACGCCCTATCAATAGAAAATCCGGGCTAAGCCCGGGCATAGTCCAAGCCTCCAAGCCGACGAGGTAAGCTGACGGGCTAGGGCGGATGGCTGCCCTCTTGCGTTCGCCCCGAAAATTGGGTCCCCCGTTCGTGTGGTGACACGATTTGGCGATCGATTCAATTGGTGACTCCGCTCCCTAGCTAGAATATGCGCCAGGGATGGCCTTTGTGCTCTTTAAGGGTAGCATGGAACCCAATGGATTGGCAATTTCGACCTATACTGACAAATTGCCGGCCCAGCAATTTATGCTCCCCAATCTTCCCCAAATTGGGTAAGATAAAGAGCATACCTGATTTCCCAGGAGGTTCTGTGTTGCCCTCATTTGCTGATATACTATTGGTCCGGCACGGCGAGAGCGAAGCGAATGCCACGGGGCGCTTTGCTTGCCGTACGTGGGACCCGGCCTTGACCGAAACCGGCCGCTCCCAGGCGCTGGAACTCGCCCGCTACTGGCATAACGCTCCCGTCCGCTATCTGGTTACAAGCCCCCTGCTAAGGGCCCAGCAGACTCTCGCGCCCTTGGCCCAGGATCATGCGCTCACGCCCGTAATCCTGCCAGACCTCGCGGAAGTCAACCTCGGACAGTGGGACGGGCAGCGGCTGATTGACTTGGAAGCCGCCGAATCGGCCCCATTTCTTGCCTGGCGGCAGGATCCCGACCGCAATCCTCCTCCCGGCGGGGAGAGCATTAGAGCCGTGGGGCACCGGGTGCTGAACACTCTGGCGGCATTTGCGCGCCCCCGGGAGCGCAATACGCTGACCGTCGCGGCGACGCACGCCGACTGCATCAAGGGGGCGGTCATGGTCATCATGAATGCAGAAGGTCCGGTCGCCAGGCGCCTGATCGTCCCTAATGCAGGCCATGTGCTCCTGCGCTGGTTCGATACAGACGTGTGGACCGTCATGCTGTCCTCTCCAGAACATGAGCTGTGATCTGCAAACTGCCCGGGGCGCGCCCGGGCGCAGGCGCTGGGCATCCCTCGCCCCCGTTCTGCTTTTGCCCGCAAGATACAGGAAATTAGATTTTACCGGACCCAGCCCTGCTAGACACCGGCTGTACGCGGCTATACCGCTCTCACTTTTTTCCTGTTTTTTCCTGTTTTTCTCTCGTGAAGCATCCTCCCGGGAGTCTTTACAGGCCCCGGCCTGTCGCCGCCGCGTCGTGGGCGAGTGGCACAATGGGAATCGCCTGAAAGTCGACTCCCCCCTTCAAAGGAGTGTGTCAGCCCCTTGGCGGGAGGCTTGCGGGGGGGTCGTCTCTCCTCCGCTTACACCTTCTCAGCCGCCATCTGAATCCAGGGGAGGCTGCCGCTGGAAGACTCCCAGAAATACTCCACAGCCCCCCACACCCGCTGGCGGACGGGATCGTAAATGGGCATCGATACAATGGTGGCATGACGCCTCTCGCCACTCGCCGTTTTCAGTGTCACAGTGTCGCGGCTCCCGCTGCGGTGAACCATCGCCCACACGAGGGGGCAGGCTCCTAGACAGAGCGGCTGGCCTGCGGCGCTTTCATGCGCGAGATGCCCGTCAAAGCACCGGCTTTGTTCCATAATTTCCTGACTCCATCCCGTAAACTCTGCGGCCGCGGCATTCCACGCCACAATTTTTCGGCTTCTGGTGACCAGATAGGCGGGGAAAGCCGTGTCATAGACCATCTGCGCATACCAACGCGCCAGGGAATATGGGAGGGTAGAGACCAAGGGGGCAAGGCGGGGAAATCCCTGAATCGCCAGGGGGCCGGAAACAGGAAGATTCTGAGGGCGGCCCAAAAGAAAACCCTGGCCCATGTCTATGCCCATCTGCTGGAGCACCTGCAGCTCCTCCGGAGTTTCAATGCCTTCGGCGATAATTTGGATGCCCAAATCCAAAGTATAGTCCCGGATTGTGGAGACGATGGACTGCTGGTCGGTGCGGCGGTCAATATCCGCCACCAGCCGCCGGTCCAATTTGATAATCTGGGGGTGAATCGCCAGCACCGTCGCAGCCGCGGCATACCCGGTGCCGTAGTCATCGATGACCAGGAGGTGGCCCTGGGTGCGCCACTCCTGCAGCTGATTCAACAGGGCCGTGTTGTCGAGAATGTCATACTGCTCGGAAATTTCGAGGGCGACTCTCTGGGGCACACACTCTATCTCCGAAGGATTGATCGGCATCGCGGCGTAGGCGCCATTGATATTGACAAATAGCGTTTGGCCATCCACCAAGTGATCCCGTCCCCATGCCAGCGCCAAATCCCGGCAGATGCGCTCCAGACGCTCAGTCTGGCCGTGGGCATCTGCCCATGGAAACAGGGTGGCCGGATAGGCCCAAGGTGAGTCAGGAGCTCCCCGGATCAGAGCTTCATAGCCCATAACGGCTCCCGTTGACAGCGTCACCACCGGCTGCGCGGCAATCCACAGACCGTCTAAAAAGACAGGCTGCATCATGAAAGGGCCCCCCTGTTCGTTTTCAGTCCGCCGAATATGGCCACAGGAGCGTCCTGCCTCCCACTGGGAAGGAGTCCCCCCATCCGCGGGCACGATCACACAAGGGAAAGCTCTGCCTGTTTGCTTGCACCGACCTGTGGCCCCGAACCATATAGCTCTTACTATATCGGCAAAAGTAGCCAAAATACAGTCTCACAAAATCTATCAATGTCAAAATCCCTCTGATTGTGACAAAAATTAGCTGCCTGTGTCCCATGGCGCAGCCTCAAGCGCACCAGAAGAGCCCAGGGATCCGCCCCGTGACTGTCAGCAATTCAGCAATAAGGAGGGACCTGGTCGGCGCTCCTTCGCCGCCGGGTCCCTCCTGCCCTGGTTCAATTCCTAGTTGATGCGCCACTCTTTGGACAAAGGCGTGCCTGTTTTAGATAATTGCTGAATCCAGAGGCAGGTCCCAAGCCAGCCGCCGGATCATGTCCGCTGTTTTGAGCATGCCTTCGGTGCACGGTCCCGACCACCGGTACAAAGCAGGCTGGCCGGCAACCTGGTATCTGTGCACCCAGCGCCGGCGGCTCAGTTCCGCCAGGATGGCCAGCACTGTCTCGGGCTCAAGCCGCGCCTGTGCGGACAGGGTGCCAATGCCTGCAGCGCGCCTCTGACCCCACAAGGCCGCCAGAACTCGCGGCATCAGCCGCTCACACTCACTATCCTCCAGCACCCCGCCCCTCCTCCCGCGTTTCCCGCTGTCCTCTTTGGTATTCTGTATATGGGCTTCCCCGCCCCCGCGTTCGTCCGGACTTTCTTGTATTTGCAGGGTGTTCAGCATACACTGCCATTATGACAAAGAAACGTTTCGTCAAATTCGTGCTATAAGGAGAAAGATCCGTGACTCGCTTTTCTAATGCTCTGCGTCTGGCCGCGTTTGGCTTGGGCGCCGCTCTGATTTCCGGCTGCGGAGCCACAAGCGCTGCGGCTCCTGCCCACTCTTCCCACACCATTACCATTGTGGATGATTCCGGGCAAACCGTGACCCTGCCCGGGCCTGCCACCCGCATTGTCACCATTGATCCCAGCAACACGGAAATTGCCCTGGATCTGGGGCTGAAGTCTGAAATCGTCGGGGCTGACGCCCCCACCTTCCAGTACGCTCCCGCGCCGTGGTCCAGCGAATTGAAAGGGCTGCACGACATCGGCCCCTCCTATCCCGGCATCAGTGTCGAGCAAGTTGTCGCCACTAAGCCCGACTTAGTGCTGGCCACGACCGGCGTCAAAGGATTGTCATCGCTCGCGCACTTTCATATTCCCGTCATCATTCTCAGCCCTGAAAGCGTCTCTGGCATCTACCACGATATCCAAATCGTCGGCAAGGCGACTGGACGCGCCAAACAGGCGGATGCTGTGGTAAAGAGACTGCGCATCCAGATGGCGCAGCTGCAGACTATGGTCAAGAACGAAAGCCACCACACTCCCACCGTCTTTTTAGATCTAGGGCAACTCTTCACCGCCGGACCGGACAGCTATCTCAACAGCCTGCTGACCATGGCCGGATCCAAAAATGTTGCGGACGGGTTCTCGCACAGCGCTTACCCCCAAGTCACGCCGGAGCAGGTGGTCAAAGCCGATCCCCAGATTATCGTCTACGATCCGGCCGACGGCAGCACCCGCGTGATTGATGCGCTGCCTGGATTTGCGGAGGTCACCGCAGTCAAGGACCATGAGGTTCTGGCCATTCCCCAGGATTCATATGTGGACGAACCGTCTCCGGCCGTAGCCATGGGCCTCTTGGAACTGATCCGTTTAATCCACCCCCATATGGCGGTCCCCCATGACCTCAACCAGAACTTTTAGGTTGGGCATGGGCTCGGCCCTGCTGGCAGCCGTCCTCTTATTGGGTCTGACCTATGGGCCTGTGCCCCTGTCCTTGCGCCAGGTGCTCTCAAGTCTCGATCATCCCTTCGGCACCTCCATCCCCGCGGTCATCATCTGGGACATCCGCTTTCCCCGGCTGATTGCCGCTGCCCTTGTGGGAGGGGCCCTAGGCACTGCGGGCGCCGTCATGCAGGCCCTGTTTAAGAACCCGCTGGCAGACCCCTATATTGTGGGGGCCTCTGCAGGGGCCGGATTTGGAGCCATGCTCCTGAGCCTGTGGCTTCCAGCCGCAGGTCTGATGGGGGTGGGAGCCTTCACCGGAGCCCTGGTGGCGGTGTTTGCCGCCTACCTCCTTGCTCGGGGCCAAGGGCGGGTGCACATGCTGACCCTAATCCTGGCTGGGTACGCCCTGAGCCTCGTGCTGGGAGCCCTCACCACCTTTGTGATGCTGGCCCACCAGAAGACTCTTGCCCAGGTGCTTTCCTGGGAACTGGGGGGAATCCACGGGATCGGCTGGCATGACATCTTGTGGCCAGCAGTGATGATCGGAGTGGCCCTGGTGGCCATCTGGCCATTTGCCCCCGAGCTCAATGCCTTTTACCTGGGGGAAGAACAGGCCCACTACCTCGGGGTGGATGTGGCCAAGGCCCAGACCATCCTGCTGATTTTAGCCAGTCTGCTGACCGCGGCCTCGGTTTACCTGGCGGGCCTGATTGGGTTCGTGGGACTCGTCATCCCGCATATCATCCGCCGTCTGCAGGGGTCGAACCATCACCTCTTGCTGCCCCTCTCCTTCTTTGCTGGCGCCATCTTTCTCGTCGGCGCGGACATTTTGGCGGAACAGGTGCCCTTTATCGGCACCGTGCCGGTTGGACTGGTCAGCGACCTGATTGGCGGCCCCTACTTTGTGTACATTCTGTTTAAAACCCGGGTGGTGTCAGGATGACCCAGACGGCCACGCTCCGCGCAGATAACCTCCAGTATCTCTGGCCCTTTTCGGGCAGCCGCTTGGGACCTGTCACGGGCGTGTTCCCTCCCGGCAAGATCACGGCACTAATCGGCCCCAACGGGGCCGGAAAGTCCACGTTGCTGCGCCTGCTCGGCGGTTATCTGAAGCCGTCGTCGGGCGCCGCCTATTATGGGGAACAGTCTGTGACAAGCCTGCCGGCATCAAGGCGCGCCTCGGTTATCACCTTGGTGCAGCAGTTGATGCCGCTGGGATTTGACCTCACCGTCACGGAACTGTTGAATTTGGGCGGCCTGTCCGCGTTGTCCTGGAAGGAGCGGATTGGGGAAGGATCTCCGCGCAACATTGACGCCATACTCTTCCAGACTGGGCTGGAGGCATTCCGCGACCGCTCTTACCGTTCCCTGTCGGGAGGCGAGCAGCAACGAGCCCTCTTAGGCATGGCGCTGGTGCAGAATACGCCCGTGCTGCTTTTAGACGAACCCACGGCCCACCTGGACCCCGGACATGCGCAATCCATCATCCGGGTGCTTGAAGACCTCGCCCACAACCAAGGCAAAACCATTATTTTGGCCTACCACGATCTGGCGACGGTGGGCCTCTTCGCCGATAATATCTGGCTCATGCATGATGGCCTCACCGTCCTCTCGGGACCGCCCGAAACAGTTCTGGTCTCTCCCCGGCTCGAGCAAGCCTTCCACACCCATCTGGAGCGCATCCTTCATCCGGTGTCTGGGAAAATCATCTTGGTGACTCTGTGACTTCATCGCTGTCATATCACTACACTTTTAAGTACTCAGAGAAAATTGACAGAATGCCGCAGTCTCCTGGCTGGTCTAAGAAACCGTAGGACCTTTCCCACTTTTTCTAGGGCCAACATTAAACTCAGTTCGGTCGCCACGGATGTGCGCGGGGTCTCGGGCGCGCCATGATTCAGGGGTTGACGCCGGTACGGCCTCTCCCGAGGCTCTGCGGACCTACCCCGTGGTCGACTCAAAGCCCAACAGCACGTCCTCGTGCCGGCACTGACCGGTTACATCGGGTTTTTGTCGAGTAGCCCGCAGGCGCCGTGGTTTAGGAGGACTGTCGCTCTGTTGACCGTCCCTTTCGGTTGACGGTGCCTCAGTACGCCACCATGCCCGATTTCCTGCCAGCTCTCTAAAATTCCGTACGGCGGGTGCCGGGTAGACCGGAGGAATTTCACCTCCAGACCCCCACAGATTCCGGACTTGAACCTCTCAGCTCATCCGG
>DAIDDL010000023.1 GCA_027309085.1 Sulfobacillus sp.
GCAAATATTGGCCCTGTCGGGCCATGGGCTTATATCCCCAGGCCTAAAGGCCGGGGCTTTACGCCCTGTTTTGGTAAATAGACAGCACCCAACTGGCATGATAGACCCAGTGAAATCCCAGAACCCCTATAGTCAGGACCGCCGCAATGAGGGTCATGGCCCATTTTACTCGTGTAGAAACGTGCGCGGCCCCCCCTCCATCGCCGTAGCGGAATCTATTCCCCATGGCCGATTCTGGCCTGTGAGCCCTTAGGCCTGTCTGCGTCATCGTAGCACAGTCTTTGGTTCTGAACCAGACGCAAGCGCGCTGCCCCAAGCCCTGGCGGGCAGCCGCCACCCGCACAGCCACCCTATGGTATAGTTAACCCGTGAAATTTTCAGGATGCAGGAGGGAGACGGGTGTCAAAAAATTTACCATGGCTTTACGCCAACCGGGCCCTGCGCAGCTTTGCGACCGCATTTTTGACCGTAGTGTTTCCTTTGTATCTCGCTGTGTCGGGTTACTCGGCGGCGCGCATTGGCTTGGTCCTGACACTGTCCGGAGTGGTCAGCGTGGGACTTTTGGCTGGTGTGGGGATCTTCGCGGATAAGGTGGGGCGCAAGCGCGCCATTATCATTTTGAGTGTGCTCTCTTTGTTGGGCGGCTTGGCGATGGCGGCGTCCACAGCGTTTTGGCTCATTGTGCTGTCGTCTGGGCTGGGTGGTGTAGGAAAAGGAGGGGGCGCTGGCAGCGGGGGGTCCTGGGGTCCGCTGTTTCCGGCAGAACAGCCGCTTCTGGCTGAGGCCGTGTCTTCTGAAAACCGCACGAAGGTGTTCGGCCGAATTTCTTTTGTGGGAGTGATGGCGGGAGCTGTGGGGTCCTTGGTCGCAGTGGTTCCTGAGTGGCTTCACCGAAATGGCTGGACATGGAATGCCGGCTATCATCTTTTGTTCGCTTTCAGCGCCTTCCTGTCTTTGCTGATGATTCTCGTCGCGATGCCTATTCGGGAAACAACGGGGACCTTGGCTGCGGAGCCGGGGGAGGCGCCGCCCATCAGCGTCAGGAGCCTCACGGGGCGTCTAGGCCTAACCAACGCCCTAAACGGACTGGGATTTGGATTTTTAGGACCTCTGCTCACCTATTGGTTTTACCGGCGCTACGGCGCCGGGCCCGCCGAGCTGGGCGTCCTCTACACCATTATCAATTTGGCCACAGCTCTCCCTTACCTGCTGGCTTCGCGGGTGGCGCAGTGGCTGGGTGCAGTGAAGGCCGTCACCTTCACCCGGATTCTGAGCATTGTCTCATTGCTGTTGATGGCGTTTATGCCGGTCTTTTGGGCCGCTGGGCTATTATATCTTCTCCGGATGGTGTTCAATTCCTTGGGCATGCCCGCTAGACAGTCATTTGCGATGGGGGTGTCCGACCGCCGCTACCGCAGCCGTGTGGCGGCATTCAGCAATCTCCCGTCCCAACTGACGGCGATGATTTCCCCCGTCATAGGCGGTGACGCCATGGAAACTATGCTGGACTTTCCGATTTATGGGGCCGCATTCTTCATGATGCTGAATGTGGCCGCATACTATTTGGCATTCAGGAATATTGCTCCTCCGGAAGAGAGGAATCGGCGAAAACCCTCCGGGCCATCCCATTCGCTGGCGCCCTGACCCTATCGCTATGAAAGAGGCATGGGCCAGGTTGGATCGCAAGACGCTTTTGGCTATACTGGGACCACCGTTTTGCGGAATTCGAAGGGAGTGTTGGCCACGTCCCAACCTATCGCCATATTTGATTCGGGGGAAGGCGGCCTGACTGTTCTCAAACGCGCCGTGGCTCTTTATCCCGGGGAGGATTTTATTTATGGCGCGGATTCGGTGCACTTTCCCTATGGCTCGCGGTCCTTGGAGGATGTGCAGCGGTTGTTCTTGAGATTTCTTGATTTTTTTCTGGCCGAACAGGTCAAAGCGGTCGTCATCGCATGCAACACGGCGACAGCGGCAGCCCTGGACGTCGCCCGGAGAATGTCCCCCGTCCCTGTCATCGGAGTCGTGGAACCGGGAGCCCGGAAAGCGGCGGCCTTGTCGCGCAACGGCCACATCGCCGTCCTGTCCACCTACGCCACCTATAAGTCCGGGGTGTACCTCCGGGCCATCACGGACAGCAATCAGGCGGCCCATGTTGTGCAGCATCCGTGTCCGGCGCTGGTGACCATGGCCGAGGCCGGGGCAACCGATACGGAGCAGGCCCGCATGGCGGTGCGGGCCTGCTTGACGACGGTATTTGCGTGCGGTGTGGATACTGTCGTCCTGGGGTGTACGCACTTCCCCCACATGGAGCGGATTTTTTATGAAGAAATTGCAAACCGGGCGCAGATCGTTGACCCCGGATACGAAACAGCCAAACAGCTAGCGGATGTTCTCGGCCCTCTGAACCGTGAACCGGGCGGGACTCTGCGCTTTTACACCACAGGACTTCCCGCGGAATTCAACCGGATTTCGGCCATTTTGTGGCCGGAAACCCCCGTTCAGGCGACGCCGCTAATTTGGCAGGGCGGCGGATATCAGACTACGCGTGAATCATGATTGGCCCAGAATTTTTCGCGCAATACGTGCTTCATAATTTTCCCTGTGCCGGTTTTGGGAAGGGAGGGTGCGACTTCCCAAGACCTGGGCACTTCGAATCCTCCCAAGCGGGTCCGGCAAAAGGCCTCTAGGCTTTCTGGGGTGAGGGATTTTCCCTCTTTGGGCACGACGACCGCATGGGGAATCTCTCCCCATTTGGGGTCGGGGATACCGACGACAGCGACCTCCAGAACATCGGGGTGAGCGTAGAGAATCTCTTCCACGTGCAGGCTCGAAATATTTTCACCGCCTGAAATGATCACGTCTTTTTTGCGGTCCACAATATTGATGTATCCTTCGGCGTCAATGACGGCGATATCTCCCGTGACAAACCAGCCGTTGAGAAAAACCTTGGCGGTTTCTTCCGGACGGTTCCAGTATCCTTTCATAACACTGTCCGACCTGACAGCGAGCTCTCCGGAATGCTGCCCGTCATGGGGCAATGCGTGCCCGGCATTGTCAAGGATTTCCACCTCAATGCCCACCGCCGGCAATCCCGTCAATGCCTGCAGCCTATCCTGGTCCTCACGCGGGAGAGATTTCAGCGGCTGCTTGACGTAGGCGACAGAGACAATGGGACAGGTTTCGGTGAGACCGTAACCGACAATGCACTCGCACCCCAGCCGCTGGCGGCCTTCTTCAATCAGGGGATAGGCTGTGGCGGCGCCGCCCAGGATAATCTGCTCCAGACTCGAGAAATCGTACCGGGCCATCGCCGGAGAATTCAGCAGGGCGGTGAGCATGGTGGGGACCAACAGCGCGTGGGTGGAACGGTAGCGCTCCACGGCCTGCCCGAACAGTTCCGGGTCAAAACGCGGCACCACGACTTGCGTGGCCCCGATCGCGACAAGATAATGGGGCGAGCCCCAGGCATTAACATGAAAAAGCGGGACGGTGCCGACAATCTGCACAACATCATCAGTCAGTTGCAAAGTGGCCAATATGCTCATGGCATGCGCATACAAATTGCGGTACGTCATCATCACGCCCTTCGGCGCGCCTGTCGTGCCCGACGTGTAAAAAAGCTCAGCCACGTCGTTTTCGTCGATGGCGGGCACGTCCGGAGGAACAGCCGGTTCTTCCAAAAGCTTGGAATCATAGGTCGGGTAACTGACGCCCTCAACCGAATCCTCCATGAGCCAGACCTCTTGAATACTGGGACAGCGGTCTGCCACCGATTGCCAGACCGGAAGCAGCACGGTGGACACAATCAGAACTTTGGGTGCCGCATCGTTCAGAATAAAAGCGATTTCATCGGCATGCAGGCGAACATTAAGGCAGAGCAGCACAGCCCCAATCTGCGGAATGCCGTAATATCCCTCAATCATGCGGTGGCAATTGAGAGCCAGATAGGCCACCCGGTCTCCCTGGGTGACTCCAGCATGCACCAGGGCCCATGACAACTGGTTGACCCGGCCTTCGAATTCGTCGTAACTCTCGTCATAGCCTCCGCACACGACGGCGGTCTTTTGAGGATAAAGGCTCTGCGCCCGGTGGAGAAAGCGAATGGGCAACATCGGCAGTTGCATAATCAGCCTCCTTAGGCTTGTATCCAGTGTGGTGAATCACCAGCGATTTCATTATACGAATTATTCTGGCAGGCGCGTGGCTGCAAAGAATTTTATTCCGGAACCCGGTAAGAAACCGGAACCCCACGGATTTCCGGCATATTTTTTGGACACGCTTGATACACATACTGTGTAGGGGTATCATAGATTATGGAGGGGGGCCGTTTCATGTATCTGTATCTTGAACAGAAAGACAATTTAATGGGCCGTCTCAAACGGGTTGAAGGACAGGTCAAAGGCGTGATGCGCATGATTGAAGAAGGCCGCTACTGTCCGGATATCCTCCAGCAGATCGCCGCAATGTCGGGGGCCATGGATGAGGTGTCTCTGATTCTTCTGCAAAGCCACATCACCGGCTGCGTGTCCGATGCCATCCAGAGTCAAAGCGGCGAGGAGTCTATTCAGGAACTTATGGCGCTGATACGCAAGGTTGTCAAGCGGTAGAAAGAGGCGAAAAGCATGGCTCAGCAAGACCCCGTGACCTCCCAGGATAAGATTACCCTAGACATAGGGGGGATGACGTGCGCCAGTTGCTCACTGCGGATTGAAAAGGAACTCAGCCACCTCCCCGGAGTAGGTCAGGCGGAGGTGAACCTGGCCCTGGAAAAAGCCAACATTGTCTTTGACCCCCGGCTGATTACACCCCAGCAGTTTGTCGAGGCCGTGACGGGCATAGGATACCAGGTGCGTCAGGAAACTTACCGGGTCGCCGTTGACGGCCTGGACGAGGCGCCCGTCAAGGCGCGCTTTGAAGAGGAGGCAGCTAAAACCGAGGGCGTCTACAAGGTGATCGCCAATGCTGCGACCGGCACGGCCACCCTGACCGTTCTGCAGGGGCTTGGAGACATTCACAGGATTGTCGAAAGCTTGGGACAGAAAGGCTTCGCCGTCTCGCTGCTGACGGACCAGGCTCAAGATCCCAAGGAGCTGGAACGGCGGAGCGCCCTGCGCCGCCTTGTGTTTTCCGCGGTCCTGACCGTTCCCCTGTGGATGGCCATGGTCAAAATGTTTTTTCATGTCGGTCCCGTCTGGATCACAAATCCGTGGCTGGAATTCACTCTAGCGACAGTCGTGCAGTGGGGCCCGGGATGGTCCTTCACCCGGCGGGCCTATCAGAATATCCGCCACGGCAATGCCAACATGGACGTGCTTGTCGCCTTGGGCACCTTGTCCGCGTGGAGCTTTTCCACTTACAACGTGTTTGCGCACGGGCCGCTGTTCTTCGATTCGTCGGCCACGGTTATTACCCTGATTTTAGTGGGAAAATATCTGGAAGCGGTGGCCAAGGGCCGGACCAGCTTGGCTATTCAAGAAATGCTGGCCCTGCGTCCCACGACCAGCCACGTGCGCCAGGCTGACGGGTCGTACGCGGCCACGGATGTTGAGAACATTCAGGTGGGCGAGCAGATTCAGATTCGTCCCGGAGACAGGATTCCTGTCGACGGAATTATTGTAGAGGGCCGCGGCCTGATTGATGAATCGCTATTGACCGGGGAGCCTGACCGGCAAAGCCTCGAACCGGGCAGCAAGGTGAGCGCCGGCACCGTGCACGAAGGAGACCGCGCCTTTATCATGGAAGCGCGCGAAGTGGGGCAGGACACCATGCTGGCGCAAATCGTCCGCACGGTGGAGGAGGCGCAGGCGGGCAAAGCGCCGATTCAGCGGTTTGCGGACCGGGTTAGCAATGTCTTCGTGCCCACTGTTGTCGGCTTTGCCGTGCTGACCTTTGTGATGACCGGCGGCATCACCGGCCACTGGACCCCCGCCTTGCTGCATGCTGTGGCGGTGCTGGTCGTGGCGTGCCCTTGCGCGCTGGGACTGGCTACCCCGACAGCTGTCATGGTCGGATCGGGGATCGGCGCGCGGCACGGAATTTTGTACCGAAACGGGGAAGCTCTCGAGCGCGTCAGCCAGGTCACCCGTCTAGCCATGGACAAAACCGGGACCTTGACCGAAGGGCGGCCCCGGGTGGTCAAAGTCTTTCCGCGTGACGGATCCTCAGAGGAGTCGGTTTTGACTTACGCGGCGAGTGTGGAGGCCGAGGCCAACCATCCCCTGAGCCGGGCCATCATGCTGGGGGCTAAGGGATATGCCGTGGCCGCGGCGGAAGGAGTCTACAGCGAGGAAGGCCGGGGGGTAGTGGGAGAGGCAGCCGATGGCTCAGGCACGATTACCGTGGGCACTGAGGCCCTGCTCCGCGATTATGGCGTGGCGTGGCCCGAGTCGTGGCCGGATTCAGCCATCGGCGACATGATGGGGAGAGGCGCCACGGTGGTGTACGTCGGAGTTCAAGATCGCTTGCTGGGGGCTATTGCGATTGCCGACCAGCTGCGTGACGATGCTGCGCAGTCTGTCAAGCGCCTGCAGCAGGCAGGCTACCGTGTCAGCATGCTCACCGGCGACCGGCTGGCTTCCGCCGAGGCTATTGCCCGGCAGGTCGGCATCCAAGACGTTCATGCCGAGCTCTCCCCCGTGGACAAAGCCCGCATTATCAGCCGGTGGCAGAAGGACGGGGAAAAAGTCGCGATGGTGGGCGACGGAGTCAATGACGCGCCCGCGCTCGCCGAGGCCTTTGTGGGGATAGCCGTGGCAAGCGGCAGCGACATTGCCATGCATACGGCCGACGTCACCTTGGTGCGCCCGGAAATCCGCGCCAGCTGGCAAGCACTGTTGGTGGGTCAGCGCACGATGGCTAAAATCCGGCAAAACCTTTTCTGGGCCCTAGGTTACAACATTGTGGGCATCCCCTTGGCGGCTTTCGGGGTTATTTCACCGGCGCTTGCGGGAGGCGCCATGGCCTTCAGTTCGGTGCTGGTAGTGACCAACTCGCTCGCCCTGCGGCGCATGTCCGTGGATGATAGATAAATTTAGGGACCCAGTAAGCACGCGCTTACAGTTCCGTCAAAGGAGACGAAGACAAAGTGGAACGCATTAGCCTGGGAGTGAAGGGAATGACCTGCAATCATTGTGTCATGAGTGTGACCAATGCTTTGAAGGGGGTTGACGGTGTGAAAGCTGCGACGGTGAGTTTAGAGCAGGAAACCGCAAAAGTCACCTATGATGAGTCGAAAACATCACTGGAACAACTCAAACAGGCCGTAGTCGATGCGGGGTACCAGCCCGAATAAAGGGCAAGTCTTTGCACAAACGTCTGGGATTCCCAGACGTTTGTGCAAAGACTCTTCTCAAATGTCTTACCAGGTCGGTCTTTCGTCAGCGGTCTGCGAGCATCGACAAAGATGCGCTCAGAGATTCTGTGCCGGGTTCGGGCTGCGCTGTGCGCACACTCACGGCCAGCGCCTTTTCCATGGCTACCTCATCACAGTGAGACAGCATAGGACACCCTACGCAATCCGTAAAGTACTTGGCAGGCACACTGTCGCGGGATACTGTCTGAAACCCGCAGTGTTCAAAAAACGCGACCTGCCGGGTAAAGGAAATGACCTTCGCAAACCCAGCCGTCTGGGCTTGATTAACGGCATACTGCACCAGTTTTTCCCCAATGCCTTGTTTGTGGAAAGCCGGGGCGACCGCCAGCGACCGGACTTCTCCCACAGTAGGCTCAAGCTGGTGCAGCGCCACAATGCCGGCCAGCTCAGGGCCTTCACAAGCGACGCCGAGAAAAGGGAGGTATGCCAGCAAGGATTCCCGGCTTCGGGGAAGGAGAGCGCCCTGTTCGGCGTAATAATCGACAAGGGCCCCGATATTATCCAAATCTGAGAAACGAGCCGCTCGGATGAGCACATGCACCGCTCCTTAAAGTTTTTATCATTCTACGCTATCATGCATTTTTATGCAATGACGGGTGCTATTTATGCCTGTTGATTTTCATGTGCTTCTCACCTCGCAGAGTCATACTCACCAACATAGAGACACGGATGACAGGAGAGGACCTATGCATCAGGTGACTCATTTGCCGGCACTGATCCAGTACGTGGTTCCTTTTCTTCACCGCTACGGATACTTTGCGATATTTTTGGGAGTGCTGTTCGAGGACTTTGGCGTGCCAGTGCCTGGGGAAACTATTTTGGTGGCCGCGAGCATTCTCGCTGGGCAGCATGTGTTCAGGATAACGGACGTGATCATTGTGGCGGCGCTTGGAGGAATGATTGGCGATACGGTTGGATTTTTGCTGGGCCGCCGTTTCGGCCACCGCCTGCTGTTGAGATTCGGCCGCTATGTCGGCCTGAGCCCTCAAATGCTTCACCGGTTCAATGGCTGGGTAGTGCACCGCGGAGTCTGGCTCATCGCCGGTGCCCGCTTTGTTGACGGTTTCCGGCAGCTGAATGGGTGGATTGCGGGGGCAAACAATGTGCCGTGGCGCCGTTTTATTCCCTTGAACGCCGTGGGCGCAGTGGCATGGGTCAGTGCCTGGTCGCTGTCCGGCTACTTTTTCAGCAACCGCATTCTCTCAGTCATGGAGCAGTTCAAACTGATTGATGCCGGCCTCGTCGTCGTTGCTGTTCTAGGCATTGTGCTGCCGGTGGCCCTTCATTACTATCATGGCAGAAGGAGCACAGGCCATGGCCCTCAGCCGTAAGAGTCCGAATAGAAGTAGGGGCCACGGGGAGATCTTTGTGGATGGGCGCCCTTCGGGAGAAGACAAATCATGCTGAAAATGGCATGATTAACTGGTATTGGGCGTAATTTCAACGACAAAGAAGTGCCCTATCGAAGCGGGATCTCCTATCATAGAAGGGGTGGAGGTGATGGATATGAGGCGGATCGTTCCCATAATTTTAAGTCTGGGACTGCTGGCGGCGGTCTCAGGCTGTGGGGCCCTTATTGCGCCCGCGATCGGCGGACATGGTTATCCAGGCGCTGTGGCGTGGATCGATCACCGCCTTTCGCCTAAGGATTACATTTTACTGATCGGATTGAGCCGGGCTCTTCCTGACCACAGGCCAATGACAGTGTACATTATGCGCCGGCCAGTGCGGCTGATTGGGCTGGATTTAGCCCGCAACACTTTGGTGGGCATTGTGGTGAATCCCCGGCAACCCAAGTGGACAGGGCCGGTCTACTATCAGCTGCCGCACCAGCACCACTGGACCCAACTGGCCTCCTCGCCCCGTGTTTACCCTGCACCCTCTTGAGGCGGGTGATAAAATATAAGGGGGAGGAGAGCGATCTGATGGCGACGAAATACTCCGATAAAGCGGAGCCGCATTATATGCGGGCTGTGCGCTACGAAGGTGAGGGCCGGACCCTGGATGCCATCCGCGAATACCGGATGGCCAACCGCATAAAAAAAGACTTAATACCCGCACGCAAGAGACTGGGAGATCTGCTGATCCATCTCGGAAAAACGGACGAGGCCATCGCCCAGTATCTGAAAGCGACGGAAATTACCAGTCAGAAGCGCAAATGGCATCGAACCTTCGTGCCAGATGAAGACAAATATTCTCTCATTCAGGTGCTGAGCGCTCTGGCGGAAGCCTACCAAGTCGCAGGTCAGCCCCACGAGGCCTTGGAAACATGGGAGCGCCTGGTCGGGACGGCGCCGCTCCAGCCTGGTGACCAAGAGCTTATCACAATGGCGCAAGAGCAACTGAAGCGCCATTTGCCAGGACCTGACGGAATAACGGGACATGCCCCGCTTTGGGACTGACGTTCAGGCAAATCTCAGCTTCCTTACCCAGTTGTTAACAGTTTTGCAATGATTCGGTGGTTAAATAGCCTTACGGAAAGGCATTGCGAAACATTTAAGGGAAAAGGGGGGCACATCCATGGACCGTCGTCGGCTCTTCAAAGAAGTTCTGGCAGGCGTGACATTATGTGGCATAGAAGCCTTTTTATTGTATGGCCACGGCAGCATCGGCTCTGGTATTGCCGTGAAGGGATTGGCCACGCAAAAAGCGCAGGCTGTGAAATACGCTCCGGTTACCAAACTGTCTTCCATTCAGAGTTCGCAAAACTGGGCCGGCTATGTCGTTTCCTCGGGCGTTTACCACAGCGTGTCGGCTACCTGGAAGGTGCCCGACCTCACGAGTTCCGGCGGAGTGGCCGCGCAGTGGGTTGGACTGGGCGGGGTGAACAGCCAAGACCTCCTGCAGGCCGGAACCATCGAACAGCAGACGGGTGGTGCCACCACCGCACAGGTTTTTGTCGAGGAATTGCCCCAGCATGCCCAAAACATCATGAGCGTGCCGATTGGGTCCACGATTGCGGCGAGTATTGTGCCGGTGACGGGAACTGAGTGGGACTTGCAGGTGACAGCAACCTATCAGGGCAAGACGCAGAGCAAGACAGTCCCCATGACGGTATCCTCCGGATATGTGCAGGGAATGGAATCGTCGGCCGAATGGATTTTTGAGGACCCGGCGAGCACTTCCGGAAACCTTTATCCATTAGGGATGACGGGCAATGTGACTTTCAGCAATGTCCAGGCCAACAACCAGGCCGTCCGCGCGGCGAATGCCCTGGTCATGACGGGCCCGGGAGGGCAGAGTGAAGTGGAGCCCTCTGTCATGAAAGACGGGTCATTTACCACCAAAGAAGTGAGCGGGGGACCGTCCTATCCCTCTCCGAGCCAAGGCTTTCCCTTCTCTGTATTCCCTCAGAGCGGCTACGGGAACGGCGGGGGCAACGGTTACGGTGGCTATGGCAACGGTGGCGGTTATGATGGCTATGGCAACGGTGACGGTTATGGCGGGGGCAACGGTTACGGGTCCGGCTTTCCGGGGTATTCGTTTCCGTCGGCGCCAGTGATCATTCAGGTTCCGGTTGGCCCGATATCCCCAGGGCCCTTGCCTTTCAGCATCAACCTCTGATTACCCGTTTAGGATGTACTCACCGCCTGGCGGAGGTTGATTAGCATATCCAGGCTGAAAATGATGGGCTCCATGGTGGTCAGGACTGTCTGCGGATGATCGGGATAGCCCGTCGCAATGAACGCCTGGCGGTGGTCGCTCACCATTGCCAGCCATCCTGTCTCATGAAAGTTGCCCAGGGTGATCGCCAAGGGCTGGACGCACAAACCACAACCCTGGCCGGGACAATTATCAAAACATAAATACCGTTGCGATACTCCGCGCTCACGGGACTGTGCCAGCTCAAATTCGAATAGAGTCACCAGGCCGACAGATGAGCCCACGTCAAGGCTGGCGGTGGTGCCGTTGATCAGGCTTCTCCCATGGGCTAGCAATGCGTCCAAGCCTTCGCTGCGGGTCAAGACCATGCTCGAAGCGGGCTGGGGCATTAGCCGCGACAGCTTCTCGACCTGGTCGGACAGGGTCTGCACGTGACTGCGGCCCAAGGTGCGGAACGGGACTGAAACATAACGGACAGTCCCGTCTTCAGGAATTTCCAGACATGCGCCCCGCTGCACCAGGCGTTTTAACGCCGGATACACATTGGGGCGGGGGATACTGGCAACTTTAGCGACTTGATAGCCGGTTAAAGGGGCGTTTTGCTCGATTAGGGCTAAGTACACCTTCGCTTCAAGCGCGCTAAACCCGAAAGCCTGCAAATCGTCTATGAGATTGTCCGATGCCATCATAAAGGACCTCCTCTGCTTGTGAAATGGGATGAACCTTCTATAGTACTCCACATAAGGAGTAATGCTATAGACTACTAATGGACCCCAGCGTGCCGGTTGCAGCTCGACATGGGGGGCAAATTACTCGTCGTGAAAAAGGCAGCTCAGAGAATAGCGTTCCCCAGTGGTCACTTTGGAGACTCCATGAAAAAACTCTCCGCTCCGCGGGCCATGGCCGTACCGGGGACGGCTAGCCGTGCATAAAACCACCACATCTCCAATATTTCCTCCAATGAGGTGCCGCTCTGGAGGCTTTTGAGGGTACTCTTCCTGCACTAGAAGCTTCCCCCCCTCAAATTCCACCCCGCTTTCACTCAGCACCAAAATGGTCTGCAGTGGAAACAGCAAAGAGCCATGGCGGTCCTGATGCCACAGATTGTAGCCGTTGGTCGGATAATGGAGCATCATGACGCCCGCCTGCTGTTGACCAGCCTGGTGGCAGTCGTCCAGAAACGTGTCAAGAGAGGGAGGATAGGGGACAGGGCTGCGAGACGTCGCCCAGAGATGATTTGCGATGCTCGCGACATAAGGATACATTTCATGGCGGAACTGCTGCAGAAATTCCGGCAAGGGATAATGAAAATAGCGATACCACCCGTACCCAAAATGATGGCGGTCCATCTCGACGGTGGGGCAAAAATAATCAGGGTTGGGCCATAGATCCCGAAGGGTATGGCATTCGGCCTTCGTCAGCCAGCGGGGAATAATGGAATACCCTTTTTGCCGGATATCCCATTCCACCACTGACCAGTTAACACGTTCAAATCGTTGAGCCGCCAATAACATCTCGTCACCTACTACCACAGCATTTGTCATTTAGTATACACTGCTCGTGGGCCCGCACAATAGCCTTGACAGCAGCATACGACAGGGGAGGTTGGGAATTGACCGCTGAACATCAGGACGAGGCGCTGTTAGAACTGCGCCAGTCCTTGCTGCAGCACCCCGTATATCAGGTGATAGGCAGCATGGAAGATCTCCGAATGTACACCGCGTACCATGTGTTCGCCGTGTGGGATTTTATGAGCCTGCTTAAGCGGCTTCAGCACGACTTAACGGGCACCGCAGTGCCGTGGCTCCCCCGGGGGCAAGAGCCGTATACCCGTTTCGTCAACGAAATCGTCGTGGGGGAAGAATCGGATGAAGCGGGAGATGGCCGCTACCAAAGCCATTTTTGCCTATATCTGGATGCCATGGACCAGATTGGGGCGGACAGCCGCGTGATCCGCGGGTTCCTGGAGCAGTTGCGCCACGGTGCCGAATGGTCTGACGCGCTCGACGCTCTGGAAGTGGACGGGAGGGTGAAAGCGTTTGTTCGTTTCGACTTGGGACTGGCCCAAAACGCCGCCACCCATGAAGTAGCGGCGGCATTTTTCTATGGACGTGAGGACATCATTCCGGAAATGTTTTTGCGCATTATCGGCGGACTCGGACACGACACCGCCTTGGAGCGCTTTCGGTATTACTTGCAACGGCACATTGAAATCGACACAGACAGCCATGGCCCCCTCGCTTCCCGCTTAGTCCACTACTTATGTGGAGATGACCAGGATAAAACCGACCGCGCGGCGGAGATTGCCCGCCAGGCTCTCCATTTCCGGATAGGGCTGTTTGATGCGGTGGCTGATCGCATCGCGCGGCGGCGCACGCAAGAATCCCTGTCGTAATAGAGAGACGGCTGGGAAAAAGTATGCAAAGTGGAAAAACATTACGGCCGCCAGGAATGCATAGCCGTCGCGGAGAATAGGGCACGACTTTGGTATACTAATCGTAAACGCCATGACGGTAATAGGCAGGTGTCCCTTGCAGCTCATTGCACAGTTTTCACCAACAACTCCCCTGGTTGCCCGCGGGTTCTGGCCTGACGTGGAACAAACTGAGGAATGGCTCCAAAGCCTCAACAAGAATGTCGCCTCACGCATTCTCTCTTTGGGCAGCAAAAGCATGGCTCTATTGGATCCATGGATCCCCTTGCTGCGTTCGCCGATGGATGTGGTAGGCTGGCTCGACCCCATGGAAGTTCAGCTGACGTGGCAATACCTGCTGCACTTTCTGGCGGCTTCCGGCCCAGACAGCATCGTGATCCCATTTGGGGGAGACGCCGCAGTCACTTGGCAGCCCGGCTCGATCACGATTCGCGCTCCCCGCGACACATGGATCTGGGCCTTGGCGGTGGATAGCTGGGACCCTGCCGGCTGGCACCTTACTGACCGCGTGGAATGGTGGGAGCATGGCCGTCTGCAGCAGGCGGCCCGTACCCAATGGGGGCTGTTTGAGCAGTGGCAGCACCCTTACGGCATGGAGGAATGGAGGCTGAGCGCCAATCCCGGCGCCCATGGCCAACTGATGGGATGGTGGGAACAACTAGCGCACCGGCTGGGGTCCCGGCCTCTCAAGGTGAGCTGGCGCCAGGAGCATTCCCATGACCCCCATAACATTTTGGGTTTGCCTGTGCGCGTCACCTGGCTGGGCTTAAAAATTTCGGCGGACCAAGCGGATTTCTGGACTGCGCTGCCACAGTGGTCAGAGCCCTTTGGACTGCGCGCGGCGATGCACTGGTCAAGCCCGCAGTGGAACGAGTTTTGGGGAACCAACGTGACCCTGAAACGGTGGCGGCAGAGCACCCGGCTGGAAGCACAGTATACCTTGCTCAAAGGTTCTCTTCATAAAAATGCCATAAAAATGATGCGGCAGGAAATGCACCGCTTTCCTATATTCCGGGTGCAGCCTGTTGTGGCCGGCCACACTCCCGACAATACGCACAGTTGGGGCAGCTTGGTCAGGCGGGCGGGAGCGGCCGAGTTCAAGGAAAGCCTGGCGGCTAAACTGACGCAATATCCGTGGCCCACACCTAGAGACTTTTCGGCCCCGGCAAGAATCCGCCTGCCCCAAGGTTGGGTGTTGGACCGCCTGAGTTCCCGGCCAGGCGTATGGTCTCTGCGCCACCGTGGCCTGGAGCTGGCCGTGCAAGTGTTTTGGCCCCGAGCCTATCACGCCGGCGGGGTTACGGTGACGATAGGGTCTCAGGTGAATGCCAGCTTGTTTGATCTGGACCCCCATGCCCGCATCGACCGTTTTTCCCCCGACCGCCGGTACTGGGCGTATGTAGTGGCGGAGCACATTCTTCCGGCACTGTCCCAAACGTAATGGCAGGAAGCCTAAACCGGCGGGGAACGGACCCGATGGCAAAAAAAAAGACCCCGGCCACATTCACCGCAGGGTCATCTTGAGATGGTCTTGCTTCAGATGGGTTGCTCGCTGCGCAGGCGGTCCATCAAGCGGCGCACCAGGGACACTTCTTTTGCCAGGCGGGTGCGGGTCGTCCGCAGCTCCAGCAATTCTTGCTGAGAGGTTACGGCAAACGGCACGTGCGCGGCGATCCAATAGGACAGGGCTTCAGGCTCAGACGGAATCTGGGGACGGGAGCGATTTGGGCCAATAAAGCTCCAGATCTCCGAGCTTAAAGCGAGAGCCTCATCAATTAAAGGGGCTGGCACCGAGTCATCCAAATCGGGAAGATATTTGAACTGGCCCACCATATACCGGCTTCCATGCCGATAAGAAAGCAAACTAATCCGGCTGATTCCCGCAAGTTCTACCCGCATGCGCCCCCCCTCCAACTCGACTACCTGAAGGATGCGCGCTGAGGTGCCAATATTGGACGGCTCTGCCGTATCCGCGAGAGAAGATCCGGAGTCTTGTGTAGGACGCTCCATGCAGACACACAGGCCGGTATCCTGCTGTATGCAGTAAGATATCATGACCTTGTAGGAACTGTCCTCGATAACCATATTGGTTTTCGCTCCGGGGAACAGAATTCCTTTAATAGGTAGAATCGGCATACTGACAGACTCGCGACTTGCAGGCATCACGCACCCCCTATGAGTACGACCACCAAATTCCGTTGCTGTTCTACTGTTTACTATACAAGAGTCTGGTCACTATTTTACCGAATTTCGCGACATCGCACAAAGAAAATTCAGAAGAGGAGACGGACGCGCAATTTTATGCCGTGCAAGGAGGCCTTGCTATCTAACGGAGTGCTACAATAACTTGGAATAGTCAAGGACAGGAGGATGGACTGTGGCAAGTCTTTCAGAATTTGGACTCTCGGAGGAACAGCGGATGTTCCGGGAGACCGTCAGGCGCCTTGCTGAGGAAAAAGTGAAGCCCAGGGCTCAGCAGATTGATGAAACCGGAGAGTTTCCTTGGGATATTGTGGCGCTGTTTAAGGAATATGGTCTGCTTGGGGTAGCCATGCCGGAAGAATACGGCGGGGGCGGCGCGGACTTGTTAACGTCATGCATCGCTATTGAGGAAATTGCGCGGGTGTGTGCGACGTCGGCTCTGATTATCGCAGCCCAACACCTGGGGGCCATGCCCATTTTAATTGCCGGGTCCGCAGAGCAGAAGGCCCGTTATCTTCCTGACATAGCGCAGGGCAACCGCCTCAGCGCGTTCGCGCTCACAGAGCCGGACGCCGGCTCTGACGCCGGGGGCACCCGGACCCGGGCAGTAAGGGAGGGCAACGCTTACCGCATCACCGGCTCGAAAGTGTTCATCACGAATGGCGGGCTGGCAGAAACCATGGTGGTCTTCGCCTCCACGGACCCAGCGGCAGGCACTAGAGGGATCTCGGCATTTATTGTCGAACTCGATCAGCCCGGTGTCTCCGTAGGCCATATTGAAAAGAAAATGGGCATTAGAGGATCGCAGACCGCACAACTGCTATTCGACGGGGTCGTGGTGGATGAAGGGTGCCGCCTGGGCGCCGAAGGGGACGGGTTCAAGATTGCCATGCGAACTCTTGACCGCACTCGCCCCGGTATTGCGGCGCAAGCGCTCGGCATCGCGCAAGGGGCGCTGGATGCTGCCATGCGCCACATCGGGGAGCGCAGGCAGTTTGGACAGCCTCTGAGCCACTTTGAAGGGCTCCAATTTATGGTGGCCGACATGCAAACCCAGGTGGAAGCAAGCCGCCAGCTTCTGTACAGGGCGGCGGAGATTGTGGAGTCCGCCGGATTTGCAAGCCATTCCAGCCCGGAAGTGACCAGATTTTCGGCCATGGCCAAACTGATGTGTTCTGATACCGCGATGAAAGTGACCACCGATGCGGTTCAGCTTTTTGGGGGATATGGCTATATCCGCGATTACCCAGTTGAGCGCATGATGCGTGATGCCAAGATTACCCAAATTTATGAAGGAACCAACCAAGTGCAGCGGCTGGTTATTTTTCGGAATATGGATGGCGGAGGTCTCTAAGTCCCATGGAAATGGTTTTTGTTAACCAGGCGAGAGAGCATGTTGGAGAAGAAATCACCATGGCTGGATGGGTCACCCATTACCGATCATCAGGCAAGATCCATTTTGTCATTGTCCGGGATGGCACCGGAGTCATGCAGTGCGTGGTGAAAAACCCGCTTGCCATCCTGAAGAATCTGGACGCATGGGATGGATTGACTCAGGAAACGGCCGTGCGCATTCGGGGAACCGTGCATGCGGATCCCAGGGCTCCTATCGGCGTGGAATTGGAAGCCGAGGAAGTTGTTGTGGTGGGGCCAAGTGAAGGGTATCCGGTGGCTCCCAAAGAGCACGGAGTCGACTTTTTGATGGACCACCGCCACCTGTGGATCCGCAGTCCGCGCCAAGCCGCTATTTTGCGAATTCGGGCGGCAGTCATCCATGCCACCCGGGATTTTCTTGACAGCCATGGATTTGTTGTAGCGGACCCGCCTATCATCACCCCAGCTGCTGCTGAGGGGAGCACGACCCTGTTTCCCATTGACTACTTTGATGATACGGCTTTTCTCTCGCAATCCGGCCAACTCTACATGGAAGCTCTGGCGATGGCCTTGGGCCGCGTTTATTCGTTCGGCCCCACATTCCGTGCCGAAAAATCCAAAACCAGGCGTCATTTGACTGAGTTCTGGATGGTCGAACCGGAATTGGCTTTTTGCGAGTTTGAGGAGAATCTAGTCTGGCAAGAACAACTAGTCAGCCATATTGTCCAGCATGTACTGGCGACCTGCGCGGATGAACTCCACACTATCGAGAGAGATATCTCACGGCTCGAAACCATCGTCGCGCCATTTCCCCGCATTACTTACGATGAGGCCTTGGCGCGGCTGGCGGAAGCGGGCCTGCCCCTGGATTGGGGCGAGGACATGGGAGCCCCGCACGAAACGGCCCTGGCCGGGATGTTTGACCGTCCTGTATTTGTGACCCACTTTCCGGTTTCCCTCAAAGCTTTTTATATGCAGCCGGACCCTGCGCGGCCTGATGTGGCCCTGGCAGCTGACCTGCTGGCTCCCGAAGGCTACGGGGAAATTATCGGTGGCAGCGAACGCATCCACGATTTGGGTCTGCTGCTCCAGAGGATGGACGAGCACCACCTCGACTTGGCGGTCTATGGGTGGTACATTGACTTGCGGCGGTTTGGATCGGTGCCCCACAGCGGATTCGGAATGGGCCTAGAGAGAATTGTGGCATGGATTTGCGGGCTTGACCATGTGCGTGAAACCATTCCGTTCGCTCGTACGTTAAACCGGGTGTGGCCATAAAATACTGAGGAGGATGCGAATGGACACGTCAGCGAATAACGGCCCCGCCAACATTGGCCAAGCGCTCAATCAGGCCCGCATTCGGCGGCGTCTCTCAATCGACCAGGTCAGCGATGCCCTCCACATCCGGCGGGATTACCTTCTGGCCTTGGAGCAAAACCGGTGGGACGATTTACCGGGGGAAGTCTATGGCCAGGGATTCCTGAAAAACTATGCCCGTCTGCTGGATTTGGACAGTGATGCCGTGGTGGAGCAGCGTCGGCGGGAAATCGGGCAACCTCTAGACCACCCTGCCATCCCGCCCATGGAGTCTACCGGCCGGACGGGGCTGTACGCCCATGCATCTCCCCGGACCATGACTAGCCAGCCCTCGCAGCGCAACCGGCGCAAGGGAGCGGAAAGAAACGCGCCCGAGTATTCCAATCCCCGGGTGCTGATTTGGATCCTGGGGGTGCTGGTCGTGCTCTTTGTCGGGGGGCTGCTGACCCTCAGACACGGACACTCATCTCCCCCGCCAACAGCGGCACTGGCGTCCAAAAAGACACCGAAGACGGCACCGGCTCCCGCAAAGACCACAGGAACCCGCAGCGCGAAGCATTCGGGCACAGCCTCCCAGCACAAGGCTGTGCAGGGCGCGACAGTGTCTTTGCAGAGCACCAGCCAGAGCGGCACATCCGTCTTTGCCCATTACCTGGTGACGCCCGCACCGGTGACGGTTGCGCTGGCATTCACCGGCAATTGCTGGGTGTCCGCTGCGGTGAACGGCGGGCCGGCAACGAGCGGGATGTATTATTCTGGGCAGCATGCCAATTTCTCGGGAACCCAGTCCGTGTCCCTGATTTTAGGCAGTCATGCAGTGGCTGTCACTGTTGGCGGCAAAAACATTCCACTGCCGACATCAAATGATGTTCTCAACCTGACTTTTCAAGGATAGTAGCATGGTTTTGCTCCCAGGCGGTCACACTACGCAAAAAGGAACAGCGAGGGAGAGCCATGGTAAAGATCACATCCTGTCTGTTAGCGGCTGGCCTGATAACGGCACCAGCCGCTTCTCATATCCGCACGCCATTATCCCAGCACGCCGTGCAGTCGCAGCAAGGCCCGCATGTAGTGTCGCGCGCCGCCATCCTGATCGATGCGAGAACCGGGGCCATTCTCTATGAAAAGAACGCATTCAAGCAAATGGACCCCGCCAGTGTGACCAAAATGATGACGGCTCTTTTAGTCATACAGCACGGGCACCTGTCCCGGACGGTCACAATATCGCGCCAGGCGGCTTATACGGTGGGCTCGCGCCTGCATATTGCTCCAGGCCAGAGGTATACCGTCTATGACCTCCTGCACGGGCTCTTGATGCGCTCTGGCAATGACGCCTCTGTTGCCCTGGCTGAGGCAGATGCGGGATCCGTGAACAAGTTTGTGGCTAAGATGAATATGAGCGCGCAGGAACTGGGCGCCTTCAATACCCAATTCGAAAATCCCAACGGTTTGACGAAACCGGGCCATTTTTCGACAGCCTACGACCTCGCCCTGATTGCGAGACATGCCATGCGGATTCCCCTGTTCCGCAAAATCGTTGCCAGCAAGGAAGCCTACGTGACTGAACTGCGCGGCCGGAACCGCCGGACTTTAAACAATACCAACCAACTCCTGTATACTTTTCCCGGAGCCAACGGGGTCAAGACGGGGACCACTGATGCGGCGGGAAAATGTCTCGTGGCATCGGCAGCCCGCAACGGCGACGAGCTGATCGCTGTGGTTCTTCATAGCCAGGACCGCTACCGCGACGCTATGAACCTTTTGGAATGGGGCTTTGAACACTGGGCGACCATACCTGTCCTCGAACCGGGAACAGCAGTGGCCAAGGCTCCCGTAGCTGGAGGGCAAACCCCTTTTGTGCCTCTCGAACCTGACCGGGCGGTATGGCTGAGCCTGCCCAACCAGGAAACCTATCACATGACCCCCACTGTCGCGGCCTTGCAAGCGCCGGTCCCGCGCCGCCAGCAGGCCGGTTTCATAACCGTGACCACCCCAGGACAGCCTGCGGTGGTCACGGGACTGCGCACAATGCAGGGCGACGGCGTCAAAGCCCCGCGCCACCCATTGTGGTCATGGCTGAAATCGCTGTTCAGCCGCGGTAAATAGGCTTGCCGTAAGTCAGGAGCTGCTGCAGCGTGACCAGTTTGTAGCCTTTGGCCTTCAAGTCCCGCAAAATAGTGGGGAGGGCCAGATCCGTTTGCTTGCAGGTATCCGACGCATGCATTAGGACAATGTCGCCGGGATGGATGCGTGTGGTGACCCGGCGGATAATCGTCGAGACCCCGGGATTCATCCAGTCCAGGGAATCTGTGCCCCAGGTGACGGTCGTGTACCCCACGGCGCGGGATGCCAGGATGGTGCGGCTGCTGAAGTCCCCATTGGGAGGGCGGACGAAGCTTGCGCGCTTATGGGTGATTTGGTCAATCACCGCATTGGTTTTCATCAGATTGGCAGCAATGCCCGCATTGGACAGGCCGGTATAGTTGACGTGCGCCCATCCGTGGGACTCGACTTCCGCCCCGGCCGCTGCATAGGCTTTGACGATGGCGGGATGTTGGGAAGCCCATGGCCCAGAAACAAATATGGTGGCCGGCACATGGTCAGCCGCTAGAATCGAGAGAACCTTGGGCGGCATCACCGTACCCCATGAGATATCAAAGGTCAGAGCCGCGACTTTTTGAGTGGTATCCACATCCCGGAGGGAGTAGCGGTCTTGAGCGGGCAGGGAAGTCTGGGCATACGCCCGCGAGTGGTCGGCAGCCCACAATCCGGCAGCCATCACTCCGGCCATAATCAGGGTGACAAGCATATAGCGCACCAATCGGTAGCGGACAGTATAAATACGCACAACCTCGCCTCCATTGACAAATTCGACCTGAATGGTATTGCATCTTACGTTCGCAGACGTTGCAAATAGAACAGGCACACCGTTTGCCTCTTTATTTTCCCGCCTCGCTGGGCTATGATACGTCCGAGGTGATTTTTTTGGCGACGAAAGTGGGGATGGTCTCTTTAGGCTGCCCCAAAAATCGAGTAGACTCGGAAGTCATGCTGGGTCTGCTTGAACAGGCTGGCTATCAGTTGACTCCGGAGGCGGATGATGCTGAGGTGTTGATTGTCAACACCTGCGGGTTCATAAATTCCGCAAAACAGGAATCAATTGACACGATCCTGGAAATGAACCATTACCGGGAAACTGGCCAGCTCAAAGCGCTGGTTATGGCGGGTTGCCTCTCCCAGAGATACCAGCAAACTCTGTGGAATGATCTGCCGGAAGTCGATGCCATGGTCGGGACTGGGGAGTTTCATCGAATCGTGGAAGCGGTCGAGGGCGCATTAAGCGGGAGCCGGCCAAGTTTTTGGGGGGAAATGCCAGTCAGCGGTTTGCCATCGCCACGCAAGCTGACCACTCCCAATTACACGGCATATTTAAAAATTGCAGAGGGGTGCGACCACAGCTGCGCGTTTTGCGCCATTCCCCAGATGCGTGGGGGCTACCGGAGCCGCCCTCTGCAGGATATCTTGCAGGAGGCTCGGCGCTTGGTGGCCCAAGGGGTGCGCGAGCTGATTCTCATTGCCCAGGACTCAACCATCTGGGGCCATGACCTCTATGGTCACCCGGAACTCCCGCGACTTCTTTATGGGCTGCAGGAAATTCCTGACTTGCTGTTTGTGCGCATCATGTATAGCTATCCGACGCAGATTACGGCAGAATTGGTCAACGCAATGCGCGACCTTCCTGTGGTCGCCCCCTACCTGGATATGCCTTTGCAGCATGCCCATCCTGACCTGCTGCAAAAAATGGGACGGCCATTTCGGAGGGATAAAACGGATAGGGTGCTGGGAATGATTCGGGATGC
The DNA here is from genome assembly GCA_027309085.1 of Sulfobacillus sp. Taxonomy (GTDB): domain Bacteria; phylum Bacillota; class Sulfobacillia; order Sulfobacillales; family Sulfobacillaceae; genus Sulfobacillus. Next base: position 22,166 of record DAIDDL010000023.1, read on the forward strand.
AATTCCGGACATTACCTTGCGCACGACGTTTATTGTAGGCTTTCCGGGTGAGACGGATGAGCACTTTCAAACTCTGCTGAGCTTCATCGACGCGATGCGTTTCGACCATGTGGGGATTTTTACCTACTCCCATGAAGAAGGCACGCGGGCCGAAAAACTTGGGGACCCTGTCCCCGAAGCGGTCAAGCAGCGGAGGCGGCGCGAGGCCATGCTCGTGCAGAGAAAACTGGTCGGATCAGTGCGGGGCCGCCATATTGGACACGTGATGCCGGTGCTGATTGAGGATACCGGTGACACTGTCAGCGTGGGCCGGGGTGCGGCTGATGCGCCGGGCATTGATGGCGTCACCTACGTTAAGGGCCAATTTGCCGCCGGGCAGATTGTTCCCGTGCGGATTACGGGAACCCGGGAATACGATCTTTTAGCGGAGGCATTAATGTGAACGCAGCCGATCAGGTCACCCTTTCACGAGTCGTTCTCACGCCAGCCGTAGTGGCGATGTGGCTGGCTCCGGCCCCGCGGTGGCATTGGATAGGCCTGGCGGTGTTTATTGTGGCCGGGGTGACGGATTTCATTGACGGCAGGCTCGCGCGGCACGCGTCGAACACGACGCGGTTTGGGGCCTATATGGACCCCTTGGCTGATAAGATTCTTGTCCTCGGTTCCGGTTTGGCGCTCATTGCGTCAGACCGGCTTTCCGTATGGATCCTTTTCATCCTGCTGCTAAGGGAGTTAGCGGTGACTGGGCTGCGCTCAGTGCTCCCGCCGGGGACAACCATGGGCGCCAGCCGTGTTGCCAAGTGGAAGACGACCAGCCAGCTGTTTGCGCTGGGCGCTTCCGCGGTTTTGACCGGCGTAGTGCCGGACGGGCTATGGGTTCTGGCGTTAGCCCTGACCGTGTGGAGTGGCGGCGAGTATTTTTACCATTACTGGCCTAGAAATTGAACATCTTTCCCGCAGTGCCGGCGTTTTCCCTTTAAGACAAGCATTGCCTGCCCCGTTCCCGGCTCGCTGTGATATACTGCCCATTGGCTGCGGACAGTATCCGCCACGGCGATTTTAAAAAAAAGGGGGCGAGCTGGGTTGATGAAGTTTACGGTGAAACAAGTTTTTCTGGTATTTGCGGTCTTTGCAGCAATGCTTGGTCTTTTAATGGGAGCCCAGTGGGTGTACCTGCGCTCTGCGGTCCGCTCGCCCCTATTGCATTCCCTGCAGAACGTCCCCGGAGTGAGGACAGTGCAAGTCTCTTCGCACGGTGCCGTTACGGTGGACCTGGCTGAGCATTCCAATCTAATGGCGGCATATCAGGCTGTCGCGACCAAGGCCCAACAAGTTACAGGCCGCGCGCCGGGCAGCATTACCGTGCTGTCCCATCCCAGCTTGGATATGGTTTCCCTGGTTGATTCGCTGCGCTTGATTATTGCCCAGGGAGAAGCCACGGGTCAGTATGTGGCCATGAATAGCGCCATCCAAAAACTGGCGGGCCAGCATCATCTGACATCTGCAGTGCAGCTTAGCAACCATCACATTTTTGTGACGCTCGACGCTCCCGGATACTGGCTGGATATAGTAATGCCCCTACGGTTGGGAGGTGCGGGTTAATGGTTCGTGAAATCCTCCTGGGCAGTGTTCTCGGCATTTTAGTTTTCCTGGGTCTCGACGGCATCGATATCTGGCCCATTGTGCTGTTGTTGGGTCTAGGGTCGGCTGTGTATTTCACCGGGATCCTCAACAGGGTGGGCAACAAAAGCAGCCGCAAGGTCTCCGTGAGTCACGTCACCACGACGTTTCAGGATATTGGCGGGCAAAAGGTGGCCAAGAGTGAGCTGAAAGAGGCTTTGGAGTTCATCCTGAAGCCCGATATCATCACCCGGCTAGGCATCCGCCCGCTGAAGGGGATCCTCCTGACGGGCCCCCCCGGGACCGGGAAAACTCTATTGGCGAAGGCCGCTGCCCAATACACCGAATCCGTCTTTTTAACATCATCAGGGTCGGAATTTGTAGAAATGTATGCCGGTGTGGGCGCCCAGCGGGTGCGCCAGCTTTTTCAAGAGGCGAGGAGCATGGCCCGCAAGGAGAAAAAGTCGAGCGCGATCATTTTTATCGATGAAATTGAAGTGATGGCAGGCAAACGCGGCAGCAATCAGTCCCACCTTGAATACGACCAGACTCTTAACCAGCTGCTGGTCGAGATGGACGGCATGCAAGTGCACGACGACGAGGTTAGAGTTCTGGTGATGGCCGCCACCAACCGCGCGGACTTGCTGGACCAGGCGCTGATGCGGCCCGGTCGATTTGACCGCCTGGTCAGGGTAGATCTTCCCGACCGCGAGGCGCGTCTCAGCATTCTGGAACTGCATACCCGCAACAAGCCGTTGGATGTTGAGGCAAACCTCGATGCTATCGCCCGCGAAACCTTCGGATTTTCCGGCGCCCACCTGGAGAGTGTATGCAACGAAGCAGCAATTCTCGCCATGCGGGAAGGAGCAGAGGTCATCACGACCAGCTTGCTGCGCCAGGCAGTTGACAAGGTGATGCTGGGCGAGCGGATGGACCGCACTATGCGACATGAGGACCAAAAGCGGGTAGCCGTCCATGAAGGCGGCCACGCGCTAGTGGGAGAGCTTGTCAATCCCGGGTCGGTGGCCTCGATTACCATTGCGGCCCGCGGCATGGCTCTGGGGTTTGTCCGCCACGCTCCGGACGATGACCGCCTTCTGCAAACCGTCTCGGAACTGAAGGCTGACATCCAGATCCTTCTCGGCGGCTCGACGGCCGAACGGCTCCTGCTGGGGGAGCAGAGCACCGGGGCGGCGAATGACTTTGAAAAGGCCTGGGACATTGCCCGGCAAATGGTCCTGTCAGGGCTGTCGTCCATGGGGGTTGTTCAGGAGGAAGCGCTCTCCCCGGAAGTGCTGTATCACACAATCCGGGACATCATCGCTGAACAGCAGAGCATCGTCGACGAACTGATTACGCTGCATGAACACGACTTGTGGGCGCTAGCCGCACAGCTGCTGGAACACGAAACACTGCCAGGAGAGGCAGTCAGGGGATTTATTGCGTGAAACTCCGGCTCGCAGGAATCCCATGAGGGAAACCTGCGAGCCTGGAGCTTTCGGGGCAGTTGTAATTCTGTCCCAAATATGGCATGATCAATTTACCTGATAGTACGGAGGGACAGGAGTGTTCAAACTTACCGGCCTCGTGGCGGTAGGCGATGAAGTGTTGACCGGCGAAGTCATGAATTCCAATGCCGCGTGGCTTGCACAACAATTATTATCGGTCGGGATACATATTCACGCCCAAACTGTTGTGGGGGATAGTGTGCGCACCATTATCCAGACTCTCGCCCAACTGCACCAGGACTGCGATCTGGTCATTGTGACGGGTGGTTTGGGTCCTACGGCAGATGACGTGACCAAAGAAGCGGTCGCTGAATTCTATCAGCGGACGCTAGCCGTAGATTCCGAAACACACCAATATATTTCGGAACATCATGGGCGGAACTCAGGTTGGGAAGAATCAGTCAGAAGGCAGTCCGAGGTGGTGTCGGGAGCCGTTATCTGGCCAAATCCCAAAGGTCAGGCTCCTGGTGAGCTGATTGATGAACCCGGGCGGGTGACGGTGTTATTACCGGGTCCCCCTCGGGAAATGAAAGCGATTGCGGAGGCATTTCTGCTTCCCTGGCTTCGTCAGATTCAGGGGCATCAAACTGTAGTGCGCAGCAGTCTCTCGTGCTTTGAGAGCGGTGAAGCCACCTTAGCGCATCAAATTGCGCCGATTTTAGGTGGTCAGCATCCTAAAATGGGAATTTATGCTAAGCCTGGACGGGTGGATATTCGCGTGGAAGCGCTGGAATCCTCGCAACACGGACAGATATTGGCAGAACGCGCTCTGGCTTGGGTCAAGGGACAGGTTCCCGCGACGCTGTACCGTCTGGGAAACGCTGACCGGGCGGATGTCATTATTCGAGCGCTGCAAGACCGCCATGAAACATGCAGCATGATGGAGTCGCTGACGGGAGGTCTCTTGGCAGCGCGGCTCATCGATGTGGCGGGAGCATCGGCTTGTGTGGCCGGCGGCACGGTTGCATATACTGATGATATCAAGAAATTGTCTGGGGTTTCCCCCAAAATTCTCGAGACCTATGGGGCCGTCAGCGCGCAGTGCGCTCTGGCGATGGCGGAAACTATTAAGGAACGTTTTGGTACGCAGTGGGGATTGAGCACAACAGGATATGCGGGCCCAGGCGGCGGCGACAGGGATAATCCGGTTGGCACATTTTACACGGCCGTCAGTGGACCGCTTCAAACTCTGGTGAGGCGGCGGGTGATTCATGTCGAACGCACGGGGGTGCGTGAAGCTGCAGTCGAAATGGCGCTGACCCAATTATGGGATATGCTGGGATTGCCTGTCTGGATCTAGCGACAAAAGAGGAGACATTAAAACACACGATGAAGGAGCTTTCGATGGAAGAGGAGACAGTTAAAGACACGATGAAGGAGCTTTCGATGGAAGAGGGAACAGTAAAACTTGAGTCGTTCAAGAGTATGGGGCTGACAGCCCCGGTATTAAAGGCATTAGAGGACATGGGCTTTGAGGAGCCCTCGCCAATCCAGGTCAAGACCATTCCCCTGATTATGCAGGGCCATGACATGATTGGACAGGCACAGACCGGAACAGGAAAAACCGCGGCATTTGGAGTGCCCATTGTGGAGCTTCTAGACCACCGGGGCAAGAAGGTCCAGGCACTGGTCATGGCTCCAACCCGCGAATTGGCCATTCAGGTTTCGGAGGAAATCACCAAGATTGGACGCCATGCCGGCGTCAAAGTTGTGCCTATCTATGGTGGGCAGTCTTATGACCGCCAGATCCGCGCCTTAGAGCACGGAGCGCAGGTCGTCATTGGCACTCCGGGCCGCGTGATGGACCATATCCGCCGCGGCACCCTGAAACTCGACGGAGTAAAAATTGTGGTTCTTGATGAAGCGGACGAAATGCTGGACATGGGCTTTATTGAAGATGTCGAGTTCATTTTGCAAAACGTGCCGACTGAGCGCCAAACGATGCTCTTCTCGGCCACGGTGCCGGATGCGATTTCCCGGCTGGCCAGAAAATACCTGAATAACCCTGAGCATGTGTCCATCAGTCCTGAGCGCCTGACGGTGCCCCTGACTGAACAGGCATACTATGAAGTGCGGGAACACGAGAAACTGGACGGGCTGTCTAGGATTCTCGACATGGAGGGTGCAGAGCGCACAATCATCTTCTGCCGGACCAAGAAAAGGGTGGATGAGCTGGCCGAAGGACTTCAAGCCCGCGGCTACTCTGCGGAAGCTATTCATGGAGACCTCAACCAGGTTCAGCGAAACCGGGTATTAAAGCGTTTCAAAGAGGGGGCCAGCGAGATTTTAGTGGCCACTGATGTGGCCGCCCGCGGTTTAGACATTGACAACGTGACCCACGTTATCAATTATGACCTGCCTCAAGACACGGAGACGTATGTGCACCGGATCGGCCGGACGGGCCGCGCCGGCAAAAGCGGAACGGCCATTACCCTCGTGCTGCCCAAAGAGTTCCGGCAGCTCCGGCAAATGGAGAAAATCCTTCGCGTCCGCGTCCAGCGGCGGCCGCTTCCCACACAGGAAGATGTGGCCGAAAAGCAGCGGGATGCTTTAAAGAACCGGCTTGCCGATGAAATCGAGCATGGCGTGCTGCCTGCCTATCAGGAAATTGTCATGGAACTGGCGCAGTCGTATGACAGTGTGGACATCGCCGCAGCGGCATTGCGCCTGATGTTGGACAAAGGACACGACCAGGCTCCAGAGGGAGACTTTGGCGAAACCGGCGCAGAGCCGGGGATGGTTCGGCTGTTTTTGAACTTGGGCCGCATGGACCGGGTCTCGCCTGCCGACATCGTCAGGGGGCTGGCTGAAGGAGCCCATATTTCCGGAGGAGTTATCGGGCTCATCGATATCTATGACCGCTTCACGTTCGTCGAAATGCCTAAAGATGCGGCCGCCAAGGTCCTGCAGGCGATGTCATCGATCGTCATTCGCGGCAAATCGGTCAACATGGAACCCGCCCGCCCACGCTAAAGTGTACAGAGGAATTTTGACGCCATCTAGCGAATAGTTTCCAGTGCAAGAAGTTGGAGGAGGAAGAAACTATGGCGATGGACCGGGAAAAGGCGCTGGACTTGGCGCTTGCCCAAATTGAAAAACAGTTCGGCAAGGGTTCGATTATGCGGTTGGGCGAAGCCTCGAGTCAATCCGCCATTGAGGTTATCTCTACGGGATGTCTTCCTCTGGATATCGCTGTGGGTGTGGGCGGTTTGCCCCGCGGCCGGGTTGTGGAAATTTACGGGCAGGAGTCGTCCGGCAAAACGACCATTGCCTTGCATACCATTGCGGAAGCGCAGAAGCTGGGCGGAGTCGCGGCGTTTATTGACGTGGAGCACGCTCTGGACCCGCTGTATACAAGCAAGCTGGGGGTCAACCTGAACGACCTGCTTATTTCCCAGCCCGATACAGGCGAGCAAGCGCTGGAGATTGCTGAAGCGCTGGTGCGCTCAGGGGCCGTCGACATTGTCGTCGTGGACTCCGTGGCGGCTCTTGTGCCCCGTGCTGAAATCGAAGGGGAAATGGGCGATGCGCACGTTGGCCTCCAGGCTCGGCTGATGTCGCAGGCTCTCCGCAAACTGACGGCCTCCATCTCCAAATCCAATACTGTGACGGTGTTTATCAACCAGCTGCGGGAGAAAATTGGGGTGATGTTTGGCAACCCGGAGACGACTCCCGGCGGGCGGGCCCTGAAATTCTATTCGTCACTGCGGTTGGAAGTGCGGCGCATTGACAGCTTGAAGCAGGGCACGGATGTCGTGGGCAACCGCACACGGGTCAAGGTTGTCAAGAATAAGGTGGCCCCGCCGTTTAAGCAGGCGGAATTCGATATTCTCTATGGTGAGGGCGTTTCGCGGGAGGGCAGCATTTTGGATTTGGCCGTCGAGATAAACCTCGTCCAAAAAAGCGGAGCCTGGTATGCCTACGGGGACCTGCGCTTAGGGCAAGGACGCGAGAACACCAGGGAGTACCTCAAAAAAAATCCGGAACTGGCCCAGGAGCTGGATACCAAAATCCGTCAGCACTTTCAGGCGGCATCTCCCCTGGTCACCATAGGCACTCAAGATGGCCAGGACGTCCAATAAGGATCCATACAGCCAAGCCGTACGCTGGCTCAGCTACCACGATTACAGCGTTCATGATCTCTCCGCCCGGCTAGTCCGGGCGGGGTTTCCTGAATCTGCCGTGGACGAGGCCATTGGGCGGTTACAGGATAAAGGCTGGCTCGATGACGCCAAGGTGGCTAAACAGATTATCGACCAGAGCCTGCGCAGCGGCACCATGGGACCAGCGCTCATTGTTCAGAAGGTGGCGGCCAAAAACATCGCCCGGGACATCTGGGAGCCTTTGTGGGCCGAAATGGCTGAGAACATTGATTGGTTAAAGATTGCCGAAGGTCTGCAGGAGCGTTACGATATGAAAGATGACCGCGAGCGCATTCGCTACGGACGGTACCTTGTCCGCCGGGGGTTTCCCACGACTATCGTCTGGCAGATGGTAGACATGGACCAAGGAGGATAGGAAAGGAGCCGTAGGCTATGGCCCTTAAAATCATTGAAGAGTGCATTTCCTGTGGAGCCTGTGAGCCGGAATGCCCCAATGAAGCCATTACAGAAGGCGCAGACATCTATGTGATCGATCCCGGTCACTGCACGGAGTGTTTTGGATTTTACGGCACGCAGCAATGTGCCGATGTATGCCCAGTGGAAGCCTGCGTCGCAGATTTCCAGCACCCCGAGTCGCGGGAGGATCTCGCGGCGAAATTTCGAAGCCTTTACCCCCAAGGTTCCCTTGAAAATTCCGATCGGTGGAAGCCGCCAGCGCTGTAGCAGCGCCGCTAGCAGTGTACGCCTCAAGAAGTCTGAGGGAAGGGTTGGCCGAAAACACAGACAGCACGGGGCTGACTGTTTGCGTTGTGCCACGTATGATACGTAGAGGACGTTTGACGGCCGGAAAGGGAGGGTGCCGAATGAACCTATCGTCATCAGGTTGGGGAAGCAGCACACGGGGACTTGGGGCATTGATTACGGTCATGATGCGCTATCCGGAGATCAACAGTGTACAGTTCAACCCGGACGACCGCACCTTGAATATGACATTTATAGTCCGCAAGACGTTGGATGAGGCGACCTGGCAACAGTTCAACGACCAGCTCCAAGACGTGCTGCAAACCTATCGTTGGGTGACCGAACGACCTTTGACAGACATTAACCTGGACCGCCTAGAATGGGACACCGCGACCATTATTGAGTTGCGCCGGGACATCGAGACCGTCTCAGTGGAAGAAGTGGGCATGATGATCGAGATTCTGCACGATTGGTTTGAACAAGATGTGGTCACAGATTCGCACGACTTGCTGGAAGAAGAGCTCATGCTCCAGGAGGAGACAATCCAAGCCAATCTTGAGGCTTTGGGGCAAGAGTCGCACGGACATCTGGTGGCGTTGCGCGATGAGGGGCGCGTGGTGGTTTTCAACACCTGATGTGTCAAAATGGGGGTGTGCCCAGGACCTTCCCGGGCGCCCTCACCCTGCTTGGCGGCGAAGAAACCTTTGGGTCGCTGGGGCCTATGGATTGTGGAGAAAGGCAGGCGGGTATGAAGGTTTTGTTAGTGGGGGACATTGTGGGCAAGGTTGGCCGCCGCATGTTGAAATCCGCCATTCCTGTCATGACGGAAGAATTCGGCATTGACATGGTGGTGGCGAATGGCGAGAACGCTGCCGGGGGCAATGGCATTACCCATGAAATAATGGATGACCTGCTGTCGTCTGGGGTGGATGTGTTGACATCAGGGAATCACATTTTTGACAAAAAAGAAGTTCTGGATTTTCTTGATGATGTGCCTTCTCTTTTGCGGCCCTTGAACCTTCCCGACGGGACGCCGGGCCACGGTTATGTGATAACGGCCACCAAAAATATTCCGGTGGCCGTTATCAATGTGGCTGGGAGGGCCTTTATGCCTTTTCAGTACGGAGACCCTCTCACCGCGATGGACCAGGTGCTGAAGAGCCTCGAGCCGGAAGTGAAGGTGATTCTTGTTGATTTCCATGCCGAGACGACATCTGAAAAGATCGCCATGGGATGGTATCTCGATGGCCGTGTCTCAGCATTGGTGGGAACGCACACCCATGTGCAGACGTCGGATGAACGCATTTTGCCTGGGGGCACAGCCTATATTACCGATTTGGGCATGACAGGCCCGGGGGATTCCGTCATTGGAGTCAAAACGGAGCTGGTCATCCAGAAAATGCGCACACAGATGCCGGTGCGCTTCGAGACCGCCATGGGGGCAGGACAGTTCGGAGGTCTCCTCGTTGAAGTCGACAGCGCGAGCGGCAAAACAATAGCCCTGACCCGCATTTTTTACCGCGAATAGGAGGAATATCCGTGTTGTGGCATGGAGAGGACACACCTGTTGTCGACACGCATGCGGACAGCTTGCTGGAGGCCCTGAAGGGAAAGCGGCATCTGTACGAGCGCCACACTGACGGGCAGCTGGATTTCTTGCGGATGGCCGAGGCCGGACACCATCTGCAATTTCTGTCGTGCTGGGTCGAGCCCGAGTTCAAACCAGAGCGCGCCTTGCCGCGTGTTTTGGCGTTTGTGGATCAATTTTACCGCGAGGTCGAGGGAGCAGGCGGGACCGTGGTTGCCGTGACTGACGAGGCATCTCTCGACAGCGCTCTGGCTCCTGGCAAGACCGGGGTGGTCATGTCCATGGAAGGCGCCGAGGCCTTGGGAACTGATCCCCGCCTGGTGCGGATTATGCACCGGCTGGGATTTCGTCTGATCAGCCTGACATGGAATGAACGCAACGCTCTGGCCGATGGCGCTGGCGAAGACCCAGGCGGCGGGGGGTTGAGCGTGGCCGGACGGGACATCGTGCGGGAGATGAATGCGGTCGGGATTGTCTTGGATGTCTCCCACTTGAGTCACGCTTCTTTTTGGGATGCTCTGGAAATCTCGGGCCAGCCGGTTGTCGCGTCCCATTCCAATTGCCGGAGCCTAGCCGACCACCGGAGAAACTTGACTGATGGGCAAATCGTGGCGTTGGCCAGTGCAGGCGGGATTCAAGGACTTACCTTTGTCCGCGAATTTCTGGCCGGGGGCGAGAATGCGGACCGGGTCGTCGACCATGCGCGCCACCATCTGGACTTGGTCGGCAATGACCGGCACTTGGGTTTAGGGTCCGATTTTGATGGAGTGGAGCATCCCGTGGAAGGTTTGGAGGACGTGACGCGCCTTACGGCCCTAGCGGACCTCATGAGCGCGAGAGGGCTGTCCGACCAGACCATCCGGCGCATTTTCGGACTTAATTATGTGGAGTTTTTCAGAAGGCAATGGGCACCAATCTGACACGTAGGGGGAAGAAATGTGGACATAAGAATTACAACGGAGGAGCTTAGCCAGATCTCCGCCGAGCTGGCTGTGGTTGGAATATTTGAGGGGGACCACCCCTCAGCAGGTCGCGAACATATTCCGGCGGCATACCGGGGAGCGCTCGCCGATGCGCAATCGCGGGGAGAATTTGAGGGGAAGCTCTTGCAGAGCCTCTCCCTTCTGCCCGGTGCTGAAACGGTTGCCAAACGCATGCTCTTTATCGGATTGGGGCCATCGCAAGACTTTGATGTCCATGGGCTGCGCAAGGTGGCCGGACAGTTGGCTCAGATTGCGGATGCCATGAAAGTGCGGTCAGTGGGGTTCCTCCTTCCCGCTGCGGGATACCGTGATGGTGATGCTGTGGCCGCGGCCGCGGAAGGGTGGGTGCTTGGCAGCTGGCGTTTTACGGGCTACCACCAGAAGCCACCTGAGCGGCAGGTGCCGTCCTTCATCATGGCAGGGGTCAATGGGGCGGAAGCTGCTCAGGAGGGGCTCAAGAGGGGACTGATTATTGGACAGGCCCAGAATCTGACCCGGGAACTGGGATTCATGCCCTCCAACAAACTGTACCCGGAACTCCTCGCGGCACAGGCCGTACAGGCAGGCAAGGCGCATGGATTTGAGGTAGAGGTTCTGGATGAAGCCCGCCTGGCCGAGTTAGGCATGGGGGCTTTGCTGGGGGTAGGCCAGGGCAGCGTTCACCCGCCGCGTCTGGTCATCATGCGCTATCAGGGCCGCAGTGACAAGACCTTGGCGCTGGTGGGCAAGGGGATTACCTTTGACTCCGGCGGAATCAGCCTGAAGCCGCCGGCAGGCATGGAAGAGATGAAATACGACATGCTTGGAGCCGGGGCAGTGCTGGGCGCCATGTGCGCAATCGCTGATACCAAGCCGGCTGTGAATGTCACCGGGGTGATGGCCATCGCGCAGAACATGCCGTCCGGGTCCTCTTATAAACCTGGGGATGTGGTGCAGGCGTTCAATGGCAAAACCATTGAGGTCACCAACACCGACGCGGAGGGCCGGGTAGTGCTGGCAGATGGGGTCAGCTATGCCGCCCATCTGCGGCCCGACTGGATCGTGGAGACCTCCACCTTGACCGGTGCGGTTCTGGTCGTGCTGGGTCATGAGGCCAGCGGTCTTGTGGCCTCTAATGACTCTTTGGCCGAGCGCGTGACAGACGCCGCTAATGCGGCAGGGGAAAGGGTCTGGCGCCTTCCCATCTATCCGGAATACAAGGCCCTGTACAAATCAGCGGTGGCTGACATCAAGAATTCTCCAGGACGGGATGCTGGCACGATAACGGGCGGCATGATCATCGGCGAATTTGCGGGAGATGTGCCTTTTGCGCACCTCGATATTGCGGGGACGGCATGGACTAAGGAAGGCCCCCTGAACGCCGTCAGCGGTCCGACAGGCGTCATGGTCCGCACCTTTGTGGAACTCGCCCACGCCTTGGCATAACCGAGTTAAAAAATCCATAGCCCGCATCCCGAGACCTCGAGGTGCGGGCTCTTTATGTCACGAAGCCCTCTTATCCCGGATCCTGCCACATTAGGAATAATTTGGCACGGGTTTCGGTATACTAAGGCTGAGGAGGGTCGCTCACATGTATAGAGATGCTCAGCAGGAGATCGCCCGGCTGGAGGAAGAAATCCGGAACCTGCACGAAAAGCTCCTAGGACTGCGGTCCAGCCGCCGGGTGCTCATGAACCTATTAACGCTCGAGGCCCGCGAAAAGCAGTTTCGCATTCATTCTCTCGAACTGGAAAACCGGAAACTGCGCACACGGCTGAGAAGTCAGCGAACGTCCGTGAAATCGTAGGAGCGGGCAGCGCACTGCATGAAGTGCCAATGTTCGCCCATACTAGGCACAAAGAAACCTGGGAGATGCGTAGAGATGGGGGACTGGCGGGAACTGTGGCACGAGTACAAACTGTGGATTGCAGGGGGCCTCGGGGCTGTGGTTGTGGCTCTGGTGATCTGGGTGAGTGTCCGCCCGCCACGGTCGTCTGTGACCTCCGGGCCCGAAAATTTTCAAGTGGTGGGATTTTATCAGAACTATGACCCGTCGAGCGGGCACCCGGGCTCGTATTCCTCCTTTCGCAGTCATGAGAGCCATCTGAGCACGGTCAGTCCGCGCTGGTTTGCCGTGAATCCTTCGGGGTCACTGAGCAATGTAGGGTATGATCCCAACGTGGCTAAGATGGCTCTGGCGCACCACATTCAATTGGTGCCCCTGCTGACCAATGCCGGGGGCGGCGCCCAAGTGCTGTACAGTGCGGCCAACCGGAACACGGCGGTGGCAAACATTGTTGCGCTGGTGCAGCGCGACCGCTTCAGCGGGGTCAATATTGACTTCGAGCTGATCCCCGCATCGAGCCGGAATGATTTCAGTCTCTTTATCGAGAGTTTGGCCAAACCGCTCCATGCTTTGCACAAAACACTGGCGGTATCCGTTTTCCCTTTGGTTGGCGTCCCTTATTCGGTCAACGGCGCCTATGACTACCACCGTCTGGCCGCCTTCGCAAACACCTTGGTCATCATGACCTACGACCACCACTACAGCGGGGGACCGCCCGGGCCTGTGGCTCCCTGGGGATGGGTGAACCAGAATATCCAGGCGGCATTGAAGGTAGCGCCAGCTGACCGCCTCGTGCTGGCCATAGGCATGTACGGGTACGACTGGGTGGATGACGGGGCGGCCGGCCCAGCCCTTACAGTCCCGGACGAGGCGGTGCCGGACCTTGCCCGCCAATTTGGGGTGACGCCGCATTATGATGCTTCCGATTCGCAAAACGTGCTGACCTATACTGACGCCGGGGGGGTGAGGCATATTGTCTATTACATGGGAAACCGCTCCGCCCAAGCCCGCAGCCGTCTGGCACAATCCTACCATCTGGCAGGAATAGCGTTGTGGCGTTTGGGATTTGAGGCTCCCGGATTTTGGGCTGAGATTCCAAGGGGGTAGGGCCTTTTGACACAGGGACTGTGGGTGCTCGCATCGGGGATGCTGGTAGGATTTCAAGGGGGGGCAGGATTTTTTCGCAAGGGCCGCCTGACCCATCCCCTGCATTCTCTTGGGCTGTGGGCGGCGGTCATAGCCCTCGTGGCCTTGTTCTGGCAAAACATGAGCGACGAATCCCTCCGGGGCTGGTGGTTTGGTGCGGGCGCTATTTTGGTGGTGCGCGCCGCGGCCGACATTCACCAGCAGCAGAAGATTTCTCACACCCTGTCAAACGAATGGGTTGAGCCGTTAGAGGCAGTCGGAACACTGCTGGCCCTGATGATTGGCTCGGGGCAGATTGTCGCCGTGGCGGCCGGGTTTATGGCAGGGTTCGCGCTGCCTTTTGCCCTCCAGAACTGGATGAGTCCCTGGCAGGGGGCGGTCAATGTGTTTCGCACCGTCACTTTGGGAGCTGTCGGACTAGAAAATTTGACTGAGGCTCTCGCCCCGTTGCGGGCTCATACAGACCTCAAGGTTCTCTGGATGATTCCATGGCTGCTGTGGTGGGAGATCAGCGACTGGCTTTGGCGCGATTCCTCCATAGCATGGCCACCCAAGCGATGAAGAGAATTACCACGACCACAGCAAAATACTGGGCCAGCTGTCCAATATTTTGCCATTTTTTCCCTAAGATGTAGCCAATATATGTGAACAGAATAGTCCATGGCAGGGCTCCTAGAAGGGAAAAGAGCACAAAACGCCCTAGAGGCATCTCGGCTACCCCTGCCGGCAGGGAGATGTACGTGCGGATGCCAGGGAGCAGCCGCCCGAAAAACACCGCCCCATCCCCGTGCCCGCGGAACCAGCGGTCAGCGCGGTCCATCTGTTTTTGATGGATGAGCAAGTAACGGCCATACCGCTCCACTAATGGCCGGCCGCCATAGCGGGCAATCCAGTAAGCGAACACGGCGCCAAACAACCCGCCCAGCAGGCCGGCCAGCATGGCTTCGGCCAGACTCGCCCGGTGGATATAGACCAGATACCCCGCGTAGGGGAGAATGACTTCGGAGGGGACGGGAATATAAGCGCTCTCGAGAAACATGCCAATGAATACACCCATAATCCCCAACGCTAGGATCCCGTGCGTGATGCTGTGAAGAATGGCCACCAAAGCATCTCCTTTTTTTCCTGCAGGTTATGGTGCTGACTGATATAGATTATGCCATGGGCCGGGGGGCAAATGTAGGCGGGTGCCCTGAAAATCGTGCAGAGCCTCTAAATCCACCGTGGCGGTCACCAGACCCTCGCCATAGGCGTCCAAGGACTCAGCGAGAACACCGCTGCCATCTGCCGTGAGTTCCGCCGGCAGGTAAATCCCGGCCTTGCCTGCTAGGGCAAACCCAAACAGCAAGCCAGTGCCGGCCCCGACAATGCCGCATACGGGCGTTTCCTGAACACGGGCCCAAGTGCCCCGCCGGGCCTTGTTCTCGGAATATTGGGGTTCAGGGTCCGCAATAGGGACGGCGACCAGATCCGCCCCCAGATGCCTGACCATGCGGAAGGTCTCGTAATAGGTGGCGTCATTGCACACCACGGCATATAGCGGCCAGGATCCGGCGTCCTGTCTGGTCAGCGGCCCTGGCTCCACGCCCCAGTCCTGTTCAAAAGCAAACAAATGCATCTTCGGCTGCTCGGCAATGATCTCTCCCCCAGCAGATATCACAACAGCTTGATTATACAAGATGCCGCCTTGCGCCGTCATTCCCGAACCGGCCACCGTCAAAATTCCGAAATGCCCCGCCAGACTCTGCATAACCATCCGCCAGTGGCGGTAGGCAATAGGGCTGAGCACGGTTAAGAATGCCTTGACCTGGGCGGGATGAGGAGGGCTCCGCGAGGGAGGCAGCCACCGGCGGACCACTCCCAGCAGGGGCATAGGCATATCCTCTGGGAATACCAGAATATCCAGGTGCGCCTCTACAGCCCGCTGAAAGATTGCCGCCAGCCGACTGTGCCAGACGTCTGCGCTCTCAACGGGACTCAGCCGGAACTGCACCGCCCCGATCCGGGGGCGGGAAATGTCTGCCGGCCCGCGGGGAGAGGGGGTACTGGGGCACCAAGAACGCCAGGAGCTGTCCAGAACACGGCCGAGACGTCCGGCCAAAAACTGCAGGTAATGGGACTGCGCCCAGCGCCCTGGCTTCATGTCCGGCCCCACCAGTGGCGCTGGTACAGGTCCGGCCGCATGCGCGGCCAGATCGGGTGCCGGCTCCTGACGTCCGCCAGGTCCTGCCATGTCCACCCGACCCGCAGCGGGCCCGCGGACGCTGCGGCAGGGAGGATGCCGGTGCCGTGGGGATCCATTTCGCACGGAACAAGCAATGAAGGACAAGGATACCAGGATAAGCCGAGAACCTGATTTTGCTGGACTTCCCGCCACAACCCGCTCCGGTAGTCTGTTCGCGGCCGCTCATCCGCCACTACGAACAATTTGGCGCCCCCGCCCGCCAGGTATCGGCCGATTTCAGGAAACTGCAGATGGTCGTCGGCTATGACCGCCACGCGCACCCCATCCCACTCCACCACGCAGGGCAAAGCCGTCACCAAAATAGGACGCCACTCTTTCTCCTTGATCCATAGGGCGGGTGATCCTGGAGTGGCCGCGAGGCCCCGGCTGGGAAGCCCCCACGGGGCCCCAGCAGAAGGCGCCCGGCGCGCCATAATCCAGTCACCCGCTGTGCACCGCGGGGCAGGCGCCTGGCTCCAAAATTGGGCTGTGCTCACCAGACATCTCCTTTCCGCCATCACCTTTGGAGGAGCTAGCTGGCCTGAAGAAGAAGTCCCTTTTGCGCGAGAGCTTGCTTGGCGCGGGCGATATTGTCGGGGCTGCCTTCGATCGTATGCAGGTGCACGCCGTCCGTCAACTGCGACAAAAGGGTCGCGTCGAGCGCTTCCATGTTCTGCAAGAAGCGGTCCACATCATCGACAGTGCTGAGATTGAGATTTCCAACCAGTTCGCCGTAAAGAGGGTGAGCGACGATAACATTGAGGACAGTCACACCGCTCGTTACCATAGTGACAAGCTCCCCCCTGACCACTTCAGGCGCATCAGAGTGCCTGACCGCCAGCACGGCGCGGATGCTTCCCGAAGCCCGCTCCCAAAACATGTAGCCCCGGGGCGTCGAAATGATGGGGTGCCCTTCTGCACGCAGCAAGGCAATATCCTGGACAATCACCTGGCGGCTGACCCCTAAAAACTGGGACAGGTCATGTCCTGCTATGGGGGCAGTCCCTTTTAAATGCTCTTTCAGCCACAGCCGGCGCTCGTTTCCCGTCATGTCTGATACCTGCTTCCCAAGGATAATTTGCTATAATACTGACACATTGGCTTAGCTCTAGCAATTTTTTGTTAAGAGGGTGACGAGATGCGGACCGTGGCAGCAATGAAAATCGGCTCGACCAGCACGAGCCTCTTGGTGGCGGAAGACCTGTCCCGTGTGCTCTTGCGCCGGCAGCGGCTGGTGAACCTGTATGCGGAAGCCGGCGCAACAGAACTGGACGCTGTCCTGCAAGAATTCACCGAGGCTCTGAACGGGACCGGGTGCGCCGTGCGGCTGGCGGCGGGCGGGGAAGCCGTGCGCCGCCAGCCCCACCTGGCGGAACTGGTAGCGCGGCGCGGGTGGCCATTTTGGGAAGTCAGCGGCGCGGAAGAAGGGCGGGTGACGTGGCTGGCGGTCAAAGCGGCCCTCCCCCAGACGGGCTGGATCGTGGACGTGGGGGGAGGCAGCACAGAATTTGCGTCAGAAACCCAGGCCTACAGCGTCCCGGCCGGAGCCGCACACCAGGGCGTGGTGTCCTGGCCGGCGCGCGGCGAAATTCAGAATCCCGTCATCGTGGGCGGGACAGCCCAGGCGCTGTCTAGCATTCTGAGAACAGAACATATTGCAGCCCAGCAGGTGCAAGACGTTCTGGACAATCTGACGGCGCATCCCGAAATGCTGAACGTTCTCGATCCCCTGCGCCGAAAAATTTTCCCGCAGGGACTGCGGCTGATTCAGGAACTGTTTTCCTTTTATGGGTGGACGCAGGTGACGTTCAGCACCCGGGGCTTTCTGGAGGGACTGTGGCTGGCAGCCAGCGGCGGGAACAGGGCCGTGGCCCCGTGAGCAACCCGAAGCCTACCCCGATGCAAGAACAGTATCAGCGGCTGAAGCGTGAGACTCCGGGGGCTTTGCTGTTTTTCCGGCTGGGTGATTTTTACGAGCTGTTTGGAGACGATGCCCAGATCGCGGCGCCGGTGCTCGACGTGCAGCTGACCACGCGGGATAAGGTGACCCCAATGTGTGGAGTGCCCTATCACGCAGTTGACCAGTACCTGCGCCGCCTGATCGACGCCGGGTTCACGGTAGCGATAGCCGAACAGACCGAGGATCCGCGGGAGGCCAAAGGACTGGTTGACCGCCAAATCATCCGGGTCGTCTCTCCCGGGACATTTGTGGATGACAATGACCGGGAGCCCGCCCGTCTGGCTGTGCTGTATGCCGGCAAGAAAGAGTGGGCCCTGGCCGTCGCCGAACTGGCTACCGGCACCATCTACCTCACCGAGCAGAAGACGGCACGCGGCTCTGGCCTCTCTATTGCCGGACAGTGGGAGCACTGGCGCCCCCAGGAGTATCTGTCCAACTGGCCTGAGCCCCTCGAACTGTCCGGCAGGCAGGTACCCTCCGCGCAGTGGTTTGCGATTCCCGTCAGCGCCCGCGAGCAAGAAACTTTCCTGGCGGATAAATTGGGCACGCAGACGCTCAGCGCCTGGGGACTGGCAGACCACCCGGCCGCCCAGAATGCGGTCTACATCCTCTGGCGATACGTCGCGCGTATGGAACGGCAGGAGCCGCTGCACCTGACCCATGTCATCTGGAACAATCCCGAGGACACGATGCTGGTCAGCGCGCGGACGCTGGCGCAGCTCAACGTATTCAGCGACCGCGGTCCCAGTCTGTTGTCGGTGCTGGATGTGACCGAGAGCGCCCTGGGCCACCGCCAGCTTAAGGCCTGGCTTGAGCGCCCCCTCACTTCCCTTGCCGCCATTGAAAGCCGCCAGCAGGCCATTGCGGGGTGGATGGATGCCCCCATAACCCGGGCGGCCGTCCGGCAAGCCCTCAAACCGGTCGGAGACCTCGCCAAGCGGGTTTCCCGGGTGGCGCTCGGCCTGGCATCGCCAAAAGACGTGGTCGCCATTCGCTCGGCGCTCTCAGCGTCTTTCGAAACCTATGCGGCGGCACGGGCGCTGAAGCCTCCCAGCGAGGGGCCAGCGCCGGCCTTCTCCCGCCTCGAGGCACTAGCGGCGCAACTGGGGCCGCTGAATGACGAAGTGCCTGCCAAGTGGGATGAAGGGGGACTCATCCGAGAAGGCGCAGACCCTGAGGTTGACCGCTACCGGGCCCTATTGGGGAATCAGCGGGAGGCGCTGGCGGCTCTGGAACAGTCGGAAAAGGAGCGCTCGGGGATCAAGGCGCTGAAGGTGGGGTACCACCGGACCTTCGGGTACTACTTGGAAGTCAGCCGCGGCCAGTCCCACAAAGTGCCTGAGGACTGGCGGCGGCGGCAGACGATGACCAACGCCGAGCGGTACACGAGCGATGCGCTTTTGGAACTTGAGCGCACAATCCTGGAGGCGGACAGCAAACTCAAGACCTACGAGTACACCCAGGGCATGGTTCTGCTGGAACAGATCCGCGCATCCAGTGAGGCGCTGAATGACCTAGCGCACTGGCTCGGTGAACTGGATGCGGTGAGTTCTATAGCCGAAGTCTCCGTGCTGAGAAACTACCGGATGCCGGCATGGAACCGCGAAAGCGGGGACCGTGACATCGCCCTTGAAGGTCTGCGCCATCCTGTGTTGGAGACCCTTGCCGGGCAGTTTGTGCCGTCCTCCCTGCGCATCCCCGGCAGCATGAGGCTGGCTCTCGTCACAGGGCCGAATATGGGAGGGAAGTCGACCTTTATGCGGGCGGTGGCGCTCAATGTCCTGCTGGCCCATATTGGCGCTCCCGTCGCTTGTGAGCGCATGAGTCTGCCTGTATTCACCGGGGTGTTTGCCCGGATCGGGGCGGACGATGACATCTACCGGGGTCAGAGCACCTTTATGGTGGAAATGGAAGAAATGGCATGGATCTTGCGTCAAAGCGACCATGGCAGTCTAGTGGTCCTGGACGAACTCGGCCGGGGCACTTCCACCTTTGACGGCATGGCGATAGCCCAGGCCGTGGCCGAGCGCCTGTCAGCGGAACAGGGGCCGCTGACTTTGTTCGCCACGCACTACCACGAGCTGACTCAGCTCGCGGACAGCCGCGAGCGGGTAGGAAATTTGTCGGTGGAGGTGGTGCATGATCCCGAAACCCGGCAGCTGGTCTTCACACACCGCATCATCTCCGGGGCGGCTTCGCGTTCCTATGGAGTGGAAGTGGCGGAATTGGCTGGGCTGCCCAAAACACTGCTGACCCGGGCGCGGCACTTGCTGGGCGAGTGGGAGGAACACAGCCGCGAGCTGACAGAACCTGTGCAGCAGGTGACCTGGTTCAAGCCGGATCCTATCGGCCAAGAATTGGCCTCTGCGCTGGCCGCACTCGACCCCGATGAAATTTCTCCGCGGGAGGCATGGGACTGGATCAGCGGCTGGCGTGAAAGGCTGCAGCGGTCCACACCGAAAGGAGCAGGAGATGAGCCAGATACACATTCTGGACGCGCTGGTCGCTGACCAGATTGCGGCGGGGGAAGTGGTTGAGCGTCCGGCGTCGGCCGCCAAGGAATTGGTCGAGAACTCGCTGGATTCAGGGGCCCGCCACATCGACATCACTGTGGGCGACGGCGGGCTCAGCTTTTTGGCGGTGCATGATGACGGGCGGGGCATGGACCGGGAGGATATCCTTCTATCGGTGAAGAGACATGCCACATCGAAAATTGAGAGGCTAGAGGATCTCATGCGCTCCCCGACCCTGGGGTTCCGGGGAGAAGCGCTCGCGGCCATTTCCGCGGTAAGCCGGATGCAGATTGCCTCGTGCCAAAAGGGCGCGGCTTACGGATACCGCGTGCACATTGACGGCGGAGTGTCTTCGGAACCCCAGCCCTGCGCTATGGGCCAAGGGACCGATATTCAGGTCGAGGACCTGTTTTTTAATGTGCCGGCTCGCCTGAAGTCCTTAAAATCCCCGACAGCCGAATTGGGCGCCGTGCAGAACACCCTCCAGCACTATGCGGTAGGCTATCCCCAGGTGGCATTCAAGCTCACAAGCGGAGGCAAGGTGCTGTGGCAGACTCCGGGCCAGGGAAGGATTGAGGACATTGTTGTGCAGCTGTTTGGCCAAGACGTGGCGGCTGACCTTTTAGAGATTGCCTGGTCAGGGCAGGGCATGGCCATTTCCGGGTTTGTGTGCCCGGCAGGGCGGCACCGGGGGACAAGACAGGGGCAGAGTCTGTTCATCAACCGGCGCTGGGTGACCAACTGGGCCTTGCGCAACGCCGTCGAAGAAGCATTCCGCCCGAACGTGCCGGACCGCCGCTATCCCTATTTTTGCCTGTGGGTCGAGGTGGATGGGGCAGAGGTGGACCCCAATGCCCATCCCACCAAGGCAGAAGTCCGCCTTGACCGGGAGCGCATTATTGCCGGCCGCCTGTACCGGGCGGTGAGTGATGTGCTGGCGACACACTCGCAGTCCTCTCCCTTAGTGCTGCGCTCATCAGTGGCTGAGACGTTACAGAGAGCACCCTCCCCAGCGCATGGGGGGCAGTTGGCGCTGACGTGGGAGCAGCAGGAGACGTCACCGCCTGAGGCAGGCCCCATATTGCATCAAGAATACCGTGAGCTGGTTCCTCTAGGGCAGTGGCAGGCCAAATACATTATAGCCCAGGGCCCTCTCGGGCTCTATCTGATTGACCAACATGCTGCCCACGAGCGCGTGTACTATGAGGAATTCCGCAAGAAGGGGCACGATATCCTCTTGAGCCAGCCTTTGCTGATCCCGTACACGTACACCTGCTTGCCGGGAGAATGGGCGAAGTGGCAGGAAAATCGGGGCATGTTCGCCGAGATGGGATTCGACGTCGATGAGGTGGGCGGGACCACCCTTCTGGTGCGGGCCTTGCCCCAAGGCTTGTCCAGCCCGCACGGGGACAGTGGCGGGATCATCCGCACGGTGCTGGAATCTCTGGCAGACAGCGAGCAGCACCAAGGCCACCCGATTTTCTGGACCCAGGAAGCGAGATATGCCATGGCAGCGTGCAAGGCCGCGGTCAAAGCGTACCGGGCCCTGACGCTCGAGGAGATGCAGACACTGCTGGACATGATGGCCCGGACCGAAGATCCCCGGGGGTGCCCGCACGGGCGCCCCACGACGCTGCACTTAAGCTTAGAGGAGGTGGACCGCCGCTTTGGACGCAGAGGATAAGCAAGAGGGCAAGCTGCCCCTCATCATACTGGCGGGCCCGACGGCCGCAGGCAAGACCGAGGTGAGTCTGGCCATTGCGGAGGCCGTGCACGGCGAGATTATCTCCTGTGACTCGGCCCAAATCTTTCAGGGGGTCAATATCGGCACGGCAAAAATTGCGGAGAAGGACCGCCAGCACATTCCTCACTTTGGACTGGATCTGGTTCCGGCAGACGCCGCGTACTCCGTAGCTGATTACCAACGGTATGCGAAGGCCTGTATTCAAGATATCGTGTCGCGGGGCAAACTGCCGGTCATGGTGGGGGGGACAGGGCTGTGGATTCGCGCGGTGATTCAAAATTTTATCTTCACTCCCCAAGATCCGGTGTTGTCGGCCGCGGTCAGACGCCACATCCGTCTCATTGCCGAGGAGCACGGTTGGGAAAAAATCCGCTCCCTCCTCAAGATCTTGGACCCTGAAGGCTACCAGGCAATTGCTGCCCAGGATAAAAACCGCTTGAGCCGGGCTTTAGAGGTCGTGTGGACGACTGGCCGCCCTCTGGCGCGCCAGGGGCAGCCGAGCCCGTACCGTTTTGAGTACTGGGTGCTGACACGTCCTCTGACCGACTTGCACCGCCGCATTGAGCAGCGCACCCAGACCATGCTGGATGCGGGGCTGCCCCAGGAAGTCATGGGACTGCTGCAGCAAGGCGTGCCCCGCAGCGCCCAGAGTCTGTCGGCGATTGGGTACCGCGAGACTGTGCAGTGGGCTTACGGGCTGATGTCCGAATCTGAGCGCAATGCCAGCATTACTGTGCATACCAAACAATATGCAAAGCGCCAGCTCACATGGTTCCGCTCGGAGAAGTCGGCCCGCTGGCTTGACTTGTCACTCTATGGGCCCGACAGGGTGATTGCCCAGGTTCTCAGCCGCGCGCGGTCACTGCAAGAGTTGTAAGACCCCGACCTGACAGAAACAGAGCATGCCGGTCAGTATCGGGCGCTGGCAGGCTCACCGGCAGAAAACCTGGCTCCCGATTGTGGCGGTGATAGGCAGGGTGTTCATCCAGTTGGCATAAGGCAGGGATGGATTGTAATAGAACAGGGCGCCCCCGGTCGGGTCGGCGCCCTTAAGGGCCGCCATGACAGCCTTGTAGGCGAGAGATCCCGGAGACTGCCAGAAGCTTCCGTTAATAACGGAATCAAACTGGCCCGGCTCCTCAATCACTTCCGGGATGGTTTTGGGGAACCCCGGACTCTTCAGGCGGTTCAACACCACGGCGGCCACGCCCACCTGTCCCAGAAATGGCTGGTTCCCGGCCTCCGCATGCACCAGATGGGCCAGCAACCGGATGTCCTCGTGAGTGAAAGGGACTGTAGACGGGGCCGGGCCGGGACCGTTGGCTGGGGTGGTCTGGGCATCAAAGACCGACGCGCTGGCGTCGGCAGCCGGAATGATCAGCGTCTGTCCCCCGGCCAGCTTGTCCGAAACGAGATGGTTGGCGTGCCACAATGTGAGCACGGGAACCTTATGCTGCCGCGCAATCGATTCGACGGACTCGCCAGGGACCACCGTATGGGCAGTGGGGATCGTCAGAATGTCCCCCGCATAAATGGTCGTGCCATTCAGGTGATTGGCGCTTTCCAAAGCCGCGATGGAAATATGGAAGCGCTGCGCCAAACTCCACAGGGAATCGCCCCACCGGATCCGGTAGACATGGGCGGGCTGGATGGATTGGGGCAGGGACGAAAGTGGCCGCCGGAGTTTGCTCGGGCGCGGCAGGGCGCGGGGGAGTGACAAAGATGGGGTGTGCCTGGGGACAGGTGCCGGCAGGGAGGAACCGGCCTCGTGGACCGCACTCCCCAAGAGCAGCGCGCCGCATGCCATGGCGGCCCGTGCTGACCAGATCCTCCTTTTCCGAGCGGGCCAGCCGCTAGATGACGTCATCATACGCAATCCCTCCAAGCAGTATAGTCTTGTCCTATGGACCCATCCTATGAATAAGATTTGGAAATGATGCCCAAATATTAGCCGCCCAGAGCCGCAGCTATAACTCGGGGCCGCGGGCCTGCTGCAATGCGCACGCAGGTTGCATGATGAAATAGCAGGAACATGGTGCGGATGGCAGGAATTTCCCCCGCCTGTGGCGAAACCTCTCTTATTCCGAGCAGGGAGAGAGGGAGAGGAGAGGTGAGGTAAGCAGTGGCTTACGAAAAGATGCACGGATTTGCCGTCAGTGACCCTTTCCGCGCACTGGAAGAAGATAGCGCCGCCACACGGCAATTTGACATTGAACAGCACCGGGCGACAGAAGAAGCTTTGGGTCAGGACCCTTACTGGACGCTGGTCAACGCCCGGCTCAACGTCCTGACTGCCGGTGTCGACCAAGGCGTGCCGCAAAGACGGGGAAACACTCTGGCATATTTAGTGCGCCCCGCGACTGGCGATCAGTCCCGGCTCGAGGTCATGGATACCCAAGGGGGATGCGCACAGGTCGTGTACGACCCCTCGAAGGCAGAGACGCCGGAGGCAGTGGACTGGTTTACCCTGTCAGAAGACGGCCGGTATGTGTTTTACGGGGTGTCAGAGCAAGGGGATGAATGGACGGTCCTCAGGGTCTATGACAGTACCTCGCGGCAGACGCTGGCGGAGGCGATTCCTGGGACCCGTTGGGCCTCCGTGAGCATGGCACAGGGCCAAAACTCTTTCTTTTACACCCGTTACCCCCTGAATTCGGACGATGAGCCCCAGTTCTATCACCAGCGTGTCTACCAGCATGTCCTGGGCACGGATTACCATGATGATGCCGTCGTCTATCAAGATGACAGCAAGACGGCTACGTTCAGCGTGTCGTCGGCGTCAGACACCGGATCCCATCTTCTGATTGATACCCACCGGGGCTGGAGCGCCAACCGGCTGGTGCTGCACGCTGTCGCCTGTCCCGGCTCTCCCGATGCCACCCTGTTCGACAGCTTCAATGAGCGCATCGAGCCTTTTTGGCACCACAACCAGGTATATGGGGTGCACCGGCACGCCGGGAATTTCGGAGAAATTGTCCGGTGGGATAGCGACACCTCTAATTGGCAGACAGTCACCGCCGAAGTGCCGGGACAACCTCTGGAATTCTGCGCTCCCTGCGGCGGAGGACTCTTGACCCTGCGCTGGAAAGACGCCCGCGCACTGCTGCAATGGACGTCCCCCGGAGGGGACGTCCGGAAATTCCCCCTGCCCCACGAGGGAATCGGCACCGTATTCGGCATCGGGGCGGATCCCCTCAGCTCCACCGCCTATGTGGGCTGGACCTCGTTTGACCAGCCCCGCCAGGTGTATGCGGTAGACACGGCCCAGGACCGCACCCGCCCGTGGGGATCCGCGGTGACCCCCATACCCGACATCGAAATTTGGTCAGAAAGTGTGCCGTCAACGGGTGGCGCAATGATCCCCATCTTTTTGGCCAAACGCGGATCCGGGCCGCTCGACCATCCGCTGCCGGCCGTAGTGGGGGGATATGGCGGGTTCAATATTGCGTACTCTCCCGCGTATTCGGCGGGAATTCAGCTATGGCTGGAATCTGGCGGCCTGTACATTGTGGCAGGATTGAGGGGCGGCAGCGAACGTGGCGAACCGTGGCACCAGGCGGGAATGCGGGCCGAAAAACAGAATGTCTTTGATGATATGGCCAACGTCTTGCGCTACCTCGCGGACCGCGGC
This sequence comes from Sulfobacillus sp., assembly GCA_027309085.1. Classification (GTDB taxonomy): domain Bacteria; phylum Bacillota; class Sulfobacillia; order Sulfobacillales; family Sulfobacillaceae; genus Sulfobacillus. The sequence goes on from DAIDDL010000023.1 coordinate 47,752, forward strand.
TATACCCGCCCTGAATCCTTGGGCATCACCGGGCGCAGCAATGGCGGGCTGCTGACGGGAGCCCTGGTCACCCAGCACCCGGAACTGATGCGCGCGGCGGTTATCGGGGTTCCACTCCTGGACATGTTGCGCTATGATCAGTTCCTGGTGGCGGCGCTTTGGACAGCTGAATACGGAGACCCTTACCGTCTGGAAGAATGGGGATGGCTGCAGCGTTATTCGCCTTATCACCATGTGGTGCCGAACACCAGGTACCCAGCGGTTTTAATTTTCACCTCGGCTCATGACAGCAGGGTAGCCCCTTTACACGCTAGGAAGATGGCGGCCCGCCTGCAGCAGGCCACGGCATCGGGATACCCCGTGCACCTGCGCATAGAGCCCCAAGCTGGCCACGGCGTCGGCAAGACCAGGCAGCAGACAGTCAGTGAGGAGTCAGATATCTGGACATTCCAGTTCCGCCAGCTTGGGCTTTCGCCCAAAGCTCGACGGGAGGGCTCTCACATCTCACGGGGCAATTGCACACGGATAGAGCAGATTAAGCAAGGAGAAAGGAATGAGTGGGACAATGTCTAAAATACTGATTGTGACTGGTGACGGCGGTGAGGCCCTCGAAGTCATGTATCCCTACCAGCGTCTGCGCGAGGAAGGCTATGAGGTGCATATCGCGGCTCCGACCAAAAAAATGATCCAGACGGTCGTGCATGACTTCGAACCGGGTTTTGACACGTATACGGAGAAACTGGGGTACCGGGTGCAAGCAGACCTGGCTTTTCATGACGTGCACCCCGAGGACTATGTGGCATTGGTTGTTCCCGGCGGGAGGGCTCCCGAATACATCCGCAATGATGCGGATGTCAAGCGGATTGTCGCGTACTTTTTTGCCAAAAACGCTCCGGTGGCCCAAATCTGCCATGCCCCGCTCATCCTGGCCAGCGCCAACGTTCTGGGCGGCAGGACCACAGCGGCGTATCCGGCACTGGCTCCTGACGTAGAAGCCGCAGGGGCCGTGTTCGTGGATGGTGCGGCGGTGGTGGACGGGCAACTGGTCTCGGCACGGGCCTGGCCGGACCACCCGGAATGGATGCGGGCATTTCTTGCGGTTCTGAGGGACCAGAATCTATAGGACCTTGCGGGCTTCCCCTCTGACGGTATTGGCAAATACGGCCGGCATCGTGGATTAGAGCCACGACGCCGGCCGTGCCTCTAACCTTTACGGCATGCCCATGGCTCCCGACGGGGAAGTGTCTGGCAAGCAGCCATAGCATCTGCCTGAAACGACTGGCGGGAACTGGTCAGCCAAAATTGCTCCCCGGACAGGCAGCATTTCCGTCACCGGCGCGTATAGTTAAAGGTGTGACGATATTTGGCGGAGGGGAAGCAGATGCCCGAACCGGACTATCAGCCTGGGTATTCACAAGACCCGATGACATCTCGGGAGGTTTTAGCGTGGTTTGAGGCAGGACGCCTGCCTTCTGACGGGGCGCTCAAACATCTGCAGAAATTGGACAGCCGCATCACGGATGGCCGCAGCAGCATCCGCGCACCCAGTCAGGAGTCCCGCCGCAAGCGCATCGACTCGGTGTTACATGAACTGGATGGCCTTGTCGGGCTCCATGATGTCAAGAACATGGTGCATGAAATCCGCGCCTATGTGGACGTCCAGCAGAGACGTCTGGAACTGGGTCTGGCCAGCGAGCCTCAAACCCTGCATATGGTCTTTTCAGGCGCGCCGGGCACAGGAAAAACCACTGTTGCCCGGATTTTGGGACGGTTGTTCCAAACCATGGATGTTCTTCCCAAAGGGCACATGCTGGAAGTGGAGCGTGCGGACCTCGTCGGAGAGTATATCGGGCATACGGCGCAGAAAACGCGCGACGCGGTGAAGAGGGCACTGGGCGGGGTGATGTTTGTCGACGAAGCGTACGCACTGGCCCGGGGTGGGGAAAAGGACTTTGGCAAGGAAGCAATTGACACCCTGGTGAAAGCGATGGAAGATCACCGCGGAGAGTTCCTGCTGATTTTAGCGGGATATTCCGATGAAATGGCATGGTTTCTGGCGACTAACCCCGGGCTGCTGTCGCGCTTCCCGCTGCACCTGCACTTTCCTGACTATGGGGCCAGTGAACTGGCCGCCATTGCCCGTATCATGCTGGCGGAACGGCAATACCAACTGTCTGCGGATGCTGACCGCCAATTGACCGAATATCTGGTGCGTTCCGAAGGCCACTGGCACGTGAATTCCGGTAATGCCCGGTTGGTCAGAAATTTGATTGAGGGTGCCATCCGCCGGCAATCCGTGCGGCTCATCAGGCGTCTGGACATGGCGACACGGGAAGAACTGATGACCTTGACATGGGCCGACGTGGAAGGGGGCCTGTGATGGAGGCGCTGGTCGTAGGGAAACCCAACGTGGGCAAGTCGCTGTTTGTTCTCAATTTCGCCTCCTATCTGGGTCTCAGGGAGATCCGGCTCGAGGCGGTGGGCAGTGACGGGCGGGTGCTTGTCCGCCGTCTCTCATTGGAGGACGCGAAGCGCAAACTGGTCTCGCATAATGCCCACAAGACCATGGCGGCGCAGGGCATCGACGTGGAGATCGCAGCGGGGCGGACGCCACGGCGCCTGACGATAGTCGATACCGTCGGAATTTCGGAGGGGATCCACCACATGGCAGAGATCCGGCAAGCCATGGCGTCCACTCTCGCGCGCCTCGGCACCGCAGATATTGTCCTGCACCTCATCGATTCTTCGCGAATTGGGCACAAAACCATTGAAGCTCCCGGGGCCGTGGATGAAGAAATTGCCTCGTATGCCAGACAGCTAGGACCCTATATCATTCTGGCCAACAAAATTGACAAGCCCGGCTCGGCTGACGCACTGAGCCAGTTGAGGGAACACTACCGCGGGACTCCGGTCATTCCTGTCTCCGCCCTGACCCGCAGAGGATTCCGGGAGGTCAAATCTTTTGTCCTCCGCCACATGAGCTGAGGCCAGCTTCAGTGCCGCCCTTACAGCGCTGCCGTCAAGGGAAGGGCTGGTGCCACCCAACATGTTTGGAGGCAGGCGTTGACCAGTTGGCGCGAATTTCCACCGGCTCCCAATATGGTGTATCATACCGGGGATTGACATCAGGAGGGTGGAATTCGGCCATGACTAGTGACGAGAGGGTGCGGTCCAGCCGCAAGGGGTGGGCGCAGGTGGAGGACGTCGTCGCCCACAATATGATGCGGGTGGCCAGGGCATTCAGCGACAGCGGGCTGGCGACTCCAGATTTGGGCGGCACAACCGGGTACGGCTACGATGACCGGGGGAGAGAGCGTTTGGACCGTATTGTCGCTGCGGTCATGCACTGTGACGAGGCGATGGTCCGCCCTCAGTGGGCGTCAGGCACCCACGCCCTGACAACCGCCCTGCGGGCGCTTCTAATTCCGGGAGATGAACTGTGGCTGGCCAACGGCCCAGTCTATGACACATTGCGGCCACTTCTGTCCGGTTCCGGCCGCACCAGTTTGCCAGCGCGCGGCGTCCGGGTCAGGACGCTGCCCGCTGACAGCCAGGGTAGGACGTTGTGGCCCGCCCGGACAGAATCTTCCGTGGAACCCCGCGTAGTGTACGTTCAGCGTTCACGGGGATACCAGGCCCGGCCGTCGTGGACCGCAGAGCTGATCCGAAACGCAGCGGACGAGGCGCACGCGCGGGGAGCGTGGCTCGTCGTTGACAATTGTTACGGGGAGTTCACCCTGCCCGAGGAGCCGACCGACTGGGGAGCTGACCTTATCATTGGGAGCCTGCTGAAAAATCCCGGTGGAGGCATTGCCCCCACGGGCGCGTACGTGGCTGGGCGCAGCGATCTGGTGCGGGCGGTCGGGGAGATGCTGCTGTCGCCGGGAATCGGCCAGGAAGTCGGCCCGACAGCTCCGTATTTGCGCTTGCTCGCCCAAGGGTGGTTTCTGGCTCCGATGATGGTCGGGGAAGCCCTGATGGGGGGGATTTATGCAAGCCATGCCTTTCATGAAGCCGGTTACGGGGTGGACCCTGCCCCGGAGGAGGCCGTGCGCAGCGATATCGTCACGGCGATTGAACTCAACAGCCCCGCGCGCATTCACGCGCTGTGCCAAGCGGTGCAGGCCGTGTCGCCCGTGGATGCCTACGTGTCCCCGCAGGCATGGGCCATGCCTGGCTACAGTGACCCGGTGATCATGGCGGCGGGAGGCTTTGTGGCGGGAGCATCCTTAGAACTGTCCTGCGATGCCCCCATGCGCCCCCCTTACACCGCTTACCTGCAAGGAGGGTTATCCCGCTGGCACACGGTGTTGGCGGTAGACGCCGGTTTGCTGGCGTTAAAGGCTGCGGACTAAGCCGATAACCCGCCCCAGAACCTGGATGTCCTTGGCGATGATTGGCTCATACCGGTCATTCGCGGGCATCAGGCGGATACCGCCCGCCTCTTTATAGAAGTATTTTACGGTAGCCTCTTCGCCGATGAGGGCAATGACAATGTCGCCGTCGTCGGCCGAAGCGGTGCGTGTGACGGCAACCAGATCGCCGTCGTAAATGCCCGCCCCGACCATCGAATCGCCGACGACGTGCAAGAGGAAATCAGGTTCGGTATGAAATAATGTCGAGGGCAGAGACAGTCGGTCTTCGATAACCTCTGCCGCCAAAATAGGCACACCCGCCGTGATATTGCCAATTACGGGAACGGATACCGGCGCTCGGTGCAAACCGGACCCAATAGCCCATGCTCGCCGCTTCGAAGGCGGGTGGCTAATGTAACCGTCCTGTTCCAACATCTTTAGGTGTCTGGCGACGCTGGCGGTGGAACTCAGCCCCACGGCTTTGCCAATTTCGCGGACAGAAGGAGGATATCCATTTTCATTAAGATAGTCTTGAATGAAAGCAAGAATTTGTTGCTGCCTTTCACCAATCACATGGATCGTCCTCCTTATAGTGCCAGGAATATTGTACCATACTACCATGACAGGGGAGGCGGACCATCTGAGGAAATACGCAGCAATATTGGCGCTGAGCATAGGGTTGGGGGCTCTATTCGCCCAGGTCTCCCATGCGCCGTCCCCGGCCTTGGCCATAACCGGGGGGGTGGCGCTGGCGATTTTGACAGCGGGCCTGGGGTGGCTGCTAAAGCGGCCCGTGGCGGCCGGGGGAATCATGATCCTCGTGAGCGCGCCGATGTGGCTGCAGCGTATCCCTCTGGCGGGCCGCATAGGGTTGCCGGGAATGCTGCTCACTCTGGCTGCAGCCACTGGGCTGTGGTCTTCTAGGGCACGCGCCGGCGAACTGACGCCGGCCGATGGATTTTTTGGATTCGGCGTCTTGGTATGGACCTCTCTCATCTTGTCGCTCAGCCTGCTGATGGGACCTCCTGTTTTTTTGGCCGCCAATCTTCCCTTGCTGCTGGCTGCCTACCTGCTGACCCCGCCGACGGAACTCTTCATTGTGATAATGATCTTAGTCCGCCACCGCATGTTCCGTCCATTTCTCAAGGCCAACTATTGCCAGCAGCGCGCCTGGCCGCGTTTCGCCGCTGTGGGTGCAGGGGTGGGACTGCTGATGTCGACCGCCGTCGGCCTGTTGGTCGCACTGGAATCGAAAGTCGGGCACATTGCCATCCGCTCCAACAATCCCTTTGTCTACGCGCCCAGTCTGAATGTCCACCCTGGGGTCCTCGTGCTGATGGCAGTCGCTGTGGTGATTATGGCGCCCATTGCCGAAGAAGCCCTGTTCCGCGGGATTCTCTTTGGGTCTCTGCGCCCCGTCTGGAGTTTCGGCTGGGCGAATATCGTGGCTGCTGTGGTGTTTGGCGCGGCGCATATGGATGCCACTCTCTTCATTCCCCTGGCGATAGCCGGGATGATATTGAATGGGGTTTATGCGAAAACGCGCTCGTTGATTCCATCAACCATCGCGCATGCCTCGCTCAATGCCCTGGCGGTGCTGACGGCCGTCTTCGCTGTGCGCTGATCCCCAAAAAAGTTCTGGTTATTTCCAGACAATAGTTGTGACTTGTTGAAATTTGATGTGGTAAAATAATTCTGGTTGCAATTAGTGCGAGAGAGGGGAACGCACCATGAACTTTGAATTAACACCAGATCAGCGGGAGCTGCAGGATTGGGCTCACACCTTTGCTGAAAAAGAAATTCGGCCTGTGGCGGCTTTATATGATGAGAAAGAGGAAATGCCATGGGAAGTTCTTCAAAAGGCGGCCAAGGTGGGACTGCTGTCCTACACGATCCCTGAGGCTTACGGCGGCAATGGAGTGCCGGACTTGGTGTCTAGCCTCGTCGTCGGTGAGGAGCTGTTTTGGGGATGCGCAGGCATCGCCACAGCCATTGGAGGTATCGGCCTTGCATCGATTCCCATTGTAGAAATGGGATCGGAAGAGCAGAAGAAGCAGTGGCTGCCCTTATTTTGTGACCCCGAAAAGGTGCGGATGGGCGCCATGTGCCTCACCGAGCCGGGAGCCGGCTCCGATGTCGTGAACATGACAACCAAGGCGATCAAGCAGGGCGCCGAATATATTATCAACGGAACCAAAACGTTTATCACCAATGGCGGTATCGCTGATGTGTACGTGGTGTTTGCGAAAACCAATCCGGAAGCGGGTTATGCGGGAGTGTCCGCCTTTATTTTGGATGGCAAGACCCCGGGCATTTCGTCCGGAAAAAAGTTTAAGAAATTAGGTTTGCGGGCGAGCCACACAGCTGAGGTGCACTTCGATGATGTGCATGTCCCGGCGGAAAATCTTCTGGGACAGGAAAATATGGCGTTTTTGGGCGCGATGAAAATGCTGGAGCACTCGCGTCCGACAGTCGCTATTGCGGGTGTCGGGGTAGCCCGGGCGGCTTATGAATATGCCCTGGGATACTCTAAAGAGCGTGTGCAGTTTGGCAAGCCGATCTATCATAATCAGGGGATCTCTTTTACCCTCGCAGACATGCTGACGAAAATTGACGCGGGCCGGCTTCTGGCATACCGCGCTGCCTGGCTGGCTGACCAAGGCCGCTCGTGCAGTCTCGAAGGGTCCATGGCGAAGGCTTATTGTGGCGATATGGCCATGGACGTAGCGACCAACGCGGTGCAAATTCTCGGAGGATACGGCTACATGCGGGACTATCCTGTGGAAAAATGGCTGCGGGACGCCAAAATCATGTCGATTTACGAGGGGACCACACAAATCCAGAAACGAGTCATGACCCGGCTGATGTAACGGATTCCCGGACGCTTCACATAAGAGACAGGAGGATGAATAATGACGACGGCAGAAGTATTTGATGAATTGAAGACGCGTTTGAGCCAAAAAGACGCAACACAGCTGGCAGGGTCACAAGGAATATACCAGTTTGTCCTTACCGGGGACGATGCGGGCGAGTATTTTGTAACAGTCGGCGCAGATGCTCCCCAAGTCGAGGCGGGAAAGTCCTCCAACGCGGGCGTCACCATCACGATGAGCGCCGGCGACTTCAAAGATCTGGCGTCGGGAAAGCTCAATCCGATGACAGCCTTTATGGGAGGAAAGCTTTCGGTGGGCGGCGACATGAGCATGGCCCTCAAGCTGCAGACGCTGATTAGCTGAGCAGGCGAGACTGGAAAGGGGGGGATTTGATGGCCGAAGCGTATATTGTGGATGGTGTGCGAACGCCTTTTGGCAAGCGCAAAGGGATTTTGAAAGATGTCCGTCCAGATGACTTGGCGGCTGTGACACTGAAGCAGTTGGTAGACCGCACCCATGTGGACCCTCATGATGTTGAGGATGTCCGTCTTGGCTGCGTGACCCAGGTTGGAGAGCAAGGATACAATATCGGGCGCCTGGCCCCGCTCATCGCGGGATTTCCCGTTGAGGTGCCGGGCACGACGGTAAACCGGATGTGCGCGTCCAGCCTCGAGACGGTCAACCAGGCGGCCCAGGCGATTAAGGCGGACATGCATGACGTGGTGATAGCGGCGGGGGTGGAATCTATGACCCGCGTGCCCATGGGCAGCGACGGGTCGAGCTTCAGCGACCAGCTGCTGGCGCAATACAATATTGTGCCGCAAGGAATTTCGGCTGAGATGATTGCGGCAAAATGGCATTTGACCCGTGAAGAACTCGACCGCTATTCTTATGAGAGCCATATGCGGGCCGTGGCGGCTCAAAATGCGCACTTCTTTGACAAAGAGACGTTTGCTGTCGAAGTGCGGGGTGAAGATGGCCAGATGCACGAGGTGCGGCAGGATGAAGGGCCGCGGGCCGACACCACAATGGAGAAAATGGCCAGCTTGCGGCTGCCTTTTAAACCCGACGGAGTGGTAACGGCGGGCAGTTCCAGCCAGATCAGCGATGGGGCGAGCGCACTGCTCATGGCCTCGGAACAGGCGGTGCGGCAGCACGGATTTACACCCCGGGCGCGAATTGTCGCAATGGCCGTGGTGGGAGTCGACCCCGTGATCATGCTGACCGGACCGATTCCTGCCACCCGCAAGGTTCTTGACAAGGCGGGACTGCGGTTTGACGACATCGATGTCTTTGAGGTGAATGAGGCCTTCGCGTCGGTGGTGCTGGCATGGGGTCAGGAATACCACCCCGACTGGAACAAGGTCAATGTTAATGGAGGCGCTATCGCTCTGGGCCATCCTCTGGGAGCGTCCGGCGGGCGCTTGGTGTTAACGGCTTTGAACCAGCTGGAGGCTACTCAAGGCCGGTATGGGCTGATTACCATGTGCATTGGCTGGGGAATGGCGGTCGCGACGATTATCGAGCGCGTGTAGGGCCCCAGCGGGACTCTGGCATGGAACGAAAGCCCCTCATGCGGCAGACGGCGGCATGAGGGGCTTTCGTTTGCGGCACATCAGAACATCAGTGGCCGCTCGGCCCTGGCTGCTTGGGGGGAGAGACCACAAAAATTGACCAGCCATTATTGTATCCTGCCAGAATCTGATGGTTGCCAATGGCCTCCAACGGGTAAGGCGCAGAGGGGGTGGACTGGGATTCAGGAGGAGGAGTGATAAGCTGCCATAGTGAGGTCTGCTTGACCCAGCGGTAAATAGAGCCCGTGGGGGAACCGTAAAGCAAATCCCCATTGGGGGCCGAGGCCAGCTGACCGATGCCGACCTGCTGACCAGTGGTTGGCACCGCAATAGCCGTCCACTTTTGAGTATGGGGAGAATAGCGCACCAGCACAGGATTGGTCAGGTTGACTAGGGCGGAGATCCCGCCGGCCGGTGACATGACCATGCTTGAGGGAGCTGCTCCCAAAGCAGGGAAGTGGGGCAGCTCTTGCCAGCTCTGGCCGCCATTGACCGTCTCGAGCACGGGCCCGATTCCCGTTCCGGAAATTGGCACCAGGGCCACTGCAATTTGCTGGGCGTTGCTAGGATTAATTGCGAAATCCTCGGCTTGCCACCGGTTGGTGTTGAGCGTCATCATAGACGTCCACGACACTCCATTGGCACTGGTTTCCAGAGTGCCATTGACAATAGCCCAATATTGATGGCCCATAGCCACGACATTGGAAAAAGTGGTCGGCCCCAGACCCCAAGGCACCCAGCTGATGCCGCCATTGTGGCTGACATAGCCGGAGCTTAGCCCGGAGGGGTTTTCTTCCGCCAGCAGCACAGAACGGGGGCTGGCAGGCAGAGCCGATACCGTGTCAATGACATTGCCCGCCGCATTGCCCGGAGACTCTGTCCAGTAGGCCTTGCTCTGGCCATGGAGCACGGCCCACGTGTTGTTGTGGGTCAGGTAAATGAGAGAACCGGCGGCCGCAAATGATGAGATAGGCGTGGGCAGGCCGGAAACCCACGTCCCTTGCAGGGGCTGAGCCTGGGGGTGGGGAGTGATGACATCGCCGCCCGTGGTGACATCCCCCACAAAATCATACACGGGGACCCCCTGATTGAAGAGAGTGCCCCCCACAACATCACGCCGGTTGTCCAGTTTCAGGACCAGCGAAGTGGCTGTAATCTGCCCCACGGTGAATTTTCCCGCCAACGTCAGAGCATGCCCCGTGGGCACGGCCATGGGGTAACTGGCGTACACGGGCGACATGCCGATGACCTGAACCTGCTGGTTGCTCAATTGGGAGAGAATATTCTTGACAGAGGCAGACAGTGCCGGGGCGGTCAGGGTTTTCTGACCGGTCGAGGTGTGGCTCTGCCCTGCCGGATGGATTTGCGGCGCAATGAGCAACGCTGCAACAGATGCCGCAGCTGCGCTCAAGAAAATCTGACGGCTCCGAGCTTTTCTCCGGATCGCTTTTTTCGGGTGCCAGTCTGGTTTAAAGTATAAGCCCATCCCGTCCGCCATAGCCCGGTCCATGCGCTCCCCCACTGTGTCATGACGGTCTTCGCTCATAACAATCCCTCCTTCCATATGGGTTCTAGCAAAGGACGCAAGTGCTGGCGCGCACGGTACAGGCGTGTCTTTACCACTTGCTCAGTTACTCCTAAAGCAGATGCCGTCTCTTTTAACGACCGATCCATGTAATAAAAGAGCAAGATGCATTGCCGTTCCACGACACCCAGTTTCATTACAGCATCCAAGACATTCACATCATCCAAGAGAAGGGGAACCTCATCGACAGACGCCTGCGTGACCTCGAGAATATCGGTCGGATCCTCGGGGTGGCGTTTATAATAGCGCATGCGGTCGCGGCAGAGATTAGTGATGGTGTGAAAGAGCAAAGCGGGACTCAGCGTGTCAGCTCCATTGCGCTCCGTGTGCCGCCATAGCCGCACAAAAGCTTCTTGCGCGGTATCCTCGGCGTCATCCTTCACATGCAGCGTGACAAATGCATACCGCAGGGCCCGGTCACCATATTCCTCCATAAATTGAGTAAACCGCCGTTCTTCCTGTGCGTCCGTGAGAGGCCACTCCTTGTTATCGTGTCTCATTCAGCATAACGCTAAAACCCCGGTCAAGGTTACAATGACCAGCGAAATCTCAAATTTCTTGGCGCCAGGTTCTATGTATGACAACACGCGGCCGGGACATGCCTAGCCGCGTGTTGTCATCCGGTCCCAGAAAACCTGTCTGGGCACTGTGGTCCCGCTTGTTTTCGAGAAGACTAATTTCCGAGAATATAGACAGTGACCGGCTGCACACCGAAATTGGACACTGTATGGGAGCCGTCATTCATGAAGATGTCAATGCGGTTCCCCTGAATAGCTCCGCCCGTGTCCATAGCTTGCCCCAAAAATCCTCCGCTGGGCAATGATGCATCCTGGTAACCCTGGACGTAGACGGTGGACTTCAGGGGAATGATTCTGGGGTCCACGGCAATCATCCCTGACTGCAGAGGCTGGCCAAACGCGTCGACAGGTCCGTAGGGATAGTTATCTTGAAGGCTGGGCCCGTAAGCCGTCGCGGTCATGTGATACACAGCCATGACCGGTTTCCCGTCAATGGTCTGGGTACTATAGCTGGCGGCCGGGGAGCCCGCGTTTTCCGATGGCGAATACGCCGGTGTCAGATTGAATCCCGACAAGATATCCTGCCACGTTGCGGCGTCGGCCACTCCCGTCACCGGAAGACCGCTGGCTTGCTGAAAATCTTTGACACCCTGTTCGGTTTTTGGGCCGAAGACGCCATCAGCAGGTCCTACGGCGGAGTAGCCCAGGTCTTGAAGGTCCGCCTGCAGGGTCATGACCCAATGCCCTTGATCTGAATAGGATAGTTGTTGCTGCATGGCCGGATGCAGCGCCGTGAGACTAGATAGTGTGACACTTTGCGCCCAGGACGGGGCCGACAACAGCAAAGTCCCACTCATGGCAGACAATGCTACCGCTACAGATTTCCACATGCATAATCCTCCTCTCGATTAACGCCGCCGAAGTTAGTTTACGGGTTCGGGCACGAGAGTCCCTGCCTCTGACTCATCAAAGGGTTCACCCTGGCAAATAATCCTCCGGTTCCCGAAGGAATTTGGCGTTTGCTGACGACCGTAAGTCTACCGCCTGCACGGTTTTTCGCGAAATGCACCTAGCCGGGCTTAACCCCGCTCAGAGACACGGGGGAAACAGATCCCTCAAATCCCGGCGATTCCGCCATCTCCCGGGGTCTAACCCATCTTTTGCAGAAAGTGCAAACATGTGGATCGGGCAATAAACTTGGCGAATGGCGAAAATCCGCATAAAATACAAGGTATAATGGCGTAACGAGTGTATTGCGTGAGGAAGGATACTAAAGGATAGTGTTCATTTGTTTCCTAAAAATTACCATACGGGAGATGGCCAGGAATCGGCTCGATACAGATGAGGCATACTGAACGTGGAGGGAACACATTGCTGATCGACGGTAATGCCTTGATAATTCCGGTGGCCTTGCCTGACGAACTGGAAGCACTGCGGCTGCGGAGCGATCCGTCAGCACGTCAGCTTCCAGCGCATGTAACTGTCCATTTCCCGTTCGCTGACGAGCCAAAATCCCGCATCATCGCCCCCCAGCTCAAAAGACTGTTGAGCAAAATGGCCCCGTTCCGCATATATTTTGACAGCATAGGCCAATTTGACATGACCGATGAGGTGATCTTTTACCTAAAGATCACGGTGACACCGGAACTCATTGCCCTGTTTGAGACCATCTGGCACAAATTCCGGAGTTACCCGCCTTACGACGGAAAACATCAAGAGATCATCCCGCATATTACGCTGGCGCGCTTTCCGCGGCCGGTGGGCGAGGAAGTTCCGGACCATATAGCGCAGGTCGTCTCCCAGCACCGTGATTCACTGCACTGGGACATCTCCGAGGTCGAATGGGTCAATGTGCAGCCGGGAGTTCCGGGCTGCCGCATTCTCGGAAGCTTTCCGCTGCGCCGGACCGCCCCGAGAGAATGAGTCGGTCAATGGATTAGATATTTTCCAAGGCGCTTCCCAACGCCTTCATATAATGATATAGTTATATACAAATAGATGTGAGGGGGAACAGAGATGACGGACTTAACTCGTGAGATGGTTTTTATGGCGGCGGCCATGACGGTGGGTAACGTAGAAGAGATGAAAGAACATTTGGAGCGGGCACGGGCACTGGGGGCCACACCAGCGGACATGGAAGAGATTTTGACAATGGTCCGTGGCGAGCGCCTCAAGGTCACTCTGGAAAGAGACAAGGAAGCCGAATCTCTCCTGCGGGCCGAATCCTTGGATTTGCCTGTCATGACGGGCGGGAGCTCTTGTGGCTGCGGTTCAGGCAATTGCTGATGGGACAAGGAGGCGCTTCTACCATGACCGTGCATATTTATGATCCTGAAATGTGCTGTACAACGGGGGTCTGCGGCCCGTCCGCCGACCCTGAAATGCTCCGGGTGGCCCAGTTGGTGGCAGGGTTGACACGTGAAGGCCACAAGGTGGTGCGCCATATGCTGAGCCAGGACGCGGCAGCCTTCGCAGCTGATCCCCAGGTCTACCAGCAGCTCTTAGCCCACGGTCCAAACAGCCTCCCGATTGTTACGGTAGACAATGCGGTCTGCACAATAGGACGGTATCCGGAGCTTGAGGATATCCGTGCCATGCAGGGGGCGTAACGCATGACGCAGTACCTGTTTTTCTCTGGCAAGGGCGGGGTAGGCAAGACCTCACTGTCCTCGGCGGCTGCGGTGCGGCTCGCGCGCCAAGGGGCACGGACACTTTTGGTGACAACGGACCCGGCATCCAATCTTGGCGACGTGTTTGGGCAGGCGGTCGGGCTTGACGCCCGGCCAGTAGCCGGGGTCTCCGGCCTGTTCATTCAGGAGATCAATCCTGAAGCAGCCCTGCAGTCATACAAGGACAGGGCTCTGGCACCCATGCGCGCGTTATTTCCCGAAGAAATCGTACGGGCCGCCGAAGAGAAAATGAGCGGCCCCTGTACGGAAGAAGTCGCGACATTTGACCAGTTCATTGCCTGTATGCAAGAACCTGACTACGACTGGGTGGTGTTTGACACGGCCCCCACCGGGCACACTCTCCGACTCTTGGAACTGCCTGGCAGCTGGAGCGTGCATATTACCGAGAGCGCGGCGGGGAGCGGGCAGACCTGTATGGGTCCGGTAGAATCCCTCACGGCATCGCAGAAAGAATACGACGCCGCACTAAAGGCCCTGCAAAGCGAATCGCACTCCACCTTTGTCTTTGTGACCCAGCCATCAAAACTGTCCATTGACGAGATGATGCGCGCGTCAGAAGAACTGAAGAAGCTGGGGATTCACCACCAGACCGCCGTGCTGAATGGAGTCATTCCTGAGGAGGAGCGCGTCCATCCATATTCACAGAGACGGTGGCGGCGCCAGATGCCGTTCGTTGAATCTCTCCCGCAAGAATTCTCTGGATCAGTGGGGATGATGCCCTTGTATGCGGATGAAATCAAAGGCATCGAAATGCTCGAACGTGTGGGGAGGGATCTGGATGATGCCATTCACCTATGAGAAGCTTCCGGAGGAACTGCTGGTGCCCCTGGGCGGCCGCCCCCGGAAGGTGTTTTTTGCCGGCAAGGGCGGGGTCGGAAAAACTACGCTGGCCTGTACTGCTGCTCTATTTGCAGCCGAACGCGGCAACCGGACCGTGCTGGTGACTACAGACCCCGCGTCCCATATTGGGGAAGTGTTCGGGGTAGAGGTAGGGCCTGCCCTCAGGAAGATTCCGGATACTGATTTGTGGCTCGTGCGCATTGATCCCAAGGCGGCCTTGGAGAACTACCAGCAAGCGGTCCTGGCCACGGTTCCAGACGACGCAGAAACCCAGGGGCGGGTGCGCGAGGAGCTGAATTCGCCTTGCACCGAAGAGGTCGCCGTATTCCAGCACTTCCTGGATTTTGTGCTGGATGATGCGTTTGATGTCACAGTATTTGACACGGCCCCGACAGGCCACACTGTGCGCCTCTTGCAGCTGGCCTGGGATTACGCGGGGGAACTGGCAGGCAAGACGGCTCTCAGCAGCGAGACGGCAGCCTTGGATGCCGCGCAGCTTGCGCGCATGCAAGCTGCGATCCAAACCCTCCAGGATCCCGGCGCCACATCCATGCTTTTTGTAACCTTGCCGGAAATGACGCCGATTGCCGAGATGGAGCGGGCGATAGCGGACTTGGGAAGAACCGGCATTGCCACCCAAGCCATCATCGTGAATGAGGTGCTCCCTGAAGAAGCTGCGACCAGCCCCTTGTTTGGCAAGCGGCTCGCTAAACAGATGATGTATATTGATGATCTGCGCCCGCGTCATCCGGCTCAGGCCTTGGCCACAGCGCCGCTGCAGGACGACGAGATTTTGGGAGTGGCGCTATTGCAGCAGTTTGGGGACCAGCTTATGCGCTAGTAAGTATTTTTTGCCCATCGCGGCTTTGCGGAATATCTGGCCGGGGGCCAACGACACAATTGCGAGGTTTCTATGGTCTATCTAGCCGTCGGGATATTTTTGCTGACATTGATATTCGTAATATGGCAGCCCCGTGGCCTCTCCATTGGGTGGACGGCCGCCGCTGGGGCGGCCTTGGCCTTGCTGACTGGGGTTGTGACGTGGGGAGATGTCGGTCAGGTCGTCGGCATTGTGTGGGACGCGACCTTAACCTTTGTCGCGGTGATATTGATTTCCCTGATTCTCGATTCGGTCGGATTTTTTGAGTGGGCGGCGCTGCACATGGCCCATGCTTCGGGCGGCAGCGGCCGCCGGCTCTTTATTGGTCTTGGCATACTGGGCGCGCTGGTGGCGATGTTCTTCGCCAACGACGGGGCTGCCTTGATCCTCACTCCGATTGTCTATGAACAGGCGAAGGCTCTGCACCTGGACACCAAGGCCACTCTGGCCCTGATTATGGTGAGCGGGTTTATTGCTGACACCACATCTTTGCCCCTGGTGGTCTCCAACCTGGTCAACATTGTGTCAGCAGGGTATTTTCATCTCGGATTTGCTTCGTTTGCGGCCCGGATGGTGCCCGTGGATGTTGTGGCTCTCCTGATGAGTCTGCTTGCCCTCTTCGCCTTTTACCGCCATTCCCTGCCGAAAGTCGTGAACACGGCCATTCTTTCGACGCCTCAATCTGCGATCAAGGACCAGCACGTGTTCCGTGCTGCTTGGATAGTTCTCGTCCTGCTCGTGCTGGGTTACTTTGCGAGTCAGCTCCTGCATTGGCCTGTGGCCATCTTCGCGGGGAGCGCAGCGATTGCGCTGCTCGTCATTGCCCACCGCAGCCCTGTGGTGAACGTTCCCAAACTGGTCAGGGAGGCGCCTTGGAAGGTGGTCGTGTTCTCGATCGGCATGTACGTCGTCGTCTTCGGACTGAGAAATGCGGGACTCACGCGGCTGCTGGCGGACAACGTTACTGCCCTAGCGCGCCATGGGAATGTGGCCAGCGTTCTCGGGATGGGGGCGATGGCTGCCGGATTGTCCTCGCTGATGAACAACATGCCAACTGTGATGATTGATGCTCTGGCCATTCATGGAGCCACGCTGTCGTCCAGCGTTCACACCCTTATGGCGTATGCCAATGTCATTGGCTGCGACCTCGGGCCAAAAATCACCCCCATAGGCTCGCTGGCCACATTGTTATGGCTTAATGTTCTCGAGCGCAGAGGCATCCGCATCAGCTGGGGGTATTACTTCCGAGTAGGAATTACACTGACCATCCCTGTGCTGGCCGTCACCCTCTTGGGATTGTGGGCATGGTCTGCTCTCGCTTTTTGACGGACCGCCGGAGCATGGCGGGGACGCTCGCGCGCCAACAAAAAAATCTGAGGGGATGCGGAAAAATGGAGAGAGAACGCCTTATTGTGGTGGGAGGGTCCGATGCCGGGGTGATGGCGGCTATGTGGGCCAAGAACACGGACCCGTCCCTAGTGGTGGATATGGTGGTCAAAGATGAGTTTGTTAACTACAGTGTGTGCGGAGCACCATTTTTCCTCGGGGGAGAGGTGCCGTCATGGGAACATCTGGCACACCGCACGCTCAGTGAGATTGAAGCCCTGGGCATTAACGTCCACCTGAATACGGAGGCGCTCGCCATTGACGCAGCCCGCAAACGCCTGCTTGGGCGGCGCGCAGACCGTGAAGAGGAAATGCCTTACGACCGTCTAGTGCTGGCCCAAGGAGCCACGGCCAACATCCCGCCGCTGCCGGGACTGGACTTGGACGGGGTGTTCACACTGCATGACATGGCAGACACCTTGAAAATTGACCGGTATATCACCGAACACCAACCCCGGCGCGCGGTGATTGTGGGGGCCGGCTATATTGGGCTGGAAATGGTGGAGGCGCTGTCAAGGCGCAGACTGGATGTCACTGTGGTAGAGCAGTTGCCCCAAGTGCTGCCCACCGTGGATCCCGAACTGGCTTCCCTCCTTGCCGCTAGCATGGAACAGCATCAAGTGCGTGTGCTGACGGGCACGGGAATTCAGGCCATTGAGTCCTCGGGCGCGGGGCTATCGGTCTCCTGCGAGGGGGGCGAACGGCTGGCGGCTGACATGGTGATGGTGGTCGTCGGTGTACGCCCGAACTCGTCCTTGGCATCGACCGCGGGCATTGAAATCACGAGAGGCGCTGTCGCCGTCAACCACCGCATGGAAACGAGCTGTCAAGACATATGGGCTGCGGGAGATGGGGTGACGACGTTTCACCTCCTGCTCGGCTCGAGCTATCTCCCGCTGGGAACCACGGCCCACAAGCAGGGACGGGTAGCCGGAATCAACGCGGCTGGAGGACATGCCAGCTTCCGCGGCGTCGTGGGGACGCAGGTGGTCAAGCTGTTCGACCATGTGGTTGGCCGCACCGGACTCAAAGAAGAAGAAGCCCGCCGAGCGAAGTTTTCGCCCCTCACCGTGCAGTCTGAGATGATGGACCACAAGGCCTATTATCCCGGCTCGTCGCCCCTGCGCGTCCGGATTACCGGAGACGAGGTCACTGGCCGCCTGCTTGGCGCTCAGATTCTTGGGAGTTACGGGGCTGAAGTGGCAAAACGCGTGGACCTGTTTGCCTTGGGGCTGATGCATTCCGTGTCTGTGGATGATCTCAATGACTGGGATTTGAGCTACACCCCACCGGTCTCGAGCCCTTTTGACCCCGTGCAGATGGCTGCGCAGGCATGGACTGCCGCATGGAAGGCGCGGCAAGGATAGCGGCGGCCTCAAACATAAACGGTCAGCACTCCGCCAAAGAGGGGGTGCTGACCTGGGGCCGTGACTTTGATGCGCAGAAATTCACTGCCCGGGCACTGGTTCCTGAGGCGGGGTGTGGTCATGCTCCCAAGCTTCCAGCACACGGGCCACCGCCCCGGGCTCTTCAATAGTCGACACATCCCCCGGATTTTCATTCCTGACTACCGAGCGCAGCACCCTGCGCATGATTTTCCCGCTGCGGGTTTTAGGAAGCAGAGCAACAAACTCTATGGAGCCGATCACCGCTATAGGACCCAGTTCGCGGCGGACGGTATCGCGACTGCTCTGATCTATTTCCTCGGAGCCCTCCAGTCCGGGCCGCAGCACCACAAATGCGGCAATGACTTCTCCGCGCAGCGGGTCAGGCACACCCGTCACCCCCACCTCTGTTACAGCGGGATGGCGCAAGACGGCCGTCTCGACTTCGCTCGTGCCTATGCGGTGCCCCGCGATCTTCAAAATTTCGTCGGCGCGCCCGCTGAACCAAATATACCCGTCATCGTCCACATGGGCAGCGTCCCCAGTCAGGTAAACCCCCGGCATCTGCGCCCAGTAAGACTCGCGGTAGCGCTGTGGCTCTGCCCACAACTGCTGTGTGAGTCCGGGAAACGGATCGGTGATCACCACGCAGCCTTTCTCACCTGGCGGTGCCAACGGACCGTCGGCTTGCCTCACCTCCACGTGGTAGCCCGGTAGCGGGATACCCGCCGACCCAGGTTTGATAGGGAGCATTCCGAGACGGTAGGGATTGCCGATGACGGGACCGCCGGTTTCCGTTTTCCACCAATGGTCGATCACGGGCACACGGTTGTCGAATACTTCATTTTGCAGCCACTCCCACGCAGGAGCGTTGAGCGGTTCCCCGGCCGAAAAGGTTCGGGTCACGCTGGACAGGTCATGGTTTCTGGCTGTCTTGGTGCCGTAGCGCATCAGCAGACGCACAGCGGTCGGCGCCGTCAGTACCGCGCTGACCTTTTGCTCCTCGAGGATGCGGTAGAAATTGTCAGGCCCGGGATAGTCCAGAGCCCCCTCATAGGTCACGGTGGTCGCTCCAATAAGCGGGCATAGACGATAAAACTGTGGCCGACGATCCATCCAATGTCTGAAGTCGACCACCACACATCATGGTGAGTCAGCCCAAACAGTATATCAGCCGCGTGGAGTATGCCCACCTAGTAGGGGCCGTGGGTATGCACCACCAGTTTGGGACTGGCGGTGGTGCCCGATGTGGCCAAGATGAAAGCGGGTGTATTCGACTCCAGCCACACAGGGTCAGCGGAGTGCCCTTGGGCTAAATCCGGCAGCTCGGGCCATAAGATGGTGCGCCCCGCAAACGGCGCAACCGGCCGGGGTGAACGCTTATGCCAAATTACCGTCTTCAGCGGGGACTGAGGGTCAGCCAGTGCCTCTGCCACAATACTGTCCAGCGGGATGACTTTCCCCTTGCGGAACGTAATGTCGCTGGCAATCAAGACTTCAGCTCCCGCGAGGCGAATTCTCTGCGATAAGGCCGCGGCTCCAAAACCTGCAAACACAACCAGGTGAATAGCGCCAATCCGGGAGAGCGCGAGCATGGAAAAAATCGCTTCGGGACCGGTGGGCATATACAGTGCCACCTGGTCGCCGGACTTGATGCCGACCGCGCGGAAACTCGCCGCAAGTTTTTTGACTTCCCAAGAGACTTGGGCGTATGTAAAAGAGCGGACCTCTCCACTTTCTGTAATGGCTACCACGGCGCAGTGTCCGGGATACTTTTGGGCCGAGATATCCACTGCATTCGCCCCAAGGTTGGTCGTGGCTCCGGTAAACCACCGGAAGGAGGGAGGGTCGTGCAGCCTGTAATCTAGGATATCCAGCTGGTGCAAGTCCGGCCGTGGCCACTGCCCATTCGGCCACGTAGCAAAGCGCGCGCTGGAATGGGGTGACCCATCCGGTGAAAGCCGCGCCGATAATGTCCGTTCGCTGCGAGGCGAGGTCAGACCGCGGGGCTAGCAAGATGCCAGGCCGTAACATGAAGTGAACTCTGCCGCGTCG
>DAIDDL010000024.1 GCA_027309085.1 Sulfobacillus sp.
GGATGTGCCGGTTCGGTCGAAGGGCCGAACCGACGGGAAAGTTACGCCTGTCAGACACGAAGCGACACCCGCTGGCTCTATGCTGGCGGCTTCGGGGCAGGAAGAATCATGAGATCACCAAAGATCACATGATTTATAGCAGAATACGACACCGCTTCGCTTAAGGCGCGGGTCTGGGCCCCGTCCGTCTCCGCGATCTCCACCGTTTGCAAGGACGCTGGGATGGTGACAGAGAGGGAATACTGGCCTTCGGCGTTGGCCGTTGTGGAGGTGCTGGCCAGGCCTTGGGAACTGACCACGGCCGCGGAAATTTTCGCCTGAGGAGCGGCCGTTCCGGTGATGGTCTGTACTGTCGAGTTTACAACCCAGTTGCCGCTGTCGACACTGTAAGGTCCCGCCGCTGGCAAAGGGGCGTGTGTCCCGATGAGAATGATGCCGTTAATGGCAGGCTGGAAGGGGTGGGAGACGTCAGGTTGAACTGATTCAGCAAGCTCCGGGGTTGGTCAACGAGCCGGTGTTTGCTGATATCCACTGCCAACCTGACATATTGCGCCATGGCCCAGTTGAGCGGGGCTGCTGAGCCGGTGGCTGCACCGGGCTTGAGTCCAATGCTCGCAGTGGCCGGATTGGTTCCTGGGGCAGATGCGGGAATTGTCGTGGTGAAGGGCCAAACTTGTTCGGGAATCATTCCCAAACCGTAGGCCATATTCTGCATGGTTTGCAGGTAAAACAGAGGGCTGTTGGCCGTTGGAATATGCTGTAACTGCGCCGCTAAATCATACTCCCCGCGCTCGCCGTCGAGAACGGGCCATAGCCCCCCGTATCCTGAGCCGTTGTACGGGTCCCCGTTTGCATAGTTGCCGTAGCGGTCGTGATTATACCGGTGAAATCCGGGCCCGTTCGGTGTTTGCACCCGAATCGTGCGGTCTATGACCTTGATAGAATTCTGAATGACTGGGTCGGAAGGGGAGAGGAGACCTAAGCGCACCAATGACAAAAAGCCGGCATCGACAATAGTGTTTTGGGGATAGGTGCTGCCGCCGTTGGCAATGGTGATCATGTTGGACGGGTTGACTGTGGCCGCCGTGCTGATCCGAATGAAGTACGGACGGGAAGAAAGTGGACCGTTCGCCGCCACGGTCCACGCTTGGATGTGGTCCAGCCAGTGGCGGGCTACCGCCTGATAGACGGCAGCCTGAGCCGGGTGGGCATCTTGCTGTGCGATCTTGGCTCCTAGCGCTAAAGCGGCGATGTCCACGGCCATGGTGTTGGGCGAAAACCCTGACGCCTCTTCCCAGCGTTCGAGATCGGTCCATGGGCCGTGCGCGAGAATATAGCGCAAGGCCGGTTCTATATGTTCTTTGTAGGTGGTTGGCCCGTCTTCCTTCAGTTGATACGCCAAAATCACCGGAAATCCATCTTGGTCGAGTTCCTGACCTGTCCAAAAAGGGGTGCCGTTGGCATAAGAATTTTGGGGGAGTTGCCATTGGGGTACTGATCTGTGGTGAAGAACCAGTGCAGGATCTGTGAAGCGGTGCGCTTGTCGCCGGCGGCGAGCAGCGCGGACGCCATTTGGTAGGCATCTCTCACCCAGGTCATGTGATATCCCGTGACGGACGCACTGGTGGCCGGTTCATCCTCCCCCCACGGGGTGGTCAAAGATGCAGCCATCGCCCCGATATCGGTTTTGTCCTCCGCGGCCTTTATGGTCATCAGTGCCAGCCAGTACTCGCGGCGCAACTGGGGAGTCAGATCATGCGGTCTATACAGGGGAGCCAAATATTGGTGCCACTGCGCGATAAATTGGCCAAGAAGAGCCGTGGTGGGCACGCTGGCAGCCGGGAGGGTTCCGGATGCCACGGCACTGGCAGACCCTAAAGTGGCTGTCGCCGCGCTGGTGGCCTGAGATGGGGAGCTTCCATAGCCGACAGCGACGACACCCGTGAATGTCGCCGCCGATCCAGCCAGAGGTACTATCTGGCCGATATTTCCCTGGGCTTGGGTGAGGCCATCGGTGCTGCCCATGTAGCCAGTGCTGGTCTGGGTGAAGGCGGGACTGCTGGCAACGGCGGATGACACTGAGCCGTTCTCGGCAATGAGCACCGGATGACCCTGAACAACGGCTGCATAGCCGCTGTTCCCTGTCCCCAAGTTATCGAGGTGGGGATTGGAAAACAGGTAAAGCTGGTAATCGCTGGTGACCCCTGTCAAGATATGCCGGTGAAACTCCATCACGAGGGCACTCGTATGGGGATTGGTAAAGAATGTTTCCTGCAGCACATAGGCTTTGCTGGCGGGAGTGTTGACGACACGCACGGCCAACGCCTTGTCATTCACCAGGGAATAGTGGTGGGACATTTCCGATACAGGCGTGGCATGGCCGTTGTGGACCACGACAAACTCAATGTCCCGGCTATCCGCCACATTAATGTTGGGATAGTAGGTTTCGCCAATGGATCCGTGCAGGACGTCCGCCCAGACTTTGGACTGGGTGTCCCGGGCTGTAATCACCGCATCATTGCGCCCGACCGTCCAATATGGGGTGGGCGGAGATGAGGGGATGGGAGCTGGTGTCCCGGCGCTGGCCAAAAGCAGCGGAGCCGGCAAAATAAAGGTGGCGCCAAGGGCCAATAAGGTGGAGTGAGTAAAAATCCTCATATGATTTTGCCCTTCGGCCCGCGCGCCATTCTCTTCATCATTTGCTGATTATACGGGCAATTTTTATATTCGACCGCGCGGGGCTGTCGGACGTTGAAATTGAGGCTCGTTGTCTTTCGGTGTGTGACTGGGGCTACTATTCGGAGCGCCGATTTTGATTGTTGATGTGGACTGTAGCTGTTTGAGGTGCTTCGCTAACCCCATGAGGGCCTCGTCTGAAATTTCCACATCATCCACGAGGCAGCGCTCATTGAAGCGCAAAATATGGGGTTTGGTGAGCAAGCCCGAGCTGTATCCGGCCGATCGCAAGATTCGATATAGCATTGTGGACGTTGATCCTTTACCATTTGTTCCCGCGATTAAGATCACCGGCAGATCCCATGGCTCTTCGAGATGGGTCAGGAGCCGATGGAAGGTTTCCACGGTGTACGGAGAATTGGGACACGGGATCGTATCGATCCATTTAATGGCCTCTTCCCGATTCATTGGTCTCTCCTATATATCTTCACAGAAGATGGCGTTTGCCACCCATTCCAATGCTGCAGGAGCTGGGTCAGGCAGTAACCTAAGAGGATGATGGCGCCCGCTCCGGCAAAAATTACGCGAGCCGACACCTCGGTGGCCGCGAGACTTACGAGTCCATAGACCAACAGACCGACGACCGACAGCGTCATCTGTAAGAAGCCTTTGACACGCCCCTGGTACTCCATGTCGGTAGTCGTTTGGATTATAGTGTCGTAGGTCACCCGAGACATTGAAAAGTCAACCCCATCACGAAATAGGCGATCATGGCCTCGATGCGCGTCTGTGACGCGGCAAATAGAACGGTTGCAACGCCTAAGATCACCAAGCCGAGCTACTGAACGACGCGGGGTTTCCGCTGCATCACCGGCAGGATGGCCATTCCAGCGACTATTTCTCCGATCGCCCAACAGCTGTCGAGCAAGCTATACCCAAGAGCTCCGAGATGCAGACTGAACTTGGATCTCAGGCAGTCACCTCTTCGCCTATTTTCCATACAATACTAGTGAATTCCATTTTATAGGAGGTGTCTACCATGCCCATCGGGCCAATTCCCCGAGATTGCATTGCTGTCTGCGCCCCAGAAGCGGGAGACGTCACCCAAGAAGTTCCCTTCTTTAGCGGCGTGGTTCAGTTTTCGAGCGCGTGCTTAAGCTTGTCCAATGTCACGGTCACCGGTTGCACCGTCACCGACGTCTTCTTTACGTCCGTGTCATCCCGCGCCGTCGGCATTACGGTCGCCGTAGCCGTTGATATCGCATTCGACGCAACCGTTGATGGATTCACGTTCCACGGCACCGGAACCGTCGAGGGCAACATCTTTTTTGTCCGGGTACTGCTGCCGACTAAAGGTGGATCGCTCATCTCTCCACCCGACTGTGCGGGAAATTTCACCTGCACGGCCCGGTATGCCGGCGTCGATCCCACAACCGGCCAACAGCAGTTCATCGTGCATCTCAGGGGAGACGTAACGTGCGCCTACTGCTCCCCGATACCCTATGTCATTGTGAAAGCTTGCCGACCGGTTAAAGACCGGGTTGAAGACTAAGGAGGGATATTGATGTCGGCACCCGACCAAAACTGCCAAGAGCTCTGCACCGCCATTGCCAGCGGCGTCTCAGCGCCTGTTAAGGCCCTGGGCGTCTGCGACTACCAAGTGTCCAACCCCCTTGAAGATGTGGTTGTCACCGGTTGCACCGTGGAAGAAGCGTTCGCCACTCCCATCAGCGACACGAGGGTGTTGGTGACAGTCAATGTCGCCGTGGACTTCACCGCCGTGGAAGCATCGAGCGGCCTTCCCTTTAGCGCCCAATGCGAGACGTCCATCCCTGTGATTGTCACTCTCGCTCCACCACCGGCGGCCACGATATCCGAGCAATTTCCGTGCACCACCGACGTAACATGCACCGCCCAGTACGCCGGTTTCGAACCAGCTCCGTCTCCAGACATCAGTGCCGAAGAGTTTATCATCAGCGTCACCGGCAGTGTTTCCTGCACCAGTTGCGCGCCCGCCACGGTCAACGTGCAACTGTGTCCGACTGCAGACTAGCAAAACAAACCGGGTCCCCCACACCAAGGGGGTCCCGACTTTCTTTCTTACCTTGCAAAAGACGACGCCTCAGTTCGCACCCCACCTCCGACAGTAATTGGGGACGGTCATCGCCAACCCCTAATCGAGATGCGGATCGAGTTTTGGGCCATAAGTGCTCCCTTTTAGTTTCGGGCGGCATATCTCCCTCCGATTACCCCCATTTCGCCCTCTCGCCTGCATAGGGGCCATGGCGGCGATGCACTCTACGCAAAAAGGAGGATACCTCATGGCCCAATTCAAACTTCCTGATCTGCCCTATAAGCTCGACGCGTTGGAGCTATGCGGTTCAACCGCGCGGAATGGAATGTGGGTAAGATTTGACGCTTACACAGAACCGGTGTGGTCACGAAAGTGTCAGATTGCGAATACAGTAGTCGAAAGACCTTTCCACCCCGGGCGAGTTTGGTTCCTACGACAAAGGAGGAAACGCGTTGTCCAAGGTTGAGAGTAATGCAAAAACAGCAAACGACCCATTGTCGTCCAATCCACCGTCTCACTACAATCACGAGAATGTGGATCCGTCAGTGCTGGTCGATTGCAGCGTGACGCTTAAGCCTCAGTACGTTCCCGGCGGGACGGTTTGGATTCGGCAAGGCCCCGGCAATGAGGCCACTATTTTAATCATCGTCGAGAACCTACCCGATCCCCGCACCTTCGGAGAGGAGTTTACCGATTACTGGTACATCATCTACGGCGTCATCGAGCGCCGCATGGGTCGGTTGGAAGGCACCTCCATCTGGTTCGCTTCGCATTCCGGCACCGATCTCCCGGTACCGTTTCCTCCGTTAGCCCCGGTTTCGATTGTTCCCGGCACGAAAGGAGAGCCCGCTGCAGGGTTTGCCGTTCTCGACGGCAATCTACGGGATTGCCATTGAGGGGAACCCGTCATCGTTAGGGTAAATTCCCTTAGTGGAATGGGAGGAGAGGCTGTCCAAAAAGGGCAGCCTCCTTCGTATTGTCGGGGCAGAACGTCCCTAGGTTCAAGATTTTTCGAGCTGTCTAATACCTTGGTTAAAAGGCGATTGTCACGCGAAATGCGTCGCCGCAAATGAACACCACCCCGCGGAATCCCAGCCGTGTCCAGAGCCAATCGTTCAACACGCCCCTCCTGGCAAGGCCACAGCAGAGACCCACTGGATCGACCCGGCGCCTTCTGACGATTGGCCGTCCCTCGTGCCGTGGCGGGCGCGGAGCGGAAGCTGGACGGCATCAATTGTTGGCGCTAATTTATTTTGGCACGGGTTTAGCTAAAATGGGGCTGCCATCAAAGTCCCTGGGATCGGCTAAGGCTGTTGGCATCACGGTTAATACCCAGCGAGTTTGGAGTGGCAGGTCCTTCCGTTAGGAGAAATGCAGGGGACTAGTCCCCTGCACCCCTACGCTCGCCGCGAGGCAGGCCCAGCAAGGGGTTGCTGGGCCAGAAAATAGCGTGGGGGTAAGGCAATACCCGTCAAGGCTCAATAAACGCTGCGCGGCCTTGACGGGTATTCGGCATGGGACACGTGGCACCAAGCGGACTACCCCACATCGTTACGTTTTGGACCAGAAAGAAACCAAAGCCCCACCCAAAATTAACGACGCCTCCCTGTTGGCCCTGATGGAAAAGCACGGGCTAGGCACTCCTGCCACCCGGGCCCGGATTGTGGAGGTCTTGTTGATCAGAAACTACGTGGAACGGCAGAAAAAGACGGTGGTCAGCACGGAGAAAGGGCGGGCGTTGCTGAAAGTAGTGCCGGCCACAGCCCAGTCCCCGGAGCTCACGGGGCAATGGGAGGCTCACCTGGACGCGATAGCCGCAGGGACGGGAAAGGCCGGCGACTTCATGCAGGCCATTCGCGTGTATACGCAGGAGTTGGTGATGGCGGCCCAAGGGCAGGCGGCCACGGCGGTGGGCACCGATCTGGGGGCCTGTCCGGTGTGTCAGACCGGACACATCGTCGCCAGCAAGAAAGGCTGGGGCTGCTCCCACTGGCGGGAAGGCTGCTCGTTCACCATTTGGAAGACGGTCGCGGGCAAAGCGCTCACCGCCACCGACGTGAAGTCCCTGCTCGCCGGCAAAACGACCCGGGAGATACGTGGTTTCACCTCGAAAGCCGGGAAACCGTTCAGTGCGCAGCTTACGTTGAATAAGACCACCGGCGCTGTTGCATTTGTGTTCTCGCGAAAGGAGGATCAGCCCCATGCCAAAGCGCACCCTTCGCAGAATGCGGGACGGACGGTTCCGGGCCGTCCTGTATGAGACAAACGGGAATCTGGCAGGCTTGTTAAGGCCGCCAAATCTACCGGGCAAGGATCCCATGGGTCATGACGGGGAGCAAGAACCCGACATGATGAGACGCCGCAGGGAAAGAAGAGGCAGGGCGATACCGGAGACCCAGAGGCGCTGGACTGCAGGGCGTCTCACTTATTCCCTCATGATGCGCGGGACGGGATTTCTCCTGGTGGGGCTTCTCTCGGGCTGCGGTGTTGCCCAGGCGGCCGGGGTGGCCTTTCCTGCGGCCGCCTCACCCAAGGCTCCAATCACGGCACTGTCGTGGATTAGTGAGCCGCAAGCGGGATTTGCCCCGTGGCGTGCCGCATTGCGCCAAGCCCAGACAGGCGTGGACGTCAATGCCTATCTGCTGACGGATTCCGCCTATGTCCAAGATTTGCGCCAGATCGCGCGCTGCGGCATTCCGGTCCGGATCATCCTAGCCCCTAATCCCTATCACGATGCGGTCGCGATCCCTGAAGAGAAGGCGCTCCTGGTCGGCAGCGGGATTCCGTGGCATTGGGCTCCGTCCCGCTTTGATGCGGCGTATGCGACGGACCATGCCAAGTATCTGATTGTCAATCCCGGCACGCCGCACGCTCTAGCCATCGTAGGCTCCCCGAATGGCACATGGAGTGCGTTTGGGGGATATAACGCCGAGGACGCGATCGCAACGACACGTCCGGCAATCACCGCAGCGCTCACCCAGGTGTTTCAGGCGGATTGGGCGGGACGCCCGGCCGGACCGGCTCCCCATCACACTTTGGTCTTATCGCCCGGGGCCCAGTCTGCCTTCCTGACCCTATTGGCCGGTTCTGGGCCAATAGCCGTCACGGCCGAAGAATTGGGCGATGTGCCTACGCTCTATCGCGCCCTGGCAGCCCATGGGCGGCAAGCACGGCTGCTGGTGCCGGCCAGCCTCCTGACGTCGCGCGCCGCGCAAAGAACCGTGGCCTTCCTACGCCAGGCAGGTGTTCAGGTCCGCACCTTACGCCGTCCTGACGTGCATGCCAAATGTCTGATCACAGCCCAGCAGACGTGGGTGGGATCCCAGAATTGGTCGGAGCCGTCTTTAGACAATAATCGCGAGGTGGGTGTGGTCACGCCGAATCTGGCCATTCACGCTCAAGCTCTGACCTGGTTTAACCAGCTCTGGGGGCAGGCCGCGCCGTGGGCCAGGAACTGAGGGCCGATGCGCCCATTCTTCACCATAGGGAGAGCGTGTGATAGACACGATGCTGCTCAAACTCTTGGTCGCGGCGGGGCTGTGGGGTTTCATGCCCAATGACGGCACCCGTTTGTAGCAGCTCTGGCATCCGCAATGACTTTCCGCACTTCATAACCCGAAAGGTTGGTGTTTCCTATGCCCGAACCGCAATCCATCGATGTTCAGTTTTACACCATTCCCGAAGTGGCGCAGATCCTGCGGTGTTCGCCCCGTACCGTCCATGCCATGATTCATACCCATCGGCTGCCCGCCAAAGGATTTCATCTGGATGCCGTGACCCTGAGCACTCCGGAACGGTGGGATCGGATGCTCCTGGTCTTTGCGTGGGCGTATTATTGGTTGAATGCCGCCGGGTGGGCCATGGAAACCGCGGGCAAAGCCCGCGAATGGCGTGCCAATACGGTGAAAGCGTACCGCACGCATGCGTTGTGGCGCTTGGGCCATTGGGGCTTGGAACACCATGACCTGGTCTGGCGCACTCTGCTCCGCGCCGTGCGCGACTTTCGCCGCCACATCCCGCCTTTGCCCATTCGCGAGGTGACGGAAGCCACCAGCCCATAAGTTCTGGGAGGCGCTGTGAATCATACCGTCCCGATTCGCCCGCCGGGGGCGAATCGGTGGCGTTCATGCGTTCTCTCCCTCGAGAAGTCCTGGAATCGCTTCCGAGGCTCCCGAGACCCACTGGATATGCCGCGCTCAGGGCCCCGACGCCACAGACTAACCCGTTGTCCTGCCACAAAAAATCCACTTGCTTGGTAAAAACTGGGGATCGGTCAGCTCCCAGCCCGGACGCAAATACCACATGGAGGAATTGTCCGTTGAGGCGATCGGGAATCGACGCGCCCGAAATGTCCACCGTTCCGTCAAACGTTTCGGGCCCGAACAGGGGGCGGTCGCGCGTTCCGTTGAGTCTCAGGGTAACGGGCTTGACTCCCTTGTGCGATCCCGCTTGATATTGGACGCCATGT
Source organism: Sulfobacillus sp. (assembly GCA_027309085.1). Classification (GTDB taxonomy): domain Bacteria; phylum Bacillota; class Sulfobacillia; order Sulfobacillales; family Sulfobacillaceae; genus Sulfobacillus. The sequence continues at coordinate 9,219 of DAIDDL010000024.1, forward strand.
AGAGTGACCGCGACGTTCCGAGGATATGTGCGGAAAATATACAATCCGAGTAGTACGAGCGCGCCCACAGCGACGACTAGTCAACGCTTTTTCCTCATCTTCGCGCTCCCATTTCTTTGGTTTTTCATTCGAAGAATTTTCCCAGGACTATTCTATGTATGTAAGCGTCAAATAGATAGCACCTCGCATTGACCCCCAACGTTTGCGCCGCCCCAGCAAACAAGGCAAGAGACATGGTTAATCCGGGAACTGCGCACCCCAGATTTCAGAGATTAGGAGCAATAAACCATATAATGGATCCAATTACATAATATAGCAACCAAACAAAGCCAGTGCAAGTTCATGAAAGCTCCATCGGGTACAGATCCTGTAGACGCAGGACAAAGCGACATAGAAACCTTGTGCGGGATTGGTTAGGACAGGGTGGGAACGTCAGATTTACGCACTGGCTGGGCGATGCACTTTACCAGGCACACGTCTCGCTCGCGCCTGTATCCCGTCAACATGCCCGCTGGACCGTAATTGTGGCGGTCAGCAGCGGCTGGTGCAGTGCTACCCCGTGCCCGGTAGGACAGGTGAAGTGCGACCGTGTGGTTCGGTGCCTGCTCGTGCTTCGGACGGGGACACAACAAAGATTTTCTTTGCGGATGGTATAGAGTTAGGAGCTTGCGAAAGTGTCGGCATCCACATGGTCACAGGGGTGGGAACCCCGGAATGAAGGAAGGTGCGCGGATCTCGTGCTGAACGCCCGCTGCGCATGAGATTGCCGGAGGGGATGGCCCCTCCGGCTGAGAAAGAACAGTAAGTCTAGTAGAGGCCACGTTTCAGTTAAAGCCCACTACCGGATGCGGGATGTATGGTGTCTCCAATCGCTCAATTTCCTCCGACGTCAGCCGGATGGCCAATGAGTGTATGGCATCATCGAGGTGCTGTATCTTCGTCGCTCCAACGATGGGAGCGGTTACGGGAGCTTTTTGCAGCACCCAGGCGAGAGCGATTTGGGCTCGCGGCACGTGGCGTTCCGCCGCTATTGCGGCGACGCTTTCCACAACGGCCCTGTCAGCCTCGAGCGTGTGGTCGTAAAGTGTATGGGCAAATGCATCGGTTTGGGACCGCGAAGTGCTTTCATTCCAGTCGCGTGTCAGCCTGCCCCGCGCCAAAGGACTCCAGGGGATGACCCCGATACGTTCAGACTGGCACAGCGGGAGCATTTCGCGTTCTTCCTCGCGGTATAGCAGGTTGACATAGTTTTGCATAGACACAAATCGTGTCCATCCGTGCTGTTCAGAGATTTTCAGAGCCTTTAAAAACTGCCAGGCATACATGGAGGACGCGCCAATATAGCGAGCCTTGCCGGATTTCACAACATCGTGCAGGGCCTCCAGGGTCTCTTCAATCGGCGTCACATAGTCCCACCGGTGAATCTGATAGAGATCCACATAATCAGTTCCTAATCTCCTGAGGCTGTTGTCGATCTCGCTGAGAATCGCCTTGCGCGACAAGCCGCCTCCATTGGGGCCGGGACGCATACGTCCCTGCACTTTGGTGGCGATGACGACCTCATCGCGCCGGGCAAAGTCTTTTAGGGCCCTCCCGGTAATTTCCTCGCTGGTGCCCCCGGAATACACATTGGCCGTGTCGAAAAAATTGATTCCTTCCTCGAGGGCCTTCTGAATGAATGGCCGCGCCTGTTCTTCATTGAGAACCCAACTGTGGTGTCCGCGTTCTGGGACCCCATAACTCATGCAACCCAGGCAGATTCTTGAGACTTCCAGTCCGGTATTGCCCAGTGTGACATAATCCATAAGACCATCCTTCCTTAATGAACGGGGGAGTTTGTGGGACTGCCTGACGGAGTCCAGAAGTGCTATGGTAGACCCGAAAAGCCACAGCTCCGGCCCTCCATTTTTACACCGCTTTCCATCTTCGACGCTTACAGAGCGCTCATCACTCACCACCGGGATCGCTACCCGACAAACGTACACGCCCGGGGCCATCTCTAAACTTCGTACCACAATGACGCCCGGGCGCCCATTCGGATTAATCCATTCGCGACTCAGTAACTCTGGTCAGTCTAGATATCCGCACTGCCCTGAAAGTTCTAGACTGCGTTTGTCAGCGTCTCGAAGTCCTCTTGGCTTAGTTTGACCTCTGCCGCGGCCACGTTTTCCTCCAAGTGACGCACATTTGAAGTCCCGGGAATAGGAAGCACCACCGGGGACCGCTTCAAGAGCCAGGCAAGCGCCAATTGAGAGGGTGTCGCGCCTAACCGTTTGGCCACGTCAGCCAAGGGGCCACCCGGCTTCGCCAATTCTCCCGTGGCAAGAGGAAACCAAGGAATAAACGCTAAGTTGTGTTCCTCACAGTACTTCAGCACTGGTTCCGCGTCACGCTTGGCCAGATTATATAAGTTCTGGACGGAGACAATCGTTGCGTATTGGACGGCCTCATTCAGTTGGTCCACCGTGACCTCACTCAGCCCAATGTGCCGGATCTTTCCTTCCCGTTGCAAGAGCGCCAGTTCACCCACCTGATCGGCGAGCGGCACCTTGGGGTCAATCCGGTGCAACTGCAAAAGATCAATGCGCTCTAGCCCAAGATGACGCAAATTCAATTCCACTTGCTGGCGTAAATACTCGGGCCGTCCCACTGGTCGCCAGTCATTCGGCCCCGAACGGGTCAGTCCCACCTTCGTGGCAATCACGAGGTCCGTCGGATAGGGATGAAGCGCCTTCTTGATCAGAAGGTCCGCGACAAAGGGGCCATAGGCGTCTGCCGTATCAATTAAGTTTACGCCCAGTTCGATCGCCCGACGAAGCACCTGAACGGCTCCCTCAGGATCGCGTGACTCGCCCCAAACACCAGGCCCCGGCAACTGCATCGCACCGTAGCCTAACCGATGAACTGGAAGGTCGCCGCCAATCGCAAACGTCCCCGAAGCCAATGCTGAGATGTTTTCTACCGCCATATATTTAGTCCCTCCTCAATATGTTGCGAAGCACGGGCGTAGTTCGTGGGAATGGCCCGCCCTCCTCATTACTAATGCCGAACACAAAGACTGGCACTGCCAAGAGCCACGACTCGCGGCCCTTCGTTTGCTTCCCCTCCTCAGCTTATTGTACCCGCAAATACGCGGTCTGTATAATTCATGGCGATAGCGAATTAACGGTGAGAGAGTTCTTTCCGGGGCCTGTGTAGTTCTCCATGCCGCCTGCGCCCAAAGCCGGCACCTGGTCGGTAGATTTTACTCTGCGATTTGGGATGCAAGAAGTTTGTAGGCCGCGGCAATTATTTGAATCACCAGGAAAGGCCTTGATACTTCATTTTAGCTACTGTCCGGATTTCGGCGTGGAAACCGACCAGTGTCCGGGGCGTCGCACGGTTGAAGCCTCGGACACGTCCGCGTGGAATGTGACACCGGCAAAGCGTGCTCTTGACCTTGCGCCATGGACCGCAAGCCGCGTGGCTGGAACCTCACGTCCCCACCGAGTTGTCTGTAGTCAAGACTTCCATTCCCCAAAGCCGCCGACCAGGCCGGGGCTTGAGTGAAGACAGCCATGCGCCCTTCTTTATGGGGATTTTTCGGGGCAGGGGATACGGCATTCTCTTGTTGTCAAGCTGCCGTCCCCGATCAGGCGGCAGTCAGGGATATCCGCCCAACGGGCGGGTGTTGAGGAGATTGGCGCAGCTGCTAGGTCTACCCGGCACTGGCGACAGTGCCGGGTAGACCTAGCACGGCGGTTGTGCAACTGCCGTGGCAGAGGTTGGGCGGGCAATGGTCTATGCCGCGGAAAAGTAGGGTGCCGTGATGTGCTATGGGACAAAGTCGATGCCTGACGGAATTTTCATCGCGGGAGGAAATATTGAGCAGTTCATTTCGAGTAGTATAATCAAAAAAGGGGGGTGTATTATGCGTTGGGGGACGGTTGTGCTCTCTGATGGCACAAGAACAGCGGCTTTTCTTCGAGACGGTGAGGCTGTGAGTGTGGCGGCCATAAACAGCCAATGCGGGAAGCGGTACCCCTTGGACCTTGAATCGGTGATTGCCGAGGGTCTAGACCGGGAGGTGGCTGCCGCTGGGAAGAATGTCCGCGGTGAGCTGGCGGGGCAGGTCACAGTCGCCGCACCGCTGTCCCATCCTGAGCGGATTGTGGGGATTGGCCTCAACTACCAGGCGCACGCGCGGGATTTGGGAGAACATGTGCCCCAGGAGCCTGCGACATTCTTAAAACCACTCAATACCTTGATTGGCCCGGGAAATCCCATTGAGATTCCGGTGATGTCCGAGCGTACGACGGCGGAAGCCGAGATTGCGTTGGTTTTTGGAAGGGGTTGCCGGGATGTGCCCAGCGCCTCTTGGCGTCAAGTGATCTTCGGCGTCGTGCCAGTGCTTGACATGACTACTGAAGATATTTTGCGTAAGAATCCCCGTTTTCTAACTCGGGCCAAGGGCTACGACAGCTTTTTCTCCTTCGGCCCCTGGATAGTTACCCTAGATGAATTGCCGGATCTCTCCTCGATTGTGGTAGAAACTTTGGTGAACGGGGAAGTACAGGCGCGGAGTCCGGTTTCGGGAATGACGTATGGTCCGGGCGATCTGGTCGCTTTCATTACGGCGGGGGTTACGGTCGGGGCTACAGCGGTGTTGAGCACAGGGACTCCGGGAGCGGTGGTCATTCACCCAGGGGATGTTGCTGAGGCCCGCGTGTCGTCAGTCGGGACGCTTTCCAACCCCGTGGCGGAGCGGCGGTAACACCGCAGAATGGATAGGGATAGTAGCATGAAGGTGGGGATTTAAGAAATTCAGGGTGGTGATGTCCTGACAAGCAAGCGTTACATAGTACTGATCCGAGTCGTTAATGGCGCGGCCATGACCACCGCGTCCATCCCTCCTCAATTCATGCTGCCGTCGCCATCCCAGACGAATGATGGCAGAGCTTGTTGTGGCTCAAGAGAATATTCAATTCACCGAATAAGAGTCATCGCCAAGACCTAGCACCACGCAGATCAACAAGCCAAAGGAGCGATCGACATGGAAAAACGACGATTTGGCCGGACTCAGCACCAGAGTTCTGTGGTGATTTTCGGAGCGGCCAGTCTCTACGCAGTTCCACAGGAACAGGCGGATGAAGCGATCCAATTAGCCCTCGATGCGGGAATCAATCATTTTGACACGTCGGCCAGCTATGGGGTTTCGGAAGAGCGGATGAGGCCGTGGATGCCAACCATGCGGTCAGAGATCTTTTTGGCGACGAAAACCGACGGGTTGACACGGGACGAGGCTTGGCGGGAAATTGAGCAGTCCCTGCGGCGCATGGAGGTGGAGTATCTTGATCTGGAGCAGCTGCACGAGGTGAATTCTCTAGAGAAGCTGGATCAGCTCACTGGTCCGCAAGGTGGGCTGCAAGCTTTGATCGAGGCTAAAGAGCAAGGGTTGGTCAGGTTTATCGGCATCACTGGCCATGGGCACCAGGCGCCGGGGGTGCACTTGGAGGCGCTGCGCCGGTTTCCCTTTGACAGCGTGCTGACACCTTACAATTTTGTCCTCTACGCCAACTCAACCTATCGCCATGACTTTGATGCTCTCGTGAAGGAGGTCCAGCGCCTGGACGTGGGGTTCTGCACAATCAAAACCGTGGCCAAAGGACCGTGGCAATCACCGGAAGCGCAGCATTATGCCACCTGGTATGAGCCGTTTGACGATGCGGCCCACATCCAGCAGTGCGTCAATTTCGTGCTGTCCTGTCCCGCGATTGCGGGCTTGCCCAGTGCTGGGGATGTGCATTTGCTGCCCGCCATTGTCCGTGCGGCGGAGCACTACCAGCCACTGACCACGGCCGAGCAGGACGCGCTGTTGGGCACAGCCAGCCTGTATGCGTCGCCGTTTGGGGAATTTCCAGCCCATGCCTGAAAATAGCGGGCCGGCAGACGAGAGACGGAAGGAGCGCTCGCATGGAACAAGCGTGGGAGAAATATGAACAGGTTTTAGCGGGATTGCGCCCGCTTGATCGCGTGGCAGTGGCCTTTTCAGGCGGCGTGGACAGCACATTGCTGCTGAAAGCCGCGGTGATGGCCTTGGGGGCCGGCCGGGTGCTGGCGGTGACGGCGGATTCTGAGACCTATCCGGCCCGGGAGCGGGTGGCGGCTGAGGCGGTGGCGCTGGAAATCGGCGCATCTCAGATTCTCATTCAAACGGAGGAACTGGCTATTCCTGGCTACGCTGAGAACCCGGTGAACCGCTGCTACTTCTGCAAGCAGGAACTGTTTACGCAACTGTTGGCCGTGGCCCGGGAGCGGGGCATCAGCCATGTGGCCTTTGGCGCGATTGCGGAGGATGCAGGCGAATTCCGGCCGGGTTTGATGGCCGCTCGCGAGCAGCACATCCTGGCCCCGCTGCAAACTGCGCAGCTTTTGAAGCGGGAAGTGCGCTACCTGGCCCACGGGTTAGGTCTGTCCAACTGGGACAAGCCATCCCTCGCCTGCCTGTCATCGCGCATTCCTTATGGGCACCGCATTACCCCTGAAATCCTGACGCAAGTCGACCAGGCGGAATTTTTCCTTCTGCAGCTGGGATTTCGCCAAGTGCGGGTGCGCCACCATGACGATGTGGCGCGCATTGAAGTGCTTCCGGAGGACCGCGCGGCGGTGCTGGACCTGACAGCTCTGATAACGGAGAAGTTCACCCGGCTGGGCTATCACCATGTGGCGCTGGATTTGAATGGCTACCGCGCTGGCAGTCTCAATGCTGGCCTGCCGGTGACCGCAGGGGTCTGGCAAAGCCCTCCATCAGACGAGCCCGGCGACAGTTGAACTGGCACCGGAATGAAGGTCGGGACACAGGGCGCCTAGGCGCCCGGAAAGCGGGGAGAATCTTACGAATTACCGGGAAATGCTAGAAGCCGTGCAGGACGGCACAATGAGTGTGGCGGACGGCTTGCAGGCTTTGCGCCGCCTGAATGCCGATGATCTGGGCTTTGCGCAAATCGATCACCACCGGGCCTGGCGGCAAGCGATGCCGGAAGTGGTCTATTGTGAGGGCAAGACGGTGGAGCAAGCCGCCGCAATCTTGTTGCGGCAGGCCGCGGTCAGCACAGGACCGCTGTTGGGAACGCGGGCCAATCCCGCCTTATATGACCGCATTGGCCATCAGGGCTACGATTTTGAGTATGTCGAGGAAGCCCGTTTGGTGGTGTTGCGGCGTGGCGTGCCTGCACCCGTGGGACAGGTGCTCGCCGTTTCGGCTGGTACTGCGGATGGACCGGTATTGCGGGAAGCTGAGGTGACTGCAGAGCTGATGGGCGCCAAGGTTGAGCGCCTGGTGGATGTAGGGGTGGCAGGTCTGCACCGCCTGCTTGGGCACCTTGATGCCCTCTATGCGGCCCGCGTGGTGATCGTGGCGGCCGGGATGGATGGGGCGCTGCCTAGTGTCGTCGCCGGGTTGGTCGATGCGCCCGTGATTGCGCTGCCGACCAGTGTGGGATACGGCGCCAGTCTGCACGGCATCTCAGCCCTGCTTACGATGCTCAATAGCTGCGCAGCAGGCATTGGGGTGGTCAACATTGACAACGGATTCGGAGCAGGGTACCTGGCCGCCCTAATCAACCGGGGAGGGGTAGAATGACGGGAAGCGTGGCCTATTTGGAGTGTCCGGCGGGCGTGAGTGGCAACATGCTTCTGGGAGCGTGGCTGGACACGGGTATTTCCGAGGCCGTCTGGCGTGAGATGATGGCCCCTGTGCTCCTGCCGGGTGTGACGGTGGAAATCGCCACGGTGTATCGTCAGGGCATTCGGGCGACACAGGCCACCGTCCGGGTTTCTGACGAGGAATTATGGTATGAGGGAGATCCGGCGCCTGCCCCGTCCGTGCACCCGCACCGCCATTGGGCAGAGATTGACGCGCTCATCACCGGAGTTCCAGGACTGCCGGATATTGTAAGGCACCTAACCCGCCGGACGTTTTGGCTATTGGCCGAGGCGGAGGGCCGGGTTCACGGGATCGCCCCCGAACAGGTGCACTTTCATGAGGTGGGCGCCTATGATGCCATCGTGGACATCACTGGGGCGTTTTGCGGCTGGTATCTAGCCGGCTCTCCCCGCTGTTTTGTATCTCCAATCGAGGTGGGCGGGGGCACGGTGGCATGCGCTCATGGGAAGCTGCCGGTGCCTGCTCCGGCCGTGGCGATTCTGCTGGAGGGGCTGGTGACTTATTCCTCCGGCAATTGGGGCGAGACCGTAACCCCAACGGGCGCGGCGGTTGTCCGCGCATTGCTGGAGCATTCTCAGAGCATGGGCGTGTCCGCACCGCTTTTAGTGTCCCGTACCGCCGGCTATGGAGCCGGCACCCGGGAATTTCCCGTTGCCAACCTGTTCCGGATCCGTCTCGGGGACGAGGCGGCCGACAGCTTGATGCCCCGGGCGGGCGGCACTGTAGTGGAACTGACGGCCAACCTGGACGACATGTCGCCGGAATGGGTAGGGGACGTAACTCAAGAATTGCTTGCGGCTGGGGCTCTGGATGCGTGGGTGACGCCGGCGGTCATGAAGAAAGGACGGCCCGGGTGGGTGCTGGCGGTTTTGGCGGAACCTGCGCGAGAGGGAGCTCTGACCGACCAGATGCTCCGGTGTACGACTTCTTTAGGGGTGCGACGCATGGAGCGGCAACGGACGGTCTTGGAGCGTAGCTGGGAAGTGGTGGCCACGCCCTACGGGCCGGTGCGGGTGAAAATTGCGGGTCGGGGCGGGGACGTGTGGAACAGCGCGCCGGAATATGAGGACTGCCGCGCCCGTGCACAAGAGGCAGGGGTTCCTCTCAAGGAAGTCTACCAGGCGGCATGGACTGCTCTTCGCACGGCAGCATCAGAACGACACGGCGCCGCGCGGGACGGTAGTGGCAGGAGAGGAGATTGAGGATGGAATACCGGCAATTGGGAAAGACGGACCTCACCGTGAGCGCCCTCAGTTTTGGCACGTGGGCCATCGGCGGGTCGTGGGGGGCAGTCAAAGATCAAGAGGCGGGCGAAGGAATTGCAAGGGCTGTGGATTTGGGCGTGACGCTGTTTGATACGGCCGATGTCTATGGGGACGGCCATGCAGAAGAGCTGTTGGGAGCCGAGACCCGCCACCTCGCTGACCGGGTGGCTATTGCCACGAAATTTGGGAGATCAGGGGACTGGCAAGCTCCGGCTAATTATCAAAAGAGCCGTAAAACCCCTAGCTTCAGCTATGGGGATATAAGGCGCTCGCCGTCAGGGGAATTTTTGGTATTTACACACTAACCACTTGGCATATCCTATCTATATAGAAAGAAGGTGACGAATGTGTACTTGGCACAGAGTAACCAAATCAAGGGACTCGACAAAAGTGAATACGAAGCCTTGCGGGAAATGTGCCGGTATGCGAAGAATCTCTACAACGTTGGCTTGTATTCGAGCCAGTATTTCTTTGCGGAAGGACGGTATTTGCGCTACGAGTCGACCTATAGGGCCGTGAAGGATAACGAGAATTACGTTTTACTGCAAGCCGGTGTGAGCCAGCAAATTCTCAAAGTAGTCGACCGCTCATTCCGTTCCTTCTTTAACCTACTCAAGAAGGCGAAGAAAGGCGAGTATCGCTTTCATGATGTGCGGACTCCGCACTATCTGGAGAAGGACGGCTACTTTCCACTGATTCTATCGACGAATGCGATTGTCATTAAAGACAGCTACTTGCAAGTCCCCATGTCGCGTGCGTTTCAACGATTGCACCCAGACTTGGAGCGAATCAAAATTCCCTTTCCGTCCCGTTTGGATGATAAAACCATCAAAGAAGTTCGCATCCTGCCGATTGAGAAAGCGCGGTTCTTCAAAGTGCAATTCGTCTATGACGTGAAGGAAGAACCACAACCGACGTGGTCGGGAGACAAGGCCCTCGATAAACCGCAACAATCAAGTGCGAGACTACATGATGAAGTCGGTGCGGTACATTGCAAACTACTGCCTTACTGAACGCAGACGCGAACGGTGCCGCAAATATCCTTCGCAAAAGTAACCACAGACTCGATGTTGAGCGAGTGGCTAGGGGGCTTTTGGCGAACCCTTTGCGAGTAAAGCTGACGTAAGTCGGTTCCTCGCAAGAATCTCCCGGCTTTAGCCGTGGGGGGTGTCAAACCAGATTCATTGCCCGCCGACATGGGTGATTGAACAAGGAGATGTCTTTGCCGTGTTGGACAGGCTCCAGCAAGAAGGCAAAATACGCTATTACGGAGTCAGCGTGGAAGCAGTGGATGAAGGGCTGCAGGCTTTGCGATATCCAGGCGTCCGGGCCTTGCAGGTGATCTTTAATATTTTCCGGAAGAAGCCGTTAGAGACCTTGTTTGTGCAGGCAGCGGCCCAAGGCGTGGGCACCCGTTGGCCAGCGGGCTGCTTACGGGGAAGTTCTCGCTGACCATACGTTTCCTGCCGACGACCACCGGGCATTCAACCGCAACGGTGAACAGTTTAATGTGGGAGAAACATTTGCCGGCGTGCCCTTTGCGAAGGGCGTGGAACTGGCCAAAAAACTCGGGTGGATTGCTGAGACACGCGGAACAATGGCCCGCGCGGCCTTACGCTGGGTGATTGACAGTCCCGGGGTCACGTGTGCCATTCCCGGGTTTAAATCGGCGCAGCAAGTGGAAGACAATGTCCAGGCCTTGGACGTTCCCCATTTCACGGCGGCCGAAGTGGCCAGACTCCACCAATTTTATCTTGAAGAAGTGGAACCGGTGATTCGCGGGCGTTATTAACCGAGCCGGTGCGCAAAAAAATGTTTTCCAGAAGGGAATGAGGGGACATTGACGGGAGTGCTTGACGGACAAGTGGCGGTGATTACAGGAGCCGGTGAGGGGATCGGGCGCGGTGTGGCCTTGGAATTGGCCCGTGCGGGAGCGGATATTTGCGTGAATGATATCCGCGACCCTGAAGAGGTCCAGCCTTTGCTGGCGGAACTGGAGTCCTTGGGGGTACGTGCCTTGTACGTGCAGACAGACGTGAGAGAACGCCGGGGGCTTGAGGAGATGTCAGACCGCATTGAATCCCAGTGGGGCCCAGTGTCCATTGTGGTCTCCAATGCGGTCACAAGCCAGCGGCACACCCTGTTGGACACACCCTTGGAAGAACTGGTGCAAGCGGTTGATGTGGGCATCTACGGCGCCTTTCACCTGCTCCAAGTGTTCGCCAGCCGGATGGTTTCCCACAAGGTCCACGGATCCATTATCCAGATGACGTCGCCATGGGCTTACCTGCCATATGCGGGCGGAATGGATTACCGGATTGTCAAATCTGCCCAGCACCAGATGGCGCTGTCACTGGCCACCGAGCTCATGTCCTACGGCATCCGGGTGAACGTGCTGGAGCCGGGCTGGGTTGAAACCGAGGGCGAGCACCGCTGGCACTCCGCAGAAAGCATGCGGCAGGCGTCGAAGACCTTGCCGCTGGGCCGACTGTGCACCCCGGAAGAGACAGGGCGGGCAGCTGTATATCTCTGCAGCGAACCCTATATTACCGGGACTCATCTTAAAATTGATGGTGGGTTGACACTGAATTACTACTCTGCAGCTGGCTTGGCGGGCACGAGGCCAGAGGACAGGTAGCGTGCGCTGCAGCGGATAGGAAGCGGTTGAGATTTTTTAGAAATCTTGCTGCTACACCCCGAACTATCTGAATTCTGCTCTTTGATCGCGGCATCCCTTGCGGTGACGCGAGGAATGTCGTGGGAAAAGTTCTGAAGCCCCCTGTGCCTTGAAGACGGAATGGTTCGTCAGGGCACAGGGGCTTGTCGCCATGACGCGGCGGCGTCCAATGGCTGCAGGAGTTACGGCCACCGCATATTGCACAGAAACTTCCTATATATTTAATCAAGATGCCTATTGTGCCTCTCGACCCTATCCTCTAAATTATTCAATAATTCCAGTAAGAAAGGGAGTCGAGACCATGTCTATTCCAGGACCCCGCTCGAAGGAGCTTATGCGCCGCCGGGAATCTGCAGTGCCGCGAGGCGTCAGCCATGCCACACCTATTTTTGTGGAGCGCGCCGAAGGGTCCCGCATCTGGGATGTGGACGGCAATGAGTATCTGGATTTCGCTGGCGGCATCGGGGTGCAAAATTTAGGACACCGGCCAGACTTTGTGCTACAGGCAATACGCCAGCAGTTGGATCGATATCTTCACACCTCGGTCAATGTCTTGCCTTATGAGCCATATATCGCCTTAGCCGAACGCCTTGCCGCTATCACTCCGGGATCTTGGGCGAAGAAAGTGCTTTTTATCAATTCGGGAGCTGAAGCTGTTGAGAATGCTGTAAAAATCGCGCGCAGCTATACCGGCAGACCTGCCATTGTGGCTTTCACCTACGGATTTCACGGCCGGACCCTGCTGACCATGACTCTCACCGGCAAAGCGAAGCCTTACCGCGCCGGGTTTGGTCCCATGGCTCCAGAAATCTACCACATTCCCTACCCGTACCCCTATCGCGACCCGATCGGCGGCCAGCCCGGCTACGGGCGGATTGCCGCTGAGCGCCTGCTGGAACTCTTCCGCACGGAAATTCCAGCTGAGCAAGTGGCGGGAGTCATCGTCGAGCCAGTGGCGGGAGAGGGCGGCTTTATTGTGCCCCCTGCAGACTTTTTGCCGCGGCTGCGCGAGATTACCGCACAGCACGGAATCCTGTTAATCGCTGATGAAATTCAATCGGGGTTTGGGCGGACAGGAAAACTGTTTGCATGCGAACACACGGGCGTCGAACCGGATTTAATGACTGTGGCAAAATCCTTGGCGGCTGGGCTTCCCCTGTCCGCAGTGGTTGGGCGCGCGGAGATTATGGATGCGCCCCCCGTGGGAGGGTTAGGGGGTACCTACGGCGGGAATCCCTTGGCTCTCGCCGCCGCATTGGCCGTCGTAGAGGCATTTGAGAAAAACCCCCGGTGGCTTGAACGCGCTGAACGTATGGGACAAAGGGTTCAAGCGCGATTCCAATCATTCCATGACCGCTATGAGATTGTCGGGGAGGCGCGGGGGTTAGGACCCATGGCGGCTTTGGAACTGGTAGAGTCGCGAGAGTCGCGAGTGCCGTCGGCACTGGCGGCAGAACATTTTGCCACCTATGCTTATAAACATGGACTGATTGTCATGCGGGCGGGAATGGACAATCACGTCATCCGTACGCTTATGCCCCTTTCGACAAGTGACGGCGAGCTGGACAAAGGCTTGCAGATTATGGATGAGGCTTTGACTTACGCCTCGCGCCAGGTTCAAGCCGCCATGCCTCAGAGTTAAACGCCCCATTGGCAGTGAGTGGCGGGCTTCTCTTCTCCTCGTTCGGCGGCCTTCTTGTCGAAGAGACCGCCCGGGGAGGGCAGAAGTCTAAAGGAAGGCTACCATGCTTTGTGAGCACCCTGCTGGCCATTTTGCCTTGCATCCTTCCCGAGGACTTGGTCTTGATCCACCCCATTTCAGCGGGTCCATCTTTCAGCGATTATGGTAAGGGAGGCGTTCTCATGAAACGAACTGAGCCAACATCTCGCCACAGACCTGTGGGACGGTTGAATAAAAACACGCTGACCACGGCTGACACTACTGCCGTGTCCCTGGCGAATACGGCGCCAGCGATGAGTTTTTTCTTTTCTTTTGCCACTATCGCCGCAGCCGCCGGCGTGGCCAGCCCTTTAGCCATTGTCGTCGCGGCCATCGTCATCCTCTTGAAGATCAATAGCCTGGTGGAATTTACGCGGGTCACCCCTAGCACGGGATCCTATATTTCGTATATTGGAAAGACCTTCGGAGCTATTCCTGGAGTGATGGCCGCATGGGCCCTGGGATTCGGCTTTATTGTTGCGGTAGGCTTTGTGATCGCTGTCTTAGGTGGGTGGACAGCTCTGATTTTAAGCCAGTTTCTTCATGTCGTCGTCCCCTGGGAGATTATTTCGGTTGTTCTGGTCCTGTTTGTCGCATTCCTAGTCTACCGCGGGGTGAAGATCTCCACCAGGTGGGCGGTGGCGATGTTTGCCTTTGAGCTGCTGCTGATCCTTGTGAGCATGATCGCAATTGTGGTCACGCACCTACACGATCTGTCCTTCAGCAGTTTTAATCCGGCTCACATCAAAAATGGGCTAGCGGGAATTGGGTTGGCCTTTCCCTTAGCGGTCTTCTTGTTTATTGGTGTCGGTAATCCCGGAGCTATGGTGGAAGAAACCAAAAATCCCCGCCACGCAGTGCCTATCGCGATTTACACGGCCACTGTCTTTGTGACCGTGGTGTATCTCTTGATGGCATGGACCACATCGATTGCTTTTCATGACCATGCTGCCCTCATTGCTAATCAGTCGGTGCCGTTTGTCGCCGCCGCGACTAAGGCGCTGGGCCCCTTCGCCATTCTCGTCTATCTAGCGGGACTCACCAGCACATTCGCCTCGCTGATCGGGGCGACAAATGCGCAGGCGCGGATGATTTTTAGTGCGGGCCGCGAAGGACTGCTGCCATCCGTGTTGGGCCGTGTCAGCCGACACGGGACCCCGGCTGTCGCGATCTTTGTGTACTTGGGCGTCTCGCTCGTCATGACTCTCATTTGGGTCAGTCACGGATCGCCGCTCGCCGTCGCTGGCGTCATTGCCACCCTGGGCACGATTCCTGTTGCGCTGGTGTATCTGGTGCTCAATATCGCCTTGCCGGTCTATTATTTGCGTGAGGCCCGCGCGCAATTCTCGTGGGTGCGCCACCTAATTATTCCGGTCGGTGGCACAATTGCCCTCATTTTGCCTTTGTGGGGACTGATTGAGCCGGGTCAGCCCGCACCGTTCAATGAATTCCCGTGGATTGTCCTAGGGATGCTGGTCCTGGCGTTTGTCTATGGACTCATCCGCCGGAGGCAAATTCCCGACCTGGCTGACCGCGTGGGAAGCATTATTGCAGACGAGTGACACAGGAACAAGAAAACCATGGCCTGTGGTGGGGACTGGGTGTCATGGGCGGTGGGGCTGGTTCGAAATTGAATGGGAGCGGTTACCAATCGCTTAGCGATTCGCTGCTGAGTGCGTGCAGGTGGTGCCATGACCACGTTAGCTCCAACTGCGACAGAAACTCATTGGTTAGCGGCCTTTGCAGACAGGTTTCCAGACGGCTGATGCGGCTGCGCAGCGTATTGCGGTGAATGCCCAGGCTCCGTGCGGCACCGGTTAGGGAGCCCCGGTAGGCTATGAGCTGCTGCAGTGTCGTACGCAGCGCAGCATCATCAATCTTCTGCCAGGTCAAACGAAAGAATTCCTCCATGACCGGCGCCGGCAGAGACTGCAGAGCGCGGTAAAAGAGAAGGTCCTGAGCGGGAGTGACATGGCCTATAGGGGCAAATTCGCACAGGTGGCGCAAAGAGTCGAATGTCCGGGCGGTATCTTGGAGAATCAGCGGTTCTGACAGCACCCCCCGTGTCCAGGAAAATTGCCGGCGCCACTCGGCCAGTGCGCTCTCAAGCTCCGACAAGTTGGGACGCGGGGGTTTAAGCGCGACGGCCCAGAACCGGCCAGAGGCAGTGACAACGGGATTAAAGGATTTGAGTGCGGTGCTGAGCCATTGATGATGCTGATCCTCTTCGAGAGGGTCAAAGTCCTCATGCGGCTCTTCTTTTGACAAGACAAGAAGGGAGTAGGGCGTGTCGGGATGCAGTCCCAGTAGATCTGCCCGCTTCACCGAGAGGCCTGCCGTGGGCGCCATTCCTTCTAGCAGGGCATCAAACAACGATGACCGGAGGCGCCGCTCCGTATCGCTTTTTACCTGATTTTTCATCAGCCGCATGGCGGCCAGCAACGCGGCATGCTCGAGGGCCTGGTAGCGGTACGGATCGCTTCGAATCTGAGCGGGGAAAGCGAGGTAGTAGACGACGTCGTCAGCGCTCAGAACGGGGACTCTCGCCGCCGGCGGGTCAAATTGTCCGGCGCTAACCAGACAGTGACCCGCTGAATCTTCAAGCAGGAGGGGCGTTTGCAAAGCGGATGACACCTCACGCAGAAAATCGCTAAGGCTGCGGGAGTGAACTGCCTGGCGGGCAAATTGATATTGCCACTGTTGAAGGCGCTGCAGCTTATCCAGATACGAAGAAATCACTAATGCATGAATGCTTTCACTGATCCGCATAAAAGGCTGAGACCACGGCACGGTGATGAGGGGGAATTGGTGAGCTTCGGCTGCTGCGATAGCCTCGTCCGGCAAACTGACCATGTAAGGGCCGAGAGCACACAACAACCCTGCCACCTGTTGCTGGTCCAAACGCTCAATGAGCCGGGGCCACTTGGGATAACCGCTCAGCTGCTGGCCTGTCGTCAGAATCAGCATATGAGCATCGGCCCATGGACTCATGTCAGACAGATCGATCACGTGGGCCAATTTTACCAAGCGGCTGAGTCCTTGCTGCCCGGCAATTACCTTGCAGGCACTCAGATCGGGCAGATCCAGGCAATTCGCCACGGTCACCATGAGCAATCCTCCCATTTTGCGATATATGCAAGTTGCACAGAAATTCTAGCATAGACGTTATATTTTGCCCATAGGAGGTTCGCCCGCTCCTGATTACACTACACTTAGCGGGTAACTGCTTTGCTTAGGCGGTAGTTCTACACTGAGCAGAACAGCGTCCTCTCATCGCTGTTGCGCGTGGCACGGCTTGGCAGGAATGGCCCGGGGATGTTTTATCGCGTCCTTGAGGTGCTCCTGCCATGTCCTGCGCTTACAGTGGTGAGTAGATAAGGGCAATGACGTTGGCGGACACGCTATCCTCCGTGTTGTCTAGCCCGTGCCCATCTGCAAGACAGTGCGATTGGCCACCCGTACGGGCGATTGTGATGAGTTGAAAAGAAAGGGAAGAGACGAATGTATATTCCATCATCATTCGCGATGGGAACCACTGCGCAGATGGTGCAGTTTGTGCGGAATAACAGTTTCGGGATCCTGTTTTCCTACATTGGTCAGCCCATGGCTACCCACCTGCCTTTTATCATTGAAGAATCTCCGGGACGCCTTCCAATTTTGCGAGGCCATTTTGCCAAAGCCAATCCGCATTGGCGGCGACTTTGGGAAACGGAGGTCTTGGTGGTCTTTTCCGGACCGCATTCCTACATTTCTCCCACGTGGTACCAGAGGGCTCCAGCAGTGCCCACATGGAACTACGCAGCCGTGCATATCAGAGGACGCTGCACTATGCTTACGGACACATCGGAGCTCCACATCCTCCTGACGCAGATGATGCACTTCTATGAACCTGATGCGGCTGTGGACGACTTCCCTGACAGCGGCTTTTATGCCAAGATGGCTCAGGCTGTAGTGGGATTCAACATCGAAATTACCCAAATGGACGGGGCACTAAAAATGAGCCAAAACCGGTCGGTGGAAGATGTCCAAGGCGTAATGCAACAACTGCGGCGGTCGCCGCGTCAGGTGGATCATGAGGTGGCTGAATTAATGGACAGGGAGTTACACCATAGGTAGCAGTAAAGTGGCGATTAGTGTATCAGGATGGCTATAAAGAACACGATGACTGTTGCTCAGGTTGCCAAGATATTAGAGGTGACGGTGAAATCGTCCAGCGCCGGGATCGCGAAGGTCGTTTGAAGCCGGCGGGTCGCGTATGGCCGTGTGAGTAGCAGAGTCAACGCTCCGATCAGAAAAAACAGCGTCGTGTTCTGGAGGAGTTTGGCGTGGCACCGGACTCGCCCATGTCGAGTTTGTCGAAGAAGTGGGCGGCGGCATGAACTTTGGCCGTAAAGAATTTCTGGCGTTGATGGATGCCGTCGATACCGGGCAGGTCGACACCCTGATTGTGGCATATCGCTCGGCTCACACGGTTTGTCTACGAATGGTTCGCACATTGTTGTCAGCAGCATGCTTGTGAGATTATGGTACTCCATCAAACATCTATCCCCCGAGGAAGAACTGGTGCAAGACTGACTGACAAGTACGCACGTGTTTTCAGCCCGATAGTATGGACTGCGGAACTATCGCAATAGTTTAAAGGACGTTGGCGCACGAGATCCGGCTCAATCCGATCAAATCCAGAACTTTAAACAAGCGGCCGGGACGACGCGGATGGTCTGGAATTGGGCGCTGGATGCATTGTAGCATTCGAAGACTCTCCGTTCTGATGGACTTATCTAAGTCTGATGATCACTGATCAACTCGGGCCATCTTCTTGCTTCATCATGCCATCGCTTCTTAGGGCTAGCGCCGGTCGTCCACGGGAGGGCACTCCACAAGCTGTCACCGAGCAGGTCTGCCTAACGGCAGACCTGCTCGGTGACAGCCGTCCATCGAACTCTCGGCCACTGTGCGTACATTGATCGTCGCGTTGACATCGCGGTCATGCTGCATACCACAGGCAGGGCACGTCCAGTCCCGCACGGAGAGCGGCATTTTCGGCATTTGGTATCCACAGGCGGAACACCTTTTGCTACTGGAGTCTGTGGTGACTTTTGTATATCCATAGGATATCGCCATGCCCCTAGCGTGTAAATAGCAAAGATTCGCCTAACGGCGAGCGCCTGATATCCCCATAGCTAAAGCAAGGGGTTTTACGGCGCGGTTGATAATCCGCAATTCCTGGAGCCAAGTTGTCACTCCTTCTCTTTCAGCGACCGATACAGTGCCCATACTTCTTGTGTGTGCTCCCCTAAATGCGGAGGGGGCGTGCGGGGCATGGAACCGGACCCGGAAAAATTCCATGGCAGAGCAATTTGCGGGATTCCCTCTAGCACACTGACGACCGGATGGGGCAAGGTTTGCCGCCAGGCCAGTGCCTCTGGCAGTGTGCGCACAGGGCCGGCGGGCACTTGGCGGGCATCAAGCGCGGCGGTCCACTGGGACACTGCGCGCTGCCCGAGAACTTCTTGCAGGACATCGTGCAGACTGTCCCGGTTCTTGACCCGGTCCGGATTGGTTTGGTACCGCGGGTCTTGCGCCCACTCGGGATGCCCCAAGGTCTCGGATAGGGACCGGAACTGGAGATCGTTGCCCACAGCAATAGCCAGATAGCCGTCTGCAGCCTCGAATAGTTCGTAGGGGGATAGCTGGGGATGGGCGTTGCCCCACCGGCCGGGGGGCGTGCCGGTCACTAAATGGGCCGACCCCACATTGGCCCACCAGGCAACCTGGGCATCGAATAAGGAGACATTGAGATGCTGTCCTTCCCCAGTGCGCTCCCGCATCAAGAGGGCGGACAAAATTCCTGACAGCAGGAAGAGGCCCGCGGTAATGTCAGCGATGGCGATCCCGACTTTGTACGGGGGACCGTCTTGGGGGCCCGTCAGTGACATGATTCCAGCCCCCGCCTGCATCACAAAGTCGTAGCCGGGCCGGTCATCTCCCTCAGGATAACCCCGCAAGGTGGCTGTTACCAAGCGGGGGTTGTCACGGCGCAGATCCGCCAAGGCCAACCCGTAGCGCGCCATGGTGCCGGGTTTAAAGTTCTCCACGACCACATCTGCCCACCCAGCGGCTAATGTGCGCACCAGCTCTTGGCCAGCCGGATCAGTTAAATCCACGGTGCACGACTTTTTGTTGCGGTTGGCACTCAGAAAGTATGCCGATTCTTCCGCTAGAAAGGGCGGGCCCCACTGCCGCGTCTCATCGCCGGTGCCCGGGCGCTCGATTTTGATGATCTCCGCTCCCAAGTCGCCCAAGGCCATCGTGGCGTAGGGAGCCGCCAGGACCCGCGAAAGATCAAGCACGCGGATCCCGGCCAAGCTTCCGCTTATCTGGTCCATAGCCACTCGCGCGCCCCTCCTGGGCAATGGATTTCGACCCGTGGCGCGTACAGTATCTTGTTTTGGGGGATCCCCAGCAAACCAGTCACATGACCACTCCTTATTGTGCTTCAGAGTTCGCGGGTGCTGTCGGTTCCTTATCAAGCTGGCGCGCTTGGCGAGCTGCCGACGAAAGATAGTACACCAGGAACCCGATGACGATGATGGCGGCTGTGGCCAGCATCACCTCATAATTAATATACCAGGGAGCAGATGGCGTCGTGGGACGCGCCAGATTGGCAATCATGCCGATGCCGTAAATGAGTGCTAGGATATTAATCGGCCAAGCCCATGCCTTCAGGTCAAACAGGCGGTCTGCTTTGACGCCACGGCTGCGCGCAATCAAAGCCCCGAGCATGATCATTTGGAATGCCAGATAAATTCCCACGACCGCAAAGCTGGTCAGAATAGACTCGAACCTTGCCGAAAGGCTTAGCAGCAGGGCCACCGCGGCTGAGAGCCATAAGGCGTTGGTGGGTGTGTGGTACTTGGGGGATACATGGCTGAGAAATCGGTGGAAGGGAATGACCCGATCCCGGGCGTACGAGTAAAATACCCGGGTGGCTGCCGCTTCCACGGCAGCGCCGCAAGATAAAAAGGCGACAATTACGACCCACAAAAATATTTTGGAGGCGGTCGCGCCGATAGTGGCGGACAAAATATACGTTACGGGATTTGGGGTCTTTGCCGCGTTCATCGCAAGGGCCATGTCAGGGGTAGCGTGCAGGAAGGCAAAGACGGCAAACATTGTGGTTGCCCCTCCTGCCAGCAAAGCCCAAATCATGGCTTTGGGGACACGGCGGCGGGGATCAATGACTTCCTCCGCAACATCCGCAGCGGATTCAAATCCATAAAAGATAAATCCTGAAAAGAGCAGGGCCAGAAGGAATACCGGCCAATAGCTGTGATGCCCTTGCACGCCCATCGTGGTATTGACAATCGCAGCCGGCTGGTGTGAGAAGAACAGCAGGATGATGCCGATGCCGAGGGTGCCCAAGACTTCCATGGCCACGCCGATGTTAATCAATATGGACAATCTGGTAATCCCCAGCATATTGATCAGGGTCTGAATCACGATCATCACTAAAGTGATCAAGACCAGTTGGGACTGTGTCCCGGCCATCCCCAGGGCCGAAGCGATATACGGGGCGCCGCCGTAGTCCACGGCGGTAATTGTGATGAGCAGAGCCCATCCATAGAACCAGCCGACAAACCACCCGTAGCCCCCTCCCATCAAGCGGCGGGCCCACTGGTACAGCGCTCCTGCCAGAGGATACTTCGCAGCCAGTTCGGAAAAGACCAGGACGACGAGAAGCTGTCCCGCGACGACAATGGGAATTCCCCAGAAAAATGCGGGACCGCCGGTTTGCAGTCCAAAGGCAAACAGGGAATAGAATCCTACGACGGGTGACAAATATGTGAAAGCGACACCAAAATTGGAAAAGAATTTCAACGTGCGCTGCAACTCTTGTTTGTAGCCAAACTGTTCCAAGTGCTTTTGATCCAAATCGATCTGACTCTGGTTCGTCTCCATGGGGGCCACCTCTTTCCTCATAGCGGATGTTGAATCAGACACCCCGTGCAAAGAATTGTATGTCGGGAAGGATGCCCGCGGGCTGTGCCTTGTTGCGATGGGACAACAGTCATTGTCTCTTCAGGACGTCGCGTTCCCTGCATGGAACTCGGACTAAATCGGCAGATGAAATAGCAAAAGTCGCATCGGCGCGCTCCTACACCGTTTCACTATTTCATTAAACGCTATATTCGGTCATTAGTGCAGAAAGTCCTTTGGGCTTTGTGCACTATTGGCCAAGGTAATTTAGGCGGGCTGCACTGAGATTCCGGAACGCTGAAGCAGTCGGGATCTCGTGGACGCTGTCCGGACAAGGTGCGGATTGAATTAAGGCCAGAGCTGGACGCTCGCCGCCCAAGGAAATCCGGGGGGGCGGTGCAGAGAGTCACAGCTGCCAATCTAGCTGTTTAGGCGGCTTTGGCGCCACGCCCAGACCATGTACAGTTCGTTCAGCCAGCGCTTGCTTAAGGGGCGGTGCAGATGCTGCTCAAGCTGGGTCATGCGGTAGTGTAGAGTGTTGCGGTGAATATGCAGGGTTTCGGCGGTCTCCTGGATTTGCCCGTGGTGGCACACGAGGGCGCTGAGGGTTTCCTGCAGCACCGCATCCTGCAGCTTGCCCCACGTCAGTGTCCAATAGGATTCCATCAGGTCTGCGGGCAGGTTTGTAATAATGCGGGGGAAGAGCAGGTGGTTGAGAGGGGTCAAGGTTCCGGCCGGAGCCAGGGGCAAGACGTTGGCGACGGTTGTGTAGACTTGACCCAGTTCCGTCGCCGCAATGGCATCAGTGGCAATTCCTGCGCTGCCGGGAAACTGTTCAAAAAATGGCCGGAGAACGGGGAGGGCTGCGGCTTGCGGATCGGTGCGCAGCACCACGACTACGGCATCGTCTACGGTCGTAATGAGGGGGGTGAACTGCTCCAACAACTTGCGGAGCAGATCTTCCGCGGCCGTCACCCGCTCAATCCACCGGGACGGAGTCGTGTGGTCGGACTCGGGCGCCAGTTTTATCACCAGCAATGCGTGCGGGCGATCAAAGTGAAATCCCAGCAGGTAGGCCCGGTCGCGCAGACTTTGGTCGTCAACAAATTCGCGCCGCAGCACCATGTGCAGAAAAGAGGATTGGAGTTTCGCCTCGGTGCGCGCGGCGACTTGTTCACGCAGCAAGTACAGGCCGAGCACCAGCGCGATATATTCCATTAAGGGAGTCAGCCCGCTGTCTAGGGGGACTGCCAGGTAATAGCGGCTGGGGAGTCCCGCCGGTATGGGGATACTTTGCGACGGTGCCTCGAGGCGGCCGGCGGCGGCCATGACTTCCCCGTCACCATTGAATAGGTGCAGCGGCGCCGCAATAATCCTGGACAGCGTGCGGAGCAGGTCTGAAAGGCTGCGTGCAGATAAGGCAGCCTGCACAATTAGTGTCTGCCAGCGGCTGAGCTGTTCCACCAGGTTCCGCTGCTCTTCGATAATCAGGAGGTGTATGGACTCGGTGATCTGTATGAAGGGAATCTCCCAAGGCAGGCGGATGATGGGGAACTGGCGGGCGTTGGCTTCAGCCAGAGCTTCAGCCGGCAGAGACGGTGTGTAGCGGCCTAGCGCGATGCAAAAAGCGGCGACTTGGTGGTCATCGAGCTGCTGCACCAGACTGACCCATTCGCCAGGTTCCGCGCTCCGCCCGTGGCCAGTGCTCAGGATGATCAGACCCGGACGCACCCAGGGAGTGATTTCGGGAATATCAATCACATGGACGCCACTGACCGTCCGGGCCATTCCGGGAGCCCCAGCTAAAATCTCGGCACCAACCAAAGCGGGCAAAGAGAGACACGTATTGACCGTCGTCATTGCAACACCTCCTCAAAAATCATCTTGCACAAATTTTCTATTGAAAAGGGGCGTATTGAACAAAGGATATTTTCAGAGTCACCGAGAATCTTAACACATCGTCAGAAATAGGCGATATATTCAAATACTATTCCCGGGGTTATTCCGAGCGAGTGTTCTCACACCGTTTGACAAATGCTGATGGCGTGGCCTGCAAGACTGCCAGCCATCTAGAATAGGCAGACGGCTGGTTGCGATTATTCTGACAGCTGTGCGCTGGCGGTATTGGACTAGTGTATGGCGATGCTTTGACTGGCGGTAGCAGAAAGGAAGTCTATGATGCCGTCCTACTATGATCCGGTTTCCGAAAATGCGATGCCGCGTTTTGCCGGGCTGGCAACTTTTATGAACATAGCGCCGCTGCAAGCGGGCGAGGCGCCAGATATTGTAGTGGTGGGAGCGCCATTTGACGGCGGCACGACCATGCGGCCGGGAGCCCGCATGGGACCGCGCGCTCTGCGCGAGGCGTCGCACGGCTTATACCCGTATCACCGCGTCCACCGTCATAAGCTTACCGATCGCGTGTCAGTGGCGGATGGGGGCGACCTGTTTGTGGTGGCCACGGATATTGTCCAGACCCTGGAGCATTTGACGCGACAGTTGCGGATTTTAGGCGAACGCAGCCGGATTCTGCTGATGGGCGGTGACCATTCTGTCACGCTGGCGCCCCTGCGGGCGGCGCGGGAGCGTTATGGGCAGCCCTTGGCGCTCATTCACCTCGATGCCCACAGCGACCTCTGGGACACGATGTGGGGAGGACCTTACAATCACGCCACGGTTTTCCGGAGAGCCGTTGAGGAAGGGTTGATTGATCCGGCCCACAGCATCCAAGTCGGGATGCGCGGCAGTCTGGAAGAAGCTGCAGAAGACCAGTTCGGAGACGAGCTGGGTATTGTCCAAATCTCTACAGACCAGTGGTTGGATCAGGGCAATGAACGTGTGCAAGAAGCAATTGCACAAAGAGTGGGCCAGTTGCCTGCATATGTGTCCGTTGACATTGACGTGGTCGACCCAGCTTTCGCCTGTGGGACGGGCACGCCGGAAGCGGGAGGGCCGTCGAGTTACACGGTGCTGTCGCTGCTCCGCTTACTGCCCTCTCTAGTTGTGGGCGCGGATGTGGTGGAGCTGGCGCCGGACCTCGATGTGACGCGCAATTCTGCGCTGTTTGCGGCCAGTGTGGCGTATGAGCTGCTGTTCCTCCTCGCCCACGGGGCAGGATATTGAACGGTAGCGGGCGAAAACAAGACAACGATAGCGGAAGGGGCGGATTTCATGAGGGCATCTAACGAGCAAGTCATCAGCGAGTCGGCGCGGATTCTCGGCTATATTGAGTCGGCCGAGCTGAGTACGGAGGAACAAGACCGCATTGTGGCCGATTCCTTGGAAAATTTCCCTCTATATGTCACTGAGGCAATCCTGAAGAGCCGCAAATCTTATTCGGATGACGTGTCCGTGGCAGAATGGTCGGATGAGGCGGCCGTGCTCCGGGATATCCATGGACAAGAATATATCGACTGTCTGGGTGGCTATGGAGTGTATCTGCTGGGCCACCGCCACCCCCGGGTAGTGCAGGCCGTGAGGCGCCAGTTGGACAGGCAGGCCTTGCACAGTCAGGAACTGATTGACCCTCTGCGCGGGTATCTGTCCAAACTGGTAGCCATGATTACCCCAGGTGATCTGCGCCATTCCTATCTGGTGAGCTCTGGGACTGAAGCCAACGAAATGGCGCTCAAACTGGCGCGCCTGGCGACGGGCAAGAAAGGGTTCATTGCCACAGAGAAAGGCTTTCACGGCAAGACGATGGGATCACTTTCGGCGACGGGCAAGGGACTTTTCCGTCAGCCCTACCTGCCTTTGGTGCCGGGCTTCCAGCATGTGCCCTATGGAGATGCGGCCGCTGTTGAAGAAGCCATCCGCGAGCTGGTGCTGACGGGCGAAACCGTTGCTGGCGTCATTGTTGAACCCATTCAGGGCGAAGGGGGCGTCAATATTCCACCTGCCACTTACTTGCCCGACCTGCGGAAGATCTGCGACCGCTATGAGTGCTTGCTAATCGTGGATGAGGTGCAGACCGGAATGGGCCGCACGGGCAAGCTCTTTGGCGTTGACCACGTCGGGGTCACGCCGGATATCATGACCCTGGGGAAAGCCTTTGGGGGAGGGGTGGCCCCGATTGCAGCGATGGTGGCCCAGCCTAAATGGTGGAGCAAGATGGAAGACAATCCCTTTATCCTCGGCTCATCCACATTTGGAGGCAATCCAATGGTGGCGTCCGCCGCCATTGCCGCCATCAACGTGATTATCAGCGAAGATGTGCCGGGCATTGCCGCGGAAAAAGGTGCATATTTCCTGCGCGGGCTGCAAAACATTCAAAGCCGATACCCTGATTTGATGCGCGAAGCCCGGGGCCTGGGACTGCTCATGGGCATGGAGTTTGTCAATCATGAAACCGGCTATCAGGTGGCCCGCGGCCTCTTTGAGCGCAAGGTGCTGGTGGGCGGCACGCTGAATAATGCGCAAGTCATCCGCATTGAGCCGCCTTACTCGATTAGTTACCCGCAAATCGACTATGTCCTGCAAGCACTGGACGAGACCTTAGCCGTTCCATCCTAGGCAGGATCCCCATCTAAAAGGAGGCATGATATGAAGAGTCGCCAGCCACTCGGCTTGGATGCCAATGTGTTAGGCCGTTTCGACGCCATCGTCATGGCGATTGCGGGCAGTGCGCCCGCTTACTCGATTGCCGCGTCGACGGCCGTGCTCATTGGCGCGGTTGCCACGCAAGGGCCTGCTGCCCTGCTGTATTGCGGCATTCCCATGTTTGGCATTGTGTGGGCGTTCATGTATCTGGGGAAGATGCAGACCAATGCCGGGGCCAGCTATGCATGGGTCGGGCGGTCCTTGCACCCCGCTTTGGGGTACATTGCTGGATGGGCCTTGCTGGTCGCATCCACCTTGTTTATGGTGGCTGGCTCGCTGCCGGCCGGTTCTGTGACTCTGGCCTTGTTCAATCCCGCATGGGGCAATAATGTGACGCTGGTGACCATTGTGGGAGGCTTGTGGTTTTTGGTGATGGCCGTCATGGTGTTGATCGGGATCCGCATTACCACCCGGGTGCAGTGGATGATGTCTGCTATTGAAATGGCAATTTTGCTGCTGTTTGTTCTTCTGGCCATCATTCATTCCACCGTCGCGGCCCGGATTCCCTTTTCCTGGTCGTGGTTTTCCCTGACACGGTTTCATGGCCTCAGCGGTTTCGCTGCAGGGGGATTGGTGGCGGCCTTTTATTATTGGGGCTGGGATGTGAGCGCGAATCTGAACGAAGAAACCAAAGATCCCAAAAAACTGCCGGGCCAAGGCGGCGTGTATGGCGTCATTGTATTGTTTCTGTTGTTTGAGTTTTTCACTGTCGCGACAAATATGACTCTGACGACCAAGGTGATTAACGCGAACAGCGGCGATGTGCTGTCTGTGCTCGGGCAGCAGATCTGGCCGGGAGTAGGCGGCACCCTGCTGGCATTCGCCGTCATGCTCTCCACGATTGCCACATTGGAAACGTCGCTAATCCAGGTGACGCGGTCACTGTTTGCCATGGGCCGTGACGGCACCTTGCCCAGAGTCTTCGGCGCGATCCACCCCCGCTGGCGCACGCCGTGGATCGCCAGCATTGTGGTGGGGGTCGTGGCACTGGCGCTCTTTGTCTTTTCCAATTTCGTCGGGTCGGTGAGCACGATCATGACGGACGCCATTAATGCCATCGGACTGCAGATTGCCATTTATTATGGGCTGGCGGGGTTGGCCGTTGTCGTGGCATACCGGGCGTGGCTGTTCCGCTCCGTCGCCAACCTGGTGTTTATTGGGCTCTGGCCGCTCCTCGGGGCGATTTTCATGTTTTGGCTTCTGGTGCAGTCCATTGGCGGCCTAGGCACGACGACCGTGATTATCGGCATGGGGTCAATGGTCTTGGGCCTGATTCCTTTGGCTATATACTGGGCCAAGGGGAGGCCGTATTTCTTGCAGCCACCCTTGCAGCCCATGGCCAGCGACATTCCCAATGATCCGGTGGAAATGGCTGACTGACGGGTTTCCCACAGGAGGGGCGCACGGTTCGTGATGCGCCGCCGTGCAAATTGACAACGGCATAACAAATTGAGGGGGAAACAATGACAGCACGCTGGGCACCTTTTACGAATATGAAGACACTGGCCGATGAGCCGGGGTTCGTTGTCGATCATGCGGACGGGGTTTACGTCTGGGATGAAGAGGGACGGCGCTACCTGGATGGGCATGCGGGATTGTGGCTGGTGAATGTCGGCTACGGCCAGGAGTCGATTATCCGCGCGATGCAGGAGCAAACGGCCCAGTTGGCGTGGTTTCCATCGTTCGGAGGGACGGCCAACCGGCCTTCTTTGGAATTGTCGGAGCGTCTGGTCGATATCTTGGAACCGGACGGCATGGCGTCTGTTTTTTTCAGCAATGATGGTTCGGAAGCCGTCGAAACGGCACTGAAGATGGCGCGGCTGTACTGGATTGCGAAAGGGCAGCCCCGCAAGGTCAAGTTCTTAGGGAGGCAGTACGGATATCACGGGGTCACTTTCGGAGCGCTCTCGGTGGCCGGAATTACATCGAACCGGAGCTTATTTGAACCGCTGCTGCCGTCTGTGGCCCACGGTCCCGCTCCCTACGTATCCCACTGTCCCTATCACGGTCCCGACAGCCCGTGTTCATGGGCGTGCGTGGCGGAGATGGAGCGCATTATCCAATTTGAGGATCCCTCCACAATTGCCGCGCTGATAGCTGAGCCGGTTCAGGCGGCAGGCGGCGTGATCATCCCGCCTCCCGGCTACGTGGAGAAACTACGTGAGCTGTGCCGGCGCTACGGCATTCTGTTTATCGCCGACGAAGTGGTGACCGCGTTTGGACGTCTGGGGACATGGACCGGAAGCCGATATTACGGGATTCAGCCCGACCTGATGACGTTCGCCAAGGGCCTGACCTCCGGCTATATGCCTTTGGGGGCGACGGCTGTCTCCGCCGATGTGGTGAACACGATTCTGACACTGCCCGGAGAAGGGCCGGAATTCCGCCACGGGAATACCTACAGCGGGCATCCAGTAGCCTGCGCCGCAGCCTTGGCCAACCTGCAACTGCTCGAGGACGGGGCGTTGTTTGACAATGCTACAGCCATGGGCCGCCATCTTGGGCAGCGTCTGGAGGGGCTGGTGGCAAAGTATCCGCAGCGGCTCCGCTATCCCGGGTCGATTGGACTGCTCGGGCGCGTTGAAGTGATTGCCCGGAATACGGAACCTGCAGGGCACACAGCTCTCGTGATTGCCGCGGAAATGCGCAAGCGCGGCGTCATCATCCGCGTGGCTGGGGATATCTTGACATTCTCGCCTCCCTTAATCATTCAAGAAGGGGAAATCGACGCGCTGACCGGGGCACTGGATGGGGTGTTGCAGGATCTGCCTCCTGGTGAAGCGTAACGTGTTCAGACCCAGAAGCGGGATCTCATATATTCGGCAAGGGGAAAGGAGTCCAAACAATGCAGTGGACATCATGGGTTAACGGGAAGTGGATCGAGGGTGACCAGGCGGAAACCGGGGAGATCATCAATCCGGCGACGCAAGAAGTGGTCGCGTCCCTGGCGGTTGCGGGAGAGCGCAGTGTCAACCAGGCGATTCAGACCGCCTGGGATGCCTTTCACGATGGGCGGTGGTCCCGCCTCGCCTACGGCGAGCGGGCCGCATGTCTGTTCAAGCTGGCGGATTTAATCGAGAGCAAGCAGGCGGATTTTGTGCACTGGGAATCTGTCCAGTCAGGCAAGCCCGTCAAACTCGTGCAGTACTCCGATATCCCATTCGGTCTGGATAATCTCCGCTATTTTGCCGGGGCCGGACGGGTATTGGAAGGGCAAGCCACGGCGGAATACAACGGGCTGCATACGTCATGGATCCGCCGGGAGCCGCTTGGGGTGGTTGGAGCAATCGCGCCCTGGAATTACCCCCTGATGATGGCGCTGTGGAAAATTGCCCCGGCGCTGGCCGCCGGGAATACGGTCGTGCTGAAACCGGCTTCGTTAACCCCTCTGACGGCTTTGATGCTTGGGCCTTTGGCGCAAGAAGCGGGCATTCCTGACGGCGTGCTGAACATTGTGGCAGGACCAGGCCGGGTGGTGGGAGATGCCTTGGTGCGCGACCCGCGGGTCGCGATGATCACCCTGACTGGAGACACGCAAACGGGAAGAACCATTATGGCGGCTGCTGCCGCCCGCGTGAAACGCCTGCACCTGGAACTGGGAGGCAAGGCTCCGGCTTTGGTCTTTGAAGATGCGGACCTGGACGCGGCCATTCAGGGAATTGCCGTGGCGGCCCTGGTCAACTCTGGACAGGACTGCACTGCAGCCACCCGGGCCTATGTCCATCACCGGCACTATGACCGGTTTGTGGAAGGCGTGAAAGCGCTTTTTGAATCAGCGCGCGTCGGAAATCCCGAAGACATGCGCACCGACCTCGGCCCCGTCATCTCAGCCGCGCAGAGGCAGAAAGTCCTGGGCTATATTGAGCAAGCCCGCACCATGGGAGCTCAGGTGGTGACGGGGGGACAGGCTGGGCCGCAACCGGCAGGATTTTATGTGGAGCCGACTGTGCTTTCCCACGTGGAACAGCACTGGCCCTGTGTCCAGGAAGAAATTTTTGGGCCGGTTCTGGTGGTCCTGCCATTCACGTCTGATCAGGAAGCACTGGCCATGGCCAATGATGTGGATTACGGTTTGGCCTCCTCAGTGTGGACTACTCAACTTGACCGGGGATTGGAGATGAGCCGTCAATTGCAGTTCGGCGAAGTGTGGCTGAATGACCACTTGCCCCTCACATCGGAGATGCCTCACGGAGGGGTCAAGCAGAGCGGATTCGGCCATGACTTGTCGCATTATGCGCTGGAAGACTTCTCGACGGTGAAACACGTCATGGCCGCGGTTAAACAAGACGCGGTGAAGCCGTGGCACTTTACGGTGCTGGGCGACGTGCCAGAATAAAAGGCCACTTTGGGGATGCGGAAGAGAGCGGGAGTGCTTGAAAGGACGGGGCTGCACTGCCGAATTGCCGCGGTGCGGCCCGTTCGCTCTCTGCTTGCGGGGTATAGGCCTGCAAATCCCCTACAGGGGCGTCAGGAGTGGATGAGATGTGGACATCGAAAAACTGGATTGGTGGAGAGTGGACCGTCCCGGCAGGAGAGTCGTGGGCCGTTCACAACCCTTCAAATGTGTCTGACATTGTGGGGACGGTTCACCTGTCGGGACCAGCGGAACTCCGCCAGGCGGGAGTGGCGGCGCAGCAGGCCCAGACTTCATGGGCTGCAATGAACCTGCCCCAGCGCGGCGAGCAGTTGCTCAAGATCGCGGCGCTGCTTGAACAGCAGGCCGCTGAAGTGGCGCGCCTGGCCAGTCTGGAAATGGGAAAGCCGGTTACCGAAATGACGGGCGAGGTTATGCGCGGGGTGCATCTTCTGCGGTACTATGCCGCGGAAGGGGTCCGCACAGTCGGTTCCGTCATTCCCAACAGTCAAGCGCATACGTTGCAGTACACCAAGCGCATTCCGCTAGGGGTCGTTGGGGTCATCACGCCGTGGAATTTTCCTGTGGCCATCCCTATGTGGAAAATTGCGCCGGCGCTGATTTGCGGCAACACGGTGATCTGGAAACCGGCGGAGATAGCGTCCCTGACAGCCACGCGCCTAGCCGAAATTTTTGCACAGGCTGACCTGCCGGCGGGTGTTCTGAACATGGTCATCGGGAAAGGCGCGGAGATTGGCAGCTTGCTCGTGGAAGAAGGCCCCCTTGACGGGATAAGTTTTACCGGATCCACGAAAACTGGCATGGGAGTCGCCGGTGCGGCGGCTAGGCGAAATATCAAGTATCAAGTGGAGATGGGGGGGAAGAATGCCGCGGTCATCCTGCAAGATGCGGACCTTGACCTCGCCATCCCTGCAGTGCTGAGTGGAGCATTCCGGTCAGCCGGTCAAAAGTGCACCGCAACCAGCCGCATTATTGTGGAGCAGCCCATCTATTCAGAGGTCGTGAGGGCCCTGCAAGACGCTGTCCCCCGCCTCTATTTAGGAGAGGCCACCGATGTGCAGGCCTATTTGGGCCCCGTAGCATCGGAGCCGCAGTACCAGAAAGTGCTGTCCTACGTGCAAGTGGCTCGGCGGGCCGAAGTGCTCGCCGAAGGGTCTTGGGACCACGTGCGTCCGGACACGGGACATTACCTGGCACCCCTGGTCGTCACTGGGGTGGAGGCCGCTTCCCCACTGGTCCAGGAGGAGATTTTTGGTCCTGTGGCCACGCTGCTGCCAGCGGCGAACTTTGATGAAGCGGTGGAGCTGTGCAATGGCACGGTTTATGGGCTGAGCGCTTCAATTTTCACCAGGGACCTGCAAAAGGGACTCCGGTTTCTGGACCAAGCTGACGCTGGCATGCTCCGGGTCAATCAAGAAACGGCCGGGGTGGAATATCAGGCTCCCTTTGGCGGTGTCAAACACTCAAGCTCCCATTCCCGAGAACAAGGTGCAGCGGCACTGGATTTCTACAGTCAGGTCAAAACCTGCGCCGTCTATTTTGGATAAGGGCGCGTGCGCTCCGCGGCTCAGAGCCTAAAAAGGGCAGCGGCACGCGCTGCCCTTTCTCATTGCATTTTTCGCAGAATGAATAATTGTTCCCCATTCATTGTTGCCATCTTGTCTCCGGGCTGGTTGGTCGGGCTGTTTTCCTTGGGCATGCGCTTGTTCGGAATAGTCCGCGTCACGGTGGTGACAGGGACCAAACCATAGCGCGCTCCCAACTCGATGATAATGCGGTCAGTGAGCAATTGGATTTTTTTTACCGTCCGGTTGCCCACAACCCAACACTGGTAGCTGCCCGGCCGCATGACGCGGGCAATTTCGCTCAAGGTCCGGTCCAAGTCCTGATAAAAAGCCAGGACTTGGACCGCCCGCACAGCATCTCGAGCGGAAATTTGGTTGAGGGCCGCCTGCAGGGTTGGGGACGGGGGAATGGCAAAGGGACCCTTTGCGGCCTGCCCGCCGAGGAGAGCTTGGTCCAGACGATTGGGCGCGGGGCTGGTGGCTGCGTCTTCCAGGTCGAGCCACTGGAGGGACAGCCGGGAAAATTGGCCGTAGGCCACCGTGGTCCGGCTGTCGCCATACGGAGGGGAAGTGACCATAACATCAAAATGATCTGCGGGCAGGGCGGAAAGGTCCATGGCATTGAAGGCGTGGAGCGATACCGGAGGGAGGGGCTGGCACCTCCACAGGCGCGCATTGCCCAATTGGTTGCGCGCCATGACCCGCTGGAACGCCGCGAGCACATCGGGATTCCACTGGGCCAGCCGGGGTGCATCAAGACGATAGAGTTTAAATTCGGTATTCCGGCTGTTGGAGACCCATCTAACGGTGTCCGAAAATGCTACCCAGAAAAATGGCTGGACCGGCGCGGGCACGACTGTGGCAATACTGCGCTTGAGCCGGCTGAGATCGGCAATAACCACGGGCTTAAACCAAAAGGTTAAATGGTCAAACGTTGGCCAGTCGGCCTCAAAGACAGTGAGAGCGCCGACATGGGACGCGACCGCATCCATCCAGTATTGCAGGACATCAGGATCCCATGCAGTCGTTTTGGTGAACGCCAGCAGCCGCGACAAGGGATTCAAGTCGGATCCCGTTACGGCCAGTCCCGCCAAGAGGCCTTCTACGAGGCTGGTGCCGCTCCCCATAAAGGGGTCGAAGAGCGTGCCTATGCCCGGACGGTTTTGCTTAATAACTTGAATGAAGCTGCGGGCGATCTGGGGGATCATCATTGCAGGATAACTGTGGTAGCCGTGCGTCCACTCCTTGGTGTCGGCTGAAACAAAATCCCAGTAGCCTGCCGGCATCTGCTGGACCGTGCGGCGAATCGCATCATCTGAAGAAAGAGGCAATGAAATAGCCAAGAAAGCACCCGTCCTTTCTGTCGTTGCTGTCTAGTTTATCATGAGTGGTGGGCGCGTGCGTTCCTGCGCTAGTGGGGAGAAAACGTCCCTGTGGTGGTGGGGTTGCTCTCGCAGTTCGAACACCCAAATAATCGCTCCACAGGGCTTTGGCTGTCGTCACGGGCGTTCACAACGGGATCTCGCCCGGATCACGTGGCGGGCGTGGTTCACGTCATCTTGGCATAGAGAGAGTCTTGTGACGCATGTGGTTGGCCGTTAAATCGGATTGGCGGAGGCTATCGGCAACGGCCTTAGCGCGGTGCGGCTGCACGTGCAAGGGAAAGGTTCATTCTCATTGCCGCTCACCATGCCTGATGTGTCACCTGGCCAGTGAGTGTGTTGTTTGGATGTACTGACATGCCCGTCAATGTGGGTGCCACAGCTTGGGCGAACGCCAAGCATCTTGCCTATGGCGGGAAGAGCTCGCGGCAGTGCGCTTGTATAACACGTGCAATGGTGGCCAGTGCCTTTCGCAGGACTTGCCGCTCAGCTTGCAACGTATTTTCCCTTCAAGACGGTTTTCTTTTAGCGCAACGTGTGCTACTTCTGCTTTCTCTTGTCGGTGGCCACAGGCAAGGGACTCCCGTCGCTACCGGGAGATTTTCCGTAAAGAGAGTGAAGAATCATGCGCTGGGCTGCCCCATAAAATTTCGGCGGGGTGCTGTCTTAGCGCGGCTGAAGGTGTGAAGTGCAGGAATCCGCTGCGCATTGGGCCATTCAGCAATGCGCAGCGCGGTCCAATGCGATTGCGTCTGGCGGCGCCCGTCGCCACGGGTGGGCTGTGACAATTCCGGCCAGACGGAGTGACCAGAATGGTTAACGCTCACGCCACATGTTGGGATAGATCAGCCCGGAAACCAGATTCATAGAATGCTGGTACCCATGCAGGGAATCACTGACCACATAGTCGCTCGCCGCATAGGGCATCCAGATTACGGGGATATGGTGGGCGGCAAAGGCCTGGTAGCTGTCAAGCCGGGATAATTCCTGGGTAGTGGATGTGTAGGGGGCGTACGTTTTATCGATCAGGGAATTCATCGTAGGATTGCTGTAATCCTCCCCATTTAACGCTGCATCGGTCTTAAAAAGTGCGCCCCCGGTGGGATAGTAATCAGGGCTATAGATCCAGCTGCCCAGCCCCAGCCAAATCATTGACCACTTGTTCGCCGGCATCGCAATCAAGCTGTCAAAAGGGGTCGAGACGAGATTAACCTGTACCCCTTCCTGCGCCCAGTCGCTCTTTAACAGTTGCGCAATGTCTGTGACGGTCTGGCTTCCAGCATTATAGTTGAGGGTAAATGCCAGGGGCTTCCCATCCTTCGTCATTATGCCTCCCTGGTCATGCCATCCGTGTGAGAGCAGTAGAGCCTTGCCGCGCGGGGGATTGAAAGGGTAGACGGGTGTGTTCAGCGCCGTGTCGTAGTAGGGCGTTGCGGGCTTCTGTGGGATGGGCCCGTCTTCCATGATTCCATTGCCATGATAGAAGGCTTGAATAATAGCGGGTTGGTTGATGCCATAAGCCAACGCCTGGCGCACATACAACTGGTGGAACAAGAGCCCGGTGCCGTTTGGCGCGGTGGCAGATTCATTCGGTTGGAGATACGTCATGCCCCATACGTAACCGGGAATGACCTGATCGTGCGTTAACTCGCCGCGCGATTTCCACAGGCTCAAAGGCAGGTAACCTACGGTTAGTGCCCCGGTTTTCAGTGCGGAAAACTCACTGGTAGACGACGTTTCATATTGAAATACGACGGAAGATATGGAAGATAGCCGTCCTCCATAGTTCTTGTTGGCCACAAAACTCCAGGATTGGTTGGGTTGAACATGACCGAATTGGTAGGCGCCATCGACGACTTTAAAGAGAGGACTTGTGGGACTGTTGGCATGGGCCTCGATGAATCGCAGTTCAGACACAAGGTTGTGGGGATGTTTGTTCCACACCGAGGCGGGTACAGGATTGATTTGGCCTAATCCGTTTAATATTAGCCATTGTGGGTTCACCGCTGTGGTCAGACTCACACGCAGTGTCCGGGAATTGACCGCCGTTACCGATTTAAAGTCTGCCGGCACGCCCCCGCTGCCTTCTCCGCCATAGTTCCAGGGAAGATCTTTGGCATTGCTGCTGGCGGCTTTCATGATAGACCAGGTGAAGGCTACATCCCGGGCTGTCACTGGGTGGCCATTAGACCAGTGGTAGCGGGGATTCATGGTGAGCGTAAAGATGGTTGCTGATTTGTTCCAGGTGATGGACGAGACCAGGGAATGTTTGTAATCCACGGTATCTTGAGGCGTGACTTCAAGAAGGGGCTTGTACATCAGAGCATCAAGCTCAATATTGGTAGCGCTGAACGTGTTCGTAGAGAAGACCGGAAAAAACCAATTGGGGCTGGTTTCCACGGGAAGGGCAATGACAACGGGCGCAGAGGTCGCGGGCGATGCCGCTCCAGAGAGCGGAGAAGCTCCACACCCAGCCAGTGTCAACGTCCCCATTGAGGCAGCCAAAACTAAGAGCGACCGATTGTGTTTCATGATTCCCTCCATATGTTGTGCTGAGAAGGTGCTGCGTGTTAGTGGATTTGATAATTGTTGCACAACTTCAGTGTGGAGTCTTCGGCACTCTGCCCAAAAACATCGCGCAAGTTTTGAGAGCCGGCGGATGGGGAATCAGGAGAACGGCTCCAGATTATCGTGGCGGAGGGGACAGCAATTCTACGGGTACCGTATGAGAGGATGAAGGCAGCCCTGCCAAGGCAGGGCTGCCTGTCCAATCAGGAGCTAGCAGTGTTAAACAGGTTGATGAGTTCGCGTTTCAAAATTTTCCCTGTGGGATTTTTGGGCAAGGCACCGACAAAGTAAATGGTTTTGGGCACCTCAAAACGGGCCAAGCGGCTTTTGCACGCCTCTTTGATATTGTCAGCGGAGACGTTGGCATGGGGCCCAAGCACAACCGCCGCCACGACGGCTTCAATCCAATAGGGATCTGGCACTCCAAAAACTGCGACTTCGGCGACGCCGGGGACTGAGGCAATCGCTTCTTCGACTTTTTGAGAGGAGACATTTTCGCCTCCGCACTTGATAATGCCTTTCTTGCGGTCAACAAAATGCACGAATCCCTCGGAGTCCTTGTAAGCGATATCTCCCGTGTGATGCCATCCATTGCGAAAAGTCTCAGCGGTCCGCACGGGGTCCTCGAAATATCCGGACATGACCGCGGGAGAGCGCACGACAATTTCGCCCGGCTGGCCGGGAAGCACCTCATTGTCATCGCTGTCAACCAGACGCAGTTCAACGGGAAGATGAGCAAGCCCGATGGGATCCGCCTCGCCGGTCCGGGTCCAGAATTCTTCCGGGGGCATGGACGCGCCCAGCGGTGTCAGTTCAGACTGTCCCCAGTAGGTGCTCCAGTCCACCTGCGGCAGTCTCGCCTTCCATTCGTTTAACGGGGTGGAGGGAATATACTGAAATACCACACACCGATTGAGCGATTGCAGTGATGCGGAGTCAAAGTTGGGCTGAGATAACAATCCGATGAACACCGTGGCGGGAAGGCAGAGCCATGTCAGTTGGTGCTGGTCAATAGCCTGCAAGAGCTCGCCGGGAACAATCCTGCGCATCAGATAGCCCACAGCGCCAGTGCTCAAGGTGCCGAGAAGGATATAGAGTCCCGCCACATGAAAGAGCGGGAGCGCCAGCATGACTTTCTGACGTCTGTCCATATCCAAATCCGCGAACATGCTGAGCAAGGTGGCGTACCAGTTGGCGTGCGTATTCATCACGCCTTTAGGCGCAGACTCCGTACCGCTTGTAAACAGCAGCGTGCTTACCGCATCACTTGCCACGAGCGCTTCCACGTAATCTGTAGCGCTTTGGGCCACGGTCTGGTCCCAGCTCATCCAGCCAGGATGACGGGATTCCAAACTCACCCGCATTGTCTCCGACGGCCCCATCTGTTCTGCCGAAGCCCACAGGGCGTCATCGGCAAAGAGGGCCCGGGCCTGCACGCGCTGGACTGTGGCAGCAATGTCGAGCGGGGATAGCATCGGGTTAATGGGACAGTACACAGCCCCTATACGGGCTGCCCCCATCCACAGAGCAGCCAGTCGCGGATGGTTCAGCGACAGGGCGGCGATCACGTCTCCCCCGTGAACCCCTTGATTCTGCAGCCAGTGCGCCACCTGGTTGGCCCAGGCATCCAGCAGCTGGTAGGAAATCATGTCGCCTTCAAAGGCGATGGCGGGTCTGGAAGGATAGCGCAGGGCGCTGCGGTGAAGAGCGTCGGCGACATTGAACCGGCGGAGCAAATTGCCAAGCAGGGCGTCTTGTGCGCCGTCTTCCAAAAATTGACCATGCATGGGGTCTGTCCTCCTCAATATCAACGTTATCGGTTTTTGAACAATTCGCGTGCGATGATCAGGCGGCGTATTTCATTGGTGCCGGCCCCAATGTCCAGCAATTTAGCGTCGCGGAAGAAACGTTCAACAGGAAAGTCCTTGGTGTATCCGTAGCCCCCGTGAATCTGCAGGGCCTGAGTGGTGGCGCGGTTGGCGGCTTCCGCGGCAAAGAGGAGGGCCGACGCCGCCATTCGGCTGACCCGCTCTCCTTTCTGGGCTTGTGCCAAAGTATGGTAAGTAAAGAGGCGCGCAGCATCCAGCTGCGTTGACATGTCGGCTAATTTTTCCCCGATCATTTCGAATTGGGCGATGGGTTGGCCAAACTGCTTCCGCTGCTGAGCATAGCGCAGCGACTGTTCCAGCATTTCTTCCATAATGCCGACGGCTGTAGCGGCATAGTAGGCCCGCTCCAAGTCTAAACCGCTCATGATGACCCCGGCTCCCCCGTTGAGGGGGCCGAGCAGATGGTCTCGGGGCACTCGAAGGTGGTCGAACACCAGTTCTCCAGTCGGTGAACCGCGCATGCCGAGTTTATCGAAGGATTGCGATGCGTGAAATCCGTCCCAATGCGTCTCCACCACAAACGCGCTGAGCCCGCGTGTGCCCAGAGCGGGGTCGGTCACCGCATACACCACCAGCAGATCGGCAATGGGCCCATTGGTAATAAAGGTTTTCGTGCCAGTCAGAATATAGTCTGCGCCGTCAGGTTCGGCCCGGGTGCGAATGCTCATGGCATCCGAGCCAGCGTCGGGCTCTGTCAGCGCCATCCCCCCGATCATGGTGCCCGATGCCAGTTGAGGAAGATACTGCGCTTGCAAGAATGGGGAGCCGTTTCTCAAAATATTGTGCATGCACAAATTGACATGCGCCCCCATAGACAGTGCGGTGGCGGGACTAACCCGCGTGACAGCCTGGGCAATCAGGGCCGCTGCAAGGTAATCGCCGCCTGTCCCGCCCAAAGATTCCTCAACCCCCACCCCGAGGAACCCGGCGTCAGCAAGGTGCTGCCATATTTCCGGGGGAAACCGGTTCTCTCTCTCCATCTGCGCGACGCAGCCGGTGAGCTTTTCTCGCGCCAGGCGCAGGGCGCCGTGGTAAATCGCCCGGTGTTCGCTATCCAGCACGGTCTCCATGACTTCCACTCTCTCACATCCTATCGATTGACAAATTGGCGATATAATTCTAACATGAGTTACAAATAAATACGAGTCATTATAATGACTAACGGTCATATCAGGGGGGAACCGAATTGCCGTCAAAAGAACTTACGAAACCGCAGGAGCGTCAGGAAATTCGGCGTCAGCAGCGTCTGGCCCAGCTGCTGGTGGTGGCTTCGCAGCAGTTCGCCAGGAAAGGGTACGAGGCCGCCACTTTGGACATGATTGCGCGCGAAATGGGATTAACGAAGACGGGCCTCTACAACTACGTGCATAGCAAGGAAGAAATAGCGGCCCTGATTTTGGAAGGCGCCATTACCCACCTATCGGAATCTTTAGTGGCCATTGAGGGAAAGACTGCAGACCCGCGTGAAATTTTGCATCAAATCATTGCAGAGCATGTGGAGAGTCTGGCTCACCACCCAGCCAGCCCCCTCTTGATCATGCATTTTGACCAGATTTTAGATCCGGAGACCTTTCCGGGCCTGTATGCGCTGCGGCACCGCTATGAGATCCAACTGCGAGATGTGATAGAGCGGGGAATCCGGCAAGGAGAATTTGCCGTAGACGACCCTAAATTGGCTTCTCTGTTTTTGTTGGGGGCGGTGAACTGGATTGCGCGGTGGTTTCCAGCAGGGCAGGATGATCCGGGCCTCAGCGCGCGTTATGTCGGTCAGTGGTTTGCCCGGGTGATTGTCGGGGGGCTTCGGGCACCCGACAGCAGCGCGGGAGAAGGGGGAGTGGAACAGTGAGCACGGTACAGTACGAGGTGTCCGGTGCTTTGGCCCGAGTGCGGCTGGACCGTCCCGATAAGAACAATGCCCTGTCTGAAGAGATGATCGGGGAGTTGACGCGGATATTGTCTGAAGCCGATAACAATCCCAACGTCGGGGCCATTGTCTTAAGCGCCGAAGGGAAGAATTTCTGTGCGGGCGGCGACCTGGATGACTTCCTGACCGCAAGAGATCAGCCCTTGGAACAGGGCTACCAAGACATCGCCCCGAGCATGGCCTTATTCGCGTTAGGGTTTCAACTGCGCACTCCGGTGATTGCCAGTGTCCAGGGAGCGGTGCGTGGGGGCGGGGTGGGTCTGGTGGCTCTGGCGCATTTGGCAGTCGCAGAGCCTACTGCTACCTTCGCATTGCCAGAACTTCAGCTCGGTCTGTTTCCTTTTGGAATTTTCCCTTTGCTGTCACGGGTGATGGGACCCCGCCGGAGTCTGGAACTGGCTTTGCTGAGTCGGACTATTGACGCTGAAGAAGCCCGGACATATGGATTGGTCCACCAAATTTCCGGCGATTGTCTGCAAGCTGCGGAAGACATGGGACAGATTCTCGCCTCGCGGTCATCGCTGGCAGTCGCCACCGGGCTGCAGGCCTACAATCACCTGACGGATCCGGGAGCGTGGCCGTTCGGCTATTTAGGGCTTTTGCGGCAACTGACCTTCAAGAGCGATACGCTCGGCCGCAATGTGGAGAAGTTTCTCGCCCGCCATAAAAACGCACCGGAGACCTAGACAGACAGGTACGGGAGGGATGTTGGATTGGAGAGGATACGCATCGGGGCGGGCGTGGGATTTTACGGGGACTCGTTCCTGCCAGCTTTGGAGATTATCAGGCAAGGGGCCGCGGACTTTGTCTGTTTTGAGGACTTGGCCGAACTGACCCTGGCTATTTTGCAAAAGGACCGCAGCCGGAATCCCCAGAGCGGGTACACCAAAGATCTTTTGCCTATGCTGGAAGCGGGGCTGCCAGACGCTCTCAGGAACCATATCCGCATCATTGCCAACGCCGGCGGGCTGAATCCCCAGGCTGCAGGCCAGGCCGTGAGGGGATTGGCGAAAAAACTGGGGCTGGCATTGAAAGTGGCTGTCGTCTCGGGTGACAATATTCTAGACCGGCTGCCGTCATTTCTGCCGTTCAGCCATATGGAGACGGGGGAGTCCTTGCCAGAGCAGGTCCGTGAGCGGGCGTTATTCGCCAACGTCTATTTGGGCGCATGGCCCATTGTCCAAGCATTGCAGCAAGGAGCGGACGTGGTCATCACAGGGCGGGTGGCGGACCCGTCGCTGTTTTTAGCGCCATTGGTCTACGGATTTGGGTGGGACTGGGATGACTGGGACCGTCTGGCCTTGGGAACAGTGGTCGGCCACTTGTTGGAATGCTCTTCGCAAGTGACGGGGGGGAATCACGGAGGGCATTGGGATGCGGTAGCTGGCTTGGACCAGATCGGATTCCCGATTGCGGACGTCACCCAAGATGACCAGGTCATCATCACCAAGCTCCCCCATAGTGGCGGCAAAATCTCTGCAGACACCGTGCGGGAACAATTACTCTACGAAATTCACGATCCCACCGCCTATATTACCCCAGATGTAGTGGTCAATGTGAGCGGGGCTCACCTGGAAGATCTCGGAAATGACCGCGTGAAGGTGTCAGGCATTAAGGGGGGCGAGAGGCCTGCCAGATATAAGGCCCTATTAGGGTATGAAGATGGCTACATGGGGCAGGGAATGCTGGGCTACAGCTGGCCCGACGCCCTCAAGAAAGCTCAAGCCACAGAGAAGATTATGCGGAACCAGATGGCTCGGCTCAATCTGCCGGTGGAGGAAATACGCGCGGAGTATCTCGGATATAATTCGCTGCATGGCCCCCTCGCCAGTGCGCAGTGCCAAGACGACCTGAATGAGGTCTACCTGCGCCTCGCGGTGCGGACGCCAGACCGGCGGGCAGCGGAGCAAATCAGCCGGCTCATGGTGCCGCTGGCCTTGGGTGGCCCGCCGACAGCGAGCGGCCTGATTGGGGTAGACCGGGTGCGGGGCCTCACGGGGCTGTGGCCCAGCCTGGTGGAACGCCATGCGGTGGACCAGCTCGTCACGGTGTCGGTGGAGGAGGTGACGTCATGAGAATTCAAGAGGTGGCTTATGCCCGCTCGTCCGACAAGGGTGATCACGTGGATATCAGCGTATTTGCCTATACCGAAGAATCCTATCAGAAACTCTCCCAAATGCTGACGGCAGAGCGTGTGCGGCAATTCTTTGAGCCGATGGGCATTGGCGCTGTGGAATGTTATCCGGTGCCCAACCTTCTGGCCCTCAAGTTTGTGGTGAAAAACGCCCTCGACGGCGGGGGCGCCCGGTCGATCCGTGCGGATAATCAGGGCAAGACATGGAGTGGCGCCCTGTTGCGTCTGGCGCAGGAGCAGTGGGGCGGGTAGGCTTCGGAACTGGCCCGGCAGGCCTGGATCGCGTAAGGTTTGGCGGAACATCTTTTGACGACGAGGAGAGAGATTATGGGGCAAAGGGAAGAACGTGTGCTAGAGGCACAGCAGCAGATCAAGAAAGGGGGGCCTGCGCGCGGGCACCAGAAGCAAAAGGATGCCGGGAAGCTCTTTGTCCGGGACCGGTTGGACCTATTTTTTGATAAAGATCCCGCGATCACGGAATTTGGGCAGTTTGCCCACTGGCCTGACCCGGAGATGGCAGCGGATGGGGTGGTGGCTGGATCTGGATACATCGAGAGCCGGCCAGTGTTTTTTACCGCTAATGATTTCACGGTGAAGGCGGGTTCTATTGGTCAGCGCCATGGGGAAAAACTCATCCGGACCCAGCAGGCCGCGATTAGAGCCCGCAAGCCGATCCTTTACCTCGTCGATTCTTCCGGGGCGCGCATCGACGAGGTTGGCGGACATCATGTCGACCGGGACAGCGCAGGACGGCTGTTTTACTTGCACAGCGTGATGTCGGGATCCGTTCCGCAAATTGGGGTGCTCTACGGCACCTGCTTTGCCGGTACAGCGTATACACCGGTATTTACGGACTTGCTGGTCATGATGCGAGATGCCGCCATGGCCATCGCCTCGCCGAGGATGGTGGAAATGGCGATAGGGCAGAAAGTGAATGCCGGTGAGTTAGGGGGTGTGGATGTGCACACCAAGGCCAACGGCACCGCCCACTTTATTGCGGACAGCGAAGCAGAGGCCGCCGCTTTGGTGAAGAAAATCTTGTCGTACCTGCCAAGCTCCTTTGACCAGGCGCCGCCCACCCGCACGCCTAAGGAGCCTGCGCGCCCACCTCAGGACATTGACGGCATCATTCCATCCGACGCCAACCGCCCTTACGATGTACGCGAATTGATCGAGGCATTAGTGGACCAGGACAGTTTCCTGGAGGTGAAAGCCTTCTATGCCGGGGAATTGGTAACGGGCTTCGCCCGGCTGGAAGGACGCGTGATCGGGGTGGTGGCCAACCAGCCCTTAGTCAAGGGTGGCACCATTTTTCCGGAGAGTGCGGATAAAGGGGCAGAATTTGTATGGCTGTGCGATGCGTACAATATTCCCTTGCTCTACTTGGTGGATACGCCCGGATTCATGGTCGGCACGGCGGTGGAGAAAAATGGCATTCTGCGGCGCGGGCGAAAATTCATCTTTGCGACCGCGTCGGCTACGGTGCCGCGCATCTGCGTTGTTGTGCGCAAGGCGTACGGGGCGGGCATCTATGCGATGTCAGGACCAGCCTATGATCCAGAAGTGACTTTGGCTCTGCCGTCGGCGGAAATTGCGGTTATGGGTCCAGAAGCCGCCATTAACGCGGTCTACCTCAACAAACTGAATGCCATCGCCGATCCCCAGGAGCGCCAAAAAGAGATGGTGCGGTTGCGGGAGGAATACCGGGCGAGTTATGACATCTTCAAACTGGCCGCGGACCTTGTCGTCGACGAGGTCATTGCGCCCCGGGCGCTGCGGCAGGAACTGGCTCACTATTTCACACTGTACGCGGAGAAATCTGTAGGGTTGCCCCCAAGAAAACACGCCACCATTTTATGACACGGCCAAACAGATGACATCACGCAATGGACGCATGCGTTGCTGATGGCAGAGATGCCTGAAGTGCAGAACTGTTCGGAGGCGGCGAGGGCAAAATGTGGTCACCATGATAAGACGGATAAATCCATCAGAATAGCTTGCGAGCGAAGAAGGAATCCTCCGGTTTATCCCGAATTAACCCTGTAAATGCTGAATGCGCTGAAAGGAAAAAATTATGCCCGCTTACAATAAACTAGTGAGAGACAAGATTCCCGACATCATCCGCCAAGACGGAAAAACATGCCGGGTCCGCACGCTGTCCATGGCAGAAATGAAGCCCATGCTGCAGGCCAAGCTCCAAGAAGAAGCGGCGGAGTATCTTGGATCCGCCACTGATTCCCTGGCGCTGGAGGAACTCGCCGATATACTGGAGGTTATCGGGGCATTAGCCCGGCTGCATGGGGCCAGCATGGAGCAGCTGGCGGACATCCAGAAGAGCAAGCAGTCCGCGCGGGGGGGATTCGACCGGGCGGTATTTCTCATCGACGTGAATGACTAGATGAGGCTGGTGACACATAATCTGGTCAGCACTTTGCGCACACAGCTTAACCGGGCGCAAGGGGTCTATTGGCTGGTGGCATTTACGATGGCGTCGGGTGTCGAGCTCTTGCTGCCGGAGCTTCAAGAAGCTGCAGTGCGGGGCGCCGATATCAAGATTCTTACGGGAGATTACCTGTATGTTACCGAACCCGAAGCGCTGGCCAGGCTGCTAGCCGTCCTGCC
The DNA here is from genome assembly GCA_027309085.1 of Sulfobacillus sp. Lineage (GTDB taxonomy): Bacteria > Bacillota > Sulfobacillia > Sulfobacillales > Sulfobacillaceae > Sulfobacillus. The sequence goes on from DAIDDL010000024.1 coordinate 53,621, forward strand.
GGAGGCTGAAATCCGCCTGTGGCAGAGCCGTGGCCAGTCATTTCATGCCAAGGCCTATCTGTTTGCACAGTCTGGCGAGGATGATACCGTGATCGTGGGGTCGTCCAACTGGTCCGCATCGGCAATGACCAGCGGGGTTGAATGGAACCTCATGGTGCGAGACGCCTCGATTAACGGCCTGGAGCGATTCATGCGCCTGTTTTACGCTGACCGGACTGTGCCGCTCAACACGGTCACGCTGGCCCAGTATCAGAGGCAGTGGGAGCGGTTCCGCAAGAGCCACCCTGACTGGGCCAGGACATGGAGTGAAGGTGAGTCGGCGACGCTCATGTTTGATCCTGGAGAGGCCGCAGGCGCTTGCGATATTATCCCGGCCCGTCCGGAGGACCGGGCACCGATTCCGAGGCCTGTGCAGTCGGAGGCCCTGCTGGCCCTTTCTGCGACGCGTGAGGAAGGATACCGCAAGGCCCTGGTGGTTTTGCCGACGGGCCTCGGAAAAACGTATTTGGCGGCTTTTTTCGCGAAACAATTCCGGCGCATCTTGTTTGTGGCCCACCGGGAAGAGATTCTTCGCCAGTCCCTGCGGACTTTTCAGGACGTCATGCCGGAACGCCGCTTTGTGATGTATTCGGGACGCTCTGAAAAGACGCAGGACGGCATCTTCGCTTCGGTCTATACCCTTGCGGGAGAAGCCCACCGCAGAAGTTTTGGTCCTTCAGAGTTTGACTTGATTGTTGTGGATGAATTTCACCACGCCGCGGCCCAGTCATATATGCGCATCCTGCAGCATTTCCAGCCCGAATTTCTGTTGGGGCTGACCGCCACGCCCGAACGGACTGACGGGCGTGACATCTTTGGACTGTGCGACGGCAACCTGGCCTACCAGCTTTCATTGTCAGAGGCAATCAACCGGGAATGGCTGGCTCCGTTCTGGTACGCCGGCGTATACGACCCGATTGACTACTCCCGGTTGCGCTGGCGGCAAACTCACTATGACGAGGAAGATCTGCTCCGCGCGCAGTTGGATTCTCATCATTCTGCGGCAGTTTTTCAGGCCTGGCAGGCGCATCGTCAGACGCGTACGTTGGGATTTTGCAGTTCAGTGCGCCATGCGGAATTTCTCGCGCAGGAATTTGCACAGCGCGGGGTCAATAGCACATGGGTTCATTCTGGCTCCGGACGGGACAGGCGCCGCCAGGTCCTATCCGATCTGGCACAGGGCCGTCTCGATATTGTCTTCAGCGTCGACCTCTTCAACGAAGGCATTGATATTCCTTCGGTGGACACTATTTTGATGGTGCGTCCCACCGATTCGTCGATTGTGTTCATTCAGCAGCTGGGCAGGGGGCTGCGGCGCTCTCCTGGGAAAAGTTACTGTAGAGTCATCGATTTGATTGGAAATTACCGCAATGCGGATGCCAAGATCCGGTGGCTGGGAGTCAAGAATGCGGTGGCGCTGGCGGCGGGCGGGATAGAGGCCGTTAGAGCAGGATTGCCTCGCGCCTGCCGTTTGGACTTAGACCTCCAGGTGATCGACGTGCTGACGCGCCTGATCCGCCAGCAGACGCCGCGAAAGACTCTCGTGCTTCATGCCTACCAGCAAATGAAAGAGGACCTCGGACGCCCCCCGTCGTATTTGGAATTCCACTTGCGCGCGGGGATCGACTCACGGATGGTGCATCAGGAATTTAAGGCTTATGCGGGGCTGAAAAGCGCTGCGGGAGACCTTACAGGCCATGAAGAGGCAGTGTGGGAGCGGTACCGTGAATGGATGCACGAGGTCGAGACCACCAGCATGGTCAAGAGCTATAAGATGGTCCTTCTCAAAGCCATGCTGGCGCGGGGGCCCCACAACTGGTGGGCACCCATCACACCGAAAGACGCAGCCGGCTACTTTTACCGCTACCTTACCGCGGAGGAATACCGCAAGCGGACAGATTTCTCGGATAAGACCACGCGGGCCCTGTGGGAGTACCGGCAAGGTCCGGTGGCGAGCCTCATCCGCCGCATGCCCATGACCCAGTGGAGCAAAAGCAGCGCGGGGTGGGTCGTGCTGGATGCGGAGGGATTTCACATCCGGCTGGACAGCGCCGCCGCGGAGTCTCTCGCCACCCTGGCGGAGTGGACGACTGACGTGGCGGAGTACCGGCTGCACTGGTATTTTGAGCGCAAGGCACAGCTTCAGGGCGGTTCCCGGTGAATGAAAAACCGCCTGCATCGTGGGGCCGCCGACATTTGGGCAAGGCGATGTCTTTATGAACTGGGACATGGCCCCGCAAGGCTTTGCATTATAGCGAATATTTGTTGCGGCGCCTTGGTGGCGGTGGTAGGATATCCATAGATTGTTAGGATTCTTTACTAACTCTCTTTAGGAGGACGTTATGCAGCGGCCCAACAAAGCTGATTTGCTGACGGTGCGGCGTAGCAATCGCCAAGTCATCGTGGATGCGGTGAGGCGGGGCGGGCCGATTTCCCGGGCTGAGCTGTCGCGGCGATCTCAGCTGAGCAAGGTGACGGTGTCGGATGTGGTGGAGGATCTGATCGGTGAGGGATATCTTCGCGACATTGGCCCCGGACCCGCGGATGTGGGACGCAAACCGACTCTTCTTGAATTTGTCGGCGTATCGGGATTTGTCGCCGGACTGGAAATCGCACCTCAGTACCTCCGCGTCATTCTGACGGATTTGATGGGGGAGGCCGTGTGCGGGGATCAGCGCAATATCGCTGTGGGCAGTTCCCAGGAGCTTTTGGCGGCCGTGTGCGCGCTAATCAGCCACATGCGGTCTTGTATGCCCAACAGTCCTTATCAGCTGCTGGGGGTTGGGGTGGCGGTCAGCGGGCTCGTCGATTACAAGGAGGGCACGGTGCTGTCGGCGCCCAACATGCCATGGGCGCCGCTTTCGCTGCGGGACCTAATCGAAGGTTGCCTAGAGGTCCCTGCGATTATTGACAATGAGGCCAATGCGGCAATGTGGTATGAGCATTTGCAGGGTGAGGCGCAAAATCTGGAGCATGCGGTGTACCTCAGCGCCGGGTATGGTCTGGGGGCTGGCATACTGGCGCAAGGGTCTCTCTACCGCGGCAGCAGCGGGCTGGCGGGGGAGATGGGACACATGATTGTGGAACAACATGGGCTGGCCTGCTCTTGTGGCAACCGCGGGTGTTGGGAAATGTATGCATCGGAAAAGGCCTTGCGGCGGCTGCTCGGCGAGCCATTCAGCTCTCCAGGCGCCCCTCCGGAGAATTTTACGCGGCATGTGGTCCAGTCGGCTCGTGACGGCGACAACCGGGCCCAAGAGTCTCTAAGGACTGTGGGACAGTCCTTGGGCCAGGGGATTGTCAATATTGCCAGCATCTTGAACCCGCAAATGGTGGTGTTGGGCAACGTGCTGGCCGAGGCATGGGAATTTCTTTATCCAGAAATTGTAGAGGCGCTGGATGGCCAGGGGCTGTCCCCGGTCACCCAAAATGTTTCAGTGCGGAGGGCGCGGAATTATCGCGATGCGGTGGTGAAAGGGGCAGCGGCGCTGGCGTGTGAAGCGTCCGTCGCCAAGATTTGACCGGGTCCCCTGTGCCAATGGTGATGGTGGTAGAAAAGCATTACCGGAGCCCGTCTGGGGATCACACTGCGGAGTCTTGGGCAACACGACAGGTTAATGAGAGGATGGATCAGGATGGAAGAGAAGCGCTGGATTCCGACCCCAGCCGACCAGTTCACGTTTGGGTTGTGGACGGTGGGCAACCGGGGACGAGACCCTTTTGGCGATGCGGTGCGTGAGTCTATTCCCCCCACGACCACGGTCAAGGAGTTAAGCCGCCTCGGGGCCTATGGAGTCACTTTGCACGATAACGACTTGGTGCCGGAAGATGCGAGCCTAGCGGAGCATGACCGCATTGTCAAGCAGTTCCAAGCCGCTCTGTCAGATTACCACATGGCTGTCCCGATGGTGACAGTCAATCTGTTTTACGACCCGGTTTTCAAAGATGGGGCGCTGACCTCGTCCGCGAAGCCCGTCCGCACGTATGCCATAGAGAAAGCCCAGCGGGCTATTGACCTCGGTGTGCAGCTGGGTGCCAGAATTTTTGTGCTGTGGGGTGGCCGGGAAGGATCAGAAACGGATGCAGCCCGGGACCCGCGCCAGGCATTTTCCCATTACCGGGATAGTCTCAACGCCCTGACGTCATACATCAGGGGGAGTCATTATGATATGAAGATCGCGCTGGAAGCCAAGCCTAATGAGCCGCGCAGCGACATTTACCTACCCTCCACAGGCGCTATGCTGGCGTTTATTCAGACCTTGGACCACCCCGAACTGGTGGGCGTCAATCCCGAACTAGCTCACGCCAAAATGGCTGGCCTCAACCCGGTCCATGAAGTGGCGCAGGCTATCGACGCTGGCAAACTGTTCCATATTGACCTGAACGACCAGCGCATCGGACGGTTCGATCAGGACTTGCGGTTTGGTTCAGACGATCTCAAAGGCGCCTTTTACCTCGTCAAACTCTTGGAGGACAGCCATTATGCGGGGCCGCGCCACTTTGACGCCCACCCCTACCGCACCGAGGATTACGCAGGTGTCTGGGATTTCGCGGCTGGGTGCATGCGCAGTTATTTGATTTACCGGGACCGTGCGCAACAATTCGCCCGCGATCCTGACATACAGGAGATGCTGCAGGCGATAGAGCGGCTGAATGCGGACGAGACGGTGATCCGGTCGGCAGAGGACAGGAAGCGGTGGGGTCAGCATGGATATGCCTATGAGAAGCTGGACCAATTGGTCAATGAGTTGATTTTAGGCGTGCGCTAGGCGGCGGTGACCCGTGGCGCTCCGGGATGCCTGCGGAGCTAGCCGCTTGGGGAGGTTGTAACTGCTACTAATTGCTGAGAAATCATAAGTTCCGTGCGCACCTTGCCAATCAGGGGCACTGTCGTCTCGGCGGACTCACGCGCTCATATGCCCCAAGATGTAGCTGGTGTTGTCAGGGCGCGGTGTCTGCATGCCCGTGTCTCAACACGAAAGCCACGAAATGTAGGGAATTGGGCCACAACTCGGACGTCTGGCAGCGTGCCGGGCAGAGCAACACTGGACAGTGGGACATGGATCCCCAGCGGTGGGAGGGGCGGCCCGCCCCGCCGATCAATAGTGCGGGAGCGGCCCTCCAGCGGACGAATCTTGTGAGATCCATGCCTCCGCAAGACAGTGACACTCTAATGATGGACTTGCGAGGTTTTTTAACCAGGATGCTAGGGCGTGCAGGTATTTTGCGCCAAGAACAGCAAGCCTGGAGAAAGCATGCGGAGGTGGGGCAGTGGAAGATGCCTATATTGGACTAGATGTCGGCACTCAGGGCATGAAAGGCGTGGTGGTCGACACACGCGGACTTGTGATGCGCAGTGCGTTTTCTGCCTATCCGACACAGAGCCCGGCGCCAGGTTGGCAGGAACAGCACCCGCAGGATTGGCTGAAGGCCTATGACGAGGTTTTGCAGCAGTTGGTGGAGGGACATTTGCCTGTCCGGTTTGCGGGAATTGGGTTTACTGGGCAAATGCACACAACCGTGGTGTCGGATGGCCAAGGACACCCGCTGCGGCCGGCGATTCTGTGGTCCGACACCCGCGCGGCTTCTTACGGTGCGGCCCTCGAGCACAGATTCGGATTGGAGGCGCTGCTGCGCATGACTGGCAACAAACCCCTCGCGAACTTTTCCCTGCTGCGTCTGCTGTGGCTGCAAGACCACGAACCCGCTTTGTTTGCCCAAATTCAGCAGGTGGCAGTGGCGAAAGACTGGGTGCGCAATCAGGTCACAGGGACGTTTGTGTCTGAGGTGACCGATGCCTCAGGAACGTATCTATTCGACGTGGAACACCGGCAGTGGGCCACTTCGTGGATGAAGGACTTGGCCATCTTGCCGGGGTGGTGGGCGGATGCAGTGGAATCAGCCACGGTCGTGGGGAGCCTGACTCGGGGACCAGAACAACTGCTGGGTCTCCCTGTAGCTGCCGGGGCGGGAGATCAAGAGGCCAGCGCAGTGGGTACTGGGCTGGCTAGCGAACGCGAACTGGGAATATCGCTGGGAACTTCCGGGGTGGTCTTTTGGCCGCGAGGCAGATTTTCCGTGCCCCCTCACCCTTCGGTTCATGCCTTCTGTCACGTGGTTCCGCAGATGTGGCACTGGATGGCTGTCACTCAGTCTGCCGCCCTGTCACTGCGATGGTACCGCGATGCCTTAGCCCCGTCACTTTCCTACAAAGATCTGGACCAGCTGGCTTTGACGAGCCCGGCTGGGAGTCAGGGTCTGTTATTCTTTCCCTATTTGCAGGGAGAGCGTGCGCCGCTGATGAATGCGGCCGCGCAAGGAACGTTTATGGGACTGCGGCCTGTCCACACGTCCGGAGACTTAGTGAGGGCTGTTATGGAGGGCGTCGTGTTCAGTCTCTACCATGCATGGATGGTGATGCAGCCTGCCCAGCAGGCGCCGCTTGACAGAATGGTGGCCACGGGCGGCGGGGCGCTAAGCGGGTTGTGGATGCAAATTTTGGCCGATGTGTTTAGGAGCCAGGTGACCGTGGTGGGAGATCCCGGCGCGGCTGTCGGGGCTGCATGGCTGGCGTACTGGGCTCTTCGTGGGCAGTCGGCGGTCCTTCCCCTGGATGTGCGGGTCACGCGGGACCCTAGCCCAGACCAGACCTTGTACCATACCCGCTTTCAAGAATACCGGATGATGGCCGAAAAGCTTAACGCGATTTGGGTGTGAACTTCTCGGATGGCGCATGATACAATGGCCACAGGTTTGACGTAGAACTTACGGGGAAAGACGGGGATATATCGTGGCGGCGTCCATAAATCTGACGGCTCTGCACGACAAAATGATGCATAAGCTCTTGCCCAATGACATTGCAGAGGGGTTGCGCAACGCGCGGCGCGGGCGTATCCAGCAGATTCACGTCACGGGGCAGGTGATTACTGCTGTGGTGGGGGGCGCTCAGAAATTTCGGGTCAGCCTGGATGCGGAGCGTTTTCCCGAAAATTGCTCCTGCTCCTGCCTTTCCACAAAACCTTGCAGCCATATGGCTACGGTGCTTTATACTGTGGACGAGAGTCTGAAACCCTCTCCGGCCGTGCTGAAGGCCCTCAAGCCCTCGGCCGCTGCCGTCTCCCCCCATCCACAGCGCCAGTTCGTTCCGGCGGAGCCTCCCGACATCATTTCGCCGAAGCCCGGTCAGCCCCAAGCTTGGTCCCGCTATTTTGCCGATGCTGCCCAGCGGGTGGGGGGTATCCAACAGTTGATGGCGGACCGTAATGAATTCACAAGGTTCCAAAGTCAGGTGATGGGGATCTCGGATGCTTGGAGGGGCCCCAGCCGGACAGCTTATGCGGTCATGGCTGAGTTCTTTTTCCTCCAAGCTTTGATGAACAGGACACCCCAAAAACGGGTCAATCCGCGGTGGGCTGGAGCCTACGGCATCAGCGCCACCGATGGACTGATGGATAACGGGTTGCGGAGAATTGACAGGGCTCTCATGTCGGTCCTGCCCAGCGAGCGCGATGCATTGAGAACCACCTACGGCCTCATTTTAGCCGAGGGAGCCCGCGTGATGGTAGGGCTGCCTCCCCAGATAGCGCACCTAGGAGCCGCCACTTACCGGAAACTATGGACTGAAGTTCTGATTCCCACTGACCTGCTCCAGCGCGAGGTGCGGTGGCTGAAGACCCGTCTGCAGCAGTTGCCCGCGCAACCGCGAAGTCCAGTGGCCGACGTTCTCGCCTTTCTCTACATGCTGGCAGGCGAAGATCACCAGTCATGGGCATTGCTGGCTGATGTTCACGCCTCCCAACGCTTTATGGTGGCCGAACCCATACTTTCCAGACTGGAAGGGGACTCCCCGCAGCGGATGTATATTTGGATGAAGCATTTGAGCGCTTCGTCAACGCTCTATGACCCCGACATGGTGTTGGCCTGCCAGCATTGGGCTTCTCTGGTGGAAAAATATCCGGAGGCCACTGCGGACTATGAGAACTACCTGGTAAACCACCTGCCATACAGTGAAAACGCCTACCACCACTACCTGTTGCAAGCAGGCCGTTTTCGCGACTGGGCCGAACGTTATTTATTGGAGGAGGTACTGCCGCCAGATATCCCGCGTGATGAGATGCGCATGGTGGAAGACGGGTCACGACATACGCTGCTGCCCCTCTATCATCAAGCCGTCGTACGCCACATCATGCAGAAAAACCGCACAGCCTATAAAGTGGCCGTCAAGTTGTTGGCCAAACTCCGGGCCCACTACCGCCGGCTGAAGCGGGAGGGTGAATGGCACCGGTTCATTGCGAAATTTCTGCAAGAGCATGCCCGGCAGCACGCGTTGATTGAGGAATTGAAGGCAGGCAGACTGATAGATTGACTCTGCAGGAGGTGCTGAACCGTTTTCGGCACCCGGCACCCGGAGGACACGCCGCTTGCGGCGGGCAGGGGGGGAACGCGAGATGGCGGAAGGCCGTTGGTCCCGAGACCCACGACTGTTGCGCGATAGCTGGGAAAGGAGTCGTGATTATGCATAGGACTGGTATTGAAGGCGGGCTGACCGCATGGGCTCCATCCTATGCAATGAGCCGCCTAGGAGACTATGCGGGTTATGGCTCGGGCACCTGCCGGCGGTTGTGTCCGCCGCTCACAGGAGAGGCGCCTTCACCCGGGGATTGGCCGGCGCGGCTATGGTGCCGGAAACCTTCGATCTCGCTAGCTGCGTGGTTCCCTGCTCGGACCGTCACCCTGGAAAGCTGGGCGGTGTAATGCTGCACCCCCGCTGGATCACCGCGCATGAATTGGAAGACATTTTGCCGGATAGCATCATTAGAAAATACTTGGCCGAGAATATCCACCGGACTCTGGCGACTCCCCCAGTGCGGGTGGTCCAGCCGGATAGTGCGGGGACAGTGATTGTGATGGCGGCCGGGGAGGCTGACCCCGGACTATCGGTCGTAAAAGTGCTGTATGAGCGCAGCGGCAATAAAACTCTGGACCCTCCAAAACCCACGCTCAATGGCTCCGTGATGATTTACGACGCCACCGGCGACGTCGTGGCTGGTGTCGATGGCGCTGCATTTACCGGCACGCGCACGGCCGCTATTGCAGGAGTCGCGACCCAGTGGCTGGCCTCTTCAGTGGCCATACAAACCATTATCGGATCTGGTTTGGAAGCGTACCACCATGCCAAGGCCCTGGCCACCATAAGCGGCGTCAGGGAAATCCGCCTGTGGGCGAGGAATCGGCAGGCCGGGGAATTGCTGGCGGAACGGTTGCGGGCTCTACCGGCCTGTCAGCACATTGGGGTGCGCGTTATGGCGAGTATCGGGGAAGCTGTGCGGGACGCTGATGTGATTACCACGGTCACTGGCTCCCCCCAGCCGTTGATTATGGAACGCCAATTGGCCCCTACTGTGCTGATTAATGCTATGGGTGCGTACCGTCCGACTACGCGGGAATTGGCCTCCGATGTGGTGCGCGGAGCACGCTTGTATGCCGACTCGGTGTCCGCGTGCCGGGCCGAGGCGGGCGATTATCTCATTCCGGCCGCAGAGGGACTCATCGATTGGCCGCAGGTGCGGCCATTGTCGGAGGCGGCCGGCGACGGGACGCACCGGGGCCGTACGGTCATGAAAAGTGTGGGGACAGCGTTGTTCGACGTGATCTGCGCCGAATCCTTGGTACACCAATTGCAGATGCGTCATATTCGTCAGGACCAGTAGAAAATCAGAAAGGATGAGGGACACCGTGACCGACACCCAAGATGTTGTGATTATCGGGGGAGGTCTTGTGGGATTATCTATCGCCTGCCACTTGGCAGAAAAAGGCGTGACGCGCATTGTCGTGCTGGAGCGTGAGGCGATGTGGGGGCGGGGTTCGTCGGCACGCAGTGCTGGCGGCGTCCGCCTCGAATTTTCCCATCCCAGCAGTGTGCAGTTTTCGCAATATGGTCTAGAGATGTTTCGCCGATTTGAAGACCTATTCGGGATTTCGGCATCATTTAACCCGTGCGGCTACCTATTCCTCACCCGCGACCCTCAGCGTTGGGACAGGATGCAGCAGCTCGCTGCGATGCAGCAAATGCTGGGTGTTCCAGTAGAGCTGTTGAGCCCTGCCGATTTAGCGCGGCGGTATGCTTATATCGAGATGCCGGATTTAGTCGGGGCAACGTTTTGCGCACAGGACGGGATTGCTGACCCTGCATCGGTCGCCTATGGGTGGGCACGGCGGGCCCGAGAATTGGGGGTGAAAATTCGGCTCAGTGAGCTTGTCACCGACATTACCCAGACACGCGGACACGTAAGCGGCGTTGTGACGGCATCGGGTTCCGTTATCCAGGCTGCCGTTGTAGTCAATGCGGCCGGTCCCCAAGCGCGCGCGGTGGGCGCATTAGCTGGCATCGACCTCCCGGTTGACCCCTACAGGCGCAGTGTGTACGTCACCACGGCATTTGACGGGCTGCCGCCCCAAATTCCCATGACATTGGAATTTGAGAATACCTCTTATATCCGCCGGGAAGGGTCTGCTATTTTGATGGGGATGTCTGACCGTTTAGAGCCTATCAGCGAAAATACCGACACTGACCAGGAATCACTGGAAAAGTTGGTGGACACCGTTCTGCGCTGGGTCCCTAGGTTAGAAACAGCCTCCATTATGCGCGGATGGGCAGGACTCTATGAGGTATCCCCGGACGATACGGCGATTATCGGGGAAGCGCAAGCCCTGCCAGGGTTCTTTTATGCGGTGGGATTTAGCGGTCACGGATTTATGCACTCCCCCGCCGCGGGCCGTGTTGTGGCGGAACTCATTGCCGGGGAAGCTCCTTTTGTGGATATCAGTCCGTTCGCATTGGAGCGATTTCGCTACCAGACGACGGGTGAGGCTTTTGTGATCTAACCGCTTGATTGCGGGTGAAAGTCTTTAGAGGCCCCATGACACCATTGGGGTCTTTTACAGTACACCGCTATCTCTTTGGCTGATTCAGACGCCGCCTGGCCGTGACCCCTCTGGCACATGGCGATGGGACGCAGTCTCAATAACGTGGCCAACCTGTCATCTGCGTTGTGGCAAAAGCCATGATGAGCAAAGGAGATGAATAACAGGGCAGCGTGTTTTATCGTGAGAATGGTTTATCGGTTAAGCTATGGCTTACTCGAACGATTGGAGCACCTGTTAAGGGATTTGTAGGAGATTCGGATAAAGCGGCAACCAATGGGGGAGATTCTCTTGATGGCGTGCCCTGTAACAAACACCCGAAGTCCTCTTGTGAGACAGCCATATTCCAATTGCGCACCTGTATTTTTAAGAGACCGCGGTTAGCATCTTCAGCATAGGCTTTAATAGTGCCGCGAGTTCCTTCAGGATAAGATTGGTCTTGAGCAAGGTGAGCGCCGATGCGTTGGGAGAGGGAGGTATATTGGCCAACTGTAGCTATTTCAAAAATTGCGGTGATGGCCTCGGCTTGCTCTACGCCTTCAGCCATAAAGGAGACAACTGTAGGTCGGTCATGTTTTCGTAAATCTTGTGCATGAAAGTTTGCGGTGAACGTAAACGGACCTGTCGTAAATAGTTCGGGATACGCCATGATTATGCCTCCTTGAAAGTTAGTGATCATTGTTGAAAACAGTGACAACAATGGAGACTACCGGTAATCCAGTAGGGTAAAGAAGTAATCCCGCATGCATAAGTTTCGTGGTAATGTCATTGATATTGGCAGTGGGCTTGACATTATGCAGATACATTGTTTGTACCCGCCCGGGTGCATCACGTAAGACAAGCCGCCATACAATGTTCGTTCCTTTCGGATAAGGCAGTTCATAATGGGCAGTAAGTGATTGATTAATAGTAGCAACATAAGCTGAAAAAATGTTCTCCGTGTTTTGTGCAAAGGTTGATACATCAGCACGATTAGCGAGTCCGATATGGATTGTATTCATTTGCGAAGCGGCAAGTTGCTCTTTGGATTTGAGAATAAGGCGATAAGTTTCCAATGGCAATCCTCCTATTTAGTCAAGTATACTGGTAATTGTAGGAAACCACCCGAGAGATTTTCGAGTGTGAGCAATAATTTTGCGAAGATAACTGGTCACGAGCCAACCAATTACCTAGGGGCTGGTGTTGAGTAGCAAGGTGGAACACGGTCCGCGCGGCTGCCCGGAAATTCACCTTATGGACACCTCGGCACAGTAAAGAAGGCCTTGCGTCTTGACCAAGGCCTTCTTTAGATCGGCTTGCGGGGTACTAGGTGTACCACTTCCGCACGAACAGAGTTATCGATCTCCCGTCCGGCTAAGACACGCCGCGGGTGTCGTCTCCTTTGACGCCCGCCTTTGAGCGCTGACCGTGGTAAAACCCCTTCCATACCAGCTTGTAGACGCCGAGGTAGCGTGGCACTTGGTTCCAGCCGGGAATCCATGGGGTAAAGGCCAGTGCCAGCCAAAAGACAAACCCAATGCTCAGAGCGAGAGCATCAGAGGCTATGGAATTGGCTACAAACGGCCATTGGTAAATCCAAGTGGGGATGGTCATCCACCAGGCTCCAGGGTACCCGGGCACTGCTGAGTGGATAATGCCCCACTGCGTGCCTCCCAGCTGCACGGGCACGGCTGCTGTCTGCAAAGGCTGGCCCTGCAAGAACAGTAAGTAGTTTTGGTTGTTAAACCGCGTCATGACATTCGGATTGCGGGTCAAAGCTCCAGACATCAGGCCGCTCTCGCCCAGCCGGAGGGTTTCGTTCATGAGTGAGGAAATGGGCCCGTAGCTGCCCTTGGGCACAATAACCTGACCGCCGGCGACGTGAGCATGAGTCAGGGCAGCGGTGTAATTTTTCTCCCACTGCGCTTGCAGAGCCGGCGATGCGCTCTCAAATTGGTTCAATGCGGGTGTGATGGCAGGATTCACCGTCGCCGCCATGGCGAGAGGCTTTAGAATGAAATCCTGTTCAGCATTCAGCGGGTGGAGTATCCCGGCCCACTTTTGAAAGACGAACTGAAGACTGCCCGTGCCGTGATTGTAAGGGGGCC
>DAIDDL010000025.1 GCA_027309085.1 Sulfobacillus sp.
TGCCGAGGGCCGTGGTGTGCCGTTTCCTGCCGGAACTGCCTAATCTGTTCTTCAGTGTAAAAACGGCGATCTGTCATGGTGCGGCCTGCCGCTTTCAAGCGCCCCTCCCGATCCCACCGCTGGACCGTCTTAACTTTGACGCCCAACAACCTGGCGACATCCGTAATCGTGTAGGTCTTATCCATACCACTATTATGCATCATTGTGCATCTTATCGCAAGCTATATAGTAACTCCTATTCGTCGTGTAATGGTGAAAAATAAATCTAGACCCGCAGCGACTGCTTCTGGGAAGATGGTGTTGACCAACGGGAAATTTAGTCCATCCTCGGAGACTGTCCCGGCGGGAAAAAAGTTAACATTTGTCTTTGACGGGATGGGAAGCGACCATATTGAGATTCTCAACGATGGCCACACTGAGTCATAGAATTACTGTGAACTGATAGAGTGGCCCAACCTCTGGCAACACCAGCCTCTGGGTGACTGACGTGTGGGTGCTTCGCGAAGGAGGCTGACTCCCGACATGCCTGCCCTCCCCCCAGTTATGGCCTTCGGGCTAGCCCACGATGAGGCTCCACCACTTCGGATACCCTTATATTCGGGTCTCGACTGCCCCAACTCCTTCTCATATCTCTCTCATCCCTATCGGTTATACTGAAATAAATTCAACAGGGTTTACAGTCAGAAGAGGAGGGGTCGCTTGTGGTACACCAGAAGCCGGCGGATTCCCCTGCATCGCACAGCTCCGCCAAAGCGAAATGGGTATTGGGACTAGCGGCCGCATCAGCCGTCGCGCTCAGCGTGTTTTATGCAGCCAACTGGTCTGCGCTGACGCATCTCCAGCGAGCGGCCCATGCCCGGCTTCTCGCAGAAAAAGCGCCGTGGACTTCCCTGCCCCAGGTGTCGCCCTGGTTTGTCAAGGCATTGATCGCAACCGAAGACCGGACCTTCTATACCAATTGGGGCATTTCTTTTCAGGGAACCGCCCGGGCCGCCTGGGTTGATGTGCAGACCGGACGCTTCACGCAAGGCGGCAGCACCATTACCCAGCAGCTCATCCGCAATCTGATGCTCTCGCCTGTCAAGACTATTCCCCGCAAGGTGACGGGTGTGCTGCTGTCCCTGATGGCCTCTGATTTGTACTCCAAGAAGAGGATCCTCACTTTATACGTCAACGAAGTCTATCTCGGCGACCACACCTACGGCATTGGCCAGGCCTCCGAACATTATTTTGGCATCCCCGCCAGGCAGCTCACCCTCCCCGAGGCCTCCCTGCTGGCCGGCTTGCCGCAAGCGCCATCTCTTTACGACCCTCTGGTCCATTTCCGCTTGGCTAAAGAACGCCAGCAGGAGGTCCTCAACAGCATGGTGCAAGACCACATGTTGTCTCCAAGCCAAGCCAAGGCGGCCTACCGGGCCACTTTGCCTCTTAAACATGGCCAGAGCGCCTGAGATTGGGGTAGACGGTGCCTTAATGCCGCTTTGCGCTCGGTTTCTTGGAGGACCTCTAAAACTCCGTACGCCGGGTGCCGGGTAGGCCGGAGGAATTACACATCCAGGCCCCCACCTGACAGCCCCTTTTCCTCAACGCTCACGACCGAGGCCGTTGTGCCTCAGCCGCTCGTGGTGGTTTGATGGCTCCGCCGACACAGCGCCTGCCGTTGGTGTGGGCGTTGAGTCAATTGGAGACAGCGCGGTTCCAGAAAAGCCGTCATCACGGTGATTACGGATGGGGCGTCACGGCTATCGCAGACTTCGGAATTGTGCATGTCATTAGTGGCGTATATCTTTCCACCATCCCCCACCTCTACCTGCACGGAGAGGTCCCACTGGGGCAGCCTATAGGGTCGGGCCACCTGCATAATGGCCCGCCAGTCCTCACGGGTTCTTCTTCGGATGCCCAGTGTTCTTGACGCTTTTCCGGGTACCGGAGAGAAGCTTCTGCCCGGTACGGCGTGGCGCCGTCAACACCGCATGTTCACGGTCCCGGTGTGAATTCCACCCGATCCTCTGCATGGTGTCCCTCCGGTCTATATCAGTGCCCCGCCCATGGGTCTCCCTGACGGCCGCGGCCCGATGCTCATGTGTTTGCCGCACTGTGGTTGGCTTTCGGACCTTATTGAACTTTCCGGTCGGTGTCTGTGCAAAACCCGCCTTTATCCAAAAAAGGAGGGCGGCGCATGCCGTCCTCCTTTTCCCCAATATTTTTTCTGCCGTGCTTAGCGCCGCAGTTTTTTCAGCTCGCCCATAAGCCGGTCATTGAGGACCCGGATATGCGTGCCCTTCATCCCCAATGAGCGGGACTCGATCACCCCGGCCGATTCAAACTTGCGCAGGGCATTGACAATCACGGAACGGGTAATGCCGACGCGGTCTGCAATTTTCGATGCGACCAAGAGCCCTTCTTCTCCACCCAGTTCATCGAAAATATGCTGAACCGCTTCCAGTTCGGAATAGGACAAGGTGTCAATGGCGACCTTGACGGCTGCCTTCTTGCGGGCTTCCATCTCTAGCTCATCGGATTTCGACCGCAGTATCTCCATTGCCACCACTGTCGCTCCGTACTCGGCCAAGACCAGGTCCTCGTCGTTGAACTCCCGCCCAAAGCGGGAAATCACCAGAGTGCCTAACCGGTCTCCCCCGCCATTAACAGGAACCACCGTGGTGATCTTATTCTCGTATAAACAGGCTTTATCCCGGAAAAACACACATTTGCGCGATTCCTGGGAGACATTGGGATAGGTTTCATCGACCTTGAGCAACCCATTGTTATAGCTGGCGGGAAATGTCTCTTCGGCGAGGACCTCCTGTATCATGATGTCGCATTCAAAGCCGTCCAATAAGCTGTAGCCAAGAATCTTTCCGCGGCGGCTTACGACGTACACGTTGGCTTGAATGAGTTCGCTGAGAATTTTAGCCATTTCTTCGAAATTCACTGGATGCCCTGCTGTTCGCTGCAGCAACCGATTAATGCGTCGTGTCTTTTCCAATAATTCTTCCACGACATGCACCTCCTTGATTCGACAACGTTCCCTGTCGTCGCAATTTTCACCACTTGAGTATACCACAGCGAAGTTCTATTGTGTAAACGAAAATAAACATTCAGAGTATATATCGATTGATGTCAATATTCTCTGCGATCTTCGCCAGCCGCTGCTGCACATACGCCGAGGTGATCGGAATCGTCTGTCCCGTTAATTCCGGTGCCGAGAAATTCAGCTCTTCCAGCACTTTTTCCAAAATCGTGTGCAACCGCCGGGCCCCGATATTCTCGGTATCACGGTTCACCTGAAAGGCATAGCGGGCCATTTCCCATAAAGCCCCGTCATCAAACTCGACGACAACGCCCTCAGCTCCCAGCAAGGCTTGATATTGCTTGATGAGAGAGTGGCGGGGTTCCGTCAAAATCTTGTAGAAATCTTCCTCCGTCAGGGCGTTGAACTCCACCCGGATGGGAAACCGCCCCTGCAGTTCAGGAATGAGATCACTGGGCTTGGCCACATGAAAGGCTCCCGCGGCGATGAACAGGATATGGTCTGTCTTGACAGGCCCGTATTTCGTGTTGATGGTAGATCCCTCCACAATGGGGAGGATATCGCGCTGAACCCCTTCCCGTGATACATCCGGGCCGTGTCCCTCATGGCTGCTGGAGGCGATTTTGTCAAACTCATCAATAAAGATGATGCCTTCCTGCTCAGCCCGCCAAACTGCATCGGCGTGGGCGGCATCGGTATCGATCAGTTTTTGAGCCTCCTCCTGCGTGAGCACCTTGCGGGCTTCGGCCACCGTCATCTTCCGGCGCTTCGTCCTCTTGGGCAGGATGCCTGAAAACATCTCCCCCAAATTCATCTGGTTGTCCTCACTGCCCGGCATGTTGCCCATCATCGGCAACTGGGGGCCTGCATCCTCCACATCGATCTCCACAACCTCGTGCTCCATCGCCTTCATGCGAATTTTGTCGCGAACTTTACGCCGTTCCTCTTCAATGCGGTGGCGGTCTTCCACACTGACGCTGGAACTGGGTTTGTTTTGACGGGCGCCCCCAAACAGCGCTTCCAGAGGATTCACATTGGCCGACGGTTCCTCTGGGTAGGGCACCAGAGCGTCCACCAGCCGGTCCTCCGCAATGCGTTCCGCCCGGTCCTGAACCGCTTGCGAGCGCTCCTCCTTGACCATGCGCACACTGGTCTCCACCAAGTCGCGGACCATCGCATCCACGTCGCGGCCGACATACCCCACCTCGGTGAATTTAGTCGCTTCCACTTTGATGAACGGCACCCGCAGCAAGCGGGACAGTCTGCGGGCGACCTCTGTCTTGCCCACGCCGGTGGGCCCGATCATCAAGATATTTTTCGGCGTGATGTCCTCTTGCAGTTCCGGGTCAAGTTGGCTCCTGCGCCACCGGTGCCGGAGCGCTATGGCTACCGCCCGCTTGGCGTCATCCTGCCCCACGATGTACCGGTCTAGTTCTTCGACAATCTTTCTTGGCGTCATCAACCTATCGTCCATTTCGGATGCCCTCCCTACCCCAGTGTCTCAACCGTCAAATGATGGTTGGTGTAAATGCAGATGTCCGCCGCGATGTCCAGGGAACGCCGCACCACTTCGTCCAGCGCCATGGGCTGTTCCATTGACGTGAAAGCCCGGGCCGCTGCCAGCGCGTAACTCCCGCCGGAGCCGATCGCGGCAATAAAGTCATCGGGCTCGATGACCTCTCCCGTTCCGGAAAGAATGAAGAGGTGTTCTTGGTCCGCCACCAGCAGAAGGGCTTCCAGTTTGCCCAGCATCCGGTCTGTCCGCCACTCCCGGGACAGAGACACGGCCGCCCGGGACAGATTGCCGTGGCTCTCCTCCAGCTTCCCCTCAAAATGCTCAAACAGGGTCAGCGCATCAGCCACCGACCCGGCAAATCCCGCTAGCACTTTGCCATGGTACAGCCGCCGCACTTTTACCGCCGTGTGTTTCATGACAGTATTCTGTCCAAAGGTGACTTGCCCGTCCCCTCCTATAACCGCCTTGCCGTCCTTTACCATTCCCAGCACCGTAGTGCCGTGAAACTCCAACTCGGCCACGTTCCATCCTCCTTGTTCCGCCCCACAGCCAGCGTATCAGGCCCTGGGGTGTGCATGTTGATACACTGAGGCAATATGTTCCTGGGAGACCAGGGTGTACAGCTGGGTCGTGCGCAGCATGCTGTGTCCCAAAAGTTCTTGAATCACGCGCAGGTCGGCGCCATTCATCAGCATGTGGGTGGCAAAAGAATGGCGCAGCCAGTGCGGACTGACATTGCGCTGAATCGCCCCTCTCGCCAGCACCACCTTGATGATGCGCCGAACACTGCGTGTTGTGAGCCGCGTTCCCCGGTAGTTGAGGAAGACGGCCTGAGTGCCTTGCCGGGCCAGCGCTGGCCGGCCCCCGCGGAAATACTGCGCCAGAGCATCTTGGGCCTTAGATCCAAAAGGTACGATGCGCTGTTTCCCGCCCTTTCCCGTCACATGGACAAAGGAGGTGTCCATGTCAATGTCCGGCAGGTTCAAGGATACCGCTTCCTGGCTGCGCAGTCCCGATCCATAAAGGATCTCCAGCAGTGCCCAGTTGCGCAGCCCCAGAGGTCCCGGCCGCAACCTGGCCTGCTCCATCAGGTCATGCGCCTCGTCCATCGTCAGGGTCCGCGGCAGCGCGGGGCGGAATCGGGGGGCCAAAAGGCGCTGCGCCGGATTGTCCTCCCTGAATCCCTGCCGCTGCGCGAACCGGTAAAAGCTGCGCACCACTGCGATCTTTCGGGCCACTGTCCGCGGTGAGAGGCCCCCCGCCAGAAGGGCTGCGCCCCACCGCCTCAAGTCCCTGCTCTCCAATTGTCCATAGGGTCCGGCAAACTCCGCCAGTTGCCTGAGATCTTGCGCGTAGGCCTGAATGGTGTGCTCTGACGCCTGCTCCACATTCAAAAGCGTCCTCAGATAGTAAGACACCCACTCGCTCTCAGGACGCATGGCGCGGCATCCTCTGGCCCATTTCCTCGACGTGCGCCGTCATCTTCGCCATCGCCCGCGTTCGCAGCCACTGCCTGCGGACTTTTTTTTCGTGAATGCTCTGAATGTCCGGAGGCAGCTCAAATAGGCCAAAATTGGCATTCATCGGCTGAAAGTGCTCGGGCGCTGTATGGGTAATATAATAAGCCAAAGCGCCCATCATTGTCTCGCGGGGAAAGGCTAGAGGCTGGAGGCCGGCCAGGTGGTCGGCCAAATGCACAGCGGCCATGATGCCCGTCGCCGCCGACTCCACGTACCCTTCCACCCCTGTCATCTGCCCCGCAAACCATAAGTCTTCGCGCCAGCGGGTATTTAGAGTCGGGTGCAGCAGCGCTGGCGACTTCAGGTAGGTGTTGCGGTGCATCACCCCGTAGCGGGCGAATTCGGCGTGGGCCAGAGCAGGAATCATGCCCAGCACCCTCTTCTGTTCTCCCCAGCGGAGGTTGGTCTGAAAGCCCACCAAACTCATCAGCGACCCTACCGCGTTGTCTTGCCGCAACTGGACCACGGCATAAGGGCGGCGGCCGCCTTCAAACGGATTTTCCAAGCCTATAGGCTTCATCGGGCCGTATAGCGGAGTTTTGAGACCTCTGCGCGCAATTTCCTCAATGGGCAGGCAACCCTCAAAAAATGCGCTGGACTCGAAGTCGTGTCCCGGGTGCTGCTCCGCCTCCACCAGCGCCGCATGAAACGCTTGGTACTCCGCCTTCGTCAGAGGACAGTTCAGATAGTCCCGGCTGCCTTCCCGGGATCCCCAAAAAGCATGGTCCATGTCCACGCTGTCCGTCAGCACAATGGGAGCAGCCGCATCAAAAAAAGACAGCATGCTGTCCCCGAGCGCCTGCTGGATCGCAGCCGACAAAGCCTGGTGCGTCAGGGGGCCTGTGGCAATAATCGCAGGCCCGGGAGGAATCTCCGTGACGGCTTCTTGGTGCACAGTGATATTGGGATGGTCCACAATGCTTTGGGTGACGGTTTTGCTAAAAATTTCACGGTCCACGGCCAGAGCCGAGCCGGCCGGAATCTGGGCGGCGGCCGCGGCCCGCAGCACCAGGGAATCAAAGAGCCGCATTTCGTCTTTCAGCAGAGAGGCCGGAGCCGTACCCTGCGTGGAGCCCAGAGAGTTGGAACAGACCAATTCGGCGAAATCTCCGGTCGTGTGGGCAGGAGTCATGGTGTGGGGGCGCATTTCGTATAAATGCACGGCAATTCCGCGCTGGGCCAGCTGCCACGCCGCTTCGGAACCGGCCAGGCCTCCGCCCACCACAACCGGCTCACTGGGCTTGCTCTTCTTCATACCCGCACCCCTCCTGAAGGCACATCAAACTGTCGTGACTTCCCCGCCGCTTGAACGCCATACTTGAGCCGCAGCGGGGGCACACCTTGTCGCTCGGCCGATTCCATGTAACAAAATCACATTCAGGGTACCCCACGCAGCCATAAAATGTCCGCCCCTTGCGGGTCCTCCGGACGACCAGGTCCTTATGGCACTTTGGACACAGCGCGCCGGTCTTTTCCATGTAAGGTTTCGTGAAGTCACATTCCGGATAGCCTGAGCACGCCAGAAATTTGCCGAACCGGCCATACTTGACAATCATGGGCCGCCCGCATTTTTCGCAGACCTCATCGGTCTCTTCTTGCGGCAACTCAATCTTCTCAATATCTCCGTCAGCCCGCTCCAGCTCTTCCGCAAACTGCCCGTAAAATCCGCTCAGGACATCTTGCCAGACCATCTCATCCGCCGCCACATGGTCGAGCTCCGTTTCGATCGCCGCAGTAAAACGGGTATCCACAATTTCCGGAAAATAGTGTTTCAAAAGGTCAACGACCACCCGGCCAAGGTCCGTCGGAATCAGTTTTTTCTGTTCCCGGCGCACATAATCCCGGTGAAGGAGCGTCTCGACAATAGGCGCATAGGTGGAGGGCCGGCCGATGCCCAGTTCCTCCAGCATTTTGACCAGGCTCGCCTCCGTGAACCGGGGCGGCGGTTCTGTAAAATGTTCCTGAGCGTCGAGATTCTTGATGGTCAGCTCTGTGCCCGCGGTGAAATGGGGCAGCGGCCGCGCCTTGGTCTCATCGTCGTCGGACGACTGGGGGTCGGCTTCGTCAAAAGATTCCTGGTACACCACCGTAAACCCCGAAAACAGCACACGCGACCCGCTTGCCCGGAACGTTGCCTCGCGGTCCTTGACGGTCAGGTCAACCGTCGTCGACTCATAGACCAGCGGCGCCATCTGACTGGCGACAAAGCGCTCCCAGATGAGGCGGTACAGACGCAGCTGGTCGCGATTCAAGCTGCCCTTGAGCGCATCCGGGTGACGGTGGATATCGGTGGGGCGAATGGCTTCATGAGCGTCCTGGACTCCCGGTTTGGTCTTGGCGGGCCGTTTTGGGCCATCCTGAGCGAGAAAGGGAGCGCCAAAACGCTCCTCAATGTAGACGCGGGCATCATCCTTGGCCGCATCCCCGATCCGGGTGGAATCGGTGCGGATATACGTCACCACCCCCACCGTGCCCTCTCCCGGGACCTCCAGCCCCTCATACAGCTGCTGGGCCAGGCTCATCGTCCGCTTCACCGACAGCCCCAGCTTCCGTGACGCTTCCTGCTGGAGGGTGGAGGTCGTAAAGGGCAGCGCAGGGAAGCGCCTTTTCTCCTTGGTCTTCACATCCCCCACGGTCACCGGCATCCCCACTTGCACGTCCGAGACAATCTGGTCAATTTCGGCGGACGTCATGCGCCCCTTGCGGCCCAGGGGAGCAATGTAGCGGCTTTGGATCTCGCCGCTGGCGGACCCCGCCAGCATCTCGACGGTGAAATACTGCTCGGGCTGAAACCGGAGCACTTCGTCCTCCCGGTCTACCAGCAGCTTGAGGGCAGCGCTCTGCACCCGGCCCGCAGACAGTCCGGGTCGGACTTTGCGCCACAGCAAGGGCGAGAGCTGGTACCCGACCACGCGGTCCAGCACCCGGCGGGCCTGCTGGGCGTTCACCAAGGCCATGTCGATGGGCCGGGCCTGCTTGATGGCGTGACTGACGGCATCCTTGGTGATTTCGTGGAATTCTATGCGCCGGACATCTTGCGGGGCAATGTGCAAAGCCTCCGCAAGATGCCAGGAAATCGCTTCGCCTTCGCGGTCAGGGTCCGTTGCCAGGTAGATGCGGTCGGATTTTTTGGCTGCGTCTTTCAGTTCCTTAAGCAGGGGACCCTTGCCCCTGATCGTGATATAACGCGGGGCAAACCCATTGGCGACATCCACCCCAAACTGGCTTTTAGGCAAGTCGCGCACATGGCCCATCGATGCCTTCACCTGATATCGCGACCCGAGAAAGCGGCCAATCGTCTTAGCTTTAGCTGGCGATTCCACGATAATCAGAGGTTTAGATCTTGCCATGACAACACCCCCGGTTACAAACGTTTTTCCATTATAGCAAACTGCGGTGTCCCCGAAGGCCACGCTCACACGCAGTTTCCTGCGAGATATTAGCATGACTGTAACAGGGAACTTCTGCGGATGCAAATAATACGCTCTATCCTATGGCGTCGCGGGATAAAATTTTCCTGAGGAATGAGAGGCGGTGCGCCGGTGATGGCCCGTAGGCCAGGAGCATGGCGCGGTGAAACTCGGTAGGGTAGCCTTTATGCTGGGGGAAACCATAAAGCGGAAACTGTTCCGCCAGCACGGCCATATAGTGGTCGCGCACAACCTTAGCCACGATGGACGCCGCCGCAATGCTGGCGGAGAGCCCATCGCCGTGGACCAGAGGCACCTCCTGCCACGGCCCCCCGATGCGCATGGCGTCGGTCAGCAGCACGCCGGGCGGCTGGCGCAGTTGGCGCAGGGCCCGCTCCATGGCCAGGCGGCTGGCGCGAAGAATGTTGACCTGCTCGATAGTCCGCGGCCCGACCATTCCCACCCCCACGTCCAGCGCCAGCTCGCAGATGCTGGCGTAGAGCCGCAGGCGCTGGCGGGGCGTCAGTTTTTTTGAATCGTCGACACCAAAAATCGGCGCTGAGGGTTTGAGGACGACCGCCGCAGCCACCACCGGCCCGGCCAGGGGCCCCCGGCCCACTTCGTCAACCCCCGCAACGCGGTCTCCCAGCAGCCAGAATGGCCGCTCCATCTCCGTGAGTCGCTGCCACTCGCTCCGGAGATCCCGGCGCCCGGCGGTCATTGGTCTGCGTCGCCAGGCTTTTCCAGACTGAAGCGTCCCAATTTCCCCTGCTGGAACGCCAGCACCACAGCGTCGGCGGCCCGCTGGACATCAACGAGACCCCCGGCGCGCAGATACCCCCGCCCTTTGCCCCACTCAACCCAACCCGACGGGTTGGCCGGACCATGCACCATCTCCCAGATTCTGTCGGCCAGGTCCGTCCTCTCCTCGCCGGATGAGGGCACAATTCCCAGCACTTTCAGCCTCCAGTCATGGGTGTGCCCCGGAGTCACCACGCCGGGCAGGTCGAGCCACTCCCACCCGCCCGGCATGCGGATCCACTGCGGGCCGCGGGTGACTCCCGGCTTGGCTCCGGTCGCCACCCGGTTCTTCCCGACCATGCGGTTGAGCAAGGTGGATTTCCCCACATTGGGGACCCCGACAACCGCCAGCCGGAACGGGGGCGCCAACACCCGGCTGATAAGGTCTTCCACGTGGTGGCGGGCTTTGGCTTCCTGCGCTGTCACCGCAAAGGCCTCGGTGCCCTGCTGCCGGTAATATTCAATCCACAGGCGGGTGACGGCGGGATCGGCCAGGTCCGCCTTGTTCAAGAGCAAAATCCGCCGTGCCCGCCCAATCCACTGGGTCATGGGAACGTGCCGGCTGATGCCTGGCGCGCGGGCGTCAGCGACTTCGATAAAGGCTGTCAGGTACGGAGCCAGATCCCGAATCGTCCGCTGCGTAGCCACCATATGCCCTGGATACCAATTGCCTTGTGCCATAGTCTCCCTTTCAGTGGAGCAAGCGAAAATCTGCGATAGGCCACCAGACGACGAATGCTTGTCCCTTTACATTTTTCATAGGCAGCAGCCCAAAATAGCGGCTGTCATAACTTTTAGGACGGTTGTCGCCTTCCACCCACAGGTAGCCGGGCGGGACTTTGGTCGGCGGCACGTTTATAGAGGAGCGGTATTTGAGAAAGGGTTCATGGTAGCGCTTGCCATTGATATAGACCACATTGTTTTGCACACTGATGGTATCTCCAGGCACTCCGATCACGCGCTTTATCCAATCCTGGGTTTTAATGACAGGAGATCGGAACACAATGATCTGGCCAGTTTTCGGCGACTCAAAATCGTAAATCAGCTTGTTGACCAGCACCCGCTCGCCCGTGTGCAGTGTGGGCCGCATGGATATGCCCTCCACCTCGTAGGACTCAAAAACAAATGTGCGGATGAGAAAGGCGAGAACAACGGCCAACACAATTGTTTCAATGACTTCCCAATAACCCTTGCGGCGTTCACTGGACACGGTTGCAGCCCCCCAAAGCTATAAAGATAGCGAAGACACCTCCGGTTGCAGGTGCCTTCGCCACGCATTAGCGCCGTTCTTTAATTCGGGCTGCTTTGCCGCGAAGTTTTCTCAGGTAATACAGTTTGGCACGCCGCACCTTGCCGCGCCGCACCACCTGGATTGATTCCAGGCGGGGCGAATTCATCAGAAAGATCCGCTCCACACCCACGCCATAACTGACACGCCGCACAATAAACGTCTTCGACAGTCCTGCGCCTTTGATGCCAATGACCACGCCTTCAAAGTTCTGCACACGCTCGCGGTTGCCCTCACGGATCTTGACCGCCACACGCACGGTGTCCCCTGCGCGGAAAGCCGGAATGTCCGACTTGAGTTGCTCTTCTTCCAGCAATCGAATGTAATCCAATATTTCCCCCCCTTTACGGGCCACATGAAATTATACCATCCGTCCCAAAGCCCTGCAAACGCTGCGTTACAGTAAATCGGGCCGTCTCTGCCTGGTGCGCGCTTTAGACTCCTCCACCTTCCAGCGGGCAATGCGCGCATGGTCCCCTGACAGGAGGACCTCCGGGACCGGCCGGCTCCGGAACGTCTTCGGCCGGGTAAACTGCGGCCCCTCAAGGCCGCCCTCCCCGCTGAATGATTCCTGCACGGCCCCCTCTTCGGCCCCGAGCGCTCCCGGCAAAAGCCTCACAATGGCGTCAATCATGACCATCGCCGGGATTTCCCCGCCCGTCAGAACCACGTCTCCCACCGACACTTCCCGGGCCCCGAGCAGATCCGTCGCCCGCTCGTCGATGCCCTCATAGTGCCCAGCCACTATCACAAGGTGCTCAGCCCGACTGAGTTCCTGCGCCATCGCCTGGTCAAAGCGCTGGCCCTGGGCTGAGGTGACTACGACTGTGGCGGGGGCGGCGTGATGGGCCAGAGCCCATTCCACCGCAGGTACCACCACGTCCGCCCGCAAGAGCATGCCAACTCCCCCGCCGAAGGGGTAGTCGTCGGTCGTGCGGTGCGGCCCCACCCCAAACCAGCGCAGGGGCACTCTCCGAATGTCGGCCAGGCCATGATCCTGCGCCCTCTTGAGAATGCTGGACGTGACAGGGCCGTCAAACATTTCAGGAAACAGCGTCACCACCTGAATCACCATTATGAGAGATCCTCAAGTCCTGGCGGCAGGTCTACTTCCATGACGTTCTGTGGGAGGTCCACCCGGGCCACCACCGATTTGAGGGCTGGCACCAGCAGCGGCGGCATGCCTTCCCGGGCCACCTCAAACACATCCTGATTGCCTCCGGCCCGGATAATCTTGCTCAGAATGCCAATGGGAGCCTTGCTGCTGGCGTCGCGGACCTCCAGACCTTCAAGCTCGAACCAGTAGTACTCCCCTTCCCCTAAGGCGGGCAAGGAGTCGATCGGCACGTAGAGGGAGGCCCCGCGCAGCATTTCAGCCTGTTCGCGTGTCGCCACCGACCGCAGCTGCATAATCACCAGCGGAGGACGCGGCTTCACGCTCATAATCTCCTGCGGTCCCTCCAGCCCGTCCACCCAGACGGTTGTCCGAGCCAAAAGGCGGTCAGGAAAATCCGTCGTGGGATAGACCCGCAGTTCTCCGTGAATCCCGTGAGGGGCGGTCACCTCTCCCACGCTGACATAATTCTCCCAGACGTGACTACGCGTTTTTCTCATGTTTTTTTGCCTGTTTAGCCTCGTGAATTGTCTTAAGTATCCCTGCCTGCCTCAATAGTGAACGGGTGGTGTCTGTGGGCTGCGCTCCATTTTGGATCCACAAGATCGCCTTGTCCTCATCTATCTTGACCACCGCCGGATCCTTGGTCGGGTCATAATAGCCGATTTCCTCAAGAAACTTCCCATCCCGCGGCGCCCGGGAATCGGCCACCACCACACGGTAAAATGGATGTTTTTTTGCGCCCATCCGCCGTAATCTGATCTTTACCAATATATTTCCCTCCCTTCTCTGCTGTAGGACCGCAGGAACATTCAGCGCAGATCCGGAAACCCGCGAAAAGGCGCCTTGGCCATTCCCCGTTTCTTCCCGGTTTTCATTTGCTTCATCATCTTCCGCATGTCATGAAACTGTTTGATAAGCCGGTTGACTTCCTGGACGGTGGTCCCGCTGCCCTTGGCAATCCGCAGGCGGCGGCTGCCGTCAATGATCTCAGGTTTGCGGCGCTCGCCTGCCGTCATCGAATTGATAATGGCTTCGACACGGTCCATCCCCTTGTCGTCAACCTGGTCCTTGTATTTGTTGAGAGCCCCCATGCCCGGCAGCATTTCCATCACTTTGGACAGGGGCCCCAGCTTCTTGACCTGTCCGAGCATGGCCTGAAAGTCTTCGAAATTGAAGTCCTTGGTGCCGATCTTCTTGGCGCGTTCTTCAATTTCATCTTTATCCAGAGACTGTTCAGCTTTTTCGATTAGGGTCAGCACGTCGCCCATACCCAAAATGCGCGACGCCATCCGGTCCGGCTGAAAGGGCTCTAGAGCGTCGATCTTTTCTCCTGAGGCGACCAACTTGATGGGCAGGCCTGTCACAGAGCGGATGGAGAGCGCCGCACCGCCCCGGGCGTCGCCGTCCAGTTTGGTGAGAATCACCCCGGTGAGAGGGAGGGCCTCTTTGAAAGCGCCTGCCACTCGCACCGCATCCTGGCCAGTCATGGCGTCAACCACCAGCAAAGTTTCATTGGCTGGCAGGGCCGCATGCATCTTGACAAGTTCTTCCATCAGGGCGCTGTCCACATGCAAACGCCCGGCCGTATCTACCAGCACCACATCTTTGGCCAGCTGCCGGCTTTTCTGCCAGCCTTCCTGGGCGAGCTCCACAGGCGACAGCCCTGGGGAGAATACCACGGGGACATCAACCTGCTGGCCTAGGGCCTGGAGCTGGTCCACTGCTGCCGGGCGGTACACGTCGGCGGCCACCATCAGCGGCTGCCGCCCCTGCTGTTTAAGCATTTTAGCCAGTTTGGCAGTAGACGTGGTTTTCCCCGAACCCTGGAGGCCGACCAGATAGATGACTGTAGGAGGGTTGGAGGCCATTTTGATGCGCTCGACCTGACTGCCCATTAAGGTTGTCAGGTGGTCCCGAACAACCCGGATCACTCCCTGCGCCGGGGTCAGACTGTCCAGAATATCCTGGCCAACCGCCTCTTCTTCGACCTGGCCAAGAAATTCCTTGACCACCTTGAAGTTGACATCTGCTTCCAGTAGGGCGAAGCGGACATCGCGCAATCCTTCGCGCACGTCGTCGGGAGTCAGCCGCCCCTTGCTGCGCATGCGTTTGAAAGTGCCCTGCAGTTTTTCGGTCAAATTATCAAACATCGCCCCGGTCCTCCTCCCCCGCCATTTCCGCTATCAGCTGTTCCGCCTGGTCTCTCCAGGATCCCTGCGGTCCTGAGCGCACAGCATCGGTCAATTTCTCCAGCAACCGCTGGCGTCTTTGCATCTGGTCGAGCAGGTGCAGTGACGCTTCAAACGCCTCCAGGGTAGCGGCCGTGCGGTTCAGCAAATCGTGAATGGCAGCCCGGGTCACATGGCGGGATTGGGCAATTTCCATAAGAGACCAGTCCTCAAGATAATAAAGCCGCCACGCCTCCTGCTGGTGCTGCGTCAGCAAGGCGCCGTAATGGTCAAAGAGAAGATTCGCCATCTCACGATTTGGACGCTGCACGTGTCACCCCTCACACCTGTAAAGCAAAACTACTTAACAGCCTCACACATATTACGAAACGGCCAAGGTTTTGTCAATGTTTCCGGTTGGGTTCTTCGTCCGTCGGGTCTGCCAACGGGCAGCACTCAAAAAATCCCGCAGAGATTTTCTGCGGGAGAAGGAGAAATCCGGCAAGACGTTCTGCCAGCCGGGTTAAGACCCATGGCCCGGCTAGCCATCTATTCCAGCCACTGCCTGAGGGCATCGAGCACTCCCAGCGCCCCGGGGTAGCGGGAGCGCACAATCCATTCCGGCAGGCATTCGCGCACCCGGGCCTCGCCATTGGCCACCAGGACTCCGGGATAGCGGCTGGCCAGCATGTCCCCGTCATTTTCAGCGTCCCCCGCCACAAAGCAATTCTGCGATTTTACCCGTATGCGCTGCAAAATATACTGAAGCGCACGGCTTTTAAGCGCCGTGCAGGGCAGCACATCAAGGCGCGCCTCGTCGGGATACCACAGAGTGCGGACGAGAAGGTGGTGCTCTGCCAGGCACTCCTTGACTAGAGGCAGCACACTGGGGTCCTCCAGTTCGAAGGCGATGCGCCAGTGAGAGCTGCGGCCGCGGTAGGCTACCCCGGAAATTTCCCCCAGGGCAGACCGGAGACGGCGTGGCGACCAGTTGCGCCGCTGTTCAAAGGCCCAAAGCTCATCAGCCTCAAGATTCGGTCCCCAGAAAATATCGGCTCCGACATCGGTAGCAATCGCCAGGGGTGTAGGAAATCCATAGCGGCAGATAATCGCGTGCGCATTGCTTAAAGTGCGTCCGGTCAGATAGATGACACCCAGTTCGGGATGGTCTAAGAGATAGTCCCGGACAGCCTGCTCGCCCCCGTGCCCGATCAGTGTCCCATCGATATCAGTAGCCAGCACCCGTTTCATGGTGGCCACTGGACGCCACCTCCTCATAGACTGTCTGGAGTCTCTGAGCCATATGATTGACGGTATGATGCCGCTGAATCATCTCCTGGCCGTTGACCCCCATTTGCCGCGCCTGACTCGGGTTATTCCACAACTGTAGCGCGTCGCTCCACAGTTGGTCAATATGGGTCTGTCCCACTAAAATGCCATTGACTCCCGATTCAATCCAGTCCTGCACTCCGGGCACCGCTGTCCCAACTACCGGGCAGCCTGACGCCATGGCTTCGATGACAGCCATGCCCAGTGTCGGCCCCTGATTCGGTGCAATGGACACCGCCGCCGATCCCATGTAAATGGCGATCGCGTGATGAGGCGTCGGTCCCAAAAAGCGGACATGCGTTCCTAAGGGCCGGGAGAGTTCTGCCAACCCCGGGTCTGTGGGCTGCCCTCCCAGCACTTCCCCGGAGCTGCCGCCCACCACCAATAGGGCCAGGTCCTCGGGCAGCGAGGTTTTCCCCATCACCTCCAGCACCTCCTGAATTCCGCGGCCCGCTCCAAGCCGTCCTACGTACAGCACCGGGGGGCGGTATAAGCCCAAGCCACGGAGGAGAGGACCCGAATCGCGCACGAAAAAGTTTGTGATGTCCACACCGGGGGGCACCACATACAAAGGCACCCCGGGCGCCACTTGGTGGATCATTTCGCTTTCTTCCAAATAGGAGACAACAATCGCCTGAGCATTGCCGAGCAGCTGATGTTCCCACTGCAGGCGGACAGGAGAGACGCCATCGCCCGGACGCCGTGTCCATTCCGCCATTTTGTAAGGAGAGTGGATCCACGGCACCTGCAGCGATTCCGCCACAGACTGCGCCACCATACCGGAAATCCAGAAATGGCTGTGCACCGCGTAATACTCCCGCCGCCGCTCGCGAATCCACTCCAGCACCTGCCCGGTGAGGAGCTCTTGGCTGTTGTGCCACTCATCGTCTGACCAGACGCGGCCCTCCCATCCCGTAAGCCGGATGACCTGCCCCAAGTGGCCGAATGACGAACGCTCAGGCAGCTTGGAATGCTGGCGCACGGTGATGATGTCAACCGCATATCCCAGATGCTGCAAATTGCGGCCCATCTGCCGGACTAGCACCTGCTGCCCTCCGAGTTCCCCGCCATCCAGGGGATTGAGCGGGTCGGCCCGCAGAGACAAGAACAACACTTTTTTCATCATAATATTGAGACCTCCCTATTAAGCAGGGCATGAAAAAGCCCCCCTGTTTCCCGGGGGGAACGAGATAACCCATATCATCAACCTTGAGCCCCCTACGCCTACGAAGTTAGCTGACGGGTTCGGGCCCAGAGCATGCCCGTTGCAAAGCAATTCACCCCAAATCTTGGTGGGTCCTCCGCTTCTTTAGTGAATTCGGCGTTGTCAAGGTATGTCCTCAGTATAGAATTGTTCAGTACAGCGGTCAATCGCCCAGAATCGCCCGGACGTAGCTGTCTGCATCAAACGGCAGCAGGTCCTCCGCTTTTTCCCCCACTCCGATGAAGCGGATGGGCAGGCCCAACTCGCGCTTAATGGACAGGGCGATGCCACCTTTGGCTGTTCCGTCAAGTTTGGTTAGGACAATGCCCGTCACCTGCACGGCTTCCAAAAACACTTGGGCCTGCGTGAGGCCGTTCTGCCCCGTTGTGGCGTCAATCACGAGCCAGACCTGGTGAGGCGCTTGCGGGCGCTCGCGCTGAATGACCCGGACAACTTTTTGCAGCTCATGCATAAGGTTTGTCTTGTTATGCAAGCGCCCCGCCGTGTCAATAATCGCCAGGTCGCGGGACCGGGCAATGGCTGCCTGGACGGTATCGTAGGCCACGGCTGCCGAATCTGCGCCGGAGGCTTGCCGGATGACCTCCACCCCTGCGCGCGCGCCCCACTCCTGGAGCTGCTCCACGGCCGCCGCGCGGAATGTGTCAGCCGCTCCCAGAATCACCTGGTATCCCTGCTGTTTCATGAGGTAGGCAAACTTCCCTGCGGTAGTTGTCTTCCCTGTGCCGTTGACACCGACCATCAGCCAGATGCTGGGCCTTTGCGGGTCGAGCAGGGAGGGATCTGAGGCAATATCAAACAGCCCCACCATGATCCGCCTGAGGATATCCATCACCTCGTCCGCATTGCGGGGGTTTTGCGCCCGCACCTCGTCCCGCAGAGCCGCGGTCAGATACTGTATCGTGTCGACGCCCAGGTCGGCTTCGTAGAGTATTTCCTCCAACTCACCCCACAAGGAGTCATCCCACTCCTTGCCATGAAACAGTGCCCGCAGCCTGCCTCCCAAATTGTTGCGGGTCCGGCTCATCCCTTCTTTTAAGCGGTTCCAAATGCCTGCCATGAGCCCCTCCTATCCTTGTGCTGCGGCCGCGTCCTGTTCGAGCCGCACGGAGACCAGCCGGCTTTGCCCCTGGCCGTCACCGGCTACCCCCCACAGTCCGTCGGCAATGACCATCGTCGATTTGTGGTGCGTCACAATGACATATTGCGTGGTGCCGTGGTGGTCTTGAATATAGCGGGCCACCTTCCGGGCGTTGGCTTCGTCCAGCGCCGCCTCCACTTCATCCAGCACGACAAACGGGGACGGGCGCACCGCGAGCAGGGCAAACAGCCAGGCGATGCCGCCGAGGGCCTTCTCGCCCCCCGACAGCAGGCTCATGGAGCTCGGCTTCTTGCCGGGAGGTTTGATCCACAGCTCCACACCCCGCTCCTCCCCGCCCGTCCAGCGAAAGCCTCCCTCTCCTCCCAGCAGTGCTGAGCAGGCTTCTTGAAAGGCTTTTTCCACATGGCGGGCCGTCTCATCCAGGCGCCCGTTCACATCGCGGTCAATCTGCTCCAGTGTAGCCTGCACTTCATCTTTGGCAAGCTGGACGTCCTGGTGTTCACTGTCAAGGTACCGCAGGCGTTCACCCAGTTGGGTATACAGTGCAAAGACGCCCGGTTTCACCGCCCCGACCCTATCCATCGCCTGCTGCAAAGCTGCCAGGTGGTTTTTCGCCTCCTCAAAGGCCTCAGGGGCCAGAGGCTCTCCCCCAGGGGCGTCATACGATTCCCAGCGCGCGTCATGTTTGGCCACCTGCTGTTCCAAATAGGCCAGCCTCTGGGACATTTTACGCTCTTCACCATCCATTCCGGCCAGACGCGCCCCAAGGCGGGACGCATTCTGTTCGAGCTCCCCATACTCTGCCTGGCGCTGGGCCAGCGCCCGCGATTTCTCGGCGAGAAGGCTCTGGGAGACCGCGTGGTCGGCGCGGGCCTGCTCTAGAGTATGCCCGGCTTTCTCCATGGCGGCCTCGAGCTCGCCAATCCGCAGCCGGACAGCGCCGCCTTGCTGCCTGATCCTCAGCTTTTCCGCTTGGTAGCGCGCATACAGATCCCGCTGGTGGCGTGCGCTGTCCTCTTGCTCCTGGAGCCGCTGCACCCGCTGGCGAGCCTGGTTCACCTGTCTGGATGATTCTTCCCAAAGGGCCTCAGACTCCTGCAGCCGGATCTGCGCTGTCTGCAATTCCTGCCGGGCCACAGCGGCCTCCTGGGTCAGAGTGCGGATGTCCGCAGCTCCCGTTCCCGGAAGACCTGCAAAAATGCTCTCGATATGCTCTGCCCGCTGGCGGGTGCGGGCCTGGCCAGCCCGCAGGGTGTCGGACTCAGCCCGCAGCCTGGCCAGCTCGCGGCTGGCTTCCTCCCGGACCGGCTCGAGCTGAGCTGCGCGCCGTCTCACCAGGGCCAGACGTTCCGCCAAGGGGCCGGCGCGTTCGGCCCCGCTGGCATTCTGCCGCCTCTCACTCCCCCCAGATATCGCGCCCCCAGCCAGAACCACCTGTCCGTCCACCGTCACCATTTTGTAGCGGAACTGGTGCTGGCGGCCAATCCGGTTGGCGGCCTCCAGGGAATTCAAGACAAGAACACGTCCCAAAACATGCGAAACGGCCGGGAAAACCGCAGGGTCAAACTCTGTCATGTCCATGGCCCATCCCTCAGCGCCAGGGAGATGGGCGAGCGCCTTGTCCCGCTCGGCCACTGTGGACGGCCGGATTTGGTCCAGGGGGAGCAGGGTGACCCGCCCCGCCTTCTGGGCCTTCAGCCAGTCGACAACCTCTCTGGCGTGGACCTCGGTATCTGTCACCAAATCATGGGACTGGCCGCCCAGAGCCACATCCAGTGCGATGACGTAGCCGTCCTTCACCTCCAGCAGACTCCCCAGTGTGCCCAGCACCCCGCTGAGGCCTCCACCTTGCGCTGCGCGCAGCACCGCGCGCACAGCGCTGGGCAGCGACACCTGCTCTTGCTCCACCGTTTTCAGAGCCTTGATGCGGGCCTCGAGTTCCCATCCTTCGGACTGCAGCTGTCGGATTTCCACCTCACGCTGGCTGTGCTGCTTTTCAGACTGCGCCAGCTGCTGCGTTACAGCGCCCAGCAGGCGCGCGCCCTCCTTGGCCTCCTCCCGGAGCGCCGCCCGCTCCTCATCAAGCGCCTGGAGCCGGGTGGCGAGCTGCTCCGCATCCTGGGCCTGCAGCGCCCCTTCCAGCCGCGCCAGCTGCCGTTCGCTTCTCTGCAGGCGGTCTTGCTGCTGGTCACGCAGAACTTGGGCGCGCTCGCGGTCGGCACCCCGCTCATTCATGATGTGGGCCAGATCCTGCTCTGCTTTCCGGGCCGATGCCAGATCATTATCGGAGGCCGACGGTTCTGCCGCCTTGACCGTATTTTCACTATCGACCGCAGACAGTTGTTCCGCAACCAGCAGAGCCTGACCTTGGAGGCCCTGGAGTTCATGCTGATATCCTCCCCACTCCGCCTCCAGACGGGCAATCTGCGCGTCCTGGGAAGCGAGGACCTGCTCGAGCTGGCGGATTTCCTGCGCCCGCTCAGCCACCTGCCTCCCCTGCTCTTCCCGCATCTGTTCTGCGCGGCGCCGTTCATCCCCGGCGCGCGCCGCCTCCTGCTGGAGGAGGTCACGCTGGCGGCTGATGGACTGAATGGCGCCGAGCCACTCCTTTCTGTCCTCAAGCGCCCGGGCATACTGCGTCTGCTGGTAGCGGACGCTGAGCTCCGCGTGCTCTTTATGCAATGTGAGGTACTGCTGCTCGCGCATGGCCTCGGCTTTAACCGATTCCTGCTGCTGGCGCACATCATCCATGAGGTCGGCCAGCCGGCTTAAATTGGTCTGCACATCCGCCAGGTGCTGCAAGGTCTCCTTGCGCCGCACTTTGTAACGGGACACGCCGGCGGCCTCTTCGAGCTGCTCCAGCCGCTCCCGCGGCTTCATCAGCAAGGCTTCATCGACCCGCCCCTGCCCGATTACCGCATAGTTGAACCGACCCACCCCGCTGTCCAAAAAGAGATCGACAATGTCTTTCAGACGGCAAGGCCGGCTGTTGAGAAGGTACTCCGAGTCGCCAGAGAGATAATAGCGGCGGGTCACCGCCACGCTCTCCGGCCAGTCCGCCATCTCCGAGTCATGATTGTCGAAGGTCAGCACCACTTCCGCCAATTTGGCGCGCTGGCCCCGGCTGCCCACATGCAATAAGTCTTCCCACCGCTCCGCCCGCAGCTCCTTGACGCGCTGCTCCCCCAGGGCCCAGCGCAGACCGTCAATGACGTTGCTCTTGCCCCCGCCATTGGGCCCCACGATTACCGTGATCCCAGGCGAAAACACCACGCGGGTATCTTGGGCAAATGATTTGAATCCGTACAGGCTAATGGTTTGCAAATGCATCTAAAATCATCCATTCCGGGCAATGTCAGGCACTAGTGGAAACATTGTACCATATCCAATCTGTCAATCTGCAGAAGCTGTCCCAGACACCTTATACGGTATTATTTCCCATATCTATTCGGCCCCTTTGCCACGGTTCATCCCTAACCGCGGTCTGTTTTCGGCCTCTGGCGCCCAGGCCTGTTGCCCCGCAGACCGCGTCGCCATCACATTTTTTTGCCTCCCCTCCCCGATCTGCCTGTGCCTCCTTTTGGTAATAGTCGTATTCTGTCGATTCTTGAATTTCACCAGAAATTACCAGGCAAAGTCGGCGCGCAATCGGCTCAATATCCTGTATATTGAGTGAAGCCGTAAATCACATGCAAAGCTGTGATTTTGGCGAAAGCAAATTATCGCAACAAACCACACTACCGAAAACTCTGGAGGAGATTCTACATGGAAATATTGAACAAAATGGGGTATCTGATTCTTGATGACCCTTTCATCACGGCTGGCGATCTCGCGAAAAAACTTGGCTACGCCGAGGAAAAGACTGTGTACTACTGGCTGTCCAAGGAAAACTACCCCGGCTTGCAGGCATTCAAGCGCGCCGTCATTGCCGGCCGCTACCTGCTGCCTGCGGCCAAGGCCCGGGAAACCCAGACGCATTACGGGCGCATTCCCATCGTGCAGGGCTTCGCTTCGGACGGTTCGGTGGTGCTGACCTCTGAATCCCTATCGGACAGCCTGGTGGCCAATGCGCTGGGCAAATTCGCGTGGCGGTATCAGGGACCAGACCAGGGGCCCGTGCAACACGGGGACTTGCTGTTCTTGGCCAAACTCGAGCGCAAGGACATGGCCAGGTGGGTCATTGCCGGGTCTCCCAGAACCCCTATAGTTCTGCTGAAGATCAAAATCGGCACTGAAGCGGTTTTTGTTCATCCTGAGACCCATGAACCCGCTAAAGTGCCGACCGAGTTGTATAGAATCGTGCAAATCCTGCGCACGCTTTAAGGCGGATTTCCCGTCGTTGCTCTTCGGTGTCTGGACCCGCGGCCATGCGGGTCCAGACACCATTTCAGGTTAATCCCCTTTTTATTATGCTACAATGATCGAAATTAGGCGAGTCTCTGGGCATAAAAATCGCTGCATGCCAAATTTCCTCTGGCGGGCTTCGAATGATATAGTGAGCGGTAAAGAAGAATAAGGCGAGGGATGACATGGTGTACTGCCGTCACTGCGGCGATCAGATTCCGGTCGATAGTGTGTTTTGTCCCAGTTGCGGCAAGAATTTGCTGCCTGAGGACCCTAATCTTGATGTGATGGCGCCCGTAGAACCCGCGGAGCCCGAGACGCCCGTGTCGCGGAGGGATTGGCTCCGCAGTGTGCGGAATATTCCCTGGCAGCGTTACCGAATGGCTGCGTCCGGCGTTATCCATCTGAACAACATTCGCCAGGTGCGGGTCACGTGGACGGTCTCACAGGTTCTTTTCACCGCGAGTGCCGCATTTTCTGTGGTGGGTTTTGTGTTGAGCCTAGCAGGCCGCCAACAAGGGCTTTCATGGATTTTGTTTGGTCTGGTTTTAGGACTGGGCGCCCTCTACACAAAAGATCCTCCCAACCGCACACCCCCCACACTAGGCGGATAACTCGAGTATGCCAAGGAGATGACAAGATAGCGTGCGTTGCCCAAAATGTGGTCAGGACAATACTGCAGGGTCGGCATTTTGTCGGTTTTGCGGAAGCAAGCTGCCTGCCCCCGCAGACAAGCCCCGCCAGACCGCGCACAGCCCGGTTGCCAAAAAACCCTCCAAAGCCAGTTCGGGAGCCTCGTCTGCAAAACCCCGGCGCAAGGTGCGGTGGGGCCGTCTGGCGCTTTTGGCGGTGGCTGGAGTCATGGTGGCGGGGTTCGGATACGGAGGCTATATCGGCTACCAGGCATGGCAGACGCTCCCGTCGGTGCAGTCCATGGTCTCCCTGCAGGCGATGGGTCAAGACTCGGTCATTTATGATAAGTTCGGCCAGCCGGTAGCGCGCCTGCACGGCACCGTCAACCGTGTCAATGTGCCGCTGTCCGCCATTTCTCCCGATATGCAGCATGCTCTGGTCGCCATTGAGGACCATAGCTTTTATACCAACCCCGGGTTCGACATCACATCCATTGTCCGGGCGGCCCTCGTCGATGTGATACATCACCACGCGATTCAGGGCGCCAGCACTCTCACCGAGCAGCTGGCCAAGGATCTGTACCTCAGCGACAAGAAAACCCTAGTACGCAAAGCCCAGGAATTTATGATCGGGCTGGAGCTTGCGCACACTTACTCCAAACAGCAAATTTTGGATATGTATTTAAATGAAGTATATCTAGGGGACGGCGCCAGCGGGGTCTATTCGGCGTCCAAGGCCTATTTCGACGAACTGCCGTCCCAATTGACCACCGCCCAAGCAGCGCTGTTGGCCGGGCTGCCCCAAGCGCCTTCGCTGTACGATCCGCTGGTGAACCTTAAACTGGCTAAGGCGCGGCAGCTGCAGGTTCTGGACGCCATGGCCAAGTACGGATATCTGAGTCAGGCCGCGGCGCACGCAGCTTATGCCGCGCCGCTCAATCTCCATCCCATGTCGGTGGACACGGCCAACAGCCAGATTTACCCGTACCCGTGGTACGTTGACAAAGTAATCCAGGTGCTGCAGCAACAGGGATTTTCCGGCACCCAAATTTTTGATGGCGGGCTGAAAATATACACGGCTCTAGACCCTGCGGTTTATAATATCGCGCAGAATGCTGTAGACCAGACCATGAACTATAATTTTGGCGTCTCCCATTCAGCCGACCCGACTTATCAGGCCACAGCCGTGGTGGAGGACCCCCATACCGGCGACATCCTCGCTGTCATCGGGGGCAGGACCTTCAGCCAGCCATTCATGGAGGATCTCGCCACGAATCCCTCGGTGCAGCGCTCGACGGGGTCATCTATCAAACCTCTGCTCGAATATACCCCCGCCATCGTCAAGGGGTACACCCAGATGTCGGTCATCCAGGACGTCCCTATTTTTCATGTCAACGGCCAGTGGTGGCCGCATAATGACAACCATCTGTACCGGGGCTATTTGGACTTGCGGGATGCTCTGGCCATCTCCGACAACGACGTGGCGGTTCATCTGCTGAACGATATTGGATTGAATTATGGCTACTACTTCGCCAAGAACAAGTTCGGGCTGCCCTTGACCACAGCCGACCTGCATGCTGGACTGGGCATTGCCATCGGCGGCTTGAAAGAAGGCTTCAATGTCATGGAAATGACTCAGGCCTACGCGACGTTCCCGAATGGCGGCGAGCGCATGTCGCCCATCTGGGTGACGAAAGTGGTCAATCCGGATGGTGCGGTGGTCTATCAGGATACCCCACACGGCACGGTCGAGTTTACCCCGCAGCAGGATTACGTCATGGAGAAAATGATGGAGCGGGTGATGAACCCCACCCCTATTCCCAGCATTGGCCCCGGCAGCGGCGCCACCGGCATTAACTTGAATATCGGCCGCCCGGCTGCTGGCAAAACCGGCACCAACAATGGCGAGGCGGACGCGTGGTTTTTGGGATATACTCCCCAGCTTATGGTGGGAGTCTGGGAGGGCAACCGCAAAGGGGAATATCCCCAGCCGTCGACTCCCAACGGCCCCGCTTACGGAGACGTCGCGGCTGGTCCCATTTGGCAATCGATCATGGAGCAAGTCGACACGCAAGAACACTTGCCCGTCCAGCATTTTCCGCGCCCCACCGGCATGGTGTATGTGCCTGATGTCAGCATCACTTCCGGAAAGATTGCGAGCCAGTACGCTCCGCCGCAGGATGTGGAAGGCGCGTGGTTTATCAAAGGCACCCAACCTACCACCATTGGCGACACCCACTACCCCGTCAAAGTGGTGGCCACAGACCCCAGTAAGCTGTGGCAGCAAGGATGCGGGGCTTACGTGACCACCGTGGCGCTACGTCGCGAATCAGACTGGCATCCCGGCGGTCCCTACATTTGGGACTCCCAGTACTGGGCTCCCACGGCCATGTGCACGCCGCGCGCCACTCCGTCGCCTTCCCAATCACCCTCCGCGTCGGCATCCCCTCCGGCGAGCTCGTCGCCATCCTCCACCAGTCCCTCCCAGTCGGCTTCCACGCCCTCCGCACCTGCGTCATCCATTCCTCCGGCCCCGACTATTCCGAGTGCCAACCCCGCTCCCTCAGGCCAGAAGGTGGGTGCGGCACCCTAAGCCCGGGTTGTCCGCGGCCGATATTCCTCCTCCTTATGAAACCCGCCCGTGGCGGCTATGACTGGCATACAGAAGCCATGGCCGCGCGGGCCGTTAAAATGAGCAGCCGCGATTTTCGTGACGCCTGCTTCTGAGTATGCCGTCACATTGGTAGGATATGCGGCTCACAAAAGTCTCCCGGCGAAGACGGGTTCGTCCCTTTCCCTTAAATCCACAGATCATGACCGGGGCTGGATCCGCCGGGAGCCGTCAGGGATAATCACCGCCCACCAGGAGAGAATATGCACGAGGCGATTTCGGGCCACTTGGGAGATGATACCCGTGCGGATCAAGACGGTCAGCAGGACCGGCCAGATTACATTGGGCGCCCGCTATGCCGGGCAAGACGTGATGATAGACGAGATCGGGGACGGCGTGTGGATTATTAAGATCGGCCATTTTGTGCCGCGCAGTGAAGCGTGGCTATATGATCCAGGCGTCGCTCAAGCGCTCGAGGAGGCGGCCCGGTGGTCCGGAAGCCACCCGCGCAAAGAGACTGACCTAGACGCTTTAGAAAGGGGATGGAGCGATGACAACGGTACGCCTTGATCTCAATAATCCCACATTTCAAAACCAACTATTCAACTTGGACCAAGATGACCGTGAACGGGTGGTGACCACTCTCAAAAAAGTATCCAAGATGACGTGGGACCAGGTCCAGCGTGATAATGGCATCCGCCGGGAGCGTATTCTCTCGAAAACTGGACCGCAGAGGGAACCCTTGTACTCTATAAGATTAGCCCGTGAAGTCCGCGGCGTCGGCTACCGGGAGTCTGAATGGCTGGTTCTCTTAACATTGCATCCTGACCGCACACGGGCTTCCCGGTAACACCCGCCCGCTCCGCGCGTTTAGTGGGGCGGAACTGGCGCAAGGCAGTACACAAGATGTTTGCCTCCAGGAGAAGGCCTGATACCCCCCTACCTAAAAGTAGGGGTTTAAATCTGTATGCTGCCACTGGTGCCCAGGGACTTCGGGTTTGCGCAGACGGAACCAAAAACATGATGATCATGGTGAGACAACAACCTCGTCGGGGATGCAGATACCGAATTTCGTGAGGCCGACCTGGCCTGAACCCGTCACGCGGATCGACCGCGGAACGGGTCCGCGCTCAATCCATCCGACAGTCAACAGGCGTTCCGCGACCGTTTTTGCCAGTCCTCCGGCAAAATGCGGCACCCGTTCGGTCCAGTCTATGGCATGCTGGGGGATGAACGTCCCGGCGGCCACCTCGATCCCCGCCAGACTCAATGTGCGCTGTCCTCGTTCCGTCACGGTAAATCCTTGGTCGACCGGGTGCACTTGGCCGCCGTCGACCCACGATTGGCACCAGGCCACGCCTAGTCGCCCCGCGAGGTGCGAATAGCACGTGCGTCCATAGCGCAGGGCGTCGCGTTGACCCGCGCCCCGCAACGAGCGTACCGGAGCTGGCCCCGAGACGGCCGCCAAGCGTTCAAGCAGCTCCGCGACGGCGGGGGACGCCAGACGGTAGTACCGGTGGCGCCCCTGGGCAATCACCAGGAGCAGGCCACCCGCGACTAACTGCTCTAAGTGATAGCTCGCCGTCGCGGGTTGAATCCCGGCGTGGCGTGCGAGGTCACCAGCCGGCCAGGACTGTCCATCCACCAGGGCCATGAGTATCCGTAAACGGCGACGGTCTCCCAGCAACTCGCCCGTGTGAACAATGGCATCGTCGGTTTCGATAGGGAACGCCTCCCTCCACCAATTCATTTCGATGGCATTCAAAGTAACGGGTGTCTACGATCATAGCATGAACATACAATCTCCGCGACTCGTCTGGATAGCCGGTCTGGGGCTTTTTCTGGCCACGTTGGACACCGGGATCATGAATATCGCCTTGCCCACGTTGCAAGCCGCCTGGCACACCACGGCCGCCACCATCGCCTGGACGGTCGTCGCCTACACCGTGACGTTAGCGGGCACGGTGCTGTTCTGGGGCAGGCTCGCTGACAGGACTGGGTCCCAGCGGATTTTTTGGTGGGGTCTGATCGGCTTTGCCGTGGCGTCCGGCGCCTGCGGCGCGGCTCCCACGCTCGACTGGCTCATGGCTGCGCGGGCCTTGCAAGGTCTGGCGAGCGCGATGATTCAAGGCACCGCCATTGCCCTGGCCACGCAGGATCTCCCGCCAGCGCACCAGAACTTAGCGACGGGCACGCTCGCCTTGCTCCAAGGGCTCGGCCCCGTGATTGGCCCCGCACTCGGGGGGATTGTACTCACGTGGACATCCTGGCGGGGACTGTTTTGGATCAATCTGCCCGTGACTATTCCTTTAATCGCGCTCTTGGCACGACGGCATGCCCCACTTCCCCAGCGCACAGGCGAGGCCCCGGCCCTGGATGTGACGGGGAATGGATTGGTCATGCTCACCGTCTCCACGGGGTTGCTGGCGCTCACTGTGCCGGGCCCCCTGCGCACACTGTGCACGGCCGCCGCGATGGTCGCCGTGGTAGCGACCCTGTGGTGGGAACGTCTATCCCAGTCGCCCTTGATTCCCCGGAGTTTGTGGTCATCCCGGACGTTTTGGGCAGCTGCGGGCGCGGTCGTGATGGTCGGAGGGGCCACGGCCCTCGGCTTCATGGTGCCTCCTTATATGTTGCATCTGTGGGGACACTGGGCGCCATGGCAAGTCGGTCTCATTAACCTGTCGGCGCCGTTGATGCTCGTGGTGTTCTCACGCCCCGCGAGCCGCTTGCTCAATCGGCAGAGCGCTGCGCGCGTGATGCTCGGAGGACTCGGGCTGATGGCGGGGGCCTTTGCCGTCCTGGCCATCACCGCCGGGAACCGGTCGCCCATCCTCCTCGTCCTCGGTCTCGGATCGTACGGACTCGGAGCGGCCGCTTTCTTTCCCGCCAATCTGACGGCCATCCTGGCCGTGACGGGGAGGGATGCGCAAGGGGTCATGGGCGCTCTCCAGCGCATGGCCATTAATCTGGGGACGGCCATTGACGCCGCTGTGGTGGGGGCGTTCTTGGTCCACGGCGCGCACGGGCATGGGGTATCCCAAGCGGGGATTCGGACCAGTTGGGCCTATGGCATGACGACACTTCTGACGGCGATGGCAGGACTCTTGCTCGCCCATCATCGGCGGAGTCGTGCTGGGGCGGACCCGCGTCGCAAGTTTAGAGGGATCGCAGGAGACTGAGCAAGCGGCACCCCCAAGCCCACCTAAAACGCTTGCGGGCCGCCAACACAGAGGGCGGACGGACCCCAATGGCCCCACTGCTTTTTCGCATCACCTGTGCGGCAGGCAAATATTTTCGCCCCAGCAGGGACCAGCAATGACATGCCGGACCCCTGCTGGGGCGAAATCACTGTGCTTCACGGGACGCACAAATCAAATTATGAGAGAGGAGGTGCGGCTGAGGGGGCTGCGCCATCGTGCTCTGCCATCAGCTGCTTGAGGGCCAGCCGGGCACTTTGCTGCTCGGCTTCCTTCTTGCTGTGTCCCACCGCGCGTCCAATGGCTACCCCGCCCACGGACACCTCCACTTCAAAACTCTTGGCATGATCAGGACCATAAGACCCTACCACTTCATAGGCGGCTTCCTCGCCGCGGCGCCTGAGCCACTCGTTCAGCGCCGTTTTATGGTCCCGCCCCGTTTCCCGCTCTTCAACATCGGTCAAGGCAAACCGCAAGACCTCGAGGATGAAATTCCTCGCCTGTTCCAGCCCGCCATCAAGGTATATAGCCCCAATGATGGCTTCCATGGCGTCGGCCAGCAGCGAGTGCTTGGTACGGCCCCCGCTGCGCTCCTCTCCCCGGCCCAGCCGGAGCAAGGAGCCAACCCGCAGGTTTCCGGCTGCTTCGGCCAAGGTCGCCTCACAGACAATAGCGGCCCGGCCCTGGCTGAGCTGGCCTTCCGTCCAGCGCATGTTGTTGGCATATAGCCACTCTGTCACCACCAGTTGAAGAACCGAGTCTCCTAAAAACTCGAGACGCTCATTGTGCGTTTCCTTGCGAAATCCTTCATTCGCATAGGATGAATGCGTCAAGGCTTGTTTAAGAAGATTCTGATCTTTGATCCACTGAGACAGGTCGTTCAAACTCATGAGGTGTACTCCCTGGCTATCAGTGCGGCATTTTGGCCGCCAAATCCGAAGGCGTTGGACATGACAATATGCACCGGCCGCTGCTGCGGGCTGTTCGGCACGTAGTTCAAGTCACAGTCGGGACTGGGCTCGGTGAGATTGACCGTAGGCGGGACGGTTTGGTGTTGAATCGCCAGAATCGAAGCGATCATTTCCACGGCTCCCGCCGCCCCCAGAAGATGACCCGTCACAGACTTGG
The DNA here is from genome assembly GCA_027309085.1 of Sulfobacillus sp. GTDB lineage: Bacteria > Bacillota > Sulfobacillia > Sulfobacillales > Sulfobacillaceae > Sulfobacillus. Next base: position 30,423 of record DAIDDL010000025.1, read on the forward strand.
TCGAGGATACCGCTAACCGGTAGGCATCCTCCCCGAAGACGTCTTTAATGGCAATGGTCTCCACCAGGTCGCCCTTTTGAGTGGATGTTCCATGCGCGTTGATATAATCGACGTCTCCCGGGCTGATTCCGGCGTCTGCAATGGCGCGGCGCATGGCTTGCGACGCCCCGCGCCCCTCAGGGTGCGGCTCCACTACATGGAAGGCATCCGCTGACCGTCCGTACCCGACCATCTCCGCGTAGATCCGGGCTCCGCGGGCTTTAGCGTGGGACAGGCTTTCCAAGACAAGGAACCCTGCGCCCTCACCCATGACAAACCCGTCGCGGCCCACATCAAAAGGACGGCTGGCGTGGAGAGGGTCGTCATTGCGCGTGGACATAGCCTTCATGGAGCAGAATCCCGCAAAGGCAATCGGCAGCACAACCGCTTCTGTGCCCCCTGCCAGCATCACATCCGCCTCTTTATACTGCACGGCCCGCAATGCATCTCCCAGAGCGCTGCCAGACGAGGCGCATGCCGTCACCAGGGTCACATTCGGCCCCTGGAGATTAAACCGCATGGCTACCTGGGCGCCGGCAATGTTGGCAATCATTTTAGGAATAAAGAACGGGCTGACACGGCCCGGCCCGCGGTGCAGCAAGATCTCATGCTGCTCCGTCAGGGTCTCCATCCCCCCTATCCCCGTGCCGACAGCCACCCCAGACCGTTCGGGATCCAGATCGTGCAGTTGCGCGTCATCATAGGCGTCCTGTGCCGCGGCCACAGCCATTTGCACAAAGCGGTCCATATGCCGGGCCTCTTTTTTCTCGACATATCTGAGCGGGTCAAAGTCGTGCACCTCAGCGGCAATGCGCGTAGGAAAGTCCGAAGCATCGAATCGTGTTACGGGTCCGACACCGCTCTTGCCACTGATAAGTCCTGCCCATAAAGTCTCCAAAGTGGACCCCACGGGCGAAACAACTCCCATACCCGTGACCACTACCCGTTCCCGCTGCATTCGCTGCTCCCTCCCCCAGTCGCGGAGAATTTTCTCCCCATCCCTAGGGCCATTAGTTAGGCATTTTCCCGAATATATTCCACAGCATCATTCACTGTAGCAATTTTTTCGGCTTCGTCATCGGGAATCTCGAGACCGAATTCCTCTTCCAACGCCATGATCAACTCGACAATATCCAGGGAATCCGCTCCGAGGTCATCGACAAAAGACGCTTCTGCAGTCACTTCTTCCTCATCCACACCCAGTTGATCCACAATAATTTCTTTAACTTTGTCAAAAACCTGTTCTTTGTTTGCCACTGCTGACACCCCCAAAATTAGTCCATTACCAGTCCGCCATCGACTACCAATGTCTGGCCTGTAATGTAATCCGCCTGAACAAGAAACCATACAGCATCTGCTACATCTTCCGGCCGGCCTGCGCGCCCCAAAGGCACCTGGCTCAATAATTGGTTATAGGCTTCTGGCGTCATCTGGTGAGCCATCTCGGTATCAATGATCCCCGGTGCCACCACATTGGCCGTAATCTGCCGGGATGCCACTTCACGGGCCACTGAGCGCATCAGCCCGATCACACCCGCCTTTGCTGCAGAGTAATTGGCCTGGCCAGCATTCCCTAACAGTCCCGCAATCGACGAAATCGTCACTATCCGGCCAAAGCGCTGTTTCAGCATGGGCCGCAATGCGGCGCGCGTGCAAGCAAACACTCCCGTCAGATTCGTCGCAATGACGCGGTCCCAATCTTCCATTCGCATGCGCAGCACTAACGTATCCCGAGTAATGCCAGCATTATTCACCAAAATATCAAGATGACCCCAGTCCTTGACCACTGTGTTGACCAGGCTTTGAGCCTGGTCTGCATCAGAAACATCGGCAGGGTACAGTGCGCATTGGCCGCCATGAGACCGGATCAGATCCTGGGTTTCTTGTGCCGCGGCCGTGTTGCCTCGGTAGTTGACAGCGACCGCGATACCTTGCTGGGCTAATTTCAGAGCGATAGAGCGGCCAATTCCTCGTGATCCGCCCGTCACTAACGCCGTTCTCTGGTCCCAAGACACCCGCAAACCCTCTTCCTATCGGTCATATAGCTACCAGGCAATAATTCTTAGCTATTATAGCCTGGCCCCTGGACGAGTTCAAGAGCTTTCCGCAGACTAGTGTCGTCTTCTACATTAGCGACTTTTTGCCGGCGGTCAATCTTTTTTACCAAACTGCTCAAACTTCGTCCCGGTCCGAACTCTAAAAACCCCTGAACCCCGAGAGATATGGCGTGTTCCACGCTCTGCTGGAAGCGCACGGGCTGCGACACCTGGGTAATCAGGCGGGGAATGGCCTCCTGTGGAGTCTGGCAGAGCTCCGCGTCCACATTGGCCATCACGGGAAATGCGCCCGGACTCATGGCGATTCCCGCCAGGGCCTTTGACAGCACCGCTCCCGCGGGCACCAGCAGGCGGGAGTGGAAGGGCGCCGACACCGGCAGCCTCACCACCCGGGCGCCTTGGGCCCGGGCCGCTTCCTCCACCCGCTCCAGACCCGACACCAGTCCGGATACGACAATCTGCCCGGGAGCGTTGTAGTTTGCCGGCTGCACCCAAGCCGCCTGGGAGGCGTCCGCGCATAGCGATTCCACCTGGTCCGCCTTCAGACCCAATATGGCTGTCATGCCCCCGAGCCCCCGGGGCACGGCTTCCTGCATAGCTTGGCCCCGTAGGCGGGTTACACGCACGGCGTCGTGCAAAGTCATCACGCCCGCTGCCACATAAGCCGAATATTCCCCGAGCGACAGTCCAAATCCCACCGGCACGGAAAGGTCCGGCACGGCGGAGCGAAAAGCCCTCCACGCCGCCACGCTGACCACCAAAATCGCCGGCTGCTGCACCTCGGTGTCCTGCAGGCGGGTTTCCGGCCCGTCAAAAATGATGTCCGAGAGACGATATCCCAGGGCATCATCCGCCTCTTCAAAAACTTGGCGGGCACTGCCAGACGCTTCCCACAAACTGCGCCCCATCCCTACGTGCTGCGCACCCTGTCCGGGAAACATCACAGCCCAACCGGCCATATGCTTTCCTCCTCCTTAACGGCCCCAGCGGATCACGTTGGATCCCCACGTCAGGCCAGCCCCAAAAGCGCAGAGCACCACCACATCCCCGTCATGCACCCGGCCTTGCTCACGGGCCTCTTGCAGGGCCACAGGTATGGTTGCCACCGAGGTATTGCCGTAGCGATCGATATTGACCACCACCCGCGACGGGTCGAGCTCAAAGCGCCTGACGGCCGCATCGATAATCCGCAGGTTCGCCTGGTGCGGAACCAGCAGAGTCATATCCTCAACGCCCAGACCGGCCTTCTTCAGCCCTTCCTCCACTGCCTCCGGCATGGCTTTGACCGCAAACCGGAACGTCTCGTTGCCATTCATTTTCAGGTAGTGCTGGCGGGCTGCCACCGTCTCAGCAGACGCGGGCAGCTTGGATCCCCCGGCCGGCTGCACCAGCAAATCTTCCCCGCGGCCGTCGGCTTGCAGGTAAGACGCCAGGATGCCGCGGCCGGTATCCTCGCGGCCCTGCAACACAAACGCCCCAGCCGCATCGCCGAAGAGCACGGCAGTGGTCCGGTCCTCATAGTCGGTGATGCTCGTCAGCTTGTCGGCCCCGATGACCAGCACATTGCGGTACGAGCCGCTCTGAATGAGCGCCGAGGCCATTTCCATCCCGTAAATGAGACCGGTGCAGCCTGCCTGCACGTCGACCCCGGGGATGGGTTTCGAGGTCAGTTGGTGCTGAACCCTGGCAGCGGTGGAGGGGAAGATGGTGTCCGGCGTGTTGGTGGCGCAGACAATAAAGTCCAGGTCCTCCGCCACAAGTCCCGCGTCCGCCAGCGCTCTCACACTGGCTTTCGCGGCCATCATGGACGTCGTTTCACCGGGTTCGGCAATGTGCCTCTCTTTGATGCCGGTACGGGACACGATCCACTCATCAGACGTGTCCACAATTTGTTCCAAGTCTTGGTTGGTCAGAACCTTCTGCGGCACGTACGTTCCCAATCCCGCGACAACGGCTCTTCTGGTCATTGATTAGCCTCTTCCTTCCTGACACGCTCGCGAATGCGATCTTGCGTGTGCTTTTGGCAATAATTGTAAGCGAGTTTGGTCGCGCTGTAAAACGCGCCGTCCCGGCTCGCCCCGTGCACTTTATACACAATCTGGTCCAGCCCCAAAAGAGGCGCCCCGCCGTACTCCTCATAATCCAAGCGGCGCTTCAAGTCCATCAATCCGTCCTTCAGCAGCCATGCGGCGATTTTCGACTTGAAATTCGCCAGCAGCACTTTCTTGAACTCTCCCATCAGGTCACGGGCCAAGCCTTCGGTCAGCTTCAGGGCAATATTGCCGCTGAAGCCGTCGGATACGACGACATCAGCCCGTCCCTGCAGCAGTTCCCGGGACTCGATGTTCCCCACAAAATTGAGGTCGGTCAGTTTAAGGCGCTCATAGGTCTCCCGTGCCAAGGGAGTCCCCTTGCGCGGCTCCTCCCCCACATTGAGGAGCCCAACCCGGGGGTTGGCGATGCCGTAAACCTCCTGGCAGTAATAAGCGCCCATCACGCCGTATTGCACCAGCTGGGAGGCCTTGGGGTCCAAATTGGCCCCGACATCCAGCAGGAGCACTCCCCAGCCCTTCATGACGGGCATCAAGGCGGAGAGCGCCGGCCGCTCAATTCCCGGCATCCTGCCGAGAATAAAGAGGCCCGCGGTCATCAGCGCGCCGGTGTTTCCAGCCGAGATCACCGCCATGGCATCCCCCGACTTCACCAGCTTGATGGCCTGCACCATGGAGGAATCCGGCTTGCGCCTCACCGCCTGTACGGGGGCTTCGCCCATGCCGATCACGTCCGGGGCGTGGTGGATGGTCAGGCGCGTCTGCCGCGGCTTGTCATGCAACAGAGATTTAATCCGTTCGTGGTCGCCAACCAAGATAATCTCCAGGTCACTGATTTCCTCGAGGGCCCTGAGCGCGCCCTGCACAGGAGCCAAGGGCGCGTTGTCGCCGCCCATCGCGTCTACCGCGATTTTCACGAAAGAGCCCCCTCCTTGCGATCCATTGAGACATTGGCTTTTCCGTTGAAAGGATCCGTCAGCACCACAAATTTTCCGCGGAAGACCGTGATCTCCCCCACCCGGCTGATGACCAGCACAACCCAGCGGTGCCCTTGCCGGCGAATCACTTCCGCGCCCGAGATAATCTGCTGCCCCGCCTGCACCATATGCTTGAATTTCGCGTTGGCCAACCCTGTCACCGCCGTTTCGCCATCCACCACAGCCAGCGCCAGGGAATCAGCCTGGGCGAATATAAAATGGGACTGCACGACGCCCGACAGCGCAAAGGCCATGGATTCATCCGTGCGCAGGAGCGAGCGCCCGCTCTGCCCGATCACCAGGTCAATCAGGTCACCCACCATGTCCTGCCGCTTGAGAGTCCGGGTGTGGACCACACTCAGGCGGGCCAGGCCTTCGGACCGCAGCCGCAGTTCGGGAATGCCCAGGTGAAGGCGGTCCAGACGCACCGTGGGCACGCTGACCCCGAAGCGCTGGGCCAAATCCTCATCCGTCTGCAAGGGATTGTCCCGAAGGGCTTCCGCCAGCTTCCGTTGCCGTTCCATGCGGTTTAGCCGAGCCATGCGCCACCCCCCTACTTGTGATCGAATAATATCACTAAGTCATAATTATGGCGATAAAAAGATTCCATGACCAAAAGCCATGGAATCCTGTCTTATGCGTCGTGTTGTACCACTATCCGCCCGTTATAAAAGCCGCAGTGCGGGCAGACGTGATGGGGAAGCCGGTCTTTGTGGCAACGCGGGCACTCTACCCACTGAGGAGCTGTAAGCTTCCATGCTGACCGCCGCCTGTGAGTGCGTGAGCGGGATAATTTCTTCTTCGGAACTGCCATCGAATTCTTCCTCCCATAATCAAGACCAGTTGGGTGTTGCTAGTGGTGCGATGAGGACGGGTCATCAGGAAACTTGAGCTGACCAAGAAGAGACCAGGGACTGTCGTGAGGCTCCTGGCAGTCGCATGTTTCCCGATTGAGGTTTGTCCCGCACATAGGGCACAAACCCTTGCAATCCGGCTGGCAATATGGGGCATATGGCACAGAAACGCCAAACGCATCCGCCACAATATCGTCCAGGACAATCTTATCACCTTGAAAGCGGTAATAGTCCTGATCCGGATCGCTCGGGCCCGGTTCCTCACGAAATTCCTCGACCGTGGTGAATGGCACCGTCAGGTCAAACGGCTCCAAGCACCTAGAGCAAACCGCCAGAACGTGTGCTGTCCCGGAGATCTCCACAATCAGAGCCCCTCCCGTATTGCGCACGCTGACGTCCAGTTCGGCAAGCCCCTGCAAAGGGTACTCGGTCCGCTCCTGGACAGCGGCGGGCCATTCCTCGAAAAAATTCTGCCGCTCTTCACGGCCAGCCCATTTCTTAACGTCCAAAACCCGGATATGCATCTAAACCCACCTCGCAAAACTGAAAAAATTATATCCAACATAGTCCTTGCCTGTCAACTTCCGGTCACAGGCGCCTGTGAAAGGCCGCTTCCACCACAGCCCACAGCACCAGTCCCGCACCGAGCAGGGCCCCATACTCCCCCAAAGGGGCATGAACCGCGCCGCTGGCATGGTCCCTATGCGCCACAAACGCCGTGCCCAAAATCACCGCGCAGAGAATAAACGTCAAGGACATGCGGTTCGCCAGCTTTTCCCAGTGGGAAAAAATCCGTTCGATATTTCTGCCCTCAATCACCAGGCGGAACTCCCCGCGCCCCAGCGTCTCCAGGGCCTGTTCCATCTGCTTGGGCAAAGTCATGCCCCACTGGGCCCAGTCCATGGCCGCTTCGGAGAGCGGGGGCGCCCAGGCTTCGGGGCTCAGCCGGCTTAACACAATCTTAGCGGAAAACTTCCGCCCAATCTCCACCAGAGACAGGGAACTGTCCAGCTTGCGCACCACCCCGTCCGCGATGACGGCCGCACGCGCCAGCAGGGTGTACTCGGCCGGGATGCGGATATGGTGGCGCTGGGCCAGCTGCAGCAAATCGCCCAGCGCTTGGCCGATGCGGAAATCGCCCAGCGCCGTGTCATAGTACCGCCGGCGCAGGGTCTCGACATCGTAATAGAGGGCATTGGAGTCCAACTGTCTTGGGCCCATGCCCATTGCCAGCAAGGCCTCCACCACCTTGTCGGAACGGCCCCGGCTCATTCCCAGCACCAGGTCCAGCGACCGGGACCGCATGGCGGGAGACAGCATGCCTACCAGCCCCCAATCCAAAAAGATCAGGTGCCCCTGCCTGTCCACATGCACATTGCCGGGGTGGGGGTCCCCGTGAAAGAACCCCTCCACGAAGACCTGCTGGTACAAAGACTCCACAAACCGGCGGGCAATGCCCCCGGGATCCAGCCCCATGCGCACAAGCCCGTCACGGTCACTGATTTTAATCCCATTCAGCTCTTCCATCACGAGCACCTCGGGAGTGGTCAGGGGCCAGAACGGCACAGGAATATCCTGCTCCGCGGTCTGGCAGTGCTTGTGGGCTAAATCGGTATTATGCGCCTCGACGGTGAAATCGAGCTCACTGCGCAAGGCCGCCACCAGTTCCGCCACCACGTGCCCCAAGTCATACTGGCGGGCCCACTCCAGCCGGCGCGCGGCCAGGTCGGCTAAATTTTGCAAAATGGCAAAGTCCGATTCACTGCGCCCCACAATATCCGGGCGGCGCACTTTGACGACGACCCGCCGCCCATCTCGCATCACCCCCCGGTGCACCTGCCCTACCGACGCTGACGCCAGGGGCTCCGGCTCCAAAACCTCCAGGACGTCTGCGTAGGGGCGGCCCCAGGCGCGGTCCAGAGTCTGCTCAATTTGCTCAAAAGGAACCGGGGGCACCCGGTCCTGCAGGGTCTCCAGGGCGGTGATCAGCTTGGCCGGCAGCAGGTCTGGCCGGGTGGATGCCAACTGGCCCAGCTTCACATAGGTTGGTCCCAGGTCGGCCAGGACGAGAGGAATCCGCTCAGGCCAGTTGGCATCGACATCCGGACGGAAAATTCCCAGCAGCCGCCTGGACCACGGCAGGTGGGCAGAGAGGCCAAGGCTGTCCAGCACCATCACAAACCCGTGCCGCGCCAGCACTTCAGCGACTTCGCGGTACCTGCGCCAGTGTCTGGGCCTAATGGGCATGGGCTGGACCAGATTCAAACATGCCGCGGACAAGAGCCGTCCCGCTCTCCACCATCACCCGGCCCTGGGCGATGACCGTGTCAATCTTCCCCGCGTTCAGCACCACGCAGTCTGCCGGCCCCCCCGCCGCCAGCCGTCCCGCCTGACCGATCCCCAGAATATCGGCCGGGGTGGAGGTGATGGGCCGCAGGCACTTCTCCCATGACCATCCTGTCAGGTCATGCAGAGCCGCGGCCTCCTCAAACAGCGTGGCTGCGGACCCCACGTCCATGCCAGCCAAGCGGCCACCGGGGTCAAACACCGGAATGGATCCCTGCGCGTCCGAACTGAAAGAGATCCGGTCCCAGGGCACTCCCGCCTGCTCCAGGTCCTGCGCCGCCTGTGATGCCCGGACTGCGCCTGGGTCGTGGGCATCAGGAAAGATTCCCGTGGTCAGGTCGCAGTAGCCTCCCATCTTGCCCCAGCGCACTCCGTCCTCCAGCAGGCGCCGGCGGCGGTTGAGGTGCGTGGGCACGAAAGTGGCCAGCGGCACATCGTAATGTTCCATCAAGCGGAACAGGATGGACAGTCCTTGGGGGCTGTCGCCGACATGCAAGTGCAGCACGCCGGCCTTTCCGGCCAGAAGCCCCCCCACCCGGGCCTCGGAGGCCAAGGCGGCCAGCGCCTCATCCCCCGCCTGGCTGCCCCGGTGATCGCTGATGGCGATCTCCCCGATTCCCAGCACCTTGTCGATCAGGATAATATCGTCCCGCGCAGACCCGGTAATGGTGCGCGTCGGCACCTGGTATGCACCGGTGTAAATCCAGGCAGACACTCCCATAGCGCTTAAGGCGCGGGACTTGGCCAGAAGCGACTGCACGGAGCGCGTCGTCCCGTCCGTGCCCAAGACCCCGACCACCGTGGTAATTCCCGCTTCAGTGAGTTGGGACAGCGAAATTTCCGGAGTTCTGAACATCGGTCCCCCCTCCCCGCCCCCGCCCGCAATATGCACGTGCTGATCGACGAACCCGGGGCACACCATCTTGCCAGAAGCCTCGATCACGGTTCCCTCGGCCCACCCGGGAATCTCCAGGGCGGGGCCGATGGCGGCAATCTTGCCGCTGATCATGAGAATGTCCTGCTGGCCTCGCGCGCTGGGATCAAACAGCTCGCCATGGCGGATCAGTATAGCACGCACCGTCATTCTTTATTTCCACTGCCCTTCTCTCCATGTCCCAAAACCAGTTCAATTTTCTTGGCGATTTCCTGACTTTGCCGGATTACGCTGCGCAGTTTCTGCAGATTCGCCTGCAGTTCCTCGCTGAGTTCGTACTGCGCCTGGGTCAGCACTTCCGCCACCGTCTGGTCCTGCCCGCTGGACGACTTCGGCTGAATTTTGGCCTTCTTGGACTGGGATGACTGCCCCACTTGGGAAGCGCTGGTAGACCCCTTGCCGCCGGAACTGCCAGATGCCGATTGCTGTGACTGGGCAGAGGATCCCGCTTGGTTGCCCGAGCCGGAGGACTGGCCAGAATTCTGCTGGCCTCCTCCGGCTTTCGCCATTTCCGCTTGAATCATCGACCGGATTTGCTCGAGGCCTCCGGATTCTTGGGACTGCTGCGACTGCTGCCCAGCGGATGACCCGGACTGGGATGACGAGGCCCCTTGCATGCGCTGCATTTCCTGCCGGATTATCTCTCTGAGCGACTGGCTGCTATTCTGACCTGCTGATGTGCCTGAACCCTGTGTCCCCACGGCTGACCCTCCCTAAGAGATTAGTATCTCCCGTAGTGTGGTCAAATTCCCAGTCTTTATGTGGCGGATTGGGTGAGGTCGTGCAAAGCCTGGCTGAGCGTGGCGACCGGGTAGATCTTCATGTCGTAGCCCTTGCGCCGGGCCATCGCCAGCGCTTTGGGATAGTTGGCCTTCGGGCACAGGAACACTGTCGCGCCCGAGCGGTGCACGGTAATCACTTTCTGGGCCACACCGCCAATGGGCTGCACCTGCCCTGTCGGGGTGATCTCTCCCGTTCCCGCCACAATGCGTCCGCGCGCCAGGTCTTTGCCTGTCACCTGCGAATAAATTTCCAGAGAAAACATCATGCCAGCGCTGGGCCCGCCGATTCCCTCGCTGTTGATGCTCACGGAGCGGGGAATCACCGGCTCTTGCAGGGAGGAAATCATCACCCCGATGCCCGGCGCCGAGTCGTGGGCGACGTGCGTGGTGCGGATGGGCACCACCACCGTCTGGTGTTTGCGCACGACGGTGAACGGCACAATTTCTCCAAAGGTAAAGTGCTTGGTCATGATGCCGTGGACCACTCCCGGGCTGGTGACTGGATAGGGGCCAATTTTGGTGATCAGGTCTCCTGGCTGAATCTTGCCGACCGCATTGCCCTTCTTGAGCACGCCGATCACCAGGGCGCCCGGCACCGTCTTCACGTAGGCATGGAGTCCGGCCAGCCGCTCCCCCGCCACTTCCGCGGTCAGCTGGCTGTTGGCCATCAGGCTCGTGTTGTATTGGATGTACTGGTTCATATTGAGCCCGCCCATGGCGTAGCTGGCTTTGAGCAGCTCAACGTTGGGGTCGACCCGGGCGCCAAGATACTCCAGCTCATTGACCTGACTCAACCCGACGGCTACCATCAGCAGCTGCCCTTTGGAAGGCGGGGTGCGGCCATTGCGGACTTTCACCATCTGGCCCAAATTGCCGGTGACGCCAGGGGTGATCACCAGATACGGAGTCGGCACAAACCACAGCACCCCGGCCACAACAACCAGGGCAGCCGCTGTCCAGATCACCCATTTCAGGGTTTTTTTCCCGCCCTTCATTGAACCCCTCCTCATTCATCCCCTAAAAGCTGCATAATGCGGGGCATGGCCGCCTCGCAAGCGTCCTCGCCCGCTTTGACAATCGCATCCACGTGGTAGGCATGGCCCCCACGGCTGAACTCTATCTGCGGCTCGATAACCACGTCAGCCTGCACCGGAAGGTAGCCGCGGAGTTCACGGGCCATAATGTCAAACGACTGGAACAGGACATCGAACAGGGAGTGGACCTTGGGAGTCAGCGTCACGCCCACATCCACCGCCACCGTCAGCGATCCGGGCATCCCCGAGAGCACGCTCACCGGCACCCGGTTGATGATGCCGCCGTCGACCAGAGTCCTGCCCTCCAGGACCACCGGGCTGAACATTCCCGGGATGGCCGCTGTCGCGCGCACCGCGTGTGCTAAAGACCCCGAATCCATCACAACCTCACTGCCGCTTTCAATATCGGTGGCCACCAGTTTCAGCGGGGGGCTGCAGTCCGCAAAAGTCTTCCCCTGCGTGTAGAGTTCAATGAGCCCCTCCAGCTTTTTGCCCGCCAGCAACCCCATTTTAGACAGGGAAAAGTCCATCCAGTGGCTGCGCTTGATGCTCCGGGCAATCTCGTGGATCATTTCCCCGGAGTAGCCGGTGCTGTAAAGGGCCCCGACCACGCCTCCCATACTGGACCCCGCAATCGCCACAATGGGAATGCGGTGTTTTTCAAGCGCTTTGAGCACACCTATATGCGCCATTCCCCGGGCGCCCCCCGAAGACAGGGCCAGCGCAACCCCACGCGTATTCATTCTCTGCTGGCTTCGATACCTCCCCTATGCCCGCCGCCCCCAAACTTTCCCGGTCTCAAGGCGGCGCGGCGTTGTGACCCGCTCCCTTACGGGTGGGATCTCCCCCAAGGTCCAGCCTCATTCCTCCCGCAGCTCCGCCCGGTTGGTTTCTAGACTCTGGCTGAGGTGGTTTAGTTCGGTCACCAGTCCCGCTAATATTTCGTCGGCATAGACCCGGGCGCTGCGGTGAATTTCCCGGGCCGTCGTCCGGGCCTGCTCAACAATCTGGTCGGCTTTGCGGCGCGCCTCCTGGAGCACCTCGGATTCTTCAGCCATCTTCGCTGCCTGCTCCCGAGCTTCCTGCACGAGGCCATGGGCCTCGTCACTGGCATTTTGCAGGAGGCGGTCCCTCTCTTGCACAACCCACCGCGCCTGCTTCATCTCTTCGGGCAGCACATGCTGAATCTGCGCCACCAGGGTCGACAGCTCCGCCTCATCAATGAGGACCCGGCTGGTCCAAGGCAATTTGCGGGACTGGTGGATCAAAGTTTGCATGCGGTCCAAAAGCACGGTCAGTTCCGAAACAATCGGCTCGTTGGTCATACAGATCCTCTATTTCCATGGAATTTGTCGTTAAGGGCCCCGGCCACCGCTGCAGGCACCAACGTGCTGATGTCGGCGTGGTAGGACGCCAGCTCTTTGACAAGAGTGGAGCTGAGATAGGAATACTTCTCCCCGGTCAGGATAAACACTGTTTCCAGCTCCGGAGCCATTTTCTTGTTCATCAGGGCGATCTGGAATTCGTAATCAAAGTCCAAAACCGCCCGCAAGCCGCGGACAATAGCCTCCGCTCCCCGCTTTTGGGCATAGCGCACCAGAAGATCTTCGCTTTGCTCGACAATAATGTTGGGGATATGCTTGGTAGACTCTCTGACCAGAAACAGACGCTCCTCCGCAGAAAACCGCGGAGTTTTCCCCACATTCACGAAGACCGCCACAATGAGCGTGTCAAACAGCTTTGCGGCGCGCTCAATAACGTCCACGTGGCCGTCGTGAATGGGGTCGAACGATCCCGGGTAAACGGCCAGCCTCGCCATGATCTCCCTCCTTTTTAATCAGGGTCTGACCCAGTAGCTGACGGCGGTGTCGCCGTAGCTCCGCGCTTTCGAGACCACCAGTCCAGGCAGCGCCCCCGGTTCCTGGTGTGCCGGGTGCTCCACGACAACCACGCCCATTGGGGCCAGCACCTCAGGCAAACTCTCTCGCACCGCCTGGCTGAGCCCGTCTCTCCACGGAGGGTCGCAAATAATCACATCAAACTTTTCTCCTGACGACTTGAGCCGGACCAGAGCGCTCTCAGCCGTGGTGGGCCACAGCTGAACCCAGTCCGCCATGCCGACATGGGCAATATTGGCCCGGATAACAGCCTGGGCCTTGCGGCTGGGTTCTACGGCAATGCACACGGAGGCTCCCCATGACACGCTTTCCAGCCCCATCGCCGCGCTCCCCGCATACAGGTCCAGGACACGGGCGTCCGCGAGCACTCCCATGAGGCTGTTGAACACCGCCTCACGCACCCGCTCCTGTGTCGGGCGCGTGCCGGTCCCTGCCGGCGCCTCAATACGCAGGCCCGAAGCCCACCCGCCCACGATACGCACCAAGGCCCGCCCCCTTGTCTTGGCATGACATAATTGCCCACCAGCGCCTGTCCTTGCCAGTATACCATTGCCATTCCTCTCAATGCATCTTCATGAGCGCTGACACCGTGACAAACCGGTAGCCCCGCAGCGACAAGTCCCTAAGAATAATCGGCAGGGCTTGAATGGTCTCGGTGCGGTCAGATCCGCCGTCGTGAAACAGCACAATATCTCCGGGCTGAATGTGGCTGACCACCCGTGTGACAATCGTCTCGACTCCAGGATTCGACCAGTCCCGGGTATCTTCCGTCCACGACCACATCACCACGTGCAGGTGCAGTGTCCTGGCCGCGCGCAGAACGTCTTGATTGTATGTGCCGTACGGTGTCCGCAGCAAAGAAGGCGGCTGGCCCGCCGCCTGGGTGATGGCCTGGCTGGCCTCCGCCATGTCTTCCAGATCCTGCTGGTAACTGTGCCGGGCCAAATTTATGTGGCTGAAGGTGTGATTCCCGATCTCCATATGGTCGCGGGTTTCCTGGCGGATGATTGCCGGGTCGCGCAAAACCTGCTGGCCTATGACGAAAAACGTCGCCAGGGCATGGTGCTGCACAAGAATCCGGAGGATGGCCGGGGTAGAGGACTTCCAGGGTCCGTCGTCAAATGTCAGCGCCACCGCTTTTTGCTGGGTGGGGACATACCAGGTGATCTCCGGGTTGCGCCCGCCCCGGGCGGACGCCGCATGCAGGGCATGCCACTCCCCCCCGCCAATAATCATAAGCAGGACAGCCGCCCCAAATTTCCAGTGCCGCAGAAGCCGGCGGAGCGACACGGTGACAAACCAGTTCACCGGGTCGTCCCCCACAAGATCATGGCGACTCCGGCCCCGATCCAGGCAATTTTAGCGACCGGCACCTTGGTCGCGGCCAGGCCGGCAATCCCTAAAAGCATGGTGGAGGTCAGGATAATCGGGCCGGCCAGCCCCAGCAGGCCATTGATCCGCACGGCCGTATCCAGTCTCTGATAGCGCCACATCAAAAAAGCCCCGGTAAACTCGATACTGGCAGAAAGGAACCGGATCAGGACCATGCCCTTCAAATACAAATCATCAGTCATTGCTGCCCCTCCTCGCGCCTGGCGCTGCGGCTCTTTGCTATTTCATCAGGTGGCTCAGCCACCCCACCATTTCAAGCATCAGGTAAGTCGTGCCGGCGGCCATCAGCGGCCCTACCGGAATGCCGCCCCACAGCACAATGCCGAGGATTGACCCCACGATCAAGCCGAACATCAGGTGACTGTTGTCCGCCAAGAGCTGCAAGCCCCGCCCGTTGAGATTGGTGGCGATGGCTCCCCCAAGCACCGCCAAAAGGCCTGGCAGTGTCAGGAAACTTTGAAAGACCTCTTTGACGTTGACCTTGCCCAGGGCAAAGGGGATCAGCATGGCCATGGTCAGGAACAGGAGTCCAATCTCCACACCGCGGCGTTCGAGGATGGGATAGAGAAAATTCATGCGCGTGAACCTGATGACCAGCAAAATGGCCGCCGACGCCGCGATCAGATTGGACCTGGCCCACATTCCCAGCAGCAGCAGCATAATCAGTCCGACCGTCTCTGTTGTGAACATTGCTGTCTTTCTTGCCCCCTGTCCGACGCCAATATCTATGAGACAAACCCATAAAAAAGACCGGCCGCTAGGCGGCCGGTCTCCCACTCCACTTCTGTAAGCTCTTTGTGTGTGGCGCTTCTAGAGGATTCAGGACTCCGGGGCGGTTTCTTCAAACCACCCTCCGGCCGTGCGCACCACGGCCGTCTTGTACATGTCAAGGCGGGACGCAAACTGCACATCAGCGCCGATTCCCTGGTCAATGAGAGTCCTCGCATGGCCAGATTGTGACACGCCTTCGTAAAGCCGGCCGCGCCAGTTGTCAAACAGGGCGCGGGCGATGAGGGCGCGGTCTGAGCAGGCTTCCTGGGGCCAGTGCCATGCAATGGCCCCAGCAGCCAGCACATCTTCCAGGGATACGTGGCCCTGGGTGCCGGCGCAGACAATGAGACCTTGCCCGGATCCTTGTTGCTGTGCGGCTGCGGCAGCACGGGCATTGACCAGGGCGCCCAGGCCCTGCCACCGGGCTCCTTGTGCCCGTTCCACGGCCTGGGTGCCGTTGGTGGTCGTCAGGACCACGCGGCGGCCTCTCACCACGTCAGGGGGGTAATCATAAGGAGAGTTGCCTGCGTCAAATCCTGGCAGCGGGCGGTTGTCACGCTCCCCGCCCAGAATGAGGGCTGGATCCTGTTCTTTCATCCGGTAGGCTCTTTCCACCTCTCCCACCGGCAGGACCGCCCGGGCGCCATTGGCCAGAATGGCCGCAATCGTCGTCGTGGCTCGCAGTGTGTCAATCACTATAACGGCTGTCTGGGTTAAATCCGGCAGGTCATCCTGCCACCGGTAAATCACATCAATCGAGCGGATAGGCAACTCCTCCTTCAATGCGCGGCCGCACCGGCTTGGGGCCGTTGGCGGGGGCACTGACTTGGCTTACCGTTAAATAGTAATGGCGCAGGGTGTCTCCGCGCAATCCTACCCGCAGGGCTTCCAGCGCCAGCACATCCTGCGGCTGCACATTGCCTAGGTTGACATTGGGGCCAAAACGCAAGATCAGTTCCTGCTGCTGGCTTTTCTGCGGCGCCTCCCACAGCACGCGGCTGGGGTCGGCGATGTGGGCCACCAGCTCCTGCAGCGCCTCTTCCAGAACATTGCCGCTGTCATCATAAATGACGACCCCCTCCCCGCTCTCCCGCCCTTCCACAATCACGGTGTCGGCGCCGGCATCGATGTCCTGGGCGACTTGCTGCCACAGGGGCGGCCCGCCGACCGCATCGCGCGAATCTTTTTTGCCGACCTCGCTGATGACGAGCCCGAATCCATAGGCGCGGGCCAGCTGGATGGTGGAGAACCGGGTCTCCTCATCCAGGTCAATCGTGCCGTCAGACACCTCGACGCCGGTAAATCCCAGTTCCCGGGCTCTGTCGAAATATTCCACAATGCGGCCCTGCAAGAGCGCCAGCTCCAAAAAAGTGCCGCCGGGAAAGATGTCGACGCCATAGGACTTGATCAGCTCAATTTTTTGCCGCAAGAGCCGTGTTTTATAGAATGCGGAAGTGCCAAATGTCAATTTCACCTGATCCACATAATCGCTGGCCAATTCCATGAGGTCTCTGGTATCCGTCAGACCCAAGCCCTTATCGATCACCATGGTGACGCCGCGCTGCCGCGGCTTTTCTGTCCGGTCCGGATGCGGAAAATCCAGGATGTCAAACCACGCTTTATCCTGTTTGCTCATGTGTCGGGCCTCCCATTTTGTTGTGCCGTTCCCTGCCACGATATTCACGGCAAAACCTGGAGGTGATTCAAATAATTTGATGTCATCCGCGGCCCCGAAAAAGGACATCTTAAAAGATGCAGCATTGATTTGAGGAAATGGAGGCAGCGGCATGATAAAGCGCGCTCAACACGGTAACAGTGAAGGAATGTCGAAGCAGCAGGACCTCAAGTCCCATAACGGGAAACTCTGGGTCTTGTCGACAGTCCCGTTTATTATGGTGCTCGGCAACTCCATGCTCATTCCGGTGTTGCCGAAAATGATGAAGGTCATGCACCTGACCCTGTTTCAGGTGGGCCTGCTGATCACCATCTTCTCGATTCCGGCCGGAATCATTATCCCCTTCGCAGGAGCCTTGTCGGACCACATAGGCCGCCGGGTCATCATGACTCCCGCGCTTTTGGTGTACGGCATTGCCGGGCTGGGAGCCGGGATATCGGCCTGGGTGTTTCCCCACCCGTATGCCTGGATCATGGGATTCCGGCTGCTGCAGGGCATCGGCGCCGGCGGCACCTACCAGCTCGCCATGGCAGTGGCGGGCGACATGTTCCAGTCTGAAAAGCGGGCCGCCGCCTTGGGTACCCTGGAGGCCGCCAACGGGCTGGGCAAAGTGATTTCCCCTATTGCCGGGTCTGCTTTGGCCCTGATCATCTGGTTTGCGCCTTTTTTCGTGTACGGACTGCTATCGTTCCCGATAGCGGCCGGAATCTGGTTCTTGATCCGGGAGCCGAAGAACCAGACCGCTGCGGGCGGCATGGGAGAATATTGGCACGGGCTGGCCACCACCTTCAGAACCAAGTCCGCGTCCATCCTCACCACATTTTTGGGCGGTGCTGTGGTCTTGTTCGTGCTCTTTGGCGTGCTGAGCTACCTGGCGGATATTTTGGAAAAGAATTTTGGCTATGGCGAGTTCACCCGCGGGCTCATCATTGCCATACCTGTGCTGGCCTCAGCGGTGATGTCGTATGTCTCCGGCACCCTGCTCCAGAAAAGGCTGGCACAGTGGTCGCGGCCCATTGTGGTCATCGGGATGGGCCTCATTGCCGCCGCTATGGTGGTTGAGCCATTTTTTGCCACCACCAACCCCTATCTGGCCATCGGCGTGCTCGTCTTTCAGGGGATTGGGACAGGCAGCGTGCTGCCCTCCATCAATACCCTGGTGACCAGTGCGACCACCTCCAAAGAACGCGGGGTGGTGACCAGCCTGTATGGCAGTGTCAGATTTTTCGGGGTTGCCATGGGGCCCCCGATTTTTGCGATGGCCATGACCCACCGCTACCTGACGTTTTGGGGAGCCGCCCTGCTGGCCGCTATCACGGCTGTGCTGTCGTGGTTTTTCATTAATGAGAAACTGATGCTGCCCAAAAACATGCGGGGAGGGGGCGGGGGCAGCCCCAGCCCCGAGCGCGCCAATAGGGCGCCTGCGAAAAGATCCCGCGCCCCTGTGCGCTGAGAAGATGATGCCATGATTTTTTCTCGGGGATTGAAAAGATTCACAAGTGAGTTGCCAAAGGTTACCGGAGTAAAAAGCCCGTGGGGAGTCATACTAACCTCACCACACAAACAAGGAGGTGAAAACAGATGGCACGAGGAAGCAACACAGGCAACCGGGCTATGGTCCAGGGAGCGCAGAAAGCCCTTGACCAGTTCAAGTACGAAGTCGCTCACGAACTGGGCGTGCAGGGTGTCGACGACGGCTACTGGGGTGAAGTGCCCGCGCGCCAATGCGGCGCGGTAGGCGGCCACATGGTGCGCAAAATGATTGAAATGGCCGAGCAGAGCATGGCTGGGCGCACTAGCCGGTAAAATCCGGACTCTATCGTAGCAATTAAAAAATGGACGGGAACCCCGTCCATTTTTTCTCTATATGTTACGGTATAATAACATATCATGTTATGAAATAATGACATAGGAGAGTGGATCATGCGCTACGGACTGCCGTCCATGGCTTCGATTGTTCTCGCAGGACTCTTGGGAGGCTGCGGGCAGTCGGCCCAGACTCCTCCCGCTGCACCGGTTCACGTGGCCTACGCGGGCTCTCTGGAGCTGTTGAACAACCAGATTATTGGCCCGGCTTTTCAGCGTGGCACAGGGATTCCCTATCAGGGACAGGGTGGGGGGTCATTTGGCATTGCCCACGAAATCGCGGCTGGCAGCATTCCGGCCAATGTGTTTGAAAGCATCGGCTATGCCCCCATTAAAATCCTCGAGCCCCGCCAGACGTCGTGGGCGCTGGAGATCGCAGCAAGTCCGCTGGTCATCGCATTCAGCCCCCATTCGCGCTACGCGGCCCAACTGGATCTCATCCGCGAAGGCCGCAAGCCTGTGCAGGATGTGTTTCAGATTATGGCCCAGCCAGGATTCAAGCTGGGACGCACCAACCCCAATACGGATCCCCAGGGACAAGCCTTTGTGATGATGGTCGAACTGGCCCAAAAACAATATCACCTGCCTGCGGGGACTGTGTCCCGCATATTGGGTCCCCTGACCAGCGGGCCCGAAATTTACACGGAAGAGGGGGTTCTGTCTCTGCTGCAGACCGGAGGGCTGGATGCCTCCAGCGCGTTTTTGTCTGAGGCCCAGGAACGGCATCTGGACTATATCCCCCTGCCCGCCTCCCTGAATTTTTCCAGTCCCGCTGAGGCCGGGGTTTACCAGTCGGCCCACCTCACTTTGTCCAGCGGCAGCGTTGTCACGGGGACTCCCCTGACGGTCGATGTTACCGCAGTGGGCCGCCGGGGAGCCAAAAACGCCGTGGCATTCATTGAGTTCCTGATTTCCCCGAAAGGCCAGGCGGCCTTCCAAAAGGCTGGCTACCAGGTGTTTGCACCCAAAGTGCTGGGCGCGGCCAAGAACATGCCGAGCCCCTTGCAGCACGCTCTGGCCCATGCTTAAGCGCGCAGGTGGACTGATAACCGTCCTGACATTGGTCATGGCGGCGCTCCCTGTGCTAATCTTGCTCACTGAGGGGGCCAGGCACTTCCCTTCCGCTTTGCAATCGCCGGGGGCCTTGCGCTCCCTAGAGGTGACCGCCCTGTCCGGGGCGGTGTCCATGCTCGTTATTTTCGCAGTGGGCCTGCCTGCCGCCTACTGGCTCCGGTATGTGCCGTCGCCAGCGGTGAGGCGGGCGGCCGGGGTGATCCTGGTGCTGGCCCTGCTCATGCCGCCGCTGGTTCTGGGACTGGTTCTGGCCTATGTGCTGGCCCCGGCGACCTGGGCGGGACAGTGGCTCAACAGCGTGCATGCCGCCTCCAATAGCTTCTTTGCTCTGATACTCGCCGAGATCTACGAAGCCATGCCGTATTTTGTGCTCACGGCCTGGAGCGCGGTCAACGCAATTCCCCGGGCTTGGGAAGAAGATGCCTGGGCGCTCCACAAGACCCCCTGGCAGACTTTTCGATTTGTCTTGTGGCCAGCCTCGCGGCCGGGGTTGATTACGGCCACGGCCATGGCCTGGGCCCGGATTGTGGGAGCCTTCGGGGCGCCCGTGGTGGTCGCCTACCACCCTACGGCGCTGCCTGTGCAGATTTGGATAACGATTGAGGAGACCGGACTGCCCCAGGCGCTGTCTCTGGCGCTGTGGCTGGTCCTGATCGGCCTGCCGCTGCCGGGGCTTCTGACATGGCGGCAGGGGCGCACGCCATGAGCCTCAGAGCCCATTTCGGCCCCGGGGGGTTCCTGCAGGGAGAAGTGGACTGGCCCCGGGGAGTCCACGCCCTGATGGGCCCTTCCGGCAGCGGGAAGACCACTTTGCTGCGGCATCTGGCGGGATTAGGCGGGCCCGGGCCCGCCGTCACTCTGGACGGGAGCCGCTGGCAGGCGATCGCTTCAAAGCCCCTGCCCCCATACCGGAGGCCTGTCGCTTATGTGCCCCAGCATCCCAGTTTGGTGCCGTTCAAGACCATTGCCTCCCAAATTGCCTGGATTCAGCCAGGAAAAAGCTCGCTGGCTCCCCCTGTCCTTGATGTGAGCGCCCTGCTGTCCAGATTTCCCAAAGAACTGTCAGGAGGCCAGCAGCAGCAGGTCGCACTGGCACGGGCGTTGGCAGCTGACCAAACGGTGCTGCTGCTTGATGAATCGCTGTCGCAGGTTGACCAGAATCAGCGCCGGCGCATCATGCAGTGGCTCGGGCGCGCGCGGCCCGCGCCGTGGATTGTGTTTTCCACGCACCAGCTGTCCGAAGCGCTGCAGTTCAGCGACACGGTGACGGTCATCCAGGAGGGCAAGATCTTTGCGGCCAAGACTCCCGACTTGCTGCTGCAAAGCCCAGACAACCCTGCCATGGCGAGGTTTCTAGGATACTGCGGAAGTTTCCCGGCGGGGGACGGCCGGCACATACTCATCCACCCCGCCCGGACTCTCATCGGGGCTTACCCCGGTCTTGGACTGGTGCTCGAAGCCGATGTGCACAGTCTTCCCGGTCCGGGTCCGCTCGAGAGGCGGTGGTCCGTCAAACGCCAGGGAAATACCGTCTCCTGGCAGGGCGTGGCGGCGTCCCCCGTGGACCGTGCAAGGGCCATTACGCTCATCGCTGCCGCCACCGTCCCCTATTCTTTAGACAGTCAGGAGGAATGGCCTTGACCATCGGCACGCTCATCCGCACCCACCGGCTGGAAAAGCACCTGACCCAGGCCCAGCTCGCCCAGCATCTCGGCGTCGCCCGCCAGACCATTATTCATCTGGAGCAGGGCAAATTATCGCCGTCCTTCGAGCTTATGGCCCGCCTGCGCGAGCTGCTGGCCATCTCACTGGACGCGGCCGCCGAGACCCTTGGGTCCCGGGAACCCGGGTGGCACTGGTGGCCGGGGAAGCCAGGCCATTCCGGACCCGTCGTCTCGGCGGTGATCCAGGGCCGCATGATTGTCGCGCCGGCACTGGAGACCCTGACCCGGGACTTCAGCAATGGCTGGTGGGACGAAAAAGCGGGGCAGATCCGATGGGTCGATTCACTGTCCCCCCTGACCCAGATCTTCGTGGCGGGCTGCGATCCCTTTCTGCCCTGGCTTGCCCGCGCCTTTGGCGCAGCCGAGGCGCCCTACCGGGTCATCCCATTTTCTTTGTCGAGCACCAAGGCTGTGGCTGCGCTGGAGGCGGGCTATGTCCACCTGGCTGGCAGCCACCTTTTTGACCCCCCCACGGGCCGCTACAATCAGCTGGCTGGCAGCGGGGGCCCGTGGGCCTATATTGGCTATCTGGACTGGGAGGAGGGGCGGGTGTTTCACCCGCGGACTGGGAAAAGCGGCGGATGGTTCCTGAGGGAGCCCGGCAGTGAAGCTTATGCGCTGTGGCGCCGGCAGGGGCTTGAGGGACGGCCCATCCGGCACTGGCCGTCCCACTTGCAACTCATTGAGGCCCTCGCTCGGCAAGACGACGCTCAGGGAGTGTCCCTGGGCAGTTTGGCGGCCCTCTACGGGCTCCAGTTCGAGCCCTGGTCAGCGGAGTCTTATGAATGGGTGTGCGCGCCGGGGGATCTCGACACGCCGTGGCTCGACGCCTTCCTGCACGTCTTGCGCTCCAGCCCGCTCAGCCGGCAGCTCTCTCCCATCTTGCACCAGAGCCAGGCGCGCTGGGCCCAAGTCCGGCAGGACTAGGCCCACTCACTGCGGTCGAGCCGGGGCTGCAGCGCGCGGTTGAGCGCCTCCGCGAGCACGTCGGCCATATCATTGATCAGCAGGTCGATTTCTTTGGGAGTCACCATCAGCCCTCCCAGCCGGTCTCCCAGCACCTCTTCCATGAGGGCATTCTGGCTGGGCTCTCCCATTTCCTGCAGGATCTTGTAAAACTTGGCGTCATCGGCCAGCTGCTGCACCAGCATGTGGGTGGCTTCCTGGGCAATGCTCATCGCCTGCACCACGGTGCACACCCCGATGGCTGTAACCGGCACCCCCACAGACTCGTGACTGAGCCCCTGCCTCTTGTTGCCCACCCCCGAACCCGGGTGAATCCCGGTGTCGGCAATTTGCACACTCCCCAGCAGCCGGTCCAAGCTGCGGGCGGCCAGGGCGTCCACGGCGATAACCAAATCCGGGTGGGCCTGGGCCACAATGCCCTTGATCATGTCCAGGGTTTCGATGCCGGTCGTACCCAGCACCCCCGGAGCCACCGCGGCCACCGGCCGCATCCGCTCCCGGACATCCTCGGGCACCAGTTCGCTCAGGTGGCGGGTCACCAGAAGGCGCTCGACCACGCGGGGTCCCAAGGCATCGGGAGTCGCATTCCAGTTGCCCAGCCCCACCACCAGCACGCTTTTCGCCAAGTCCTCCGGAATCAGCGTTTTCAGCTGGTCGGACAACACATCCACCAGGGCTGCCCTCACTCCTGCATCGCGGTCCTTAAAACCCGGAACGTCGAGCGTGATATAGTGTCCTTCGGGCTTCCCCATCAAGTGGGCCCCTTGGCTGTTGAAGATCTCGACCCGGGTGATTTCAATCTGCTGGTCGCCATCTTTTTCGACGCGCACGCCAGGCACTTCTTCGTGGGCTTCTCCGCGGACAATGTCACGCGCTTCAATCGCCATATCCGTGACAACCCGAATGGGTTGAAAATCGGCCATAGGGCGCCCCCTCTCCTCGGGCATTAGACTGCACGCCCTCACCGGGGTTTATGCGTTAAGGCCCCCACCCGCTTTTGCCCGCGGCCTGCCAGCGCCGCCGCGGCCAGCAAGGTGAGGTCCCGAAAGGCGATGACGGGGGCCGGCACCATTTGCGCAAACCGTCCCAGAAAGGGGTTCCCGGTTGTGCCCAGCGCCAGCCAGCGCATGGCCAGAAAGAAATCGAGCAGTCCAGCCACATTCACGGCGGTGAGAAGGAGGGGGTTCACGTCCACCCACAACAGGGCGTAGTAAACCCACAGCATATATTGGGGACTGTAGACTTTGTTGCACAACAGCCACCAAACCAGCGCGGCCGTGCCCGCCCCGAGCGCTTCCAAATGCCCCTTCCAGACGGCCCAAAGCAGCACCAGGCCGCCCCCCAGTGTCAGGGCGAGACTCAGGCCATTGATGGTGTCGATGTGCGCAAGACCTTGCGCACAGATCCACTGATACACCCCAGGCACTGGGCCGCGGCCACTGTTGTAAGTAAAAAACTCAGACCAGCCCGGCCTTGCCAGCAGAGCGAACGGCAAATTGATGCCCACAGCACCGAGGGCAAACCTGCCGAGAAATACCCGGCGCCCCCTCCTGGCGCCATTCACCGTCAGCGCCAGCAGCATGTAGGGGACCAGCACCACCGGGAAGAATTTTGTCACGGTGCCCAGACCGAGGTACAGCCCAGCCTGGCCGAACCGTTCCCGGCGCCAGGCCAGCGCCGCCAGACCCCAGGTGGCAATCCCCAGGAGGTCCCAGTTCAGCAGGCCGTAGACCACTAAAAGAGGGGACAGGGCAAACCACCAGGCAGCCCTGTCCCCCGTCCCCTGCCTCAGAACATACAAGGCTCCCACAAACGCCAGCATCAGCCCTGCCGAGGAGCCGGCAAAGTACCCCCAAAAGCCCGGAAGCCAGGCCATCGCCCACATATAGAGCCCGATGAGAACCGGATACTCAATGACGTTTTGAAAATACGGCAGCGCATGCTCGTACAGGTGCCGGGAGGTGTACAGCGCCACGACATCAGAATAGCTGCTGTGCAGAAAGCTGTAGGGGTAGTAGGTCAGGCTCAGATGCCCTGCGGGCAGCAAAAACCGGGGCGGCGCCACGCGCCACGCCGCCCAGCCGATCCCTATCAACCCCACCAAGGCCATCTGCCAAAATTTCCGGCGCACTCTCTTTAAAGCCCTCTTTCCCTGCTGTGGCCTGCCTATTTTTATAGCACATTGCGCGCAAAACTTCTAAAACGGACCAGTCCCCAATCCAAAAGCTCCAAGCTGAGGCAAATTCCCGCGGCTTGACTCATACATCTAAGGGGAGGGATGGACATGCGCAAGAGACGCTCCTTGTGGTGGGGCACACTAACGTTAACCGGAGCTGCCGTTGCGTCCAGGGGTCTGGGTCTGATCTACCGCGTGCTCCTGGCCAGGTTTTTGGGTGCTGAAGGCCTGGGGTTCTTCCAGATGATCTTCCCCTTTTACATCGCGCTGGTTACCCTGGCGATGGCCGGGACCCCCGTCGCGGTATCCCAGCTGATTGCGGAAGACCAAACCAACCCGCGGCTGTTGATGCGCCTCGCGCTCGTGATCGTGACGGCCGTCAGTCTCCCCCTCATTGTCATGGTCACCCTTCTGGCCAAGCCTCTGGCGCTGGCGCTATATCACGACCCCCGGTTTGTCCCCCTCATCATGACGATTGCGCCAGCCCTCCTGGCGGTGGGATTTTCCGCTGTCCTGCGCGGGTACTTTGTGGGCATCCAGCAGCTGGCCTACCCAGCCGTGTCCCAAGTGTCCGAGCAATTGATCCGCGTGGTGATCCTGTATACGATCCTGAATTTTCTCGGGCGCCAGGCTTTTCACAATGCGCCCCTGGTCGCGGTGGCGCTCATCCCCCTGGGGGAAGGCGTCAGTCTGGTGATTCTCGGGCTCGCCTATATCCGGGCCTACGCGCCGAACATGCCGCAGGCCCGCCACCGTACGGGCGTCCGCGATATTTTGCGGCTGTCCCTGCCTGTCACCTTCAGCCGCCTGCTCTCCTCCCTGGTGGGAGTCGTCGAAGCGGTTCTGATTCCCCTGCGCCTGGAGGCCGCGGGAATGAACTCCTACCTGGCCATCCGCTATTTCGGGCAGCTGACCGGAATGGCCCTGCCCCTCATTTTCTTCCCCACGGCCCTGACCCTCTCCCTGTCGACCAATCTGGTGCCCGTCATGGCCCACAAGCATGCGGCCCAGGATACCCAGGGAATTCGGGATTCGCTGATGGAAGGTCTTGAGGCCACGGCACTGTTTACCGTCCCGGTGACCATCCTCCTCCTCGCCTTGGGCGTGAAGCTCGACGACCTCTTCTTTCACGCCCATATCTCCCCGGCGGTATTCTACCCTCTGGTTCTCGGCGGGTTCTTCCTGTACTTTGACATCACCCTGTCGGGGGCGCTCAGGGGCCTGGGACGGACTGACATTCCCATGCGCAACGACCTGGTGGCCAGCGTGATCGAGATCGCTTTGATCTGGGTGTTCACCGTAAACCCGCATTCGGCTCAGGCCGGAATCCCGGCGGCCATCGGCATCGGCTTCGTCTTAAGCATGGTGTTCAACGCGGTCAGCCTGGCCCGCTTAAGCCGCATCAGCATCCCTTGGGGCCGGATTTTGGCCCGCCCCCTGGCAGCGGCTGTACCCGTGCTGCTCACCCTGGCGCTGTGGCGGATTTGGGGATCGTCGCACCACCTGACCCAGGCCGTGAGCCTCACGGGCAGTGTCGGCCTGACCATCATGGCCTATCTCCTGTCCCTGAGGCTCACGGGAAGCACGGTGCACAAATTTCTTTAAGAGGGCGCCAAAAGCTTGTGCAGGTATGGCGCAATGCTGGCTGGGGACAGAAGCGCCCCGCTGTACACCGCCCGGATCTTGCCGTGCGGGCCGATGAACACCGACATCGGCAGCCCCTGGACCCCGTACGATGCCGCCACGGCCCCCTGGCTGTCGAGCAGCATTGGATAGTTGACCGCTTTGGCCGCCATGTATTGCGCGACCGTAGACTGGGACTGCTGCACGTCAACGCCGTAAATGTCAATGCGGCCAGCGTACGCGTCCTCCACGTTTTCAATCTGGGGGATTTCCTTGTTGCACCAGGGACACCAGGTGGCCCAAAAATTGAGCCACACGGGATGCCCGCGCAAATCCAACAGGGTCACGCTCTGGCCCTTGGTGTCGGTCAATGTGAAGTTCGGCGCAAATTGTCCCGCGCTTAGTCCGTACTGCGGCGTCGACGCGGCAACGCTCGCCTGGCGGCGCGGCGTCTTGGCGGCAGCCTCCGGGTGGCGCGCCGGGGCGGTGCGGCCAATAAGAAAACCGGCATAGATCAAGGCCGCCAGCAGGACAGCCCAGCCCGCCCACCGTTTGGTTGCAGACACTGCGTCTCACCTCCACTTTTTGTTTAGAACACCGGTGTTTCCTTGGGCGTGCCAATGGCAAAGGTCAACTCGCCATTGACTTCGTCAATGTTCACCGTCTGGCGCCCGGACAGCTCCCCGTCCAGCATCTTCATAGCCAGAGGATCCTGGATAGCCCGCTGGATGAGGCGGCGCAGCGGCCTCGCCCCATACTGGGGATCATACCCTCGGGCCGCCAAATTGTCCAAGGCCCGCTCGCTGACGGACAGGGTGATGTCCCGTTCTCTCAGGCGGTCCTGAATTTCTCTGAGGCTGACCTGCACGATGAGGCGCAGCTCTTCGGGCGTCAGCCGGGAGAAGGTGATCACCTCGTCAATCCGGTTGAGAAATTCCGGGCGGAAAGCATCGCGCAGCACCGCATCCAGCTGCTGCTGGCGCCGTTCCGGATCGTTCTCCTCCAAAATGACATGGCTGCCCAGATTGGAGGTCATGATGATGACGGTATTGCGAAAATCCACGGTCCGGCCCTGACCATCAGTCAGACGCCCGTCGTCGAGCACCTGCAGCAGCACATTGAACACTTCCGGATGCGCCTTCTCTATTTCGTCCAGCAGCACGACCGAATAGGGGCGCCGCCTGACCGCTTCCGTTAGCTGCCCGCCCTCTTCATATCCCACGTAGCCGGGAGGGGCTCCCACCAGCCGCGATACCGTGTGGCGCTCCATGTACTCCGACATGTCGATGCGGACCAAGGCATTCTCGTCGTCAAAGAGAAAGGCCGCCAAGGCTTTAGCCAGTTCGGTCTTCCCCACTCCGGTCGGGCCCAGGAAGAGAAAGGAGCCCATCGGCCGGCGCGGGTCGGATAGCCCTGCCCGGGCCCGCCTCACGGCATTGGAGACGGCCTCCACGGCTTGAGTCTGCCCCACAACCCGCTCCCCCAGACGCTTCTCCATTTCAACAAGCTTCGCCCGCTCGCCTTCCAGCAGCCGGCTCACCGGAATTCCTGTCCACTTGCCCACGATCTGAGCCACATCCTGCTCAGTGACTTCTTCGCGCAGGAGCCGGTCGGAGCCTTCCAACGCTTGGAGGTCTTTGTGCGCCTGCTCCAGCTCTTTTTGCAGGGACAGCAGTTTCCCGTAGCGCAGTTCGGCCGCGCGGCCCAAATCCCCATTGCGCTCGGCCTGCTGCTCCTCCGTGCGGGCCTGCTCAATCTGCTGCTTGACCTGGCTCACATTCGCCACCTGCTGCTTTTCCTGTTCCCAGCGCGCCATCAGGCCGTTGCGCTTCTCGCGCACATTGGCCAGCTCTTCTTCCAGCTGGACCAGGCGGGTCTTCGACGCCGCGTCATCTTCTTTCGACAGCGCTTCCCGCTCGATTTCCAGCTGGAGGCGCCGGCGCTCCAGCTCGTCCAGTTCCTCCGGCATGCTGTCCATCTCCACCCGGAGGTGCGAAGCCGCTTCGTCAATAAGGTCGATGGCTTTGTCCGGCAGAAACCGGTCAGTGATATAGCGGTGGCTCAGCCTGGCTGCGGCAATGAGCGCCCCGTCACGGATTCTCACACCGTGATGCAGCTCATAGCGCTCCTTCAGGCCGCGCAGGATGGCAATCGTGTCCTCGACAGACGGCTCATCGACAAACACCGGCTGGAACCGCCGCTCCAGGGCAGCATCCTTTTCAATGTACTGGCGGTATTCGTCCAACGTCGTCGCGCCCACCGCCCGCAGCTCACCGCGCGCCAGGGCGGGTTTCAGAAGGTTGGCCGCGTCTACGGCGCCTTCGGCCTTGCCTGCCCCGACAATCGTGTGCAGTTCGTCTATAAAGAGAATAATGCGGCCCTGGGCGCCCTCAATTTCTTTTAGCACCGCTTTCAGCCGGTCTTCAAACTCTCCGCGGAATTTGCTGCCGGCAATCAGGGAGCCGAGGTCCAGCGCCAGCACTTTCTTGTCCTTGAGACCCTCAGGCACATCTTGCTGCACGATTCTCTGCGCCAGCCCCTCGACGATGGCGGTTTTTCCCACACCTGGCTCTCCTATGAGCACCGGATTGTTCTTGGTGCGGCGGGAGAGCACCTGGATGACACGCCGGATCTCCTCATCGCGCCCAATCACGGGGTCCAGTTTCCCCCGGCGGGCCAGTTCCGTCAGGTCTTTGCTGTATTTGCTGAGGGCTTGATACTTTTCCTCAGGATTCTGGTCCGTCACCCGGGCCTGTCCGCGCACATCCTTCAGCGCTGAAAACACCGTGTCCCGCTTCACCCCGAATTCCTTGAGCAGCCGCCCTGCAGGACTGCCAGGCTGCTCAAGCAGCGCCAGCAGAAGATGCTCGGTGGAGATGTACTCGTCTTTAAGGGCCTCCGCCTCTTTCTCGGCCTGCTCCACCACGGCGGTCAGACTCTGGCTCATATAGGCGCCGGGCTGGGTGCCTGAAATTTTTGGCAGTTTGCTGATCTCGCGCTGAACCCCGGATTCCAGGGAAGGCAGCGGGATCCCCACTTTTTCCAGCAGGGGCCGCACCACCCCGTCGGTCTGCTTGAGCAGCGCCGCCAGCAGATGATCCGGAGTGATCTCCTGATTCTGCATCTCCCGCGCGATATTCTGGGCATCCGACAAGGCCTCTTGAGACTTCACTGTCAATTTATCGAGGCGCATGAACTTCTCCCCCTTTTTCGGAATGGTTATTCAACAGCTGCTGGTACAGCTCATCATCCGAGGCCGTAAAGGGTTCCGGAAAGCGCAGCGTCACTTCCAGCAGCAGGTCCCCTTTGGATTCGCTTCCCCGCTGCGGCAGACCCATCCCCCGCAAGCGGAGCATCTTGCCCTGGTTGGTATGGGCTGGGATCTTCACCATCACGGGCTCCCCGGTCAGGGGTTTCACCGGCACCTCGCCGCCAGTGGCCGCCAGCGGCACCGGCACCATCAGACGCCCCACAAGGTTGCTGCCCTGCCGCGCAAACCGCGGGTGCGGAGCAACTTCCACGCGGAGGCGGGCATGGTTGCCCACACGCAAAACGGCTCCTGCTTCAACCCCCGCAGGAATGCTGACCGTGAACTTTTTCGGTTCCATGACCTGTCCCAGCCCCCCGCAGCGGGGGCAGTCTGGATCCGTGCCGTGGCACACCGGACAGACCACGGGTTCGGATACGGAAATAGGCAAAGACACTCCCCGTGCGACTTGTTCCAGGGTCAGGGTGACACTCTCTTCCGGCACTCTCTGCGTCCTTGTGCGCGCGGCACCCCCAACGTCCGCCCCGGACTGCGAAAATAAATCCTCGAAAATGCTGCCCCACTCCCCGAATCCACCTCCATCGTACGAAACGCGTTCATACCCGGGGCCCTGGCTGCGGGCCTTGCGGTTGGCATAGCCGCGGCGCATCTGGTCGTACTCTTCGCGTTTCTTGGGATCTGAAAGCACTTCATAGGCTTCGTTAATCTCTTTGAACTTGTCCTCCCCAGCTTTACCGCTAACATCGGGATGGTATTTCCTGGCCAGCTTCCGGTAAGCCGCCTTGATTGCCGTCTTGTCAGCGGATTCGCTCACGTCGAGGATCTTGTAATAGTCCTTAGGAGCCGCCATCCACCCTCACCTCACCTGGAAAATAGGAGGACCGGAGAGCAACGTCTCGGGTCCTCCCCCTATCATCATTCGGTGGGCCGGAAATCCGCGTCGATGACGTCATCTCCTGCGCCCGCGGCCCCGTCGCCCGGAGGCGGGTTGCCGGTATCTTGCGGATTCGCGCCCTGCTCCTTGTACAGCGCCTCCGCCAGTTTGTGGGAGGCCGCTTCCAGTTGGCTGAGGGTCGACTCGATCTCCGCCTTGTCATTCTTTTCGATGGCCGCCCGCACGGTTTTGATGGCCTCTTCCGCTTGCGTTTTGTCTGCCGCATCGATCTTCTCGCCCAAGTCGCGGATGGTCTTTTCGGTGGAGTACGCCATCGACTCCGCACGGTTCTTCAAGTCGACCAGCTGGCGGCGCTCTTCGTCTTCCTGCGCCTTGTCCTGCGCCTCGCGGACCATTTTTTCAACTTCCTCTTTGGAAAGCTGGGTGGACGCTGCCACGGTGATCCGCTGTTCCTTGCCCGTGCCCAAATCCTTGGCCGACACGTTGACAATGCCGTTGGCATCGATATCGAAGGTCACCTCAATCTGAGGCACGCCCCGCGGCGCCGAGGGAATGTCCGCCAGGCTGAAACGGGCCAGGGTCCGGTTGTCTGCAGCCATCGGGCGCTCGCCCTGCAGCACATGAATCTCCACCGAAGTCTGGTTGTCGGACGCGGTGGTAAAAGTCTCGCTCTTTCGGGTCGGGATGGTCGTGTTGCGGTCAATCAGCTTGGTGAAGAC
Organism: Sulfobacillus sp.; assembly: GCA_027309085.1. GTDB lineage: Bacteria > Bacillota > Sulfobacillia > Sulfobacillales > Sulfobacillaceae > Sulfobacillus. Next base: position 61,544 of record DAIDDL010000025.1, read on the forward strand.
CCCGCCCATTGTTTCAATGCCGAGGGACAGAGGCGTAACATCAAGCAGGATCACATCCTTGACTTCCCCGGCCAGCACGCCTCCTTGAATCGCTGCGCCTATGGCCACCACTTCGTCGGGGTTGACGCCCCGGTTCGGCTCTTTGCCCGTCAGCTTCTTAACCAGTTCCTGAATCACAGGCATCCGGGTCGACCCGCCTACCAGAATGATTTCATTGATCTGGCTCTCAGACAGTTTCGCATCCTGCAGCGCCTGCTTGAACGGAATCACAGTGCGCTCGGTCAGGTCCTTGGTCAGTTCTTCAAATTTGGCGCGGGTCACGGTCAGCTCCAAATGCTTGGGGCCCGTCTGGTCAGCCGTGATGAACGGCAGGCTGACTTGGGTCTCCGTCACAGATGAGAGCTCGATCTTGGCTTTTTCCGCCGCCTCAATCAGACGCTGCAGAGCCTGCCGGTCTGCACGCAGGTCAATGCCATTCTCGCGCTTGAACTCGGCTGCAACATAATCCACCAGCTTCATGTCATAGTCGTCGCCGCCCAAGTGCGTGTCGCCTGCCGTGGATTTCACTTCAAAAACGCCGTCCCCCACTTCCAGGACCGACACGTCAAAAGTTCCTCCACCCAAGTCCCAAACCAGAATGGTCTCGTTCTTCTGCTTGTCAAGACCGTATGCCAGGGCGGCAGCCGTCGGCTCATTGATAATGCGGAGCACTTCCAGACCCGCAATCTTTCCGGCATCTTTGGTCGCTTGACGCTCGGCATCGTTAAAATAGGCCGGGACTGTAATTACCGCCTGGGTGACTGTCTCTCCCAGATATTTCTCCGCATCGCTCTTCAATTTTCCCAAAATCATCGCCGAGAGTTCTTCCGGGGTCATCTTTTTGCCGGAATTGGGCAAGTCGATTAAGACTTGCTTGTTTGGCCCTTCCACGACTTTATAAGGCACCCGCTCGCGCTCCTGGGACACCTCATCAAACCGGCGCCCGATAAAACGCTTGATCGAAAATACCGTGTTCTCGGGGTTCATCACAGCTTGGCGCCGGGCCAACTGTCCCACGAGGCGCTCCCCGTTCTTGGCAAACCCTACCACTGATGGGGTCAACCGACTTCCCTCGGTATTGAGAATAACCGTCGGCTGTCCTCCCTCCATCACCGCAATAACGGAGTTAGTCGTTCCCAAATCGATTCCTACGACCTTGGCCATAATTCAATTTCCTCTCCTTGTCGTCCGTAGTACGTTCTATGTAATGCTTCGCCGGAATCTCCGTAATGCCCAGAACCATGCGTATCCCTGCAGCATTCACCCCTTGCTGGGTGAGCTCGCGAATCCTGACCAGGCGGTAATAGTCATTTTCCGAATACAGACGGTTATTGGTTTCGGTGCGGGCAGGGGCTAACAGGCATTCCCTCTCCCAGACCCGAAGCATCTGCGACGACACTCCGACCAGCCGCGCCATCACGCCAATGGTATACACCGGCTCGTCAGGACCGTGGATCGGCATTCCGCATCACATCCTCAAATCGCACTCCGTTAGTCATGATATTCTGACACCCCTATTGTAGCAATAATCCTAAAAAATATCTATAAGAAATCTATAATGATCTGATAAGGATATTGCGCCGGATTTCCGCATAGACATCCTGAAACGGGATTGCTGCGGCAGTCCCCGGAAACGAAAAGGAGGCAACGGCATGCGCAAAGAACGCCTGCTCCCTGGGCCCATGAACTACCGGATGCTGTCCTGGCGGCCGCCCTGGCGAGGATCAGGGCTCCGGCCCCGGGCCCGCGACTACCAGAATATGCACGACGTATATTGGTGGAGTCTCACCGCAACCGCGGTGCTAGTATCGCTCTACCAATTCTTTAGTATTCTTCCCGCGGGGCGCGCGCTTACCCGGACAGTCCTGGGCATCTTCGTGGTATTCGCCGCCGGCTACGCCTTTGTGGCCGTGTTGGCGCGGGTCGCGGGAGCCTTGCTTGCGAGTCTGGGGATGTACAAATCTGTGAAAGACACTGAACTGGTATTCATGGCGGAAGGGCCGTGGATAGCCGCCACCGCCCTGGCGGCGGTAGCGACGTCGACGGTCTGGGTACCGGCGCTGGTAGGGATGGCGGCCGTGGCATTTCTCATCGGAAACATGGCCAGGGCGCTGGGCATCTCCCGCTGGCAGGCAGCGTTTGTCGTCGGTATTGAACTCGGTCCGCTGCTCGCTCTCGGACTCTTCTGGTCCTGGTCTATGGGGTGGAACTTCACGCCTTTCTATTGAACAGCGGCGGTAGAGGGAATCTGTCCTTAATCTGCTATAAATCATGTGATCTTTGGTGATCTCATGATTCTTCCTGCCCCGAAGCCGCCAGCATAGAGCCAGCGGGT
>DAIDDL010000026.1 GCA_027309085.1 Sulfobacillus sp.
CCATTGAGGATCTGAACGTAGCCGGGATGCTCAAAAATCATCCTCTTGCCCGGGCGATTGCCGATAGGGGCTTGGGGGAATTCCGTCGGCAACTCGCATACAAAGCGGCCCAACGCGGGAACACGGTGGTCATCGTGAGCCGCTGGTATCCGAGCAGCAAAATCTGTTCCCGTTGTGGATATCAAGTGCCGAAAATGCTGCTCAGTGTCCGGGAATGGACGTGTCCCGGTTGCCACACGCACCATGACCGGGACGTGAATGCGGCGATCAATTTACGCACAGTGGCCGAGAGTTCGGTTGGAGGCTTCCAACCCGTTCCGGCGTAAGCCGGCCTGCTCGGTGACAGCCTGTGGAGCGCCCTCCCGTGGACGACCGGCGCACGCCCTAAGAAGCGGTGACGCGATGAAGCAGGAAGATGGCGACAGATTTGGTCAGGTATGATCAGAAATGGATAAGTCCATCAGAACGGCGTCCGGATGTTACAATTAAGAAGGAAAAGGAAGGAGTTGGCTTAATCATGCAGCCAGCACTGATCGTCATTGATGCTCAGCAAGAATATTTTGAGCCTTATGGACAGTGGGTTGTGGATGGCGGACCCGAGGCATTGGCCAATATCAACCGTCTGCTAAAAGTCTGGCGGGCCCGCAACTGGCCCGTCATACACCTGGTCCACGAGGCACTCGACCCACAATCGCCCGTGTTTCGCGCCAGGTCGGCGGGTGTGCTAATCCACCCCCAGCTAGACATTGCAGCCGGGGAGCCTGTGCTCACCAAGCACTTTCCCGGCGCCTTCACCCAGACCCCTCTGGACGCTTATTTATCCCGCGCGGGCGCGGATACCGTGGTCATTACCGGATTTCAAACGCATCACTGTTGCGATGCGACCACACGGCAGGCGCGCGAGCGCGGCTACCGGTGCCTGTTCATCGATGATGCGACCGCTACACGGAATTTGAGCCTGCGCGGAACAATCGTCTCAGCTGCGGAGATCCAGCGGGCCACCTGCGCGGCCATGACAGGATTTGCGGAAATTCTGCATACCGGCGAGGTCACAGCGGCTGCGGAGTTGGAGGAGCCGGCGTTCTGATGACACAAGGCCTCCTGGCGGACTTGCCTGTGCTCTGACTCCCCAGCCGCACTGGTTGAAGCCGGCCATTTACTGTGACGAGAGAGGTGGGCAATGGGCCTGAGGCCGGCTTGGATGAAACGATATCCTCTGTCGCGCGTTTCTGGTTGTACCGGTTTGTTCGCGCCAATGGCGTGGGCATAGGCACACTGGCCATTCAGTGGGTCGCCACATCATTTCCCCAGCCTGCGCTCGCTCTGGCGTATACCAATACCTTGGGGCGGGCGACCCAAGTTTTTACGGGTTATCTCGCTGGCTGGCTGTCCGATCGCGTGCCGCCCATCCGCCTGATCGTGTGGAGCAATCTGCTGGCTGCAGTGTTTACCGGCGCCATTGCCATGGTCCTGAGAGCTCCCTACCGGCTAGTTTGGCTTATCGCCGCCGTCATTGTCTGGAACGGCTTTGCCGTAATTTCCCGCGCCGCGTCACCGGCCATCGTTCCCAAAATTTCCCGCCGGGAGGACTTGCCCGCCGTTAATGCCTGGATGAGTGCGGTTGGTCCGGCCCAGCAATTTCTTGCCAGTGGGATGGGAGGCATTCTACTGGCGGCCGGGGTGTTCCACACATTTCTGGCGAGCGGTTTCGCCATGGGACTCTCCACTATCTTCTTGCTTACCAAAAAAGCTTGGCCTGCGCCCGGCCCTCGCCGCAGGCCCCTGCGCTCTCTCACCCTCGGCATCTCTTACACCTGGTCTCGCCGGGTACTGCGGCGCATGGTCCTATTTTCCAGTCTGCTCAACTTTGGATTCAGCTTTTATATCGGCGAATATTTGCTCTATCTGCGGCAGACCCTTCACCTCGGACCGGTGGCTATCGGCCTCGGTCTTACGGCTTCGACGGCGGGAACGATATTGTCCTTGATTTTCATTCCCCGCTGGCTGCGCCGTCACCTCTTGGCCATTGCGGCAGCCGCTCCTGCTCTCATGGCTCCCGGTCTGGCCGTTCTGAGCCTCTGGCAGGGCTGGGCGGGCTTCGTCTTGGGAGCTGCTGCCATTGAATTTGGTTCAGGGGCTGTGACTCAAGGACTAGTGCTGGTCAGGCAGTCGGTTGTGCCCACGGATATCATGGGTTCGGTCGCAGGAGCGCTCAGCATGTTCCACATGGTATTGGTGCCAGCCGGCATGGCCCTGGCTAGTGTGGTCGCGTTCACTTACGGACCTGCTGCGGCCATGATTTGCGCTGCAGCATTGGTGGCATCAGCATCCCTGCTGGCGCTGCCTTATGCCCGCCTCGCCGCATCATCTCTGGCATGTGGCAACCTGCGGCCATAGCGCCGGATTGTTCGCGTCCGGACTGGTAAAACCCGCACTTCCCTTGATCAGGCCAATCGGCTGGATGGCGGCACTGGAGTCCAGAGCTGGCCATCCAGCCGACCTATGCCCTTTACAGAAGACTTCTGTCACACAGCCGCATCCTACTTCCCCACGGCCCTGGGCGGAGCCGAAAAAGAGTCGACCATACGGGGCTCTCTGCCCGTCTTGCCTCCCAAAGCAATATAGGTGACAGCAGTGGTACACCATGAGAGCCAGAGAACCACCACCGTATCTCCAAGAATCGTGCCTGTAACAAATTGAGGGACAAATGGCGCAGCCGCCAGAGGCAGCAAACTAAAGGCCGTCCCCAGCCACGCTCCCCGTTTTACTGCGCCCCATACCCACCTCGCTGCGCCCAAAACCAAAATGCCTCCCGTGATGCGGTACAGGAGAGATAAGTGCGCAGGAGGAGAATAGGACAGCCACGCCCCGAAATACAAATACAGCGCCAGGAGCAGCACGAGGACCCACAAAGAAGATGAGCGGATGGGTTTAGGCCCCGCGCCGTTCGCAAACAGGTCCGGTTTCCACAACCACAGCACCATTATCACCAGCACACTTTGTGCTGCCAGTCCAATTCCCGCGAGCCATGACATGATGATTCCGGGCACATTCCACAAGACCCCAGCGGTGCAAATGATGGTCTCAACCACTAAAAGAGCCAGTAAAACCCGAACAAGACGGGTCCACGCCGGCGTTTGCAAGCTGCGGCGGGTTATGGCCACCAGGAATATCGCCAGCGCTGCCACAAATCCCAAAGTGAGCAGCCGGTGGACATATTCAATAATGACGGCATTAGTGGTAAACGACGGCACCAAGTCTCCCCGGCACAGAGGCCAGTCGGCACCGCACCCCATTCCCGACTTGGTGTCGTGGTCAATGAAACCCAGAGCATTGACGAAAAAAACTCCGACAACGCTAATGATGCCAGCGATTTTAGTTCGGATTAAGGATGATTTCTGCATAATCCACCTCCAGTCAGTACGCGGTTTTCCCATTTTCTCGAATTGTACGAGTCCAACACCGTTGATTGTCGCGACTTTTCACCCCAACCGTCAAGATGCAAAGATAATCAGAATTATCCAATAATAAAAGAGGGTAACTTTCTACACCCCGCGATCCAGAAAGATAGTTCGCGGTGATTTGATGGTGTCAGTTCCAGCCGATCCAGCGGTCCGCGCTGACAAACCGAGGTCGGACCGAATCCATGCAAATTATCGGCGTCTGAATCACAGCCCGGGGAGTTACACTTATTGGGGGAGCACAGTGTCTTCAGGAATAAGCAAGACCAGTCTGACGCAAATAGCGCGCCACATAGGACATGGGAACTTTTTCTTGCTCCAAACGCACACCCTTGCCCCAGTAGTTCGACCGTAGTCTCAGACTTCCCCGGTTATAAATTGCTAGACAATTACATCTTTCGTGCCGCGCGCAAAGTGACCGGATAGCGTGGGTCCGCCGGGTACCGGGGGTCCTGCGCATTGATCTCCATGAGGAGGGCGGCAATCGCTTGGGCCCACCGGGGGCGCGCGGGCCGCTCCAACGTCATCTGCAGATGGTCGCTTTCCCAACGCACGGTACCGCGCGCACGGAGCAGCCACTGGACCAGGCGAGCCGGACTGGATTGGGATGAGATTTTGACGGTGGTGGAGGATTAGGAGAGAGATGGTGGATCAGGCTGACGTGGAAGCTGGGGCAAGTCAGGAATAAAGGCGTCCCTCTGGGTTTTATGGATTTCGTCTGCTGTAGACAGCCCTCAATGGGTTAAAAGCGCGGAGAAAAAACAGCAGGACCGCGAGCGGCTCGCCGCCTCGTTAATCCCAGGCCAAGCGCGAAGAGCAGGAAGCCGACAATCACCGGCGGCAAGTGGAAAATGAGGTCGAGCAGTTGATTGCGTGGTGGCAGAATTTGCCCAGGCAACACCAGGAAGAGCTTTGGGTACACACTGTGCCGGCTCTTGCCGCCCAAGGTCAGCCCGCGATATTCTTGTGCAAATGTCGAGACAAAGTCGGGGTGATGACCTCAAGCATCCGGGATTATTTTGGCTCCGCGCTGCTCTCCAAGTTGACCGCCAGACGCTATAGCCCGCAAAGTTCAATGGCAGGCCCACAGGGATTACTTTTTATTCACAGGTTGTCCCCAATCGGCGCAGATTTCTCCCGAGACTTTTTCAAGGAAGGAGCAAAAAATATGAACAACTCCTCATGGGAAGCATTTCCGGCCGTGTTGACCGTAGATGAAGTGGCCAGCCTGTTACGGGTTTCCCGCTGGCGTGTTTATGAGTTGGTCCAGTCTGGGTCCATCCCCCATGTGCGGCTGGGCCGCACTCTACGATTTTCTCGCGAAGCCTTGCGGCAGTGGATAGGGCAATCCCACGCTACTCCAGCCGTATCTTCTACTGCCCCGCACTGAATGCTAAGATAAAAGACGGTCCGCCAATTTTGGCGGCCGATGAGGAGTGTACCTTGACAATCACATAAAGGAGGGTCACTACAGATGGCGTATGCCTTTACACCGGGCGGGACCGTGATAAAACGGGGACAAAAATGGACCGCAATCCTGTATTATCCGGATCCCCAGACCGGCAAGCGGCGCCAAAAATGGCACGCCGTGGAGAAAAAGAAGGATGCAGAAACGTGGCTGCACGAACAGATCGAGTCTTTACGGACAGGGCACTACGTCGCGACCACGGCATTGAGCGTGGCCGAATACTTTGAGCAGTGGCTCGCGACACGCAAGCAGCAAGGGCAGGCAAATACCTGGCAGGGCTATGCGATGATGAGCCGCCACGTGGTGGCGGCGTATGGAAGCAAACCGCTCGCGGCACTGAACGCCCTGGATTTGCAGGTACTGTACGCGCAACTGATGGAGACACGGAAGTCCCGGACCGTCCGCTACGTGCATACCACAACCCACGCCGCCCTTGCCGACGCCGTGGCGCTTGGCCTGATTCCCGCCAATGTGGCGGAGCGGGTCAAGCCCCCCCGGTTGTCTCAAGAAGAGCGGCACCCTTTGTCATCGGAGGCCCTTCCGCGCTTTCTGGCGCAGGTGGCTTTGGATAAGCGGCCGACGCTGTGGTGGTTTTTCTCTTGACCGGAATGCGCCGCGGCGAAGTGCTGGGCCTGCGCTGGACGGATCTCGACTGGACGCATCATGAGGCCCGGATCCAGCAGACGTGGGTGAAAGGGCCCGCCGGCAATATGTTTTCCCAGCCCAAGACCAAACGCTCCCGCCGGGCTGTGGTGCTTCCAGATTCATTAATGGCGAAGCTGCAGCAGCACGAGCGAGAACAGCAGGCGGAGAAAGACCGGGCCGGCGATCTCTGGCACGACTATGGCCTCATTTTTTGCCAAGAAGATGGATCGTCGCTCAATCAGACTCTGTCTCCAAACGGTTTCAACGGCTCTTGGCCCACGCCGGACTGTCCAACCTGACGGGTCTGCCCACCGCGGCCGCCCTGCATGATTTGCGGCACACGCATGCCACCTTGCTGTTGCAGCAAGGCGTGCACCCGAAGATCGTTTCCGAACGGCTGGGGCACAGCAGCGTCGGAGACCTGTATTCCCACATGGTGCCCGGAATGCAGGCCGCGGCCGCCTACGAGATTGACCGGGCCATCACGGCTGCTAACAGCAAAAAAATAGAGTCGGCCGACAATAAAAAATCGCCGCGTACTCGGAATACGCCGCGATCTTTTGGTCCCAATCGGCCCCTGTAGGCCCCTGTTGAGGAATTTCTGTTAGCAATCTGTTAGCAAAACCCGCATTTCTGCATTTTCACGCCACACCTGAAAACCCGGAAACCCTTGCCCTGCCTCAAAAAATTTGGTGCGCCCGCCGGGATTTGAACCTGGGACCTCTTGATTCGTAGTCAAGCGCTCTATCCGCTGAGCTACGGGCGCAACTCTAAAATTATAACAAGTTTTAATCACTTCTACAAGTGGCGGAGGGAGTGGGATTCGAACCCACGCTAGGCTTGAAAGCCTACTAACGGTTTAGCAAACCGCCCTCTTCGGCCAGCTTGAGTATCCCTCCGTGCGCAAGGGCTATAATACCACAATCTGTACGGGCAAGGCAAGCCTGCAAAATTTGGATGGAGTCTATACCAGTAAAAAAATGGCGGAGGGGACAGGACTCGAACCTGCAAGCCCGAAGGCGGTGGTTTTCAAGACCACTGCGTTACCAATTACGCTACCCCTCCAAGGACAAATTATAGTTTACTCCAATTTTCCGCTTAAATAAAGAGGGAAACATTGGAAAAACTTAGCCTTGCGCCATCTACAACTGGTCCAAGCCACCCATATAGGGCCGCAGGGCCTCGGGAATCTGGACGTGGCCATTGGCCATCTGATAGTTTTCCAACAGTGCCGCCATCGTGCGGCCTACCGCCAGTGCACTCCCGTTTAACGTATGCACCAGTTCCGTTTTCTTGCTGCCGGCGGGGCGGTAGCGAATGCCGGCCCGCCGGGCCTGAAAGTCCGTCATCGTGCTGACAGAAGAAATTTCCACATATTTGCCGTAGCTGGGAAGCCACACCTCGATGTCATAGGTTAAGGCTTGTCCGAACCCCATATCACCGCCGCAGAGCATGACGGTGTGGTAGGGAAGTCCCAGGTCCTCGAGAACCGATTCTGCATCGCGCAACATCTGCTGCAAAGCCGCCTCCGACTTTTCTGGTTCTTCGAACCTCACGAGTTCCACCTTGTCGAACTGGTGCTGGCGGATAAGGCCACGGGTATCCCGGCCAGCGGCTCCTGCTTCCGCACGGAAAGACGCGGTATAGGCCGTGAATTTCAGCGGCAAGGGAGCAGCAATGATCTCATCACGATAGAGATTGGTCAGGGGCACTTCCGCGGTGGGTATCAGATAGTAATCATGCGGCACCACGTGAAACACATCGTCGACAAATTTCGGGAACTGACCCGTGCCAAACATTGACGCCGCGTTAACCAGATAGGGAGTCGCCATTTCCTGATAACCCCGGGCGCGGGCATGGTCCAGCATAAAATTGATCAGTGCCCGGCTGAGACGCGCTCCCCCGTCTGCCAGCACGGTGAACCGCGCACCGCTGATTTTGCGGGCCCGTTCAAAATCTAGTATGCCCAGTGCCTCGCCAATGTCCCAGTGCGCCTGCACCGGAAATGAGAAGACTGGGGGCGTTCCAAATTTGTGCGCCTCCACGTTGTCAGCAGCCGACTCGCCAGCAGGGACCTGCGGCAGCGGAGTATTGGGAACCGTCAGCAGGAAGTCCTGGAGTTCTTTGTCTATAGGTTCCAGGGACGTCTCCAAGGCTTTGATTTCTTCGCCCACCTGCCGCGTCTCCACTATCAGCGCTTCTGCATCCTCGCCACGCTTCTTGCGCTGGGATACCGCCTCTGACGACTGGTTGCGCCGCGCTTTCAACTGCTCGATTTGCAAAGTGACCTGCCGCCTCTTCTGGTCCAATTCCTTGACGGTGTCCAGGTTCACCTTGACGTGTTTTTTGGCAAGAAGGGCCTTGACGGTATCTGGCTCTTGCCGTATCCGCTTAATATCCAGCATCCCACTTCTCCTGCCTTTCCGTTGTGTCGGGCTGCAGACCCTTGATGTGATCTCCCGCCCCGTTCAGTTTGACTGTCACGGCGTTTTGGCCAGCAGACCCAATATGTTCTCGGCAAACGGTGGCCTAATTACTCCGTGCTCTGTGATAAAGGCGGTAATGAGGGCTGCCGGTGTGACGTCAAAAGCCGGATTGTAGACAGGGAATCCCTCCGGGGCGGAAATAGCTCCGCGGAAGCCGCGCACTTCGCTCTCAGCCCGCAGTTCAATCGGGATGTCCGCACCGGTGTGCGATGAAGGGTCAAAGGTGCTCAAAGGGGCCGCTATGTAAAACGGGAGATGGTGGTACGACGCCAGCACGGCGAGAGTGTAGGTGCCAATCTTATTAGCCGTGTCGCCATTGACGGCGATCCGGTCCGCACCGACAATCACGCCGTCCACCATATTCTGCGCCATCACGGCGCCGGCCATGCTGTCGGTAATCAGGCGGGCGGGAATATGTTCTTGCTCCAGCTCCCATGCTGTCAGGCGCGCTCCTTGCAGAAGCGGCCGGGTTTCGTCCACTAAAACCTCGCGCAGACGCCCCGCATGGTGCAGGGAGCGAATCACTCCCAAAGCGGTTCCGTACCCTCCGGTGGCCAGCGCTCCCGTGTTGCAATGAGTCAAAATGCTAGAAACACTTTCAAACAGGCTAGCACCGCGTTCCCCGATCCGGCGATTGATCTCAATGTCCTGAGCCAGCAGCATATCCGCAAAGTTGCGGCATGTTTCCACCGCTTCCGGAGGGGTCAAGCCTGCCATCTGGTCTCGAACCATATCTAGAGCCCAGGCCAAATTGACTGCTGTCGGCCGGGACCCTTTGAGAGCAGCTACCGCTTTGTCGACATGCTTCCAGAAATCTGCAGACCCGGATTCCCTCTTCACAAACAGCCACAAACCGTAAGCCGCAGCGATGCCGATGGCGGGTGCCCCGCGCACCGCTAACTCCCGGATGGCCTCAATCACATCCTCGCCCCGGGTGCAGGTGAGATATTCCACGCGGCCGGGAAGCTCCCGCTGGTCTAGCAGGATCACAGCGTCTTCAGACGCTTGAATAGCTGAAATGACTGGTGAGTTCATCACTATGCCTCTTTTCATCGCACGCAAATAAAAACTCCTCCCACATTCGGGGACGAGTGCAACCCGCGGTGCCACCCCAATTGACGCACAGGCGTCCAGCTTGATGCCCTTTAACGGCGAGCTCCGCCGACTCATCGCCGGATACGGGAAGAAGCGGAAATAGGATAGACCACCTGCCGAATTGCACCAGATTTCGGCTTCTGTCAGGGTTTTCCAGCCCATGTTCTTCTCCACGGTCCCACACTTAGCCATGTCATCAAAACCATTTTGATTTTGCCTTACTGCCTGCGGCTTGTCAACCACAGCCCAGCTTTGCCTTCTCAAAAAAAGACAGGATCCCCGTTTTGGGGATCCTGTGACAACCGGGACTAGGGCGCCTTTACTGGGGCACCCCTAGCATTTTCCTCACCTTATCCACAAAGTACTGGTGGATGCGGACATCCCCGCTCATTTCGGGATGAAATGCCGAAACCAGCAGGGAGCCTTCCTCGGCCATCACGACCTGGCCGTCATAAACGGCCAAGGCCGCAACCCCTAGCCCCATCGCCACAATTTGCGGTGCCCGGATGAACACGGCGGGGAAGTCTGCGCCAGGTAAGGAGGGGACGGGCACCATTGCCTCGAACGATGCCAACTGACGGCCATAGGCATTGCGGCCGGCAGTGATGTCCATAAGACCGATGCGGGCGGGGGAAGGCCCTACAACGTCTTTGGCAAGAAGAATCAGCCCTGCGCAGGTGCCGTAGACAGGAAAACTGTCGTTAATCACCCGTGCCCGAATGGCATCAATCAGCCCTTCTTCTTGCATGAGCATCCCGATGGTCGTGCTTTCCCCTCCGGGGATAATCAGGCCATCGACACCGGAAAAGTCCTGGAGAGTGCGCACCTCCACTGGCGTGGCGCCGACTTTGACCAGATGATTTTTATGCTCCCGCACGTCGCCCTGAATAGCCAGCACACCGATGCGCATTTAGATCCCCCGGTCCTGCATGCGGTCCGCAGGCGTCAATGTCGCCATTTCCAGACCCGGCATTCCGTCTCCAATGCCTTCCGAGACTTCCGCTATGATTTTGGGGTCGTTGAAATGCAAGGTGGCACGGACAATAGCGCGGGCCATGGCCTCGGGATTCTGGGATTTGAAGATACCGGATCCCACAAAGATTCCGTCCGCGCCGAGCTGCATCATCAGCGCCGCATCTGAGGGGCTGGCAATGCCGCCAGCGCTGAAGTTGACGACGGGCAGCCGCCCCATCTCCTTAACCTGGCGGACCAGCTCAATGGGGGCCCGCAATTCTTTCGCCAAGTCCGGCAGTTCGCTGTCTGGAGTCGAAATCAAGCGCCGGACCGCCGCATTGACCGCGCGCAGGTGGCGCACTGCCTCGACGACATTGCCTGTTCCGGGCTCGCCTTTGGTCCGCAGCATCGCCGCGCCTTCCGCAATGCGCCGCAGCGCTTCCCCTAGGTCGCGGGCGCCACACACGAATGGCACCTGAAAGTCCCACTTGTTGATGTGATACTGGGGGTCGGCGGGGGTGAGGACTTCGCTTTCGTCGATATAATCGACATCCAGCGCCTGCAGCACCTGAGCTTCCACAAAATGGCCAATGCGGGCCTTAGCCATGACTGGAATCGATACGGCCGCCTCAATGCTCTTGACGATGCGCGGGTCTGCCATTCTGGCCACTCCGCCCGCTGCGCGGATGTCTGCCGGCACCCTCTCCAGCGCCATGACGGCCACAGCTCCCGCTCGTTCGGCAATCACTGCCTGCTCCGGGGTGGTGACATCCATAATCACCCCGCCTTTGAGCATTTCCGCTAATCCAGCCTTTACGTTAAAAGTCCCAACCTGTTTTTCTTCCATGTTTTGTGTAGTCCTCCCTTACAGGTGTGCGATCCGTCAAAAATGGCTGGATCGTTACTGCTTAGTTTACCGAGTTTCGTCTCCATCGTCACTCTCTTCATCTGCTCCGACCCGGGTAAACGCTGCGACAGTCTGCCCCTTTTCCAGACGCATGACCATCACGCCCCGGGCGTCGCGGCCCTGCTTTGAGACATTTTCCACATTCATGCGGATGAGGGTGCCGTCGCTTGAAATCACCATGCATTGCTCATGGCCTTCTACCGGCACAATGCCGACCAGGTTGCCGGTCTTGGGGTTGACCCGAATGCCCCAAATGCCCTGGCCATGACGTCCGGTCACGCGGAACTGGCGGGTATCCGTGCGCTTTCCAAATCCCTTTTCGGTAAGGAGCAGCAGTTCGCCCATGTCGCTGACCACGGCCAGGGACACCACTTTGTCCCCATCGGTGAGGCGGATGCCTTTGACCCCATGGGCGGAGCGTCCCATCGCCCGCACTTCGGATTCATCAAAGCGGATAACTTTGCCGAATGCGGTAGCCATCAGCACATCGCTGTGCCCACCCGTCTGTTCCACTCCGATAAGCTCGTCGTCTTCGTCGAGGTGGATGGCTATTACCCCACCCCCGCGCCACGTTGAATAGTCCGCCAGCGCAGTGCGCTTGATGACGCCCTGTTTGGTAGCGAACACCCAGAAAGTGTCGTCGGGAATATTCTGGGGCAGGGTCTGCACCGCAGCAATGCGCTCATCGGCTTCCATGGCCACCAGATTGGCCACGGAGATGCCTTTGGCCTGCCGTCCCGCTTCCGGCACTTCATGCACCTTGACGCGGTAAATGCGCCCCTTGTTAGTAAAGAAACAGAGATAAGCATGCGTCGAGGCAATAAACAGCTGGTTGATAAAATCGTCCTCGCGCACAGTGCTGCCCATCACCCCGCGGCCCCCGCGCTTCTGGGACCGGTAGACAGAGGTTTGCGAGCGCTTGATGTAGCCGCGGTGAGTGAGGGTGACGACCATGTCTTCCTCGGGAATCAGGTCTTCATCGCTCATGCTCCGCACGGCCGCCCCGATCTGGCTGCGCCGCGGGTCCCCGTACTTGTCCTTGATCTCCACCAAGTCATCTTTGATGATCTGGTAGACCAGGCGCTCATCGGAAAGTATTTCCCGCAAGTGCGCAATCAGCGCTTGGATCTGGCGGTACTCTTCTTCAATTTTTTCGCGTTCGAGCTGGGTCAGACGCTGCAGCCGCATTTCCAAAATCGCGTTGGACTGCAGTTCGCTCAACCCGAAGCGCTCCATCAGCCCGCTGCGGGCCTGGTCCACACTGGCGGAAGCCCGGATTAGCGCAATCACTTCATCCAGAAACTGCAAGGCTATGCGCAGCCCCTCGAGAATGTGGGCGCGGGCCTCTGCCTTGCGCAGGTCAAACTGGGTGCGCCGGATAATGATTTCACGGCGGTGGACCACAAAGTAGTGCAAGATCTCCTTGAGGGAGAGAATCTGCGGGCGGTTGTCGACCAGCGCCAGCAGAATAATGCCGAAGGTCTGCTGCAAGGGCGTGTACTTGTATAGCTTGTTGAGAATGACCTTCGGCACGCCGTCGCGCTTAATCTCGATGACAACGCGAACCCCGTGCCGGTCAGACTCGTCCCGGAGGTCCGCAATGCCTTCAATTTTGTGTTCGTGGACCAGGTCCGCGATTTTTTCTAGAAGGCGTGCCTTGTTGACCTGGTAAGGGATTTCGGTGATGACGATACGGGTTCTTCCCTGCTCAGGCTCCTCCACAGAAGCTATCCCGCGCATGACAATGATGCCGCGGCCCGTGGCGTAGGCTTGATGGATCCCTTCGCGGCCCATAATCATGCCGCCCGTCGGGAAGTCGGGGCCGGGCACAAACTGCAACAGGTCTTCTAGGGTCGCTTCCGGATGGTCGATAACGTAGGTGGCAGCATCCACGATCTCGCCCAGGTTGTGGGGCGGGATGTTGGTCGCCATGCCAACAGCGATGCCAGCCGATCCGTTGATCAGCAAGTTGGGGATCCGCGCAGGGAGCACTAGCGGTTCATTGGTGGTCTCGTCGAAGTTCGGCGTGAAGTCGACGGTCTCTTTGTCGATATCCACCAGCATCTCCATGGCGATCTGCGACAAACGCACTTCAGTGTACCGCATGGCCGCAGGGGAGTCGCCGTCCATGGACCCGAAGTTGCCGTGCCCGTCCACGAGAGGGTACCGGATCGAGAAATCTTGAGCCATGCGCACCATGGCGTCATATACCGCAACGTCGCCGTGGGGATGGTAGCGCCCCAGCACTTCACCGACGATACGGGCCGATTTCTTGTATGGGTGGCTCGGTGTGTTGCTCAGCTCGTTCATCGCGTACAGGATGCGCCGGTGTACCGGCTTCAGGCCGTCGCGGACGTCGGGCAGCGCCCGGCTCACGATGACACTCATCGCATAGTCGATGTACGACTTCTTCATTTCGTCCTGAATATCTATGGGCAGAATATGCCCGATGTCAGCCATTTATCGTTTCCTCGCTTTATCCTACGGTGTCAAGGTTCCGGACAAGGTGGGCATTTTCCTGAATGAACTCCCGGCGGGATTCTACTTTTTCCCCCATGAGCACACCGAAAATCCAGTCAGCCGCCACCGCGTCTTCAAGCTCAACTTGCAGCAGCGTGCGGGTTTCAGGGTTCATGGTGGTGTCCCACAACTGCTCCGCATTCATCTCGCCCAGTCCTTTATAACGCTGGATGTTGATGTCTTTGCCGTGTCCCAGCTCCTCTTGCAGGTGGGCAAGAGCGGCGTCGTCGTAAAGGTACTGCTCGAACTTTCCCTTTTTGACCAGATACAAGGGAGGCTGGGCGATATAAACATAGCCTGCCTCAATCAGGGGCGTCATGTAGCGGTAAAAAAAAGTCAGCAGCAAGGTGCGGATATGGGAGCCGTCGACATCCGCGTCCGTCATGATCACGATGCGGTGGTATCGTGCCTTTTCCAGGACGAATTCGTCGCCAATGCCGGTGCCGATGGCGGTAATCATGGCTCGGATTTCCTCGTTGGCAAGAATTTTGTCTACGCGAGCGCGTTCGACATTAAGAATTTTTCCGCGCAGGGGCAAGATGGCCTGATACCGCCGGTCCCGTCCCTGTTTAGCCGAACCGCCGGCGGAATCGCCCTCGACCAGATAGACTTCGGATTCCTTAGGATCACGCGAGCTGCAGTCGGTGAGCTTTCCGGGCAGCGCCGAGGATTCCAGCACACTTTTGCGGCGGGTCAGCTCGCGCGCCTTGCGGGCAGCCTCCCGGGCCCGGGCCGCCTGGACGGATTTTTCGAGGATGCGCTTGGCGATTTGAGGGTTTTCTTCAAAGAAAGTCGAGAGGCCTTCTGCCACGATGCTCTCGGTAATGCCCCGCACTTCCGAGTTGCCCAGTTTGGTTTTAGTCTGGCCTTCAAATTGGGGTTCTGGCATTTTCACGGACACAATAACAGTGATGCCTTCACGCACGTCCTCGCCAGAGAGGTTGGCGTCCGCTTCTTTGAGCATGCCCAGTTTGCGGGCATAGTCATTGCAGACTCGGGTGAGAGCCGACTTGAATCCGGCCTCATGGGTGCCGCCTTCATGGGTGCGGATCGTGTTGGCAAAGGTGAAGAGGGTTTCGTTGTAGGTGTCATTGTACTGCAGCGCCACATCCAGCATCACACCGTCTCTGACCCCGGAAAAGGAAATGGGAGGAGAGTGGAGGACTTCCCGGCTCAAGTTGAGATATTCGACAAAAGAAACGACCCCACCTTGAAATTGAAACTGGATGGTCCTTCCCGTCTCTTCTTCTTCGAGGGACAAAAAAACACCGGCGTTGAGAAAGGCTTGTTCCCGCATGCGGTTGGCTAGAATATCAAAAGAAAAATGAACATCTTCGAAGATCTCGGCATCCGGACGGAAAATGACTTCGAAGCCCGTCTCCGCCGTCTTGCCGGCTGGGGTTACACCATCCAGAGGCTTGCCCTTGGAATAGTGTTGAACAAAAATACCGCCGCCAAAGCGGCTGGTCGCCGTCAGTTCCGAGGAGAGCGCGTTGACGACAGAAAGTCCCACACCGTGCAGTCCGCCGGATACCTTATACCCGCCGCCGCCAAATTTCCCTCCCGCATGCAAGAGGGTCAGCACGACCTGCAGAGTGGGAATTCCGGCCTTGGGATGCATGCCGGTAGGGACTCCCCGGCCATTGTCTCGGACGCCGACGCGCCCGTCGCGGTACAACGTGACCCAGATGTGATCACAGACCCCTGCTAAAGCTTCATCGATGGAGTTGTCGACAATTTCATAAACCAAATGGTGGAGACCCCGCGGGCCCGTAGACCCGATATACATTCCTGGGCGTTTGCGAACCGCCTCAAGACCTTCCAGTACCTGAATATCGCCTTCGTTGTAACTTCCCGGACGGGAGTCTTCCGTCATCAGTGGTGGATCCTCCTTACACTAGTCACAGGCAAAAATGCCCTATATTTCAGTATACCACATGCCAGCTGCCGCTTCCCCGCCGCCTTTGGCGGCGCGCTTGTATAGAGTCGTGGCCGAAATGCTGGAGAGCACGATACCGGTTGCGGTGAGTATGAGTGTCTTCGCTTCGGATAGATCTCCGCTGAGGGCGCCGTCGCCATTCAGCCGGTGTACCATCTGACGGACCTCGGGAGACTGGTCCATCAGATTCTTGTTGAGGATGGCAACAATGCTTCGCGTCTCGATCATCGTGTCATGGCCAATATGCAAGTACACCGGACAGCTCCTCTCTACCGCCTGCGATCAGGCTTGCGGTTGGCGATCTTGTGCGCAGATGCTGCAGAGCTCGTAGGGTTTCAGCACGGGACTCCCGCAGCGCGCACAGGACTGGTAATCACCCGACAGCCACAGCTCTGCGGCATCCTCATAATTGTGCTTCACGTGATCCAATAATACTCCCAAGTCCTGGGTTCGCGGGCGGATTTTGCCGACCCGCATGCTCAGTTCACCGGCGCTCCTTAGCCGTGTGACTGGACGAAACGCCCGTAGATTAACGCGGGTGCGGATTTCTTGGACAAAATCGGTGTGCAGCTCCATGTTGATTTTGGTGATGAGTTCGGGAATAAAAAACTGCAACTGCTGGGACCAGGAAGATGAGGTCACCGCAATGGTCAGCACCTTGGGTTTATAGCCCAAAATGCGCGTGCGGTTGGCAACGGTGTCTCCTGCTACGGTGCGCCAGCTCGTTTCGAGGATCCATAAGGACTTCGCAGGCTGCAGTGAGTACTGCTCTACGAGTTTGTCCAACACTTGGCGCAATTCTTCACTATTGTGCGTCATCATACCCGCCTTGTAAACAGACCCTGGTCGACAGTATAGATCCATGGCTCGAGGTTTTCAAAATTTCTGGCCTCAGTGTCTGTCACGATGGTCTGCGGATTGCTGGAGGCGATAAAGGTCAGGAGCCGGGATCTTTTTTGGGGGTCGAGCTCCGATAAAACATCGTCGAGCAGCACTAGTGGCATCAGTCCGGTCTCCTTTTCGAGCACATGGTAACTGGCTAGTTTCAGGCTGAGAGCGATGGCCCGGTGCTGTCCTTGGGAGGCGTAGTCCGCAGCGGCGACCTGGTTGATAGTGAGAGTTAAATCGTCCCGGTGGGGACCGACAAGAGTTGTCTGGTGGAGCCGCTCGTCGCTTCTGCGGGCTTCCAAGAGATCCTGGTAGGCTGTCACCGTAGTGATGCCTCCAGGCGAACCGCCTTCCTTCAGGGCGCAGTCCAGGGTCAGTCCGGTAAGCTGGGCAAAAATTTCTCGGGTGCCAGGGACGATTTGCGTCAGGATTTCCCGGCGCCTCTGCCAGAGATATAGGCCGGATTCTGAGAGCACTTGGGTGAAGTCGGGCAGCGTTGGCCAAAGCCGTGAGTCTTTGATCACGCGGTTTCGCTGGAGCAATGCCCGGTGGTACTGGCGGTAAAGACGCAGATAGCGGGGGTCGACCGAAGCCAGCAGCCAGTCTAAAAACCGGCGCCGGCCCTTGGGGGACCCTTTGGACAGCTGCACATCGTCAGGAGAGAAGATCACAACAGGGAAAATCTGCCCCTCGTGCTTTTTGTGCGGCGGGAGTTTGGTGACCTTGTGGGTCAAGGTCACCAAACCCGACGGGGGGGATTTGAGGACCGCAGTCACCGCAGCGAAATCGCGGGACCACCCGACCATCTCTTGGTCGGATGCAGACCGGAACGATGCCCCCGTCATAGCGACGTGGATCGCTTCCAGGGCATTGGTCTTGCCTTGTCCGTTGTGTCCCACAAGGAGTGTCAGCTGTGGCGATAATTCCAGCGCCGTATCTCCTAGATTGCGAAAGCCTCTGACGGCGAGCGAGTGAAGGGCCATTTAGACCAGCTGCCGCAACGGGAGCAGAATGTGGAAGTACTGGGCGCCTTCGGCCTCCATGATGCGTGCCGGAGACTGCAGCCCGGAAAATTCCATAATCGCTTCATCCGCGTCGAAGGACTTGAGAGCGTCCAGGATATAGGCAGGGTTAAACAGGATATCTACGGGCTGCCCTTGGGTCTGGCACTCGAGAGTTTCCTGGGCCTGGCCTATTTCCACGGCTTGCGCTGAGAGTTCGATAATGCCGGTGTCGAGCCGCAGGCGCAGGGGAGTAGAGCGCTCTTTTGCAGCAATGAGATTGACGCGTTCGACTGAACCTCGGAATTCTGATACGCGGGTTCGGCACTGGGCGATGAATTCCTGGGGAATGACGCGGTCATAGTCCGGGAATTGCCCGTCCATGAGTCGGGCAGTGAAGACAACTCCAGGGACGGCGAGTTGGATCAGGCCAGACCCTAGGGTGATCGTGACGGGCTCTGAGCTGTTGAGCCGGGAACCTTCGGTAAGCACTTTGGGCGAGAGCACAATTTCTTTCTCGGGACCGCGGTAGTCGGGTACTGCGACCCAGCTGTGCGAGAGCCGGCTGCCGTCGGTGGAGACCATCACTAAGCGTCCGTTTCCCAATTTGACGTAGACGCCTTTGAGAATGGGGCGGCTGTCGTCTTTGGAGCTGGCGAAGAGCTGTTGCCGGCTCAGGGTGGCCAGGGTGCCAGGGGCCAGTTCGATCCGCGCCTGGTCCGTGTCCAAAGTAGGGAACAGGGGAAGGGTATCGCGGCCGAAGCCGTTGATGACCGCTCGGTTGCGGCCATAGCGGATGGTAGTGCGGCCGCTGGCTTCTTCCGTCGATAACTCGAAAGTGGCCGTGGGCAGCCGCTGAATCAGGTCGGTGAGAGTCGATGCGGGGAGAACGACGAAGCCTGGTTCCTGGACGTCGCAGGGAATTTCAGCCAAAATATGGCTTGAGAGGTCAGTGGCTGAGACACTCAAGCGTCCGTGATCGGCGTTAAGTTCAATGCCGGTGAGGATGGCCATGGTGTTTTGCGGTTGAATGACCCGGACAACTTGCTGTAGAGCCCGTGCGGTTTGATCTTGGGCCGCGCTGAATCGCATGAAAGTACCCTCCTTGAGCTCGCTAATCGCTGCTAGCAGCGTGCGTTATGATTATGAGTCTTTTTTTTTAATCTTTTTCCCGTAGTCGTAATAAGGGGTGGGGATAATCCGGATAAGTGCCCCAAAGCCTTACGGTTCGCGGGAATCCGACGGCAAAATTCCTGCATAACATCTGAATCGACACGGGGAGAATTGGGGACGGTTTTGGTGTTGGTTGCCACGCCTGTGCATTACCTGCAAATGGTCCACACTCTAGTCCCCAGTTGTGCACCGGTTTTCCCCACCCTTTTTAGCGCGATTTGAGCCGTTTCGATATGGCGTCGAGTATTTGGGCAAGCTGGGCATCCTCACGCCGCTCACGGTCGATTTTTTCGCACGCGTGGATCACAGTCGTGTGGTCGCGGCCGCCAAATTCCTCGCCGATGCGCGGCAAACTGGCATCGGTCAGGTGCCTGGAGATGTACATGGCGACCTGTCTGGGAAAAGCCACCGCCCGGGTGCGCTTTTTGGCTTTGAGATCTTCGACCCGCATTTCAAAGTGCTTGGCCACTTCTTCTTGGATGAGCCGGATTGTGATGGCCTTGGGACGGGAGTTCGGTATGACGTCCTTCAAAGCTTCCATTGCGAGTTCGGCATTGAGCGCTTGCCGCGTGATCGACCCATAGGCCATGACCCGGATGAGCGCGCCTTCCAGCTCCCGGATGTTGGTGTCGATCCGGGCAGCGATAAACTGGAGCACGCTGTCGGGGACTGACAAGTCCTCCAGCTGGGCCTTTTTGGCGAGAATTGCGATGCGGGTCTCAAGGTCGGGGGGTTGAATATCGCTGATGAGCCCCCATTCGAATCGGGACCGGAGCCGTTCTTCCAGTGTGGGAATGTCCTTCGGCGGCCGGTCGCTGGAAATGACGATTTGCTTATGAGCTCCATGCAGGGCCTCAAAGGTGTGAAAAAATTCTTCTTGGGTCCGTTCTTTGCCGGCCACAAACTGAATATCGTCAATCAGGAGGACATCGATATTGCGGTAACGCTGGCGGAAACGGACCATTTTGTCATCGCGAATCGCATTAATCATTTCGTTGGTGAAATTTTCGGACGAGACATACAAGACGCGCGAATCGGCATTGGATGACAGAACTTGGTGGCCAATCGCGTGCATCAAGTGAGTTTTGCCCAGACCGACCCCGCCATAGAGAAACAGAGGGTTGTATGCCCGAGCTGGCATTTCGGCCACGGCTTGGCAGGCGGCGTGGGCAAACCGATTGGATACCCCGACGACAAAGGCCTCAAAAACATACTTTGGATTGAGGCGCGTATGAAATTCGGATTCGGCGGGCTCGACCGGTTCGCGCGGAGCAGGCCGCGGCGGCTGGGGCTTCGGAATCGGCACCGGCTTTTCCTCGTAAACACTTTCCGAAGATTTGGGAGTGAGCACCAGGTGCACTTCAATGGGACGCCCGGCAGATTTCGTCAAGACATCGCGGAGCAGCCCAGCATACCGGCTGGCGATGATCTGGCGGACAAAATCGCTGGGCACGGCCAAATCCAGGACCCCGTCATCAAGCGAGAGGGGAAAGACTTGCCGCACCCACGTCTCCATACTTGGTGTGGATAACTCGCTTTCCAGTCGGGCTACGGTATCCGCCCACAGACCTTCTAAACCGACTTCCAGCATGAAACAATTCCCCCTAATATACACAAGAAGTCCACAAAGTTATCCACAGATTGTTGATAACTTTCCTATAAATAATGAATGCCCCCGCGCGCGGAGGAGTGGGTTTTATCATAACAAATTCGGACAGGGCTCTCAATGAACTGGGGAGGCAAAACAGGGCCTGTGGAAAAAATCCCTTTCTTGACCTTGAGGGCGGGGGTGACTATAATTAAAACCACATTTGCGCGAGAGTCGGGGGGTGACTAAATTATGAAGCGTACTTTTCAACCGAACCGTCGACACCGGGCTAAAGTTCATGGTTTCAGAAAACGCATGTCCACAAAGGCCGGCCGCATGGTAATCAAAAGGCGTCGCCAAAAAGGCCGCAAGCGTTTGGCTGGCTGATAATGGCTAAATTTCAGAGGCTTAAAAGGCGGTCCGAGTTTGGCCGGGTTTTCAAGTTTGGACGCACGGTAGGCGATCGGTATATTGTCCTGTTTATTCTTCCCAATGGCGGCGGAGAAGGACGCATCGGCTTTACGTCACAGCGATCAGCGGGCTCTGCGGTCAAAAGGAACAGGATCCGTCGCCGTATGCGTGCACTTTTTTCACTTTTTGCGGGAAATATAACGTCCTGCGGAGATGTGATTGTACTGGGCAAGAAGCCGGTGCTGACAGAAGACTGGGACCGGCTTGTGCAGTCGATGAGGCGGCTGCTGATCAAGGGCGGGTGCATGGACAAACGGCTGTGATTTCGAAGGCAGGCGTATGCTGATGAAGACGGTGGTTATTGGGCTTATTCGTGTCTATCAAAAGTATATATCTCCTATGACTCCCCCCAGTTGCCGATATACGCCAACCTGCTCGCAATACGCGGTGGAAGCCGTATCGAAGTATGGGGTGCCCAAGGGCGGTTATATGGCGGTCAAGCGTGTATTGCGGTGTCATCCCTTTCACGAGGGAGGCTACGACCCTGTCCCATAGTTGGTTAAGGAGGCTGTAAATGGCTATTTGGGGCGGATTTTTGAGTATAATCCGTGGTGCCTTTGTCCTGTTCACGGGGTGGACCCATAATTATGTGTTGGGGATTATCCTGTTGACCCTGCTGGTGCGGTTGGTGCTGTTGCCGCTGGGCGTGTATCAGGCTCGGTCCATGCAGAAAATGGCCAAAGTGGGACCGAAACAGCGTGAGCTGCAGAAACGGCATAAGGGAAATCCGCAGCAGCTGCAGAAGGAACTGGCATTGCTGTACAAAGAAGAAGGCGTTAATCCCGCATCGGGATGTCTTCCACTTCTGCTCCAAATCCCGGTGATGTACGGGCTGTTCGATGTATTGGAACGGTTTCATTATGTATATCACAACTACGGATTTTGGGTGTGGGAGAATTTGTCCAAGCCGGATCCGACGTATATCCTGCCGGTGCTGGTTGCAATCAGCACGTTCTTTATGCAAAAGCAGACGATGCAGATGACCCCGCAGCAGCCGGGGATGGAACAGAGCCAGAAGATGATGCTGTGGATGATGCCTATTGTGTTTGGTTATGTAGCATCGCGGTTTCCGGCGGGGCTGTCCGTATACTATGTAATTTCCAACCTGTTTCAATTGGGACAGACGACATGGCTTTTGCGCAAGCCGCTTAAAGATGCGTCGGGCGGCGGAGCCCAGGCGACGCATTAAGATGACGGAAGACCGCGCTGAAGCGCGGTTTTTGCTTGTTTAGAGCATAAGGAGAAGATGACGTGATAGAGATTCCCGAGTGGGTGCGGCCAGATATGGCCGACCGAATTCAGCAGGGTGCCTATGAGCCACAGCTGAACAGACTCACGCAATTGCTTTTGGATGCGCCAATGAATGTGACGGGATTTCGCACGGCGGAGGATTTGTGGCTGCATGGCATCTTCGATGCGGTGTGTTCCGTCCAGGAAATCGATATGTCTTTGGTGCATGAGGCGGTGGATGTGGGCAGCGGCGGCGGATTTCCGGGTATGGTGCTGGCCATTCTGTTTCCGGACATTGAGTGGGTGCTGATTGAGTCGCGGGTAAAGCGGGCGGAATATCTGGAGTTGATGGGCGGGGCGCTGGATTTGCAGAACGTGACGGTATTTGCAGAACGTGCGGAAGATATGGTGCAGAGTGACGCGTCATGGCGGGAGGCGGCCGAGTTGGTCACGGCCCGGGCGGTCGGGCCTTTGTCTGTGGCGGCCGAACTGAGCGTGCCATTCATCCGCGTGGACGGGTTCGGAATTTTCCCGAAAGGCGCCTCACAGGCGGCTGATGAAGTGCGGGTCGCCAAATCGCTCTGCAAAAAACTGGGAGCGGAGGTGGCAAAGATTTCGGATCCCTACGGAGTCAATCAAAATTCACGGATCATCACCCTTAAAAAAATTCACCCTACCCCCGTGGTCTATCCCCGAAAGGCCCGCTACCTTGGGGAACACAATTAGCGTCTGAGCAGACACATGGGGCTCACGGCCGGGGTGGTCCGCATCTGTCCGCGGACGTCACATAGTGTGTGTTGGCCTGGCTCGGGAATGTGGACGGGCTTACGGGCCGGGGCGCACATCGTTTATAATTGTGGTAGGGCGTGTAGGGGGTTTAAGAACCCGGCATTGAGGACAGCGGGCATCCTTTTCCATAGCCATTACCGAATCCGAAGCAACAGGAGGCGCCGTTTTATGGGCCGAATCATCGCTGTGGCCAACCAAAAGGGCGGGGTCGGCAAAACGACCACGGTGATTAATCTTGCCGCATACCTGGCCGATTCCGGGAAAAGGGTGCTTGCGGTGGATATTGACCCGCAAGGAAATACCACCACGGGACTGGGAATTGAAAAGCAAACGGTTGATGTGTCGATTTATGATGTGATTCTGGACGGACAACCCCTGATGGAAGCATTAATGCCGACAGATGTCGTGGGTCTGCATTTGGTTCCTGCAACCATGGACCTGGCTGGGGCGGAAGTGGACCTGTCGCAGGTATCGCACCGGGAGATGCGGCTGAAAGAATCTCTGCGGCCTATAAAGGACCGCTACGACTATATTTTTATCGACTGCCCGCCGTCCCTGGGCTTGTTGACCGTGAATGCCCTGTGCGCTGCTGACCGGGTCATGATTCCCATTCAGTGTGAATTTTTTGCTTTGGAAGGCTTGTCCCAGCTGCTGTCCACGATTGACCTGGTGAAATCCCGGCTGAATCCGTCCTTGGCGCTAGAAGGGATCCTGCTCACGATGTTTGACGGGCGGACCAATTTGGCGACGCAGGTGGCTGAGGAAGTGCGGCAGCATTTCACGACTCAAGTGTATACCGCGGTCATTCCCCGCACGGTGCGTTTGAGTGAGGCGCCGAGCCACGGGCTGCCGATCATGCGCTACGACCCCAAATCGCGGGGGGCGGAAGGATATCGGGCGCTCGCCCAGGAGGTGATTGCGCATGGCTAAAGCCCGGGGGCTCGGTCGGGGCTTGTCGTCGCTGATTCCTAAAGCGGCAGAAGATCTGGGAAGCGGGGACCGGCGCAATGCTGGGGCGGTGGCAGCGGTGCCGCTGGATCAGGTGGCATCCAACCCGTTTCAGCCGCGGAAGCGGTTTGATGGCGAGCAGCTCGAGGAGCTGGCGCAATCCATCCGGACGCATGGGGTTATCCAGCCTGTAGTGGTGCGCCCCGTGGCCGGAGGATATCAGCTCGTGGCGGGTGAGCGGCGCTACCGGGCGGCCAAGCTGGCAGGGCTGACGGAGATTCCTGCGCTCATCCGGCCTATGTCGGACCCTGATGCGATGGAAATTGCGCTGGTCGAAAATTTGCAGCGGCGGGATTTGAATCCCATGGAAGAGTCATGGGCTTATTTTAAGCTGACTCAGGACTTGGGATGGACTCAAGAGGCATTGGGTGAGAGAGTGGGCAAGTCCCGGTCGCATATCGCCAACTATTTGCGGCTGCTGAATCTGGAAGATGCCATTCAGCAGTGGATCGCTGAGGAGACACTGAGTGTCGCCCACGCGAAATTCCTGCTTTCCCAAGATCCTGGTCGGCGGCTCGCGCTCGCCGAGAAGTGTGCCCTTGAGGGGTGGACGGTGAGGGAATTGGAGGCGCGGGCCCAGAGTCAGGAGGCCAAGGCGAGCCGCCCGCAGAAGGTCGATGTGCATCTGGAGAGAACCCAGGAACAGTTGCGGCGGCGATTCGGGACAAAAGTGCGGGTGCGCGGCGACCTGAAAAAGGGCCGGATTGAAATTCCGTACCGGAGCGTGGATGAACTGGAGCGTATTTTAGATGTGCTGGAGAACGCACCTGATCCGGACGCCGGAGATTTTGTGGTGTAATGTTCCTCAAGGAACATTACACCACAAAATGATCAAAATGAGGAACGGCAATGTTCCTTAAGGAACATTCGGCGAACCAAGGAAGGAGTGTTCCTTAAGGAACAATGCCACATGAGTTAGGTGCATTAGTCAATGGAATTGGAATTATTGCCGGATCATTAATCGGGTTGTTATGGGGCAAGCATCTCGGACATGAGTTCCGGGGACAGGCCCTAAAAGTCATTGGACTGTTTGTGGTGCTGATTGGTCTAAAAATGGCATGGCCCCTCCCTGACCCTATCAATACCCTGCTGTCGCTGGTGCTGGGGGCGTGGACTGGCTCCGTTCTGCGCTTGGACGGACGCCTCGAACAATTTGGCGTCTGGGCCGAATCCCGCGTCGGCCAGTCGGGGTTCGCTAAGGGCTTTATCGCCGGCACCCTCATTTTCAATGTCGGAGCGATGGCCATTCTAGGCGCATTTCAGGACGGCCTGACAGGGAAGTTCACCATTTTAGCCACAAAGGCCGTGCTCGACGGAACGACCGCCGTGATTCTCACGTCGGCTGCCGGATGGGGAGTCATGGGAGCAGGGATTGTGACCGCCCTCTACGAGGGTGTTCTGTCTTTGCTGGCCGGAGATTTGTCGGCGGTGCTCAAAGGGGTTTTGCTGACGGACGTGACCGTTGTCGGCGGCATTATGATTGCAGCCATCGGAATAAATTTCATTCTCGACAACGGCACCATAAAGATTGGCAATTTGCTGCCCGCCTTGGTGTTTCCAGTAATTTTCCTGTGGCTTAAAGGCCACGGGCTCGAATTTCTCTGATTGGGGGATTTTTGGAATGATATCTGATCTGCCATTGCAGTGGCTCGCGCTAGGCAGCGCCGGAGTGGCTATCGTTGCGGTGGTGCTGGCCATCTGGGCGCTTTCATCAGCCGCCCGCCTAAGAAAACGGCTGGTCCGCATGATGCGGGGCGGGGGAGTGAATTTGGAAGACTCGATGGCTAAAACCCACGAGGCAGCTCAGACTGCCTCGGCTCTGGCAGGTGCGTTTGATGAGCGGATCGTGCGCCTGGAAGCGAAAACAGCCCAGACCCTCAATAAATTCGGGTTGGTGCGGTTCAACCCGTTTGATGATACAGGAGCCGACCTGTCTTTTTCCTTGGCCTTGCTCAATGACACGGGCGATGGCATTACCCTCACCAGCTTGTGGGGCCGCAACGAAGTGCGGCTATACGCCAAGCCGGTCAAGGGCCGCGGCAGCCGCTATGCTCTGAGTCAGGAAGAGCAGCGGGCTATCGATCTTGCCATGACCACGCGGCTGGCCCAAAACGAAGACGGTCCCAAAAGCCGCTAACTCAGGTTTCCACTTGAAGCGCCCCACAAGGGCGCTTTTCTCGTGCGCCCAGCATGGGCGTGTACTTTAAGGTGAAAGTCCTGAACGGGCGATGACCGTTCCAACCGTTAGCCTAAGGCAAGGGTGTCCACCGCGAGGAAGAATCTGAAGGAAGCCGGCGGCAAGCATCTGGCTAGACGAACGGACAGTGCATCCGAGGCGGGGCGCAGGGGGTGAGTTCGCAAGACCGAACAAAGCCCAACACGGTCAGGCGCGTCACGTAAAGGCACCCGGTAGAGGGAGGGACCGGACACGCTCGTATCCGGGAAGGTCTCCCGCGGTGCCGCTCAGCGGGAAGGCGCAGCCAAGATGCGCGTTACGTGAGGAAAGTCAGCCGCGGCCATACTAGGCCATCCGGGCCGCGCCGGCTGAAGGGCCGAACATTACCAGAAAGTGGTGCAACTCATGGATTCGTGAGACACACAACGACAGCCGAGTATCTCGCCAGCCGAGAGACCCGATACCTCGACCAAATGCTCCCCCTGCCCGTCAACACTACGAAGAGTGTGGGGGACCGCCTCACGCGACGGACATATCTCGGCTTTAAGTTCCTGAAACACTGTGAAGGATATCGGATTGGCATAGCCGCCGAATCCCTCCGCCGTGTGCGCCGTGGTCGCGAGCCGGCACGGACCGCCATGCACGCGGAGCCCTCTTTCACCGCATTCAGGAGGTCAACTGGTCCTTGGCGGGGTGGATGGGCTACTTCGCCTTGGCAAACACGCCGACTCCGCTCCGTGGGATTCGCCACCGCTTTCGGGCCATCATCTGGACCCACTGGAAGCAGATACGGTATCATCATCTTCGCGCTTTAGGGCTTCCCGAGTGGCGCGTGCGCGAGCTCGCGGGCAGTCGCAAAGGCCCGTGGCTTTTGGGAGCCCAAGGCTTGTCACGTCTTCTGAAACTGTATGCAATGACCCGTCTGCGCTGGCAGTGAACCGCCGAATACCGAACGGCACGTCGGGTGGCGTGAGAGGGCGCGGGTCAGTCACCCGCCCCTACTCGGTTCACCGTACGTTGCGTTGGCTGGGGCCTCTATCCATCGGTGCGGTGCGTGCTGCAAAAAGTTTTACTGCCCGGACAGCCCGAACTCCTATCCTAATCCCAAACTATGCACAAACGCCTCGGATATGCATGAGGCCATTTTCATGACCAGGTTGAGGCGGGTGTTCTGCAAGACAAAAAATTCCATAAAGCCCCCCACGTTGACAGTACCCGTCAAGTGATAGCGGCCCACGGCGGGCAGCTGCTTGTTGACCCCGGCACCAGGCCGGAGGGGCCCGAAACTGGCGGTGATGTTGCCCACATCCGTCAGTTTCCCCAAAGACGCATCAATGGCCAGCACCCGGCTGGTAAGGATGGAGGGATAGGAGCGGATCACATCTGCCAAGTTAGCCGCGTGCACCGGCTCCTCTAGTGTTCCCAGAATCCGGATCGGGTGAAGCCGTGCAAGACTCAGATTGGTGCCCACCACGGGGCCCAGCGCGTCACCGGTCGACCGGTCCGTGCCAATGCACACAATGACCTCGGGAATTCCTTCGCGGCGCCAGAGCCACTTCAGCGCTCCACTTAACTCTAGTACCGCCCCTGGCGCATCATATTGAATGCGCTTATCTGCATACCCGCCGGTGCGGTTGACTCCCGCTGTATCTGCCAACACGGTTCCCCCCATATCTGTTATGACTATTTTATCCAACTCGCCACATAGATGTACTGAAAAGGGGGAAATCCATGCGGTCCACATCAGCAGCGGTTGCAATGGCTTATACTGGCACGGTTATCGGTGCGGGTTTTGCCAGCGGACAGGAAATTTGGCAGTTTTTCAGCCGGTTCGGCTATTGGGGAGGATGGGGCATCGCGTTGGCCTGTCTGGGATTCATGGTCATCGGGAGGCTGGCTTTGGAAAGGGGGAGAGGCGGCACCCGGGAGTTCGGCGCCCTGCTAGCCTCTGCTTATCCCCCGTGGGCTGCTGCCGTGGGTGAGGGACTGACCGCCGCTTTCCTCGCCATTGGCATCGTCGTGGTGGTCGCTGGTGGCGGCGCGGCTCTCAGTTATTTTGGCATTGCGCCCCTAGCCGGCAAGCTGCTGACTCTAGTACTGGTTGTGGGAATTGCCACCCGCGGCGGGAGGGCGGTGACGGCTGCCAACTCGGCCGTCGTTCCCTATCTCATTCTCGTCACCCTAAGTGTTGCCCTCTTCTACCCTGCCCGCCGCCAGGTGCTGCCGCACCTACCTTTGTCATCGCCATGGGCTTTGTCAGCGGTGCTTTATGTATCGTATAATCTTTTTACAGCCGTGATGGTCCTGTTGGCCTTGGGCCCGCGCTTGCCGTCCGGGCGTGCCACGTGGCGGGCTGCCGGACTAGCGGCCGGTCTCTTGGGGCTTCTGGCCTTCGCGGAGCACAGTGTCTTGCTGCGCTTGCCCCAGATTGGCGACTTGCCCATGCTTGCGGCGGCCCACAGCGTCCACGCAGGGCTAGGCGCTCTCTTCGCGGCCAGCTTGTGGCTGGCCCTGATGACGACAGGCATTGGCGGAGCATTCGCCCTCGGCCAGCGGTTTGGAAAACCCCGGCTGTGGTGGTTGTTGTTGACAATTTTCTTAACCCCTCTAAGCTTTAAAACCTTAGTGGGATTACTGTATCCGGTGATGGGGTCACTAGCGGTGCTGTTGTGGCTGCCGCTATTCATCACACCCACAAGGAGAGAATGAATCGCCGTGAGTAATAACCAGGGTACCGAACCGCCGACATGGGACAGCCAGGGACAACTGTGGCTGATTCAGGGGACCCAGGCATGGGACGGCGGGGAACGCGAACAGGCTATGGAGATTTTCAACCGGATAATGGATGTGTACCCAGAGCGGCCGGAGGGCTACAACAAAGCTGGGGTCGTTTACGCTGAAACGGGACAGCTGGACAACGCCGAAAAGCACTTCCTGTTCGCGCTGTCCAAGGACCGCATGCATGTGCCGTCGCTGACCAATCTGGGCAACATCTATCTGGAGCGGGGCCAAATCACGGAGGCCATCCAGCACTATAGCCTGGCTTTGCAGGCCGACCCTGAATATCCTCCGGCGCACCGAAATCTGGCCATCGCCTACCGCCGGCAGGGACGCATTGGGGCATCGGTGTCGCACCTGAAACGCTCCCAACGCCTGGAGACCCGGAAATTGGATGAAAAGAATCGCGCTGAGCGCCAGCTGGCCCAAAAGGGCACGGTAGCCGCTCCTCCTGCCAAGCACAGGGTCGTGTGGTCTAGGCAGTGGCTGTGGATTGCCGCGGCCCTTCTCCTCGCCTGGTGGCTTTTCACGCGGGGTAAACTATAGTGCGGGGGAAACGTTTCTGGGGAGCCAAGGTCCTCGGGATTATTGTCTCAGTCGTGCTCCCGGTGGTTGTGCTGAGCCTGTGGCGACAAAATGCACCAAGTTCCTGGCCGGAAGTGGTGACCTATTTTGGGACATTCTTGCTGGCCGCGGCCGCGGGCCAGGCCGGACTCTTGCTGTGGGGCGCCAGGACAGGCTGGATGGCAGGGCAGGATGTGCTGATTGGGGCGGCCGCGGGAGGCGCGGCATGGATTGCCGAAAGGCTCGCGCTCGCGCAGGGCGGCGGAATCGTGGACCCGTCGCTGCTGGCTCTGCTCGCCGCGTACGGCCTGATGGTTTGGCCACATTCCCACCGGCGTCTCTAACACTATTGGAAGGGGGATGCCAAATGCGCTGGGTAGATATTGTCATCCTGCTGTACATCGCCATTGGTGCGGTGAGCGGGCTCCGGCGGGGGCTCATTACAGTATTGTTCAGTCTCGCCGGCTATATTACAGGCATTATCATCGCGGCCCAGTACCAGGCGGGGCTGACTCAATCTCTTATGGCTGCCCTGCCGATCACCAAGTGGGCTCGCCGGATCCTGCCCGGACCTGCTGCCAGCGTACCGGGGTACACGCTGCAGGCTGACGACCTGATTCACACCCTTATTGCGCTGCTGGTGTTCTTGATTATTGTGGGGGCAGTGGAATTTCTGGGGCGGCTGGTGGGAGAATTCCTCACCCGCCTCGTAAAGACCCTGCGGGTCACCGGATTTCTCAACAAAGCGGGAGGGGCTGCCGCCGGACTTGCCGAACATGGGGTGCTGATCGGACTGGTGATTACTTTGCTCTTCGCCCTGCCCGTCTTCCACCATAGTGCGGTGACACAGCACCTGCGGCACGACCAGCTGGTGATGGTCCTGATGGGGTGGTTCGGACATCTCGCCAAGCTGCCGGGAGGGACATTCCTCTGATGCACTGGCCTCCTCATCTGTTGTGGGATGCCGCCGAATCGGCGGCAATTATCCTGGCTGCCAGCATTTTCCTGCGCGTGGTGGGCCGGATTTTCAAGCGTATGGAAACCGGCCGGGGAGCGCGAAACAGCCAGCGCAAAACGACAATCACCCGCCTGCTCACATCGGTGGTGCGGTACCTCACCGACTTCTTTGTCCTCGTAATGATTTTGGGGCGGTTTCAGATTCAGACCACGTCCCTGATTGCCGGGGCTGGCATCCTGGGCTTGGCCATCAGTTTCGGTGCGCAAGGACTGGTGCAGGACGTCGTGACCGGGATATTTCTGCTCTATGAGGACCAGTTTGGGGTGGGCGACCAGGTGACATTTCCTGCGCTAGCTCTGTCAGGCACCGTGCAGGAAGTGGGCATCCGCATTACCCGGTTGACAGGGCTCTCCGGGGAGACGGTTATTGTCCCCAACCGCCTGATCTTAGAGGTCAAAAACCACAGCCGCGGGCAGGTCAGCGTCTCTGTCACCATACCGCAGGCCGCGGGGGAAGATCCAGCCCGCGTGCGCAGCGCCCTCACCCAGGCCGTGTGCGCCGCGCAGGCGCAGGTGCCTGGCGCCGCGCTTGTGGGGATCTCCGCCTTCTTAAGCGGCACCGTGGAGTGGACGGTTACCGCGCCGTCGACTCTGAGCACCCAAGCGGCGGCGGGCCGGATTATCCGGGAATGCGTGGCACAGGCATTTTATGAAAATCACCTCGATTTCTCCGGAATGGGAAAGGGAACAAGTGGCCATGGGACCAGTGCACTACCAGATCAATGACGTCGTGGAACTGAAAAAGCCTCACCCCTGTGGGAATAAACTGTGGATAATCACCCGCACCGGCATTGATTTCGGACTGAAATGCCAGAAATGCGGGCACCGGGTAATGATACCCCGGAAAACATTTGAACGCGCCGTCAAGAGGATCGTCAGCTCCGCCGCCGAAACTCCGGGACCTTAAATCTTTCGGCCTGAATACAATAAGGTGTTATGAAATGCATTGCACAAGGAGGAGTCGACGTGACAAATACACGGGTCGGAGTGCTCATGGGAGGGCCCTCAGCCGAATACAGCGTATCCATGGCCAGCGGGGCCATGGTCATGGATGCTTTGAACACTTTTAACGACCTGACTGTGGAGGCCGTGATCATCCACGAGAATGGCGTGTGGGAAAAAACTCGGGACGTGCCGCGCGAAGCGATGCAGCCGGGAGCCATGCGGCACCCCGTTGCCCCCCGCCACCGGGTCCTTGACGGCCTGCGCCTGCTGGAGAGCATGGATGCGGCTTTCATCGCCCTGCATGGCAGTTTCGGCGAGGACGGCACCCTGCAGGCCGTTTTAGAGACCTTGCACCTTCCTTACACTGGCAGCGGTCCCCTGGCATCAGCTCTGGCGATGAACAAACACCGCGCCAAAGAGCTCTTTCAGTGGCACCGGCTGCCACTGGCCGCCGAGTTTTACATTCCGCGGATCACAGGCGACACCGTCGACCAGATGATTCCCCAAATTGAAAGCCGCCTCGGCTACCCCCTGGTTGTCAAACCCAACGAGGGAGGGTCCAGTGTGGGCATTCACATGGCACCCGACCGGGACGCCTTGCGGGAAGCGCTTCGCCAGAACGTCGCATACGGGCGTCCGCTGCTCATCGAGAAAAAACTGGCGGGCCGCGAACTGACCTGCGCCGTGCTGGAAGAACTGGATGGCAGCGTAAAGCCCTTGCCCGTCATCGAGATAGTGCCCCACGCTGGAAACTTTTTTGATTTTGCCTCCAAGTATGCCAACCAAGGCTCTGATGAACTTTGCCCCGCCCCTATCGATAACAGAACCACCCGCCGCATTCAGGACCTGGCAGTGCGGGCCCACCAAATTCTCGGGTGCCGGGGCTTTTCCCGTGCAGACTTTATTCTGACCCATGACGGGCCCTACCTCCTGGAAGTCAATACAATTCCCGGCATGACTCCCAATTCACTTCTCCCGAAAGCGGCCCATGCCCAAGGCCTGCCCTTTCCCTACCTCATGCGCCAGCTGCTGGATTTGGCCATGACCAGCGCCGGATAGCGGCTGGCAAGGGCCCTGCTGCCCTCGCAGTACGGCCCTTGCCAGGGTCCCCGTGAATTGGACAGGCTGCGGGTAACAGTCATGCGCTATGATGGCGGTAGCGGACAGCGCGGATTTCGGGGCGATTGCGCCATCCCGACAATTTTGGTATAATGAAATTTGTCTGGGTGAAAGCCCGCACCACCCTGCTCCGGTGAAGACGGAGCCCCCAGTTTGCTGGGTGACCGTAGAGGAGGTGAAAAGTTTGGCTCAGTATGAGCTTATGTATATTTTAAAGCCCGATTTGGGCGAAGAGCAGACACAGGCCGATATCGACCGCTTCAACGAGGCCATTACCGCTCAAAATGCGACCATTACCAAAGTGGATAAATGGGGACGCCGCAAATTAGCGTATGACATTGACAAGCTGACAGAAGGATTTTACATGCTTGTGACCTTTGAAGGATCCGGAGATATTTCCAACGAGATAACCCGCGTGCTCAAAATTCATGACGACGTTGTCCGCTCAATTGTCGTGCGCTTGGATGAATAGAGAGGGAGGATCTCCATGCTAAACCGCATTATTCTCATTGGCCGCCTGACGCGTGACCCTGAGCTGCGCTATACCCCTCAGGGTGTGCCGGTTGCGTCGTTTTCTCTGGCGGTAGACCGCCCCTTTGCCAATCAGCAAGGTCAGCGGGAAGCGGACTTCATTGACTGTGTGGCGTGGAGAAAATTGGGCGAGACCGTGGGCAACCACTTGACTAAAGGACGTTTGGTGGCGGTGGAAGGCCGTCTGCAAATCCGCAGCTATGAAGCCCAGGATGGTACAAAACGGAAAGTGGCCGAGGTAGTTGCGGATAGCGTGAGGTTCCTGGATCGTCCTCGCGAAGGTCAAGGTCAAAGCACTCCGGCAGATGTCGGGATGACGGACGATGTGGCTTTCCCTGATGACCTTCCTTTTTAAATAAGATCCGGAAGGAGGTACTTTTGATGCGTAAAGAACGCGGCCGGCGGCCGAAGAAAAAAGTCTGTGGATTTTGTGTGGATAAAGTGGAGCATGTTGACTATAAAGAGGCATCGCGCCTCAGGC
Organism: Sulfobacillus sp.; assembly: GCA_027309085.1. Classification (GTDB taxonomy): domain Bacteria; phylum Bacillota; class Sulfobacillia; order Sulfobacillales; family Sulfobacillaceae; genus Sulfobacillus. The sequence continues at coordinate 33,235 of DAIDDL010000026.1, forward strand.
GGTATGTTACCGAACGGGGCAAGATTCTCCCCCGGAGAATTTCGGGAAACTGCGCCAAGCACCAACGGCAGATGACAGTGGCCATCAAGCGTGCACGGAACATGGCTCTCTTGCCATACACTATTGAATAGCCCTAAAGAGCACGCCGAGCGTGCTCTTTTTCTTCTTAACGGATCCGCTTGCATCCTCAGCCGCCTGTAGAAAGCGGCGGGGGTAAGGTCTGCTGTGATGCGCTGGACCACTTAGCAAGGGCAGGTGAAAGAGTATGCTGGAGAATCTTGAGCCGCACGGTGAGTCATGGCTCAGTCCGCAGCGCCAAAACACCGTCAGCGTTGTGCTCAGGCGTTTGGAACTGGGGCTGGAAGTCGCCTTTCTGGTGTCTTTCGCTATCACTTTATCCGGACTTTTAGTGATAGCGCCCCAGTGGCAGCCAGCCGTCCGGATCGCTATGCCGCTGGGCGTCGGCTACGCTGTGATCCGCCGGGGGTGGCTCATATCGGCGGCGATTGGCGTGCTGAGCGTTCTCTGCATTCCTCTATTCCCGCACGCGCTTGGGTGGGACGGCTTTTTTGCGGCCACGGCTGCACCCGTATGGCTAGCCACGGGATGGGCCTACAAAACCCACCGCCCGGCGGCCTGGCGATGGGTGGCGACCGTCATGGCCATGGGTGTGGGCCAATGGATAGTGGCGTGGGCATTTCATCCCCACCCAAACTCTGCTATCCTCAATTGGAGTGTGAGTCCCATGATGGCCATGGTACGCGCCGCCGGGCTGGGATGGCCTGCCGTGCTCATTCGCCCGTACTGGCAGCTGGGGTTCTTCACAGACCAAGTGCTGGCAGGCACTGCTATCTTTCTGCTCCTAGCGTTTTTCGCTGATCTAGCGGCGCTGCCTCTGCCCCAAGTCCCATTGTTTGGCCGTTGGAAAATGCCCAGCTGGGTACTGGCAGTCTTCACGGCTGTGCTGCTGGCAATAGGCTGGTCTAGTCTCCACCGCCATGTGCCGGCCGGTCTCACCGAAGTGTTTGTGGTCCTGGCGGGTGCCTACCTGGTGGTGGGAGTCAACGTCCTCTGGGAGCTCGGGCAGTTGATTGGACTCTCAAGGCCACTGCGCGTCGGACTGTTGCTCCTTCTGGCGGCGGCTTCGTGGATTGGGCTTGTTCTGGTGGGGATCTTGGGTGTGTACGACAGCATATGGAACCTGTGTGATTATATTATGAAGCTGAGGAGGCCCACCTGATGCGCGTGATTCTTTTGCAAGACGTGAGGGGAAGCGGTAAAAAGGGCGACGTGGTTGAAGTGAAGGACGGATACGGCCGCAATTATCTTATTCCCAAAGGACTGGCAGCGGAAGCGACTAAAGCCCGGGAACTCGAGATCCAGCAGCAGCAGGCCCGTGCCGTGGCGCAGCACAACAAGGAAATGGACCAGTACAGAACACTGGCCCGAGAGCTTAAGGGGCAGACATTTGTCATGCGGGCGAAAACGGGGGACCAGGGGCGGCTGTTCGGGGCCATAACCAATAGCGACGTGGCCGCAGTCCTCCAGAACCGCGGCTATAAGATGGACCGGAAAAAGATCGAGATGGAGCCTATCCGGCACCTGGGCACGTACACCGTACGGTGTCACTTCTATCAAGACATTGTGGCGGAATTTGAACTCCACGTGATGGCAGAATAACCCACCGGCAAGGAGGTCGAGGATGGCAGACAATGTGAAAGACCAAGAGCCCAAGACCCGGCGGCGCGCCAATACCCTGGAACGCCGGGTGGCGGCCCTGCATGAAATACTGATGCAGATCTACGGACCCGAGCGTCTGATTCTGCGGGCCGGTAAACTGCAGGCGCTGAAATATCTGCGGTCGGAGGACCTGGGCCTGCGCGCCCTGGCTCTGGCCAAGCTGGTCCGGGAGGACCCGTCGTTGAATGATGTGCCAACACGCAAGCAAATCGGGCCCCTGCTCAATGATTTGGAAGACGAGCTGGCCGATATCCTTGCTCGGCGGACGATGGAGGACGACCTTGAAAAGCGCATCGCCGAGAAAATGCAGGAGAAGCATGAGGACTACGTCCGCGACATCCGCAATCAGATTCTGAAAGAGGACGTGGGCCCGGAGTCGCCGGAGACCCTGAAGAAATTCGCAGAACTCGTCAAGCTTGACGAGGGCGGGCTGACGCAGTCGGCTCTGGAGGTGATGCGTCCGGCGAGTCTGGACGAGGTGATCGGACAGGAAGACGCTATTGACAGTCTGTTGGCCAAGCTGGCATCTCCGTATCCCCAGCATGTCCTGCTCTATGGCCCCCCGGGTGTGGGCAAAACCACAGTGGCGCGCTTGGTCCTAGGCTTGGCCCGGACCTTGCCGCAAAGCCCATTTAGCGACGAAGCGCCGTTCGTGGAAGCTGACGGCACTACCTTGCGCTGGGATCCGAGAGAAATTACCAACCCTCTTCTCGGGTCTGTGCACGACCCGATCTACCAGGGCGCCCGGAGGGACCTGGCGGAGAGCGGGATCCCCGAACCCAAGACCGGTCTGGTCACAGATAGTCACGGCGGAGTGCTGTTCATCGATGAAATTGGGGAAATGGACCCGATCCTTCAAAACAAGCTCCTAAAGGTGCTGGAAGATAAACGGGTTTTCTTTGATTCCCCGTATTATGATGCGCAAGACCCGAATGTGCCTAAATATGTGCACAAACTGTTCGCCGAGGGGGCGCCGGCCGACTTTATTCTGATAGGAGCGACCACAAGAAGCCCTGAAGATATTTCCCCGGCCCTGCGGTCGCGCTGCGCGGAAATTTACTTTGAACCACTGACCCCGAAAGGCGTCGCCCGCATCGTGATTCAGGCGGCGGACAAATTGAAAGTGGCCGTGGACGAGCAGGCGGTGGATCTGGTCGGGCAGTATACCCTGGAAGGGCGCAAGGCCGTCGGCCTGGTAGCGGATGCATTTTCCGTCGCGTACCTGCGCACTCAAAAACGCCCGGAAATTATCTTGCCGGGGGTTATGAAGGACGTCATCAGCCGTTCCCGGCTCATTCCTGTCAAACCTCCGGTCATCAAGGAAGCCATGATCGGCCGCTCCCTGGGACTCGCCGTGGCCGGATACCAGGGTCTGGTGCTGGAAATTGAAGCGACAGTCTTTCCGAGTCTGAAAGACGGGGAAGGGCGCTGGCGGTTCAATGACACGGCAGGCTCCATGGCCAAAGACTCGGTATTCAATGCCGCGACCGTCTTGCGGCAATTGACGGGCCGGGACCTGACCCAATATGATGTTCATGTCAACGTGGTGGGCGGTGGCAATATTGACGGCCCATCGGCCGGTGTGGCCATCTTTGCAGCGGTGTACAGCGCGCTGACCCAGACACCGATCCGGCCCACGGTGGCGATGACCGGGGAACTGTCGCTGTCCGGACGGGTGAAGCCTGTCGGGGGGATTCCCGAAAAAATCTTTGGCGCCCGCCAGATCGGATTAACCACTGTGCTGGTGCCCCACGATAATGCGGGAGATGTGCCGCCGGGAATTCACGACATGCGGATTATCTTCGTGAAAACGGTAGAAGAAGTGTTAGCTGAGGTGCTAGTGTGAGCATAGAAGCAATGCGGACGCCCCCGCACAGCCCGGATGCGGAAGTCTCCGTGCTGGGGGCGATGCTGATCCATCCCGATGCCGCCTCCAAGGCTATTGAGATTTTGCAGCCGGCGGACTTTTATCATGAACCGCACCGCGCCATCTTCGAGGCGGCGATGAGTCTGTTTAATCAGGCCAAGCCGCTCGATGTGGTGGTGCTCGGAGACGAACTGCGCCAGCAGGGGCAGTTGGAGGCGGCCGGGGGGCTGGCCTATCTGATGGAACTGGCCTCCTCGGTTCCCACCGCCGCCCATGTGGAATACTACGCGCGGATCGTCAAAGAGTCGGCGGTGATCCGGCGCATTATCTCCGTGTCCACCAAGCTGGTGACGGACGCCTACCAGAATGAACTGCCCGCTCAGGATCTTCTGGACCGGGCCCAGAAGGATTTGTTTGCGTTGGCGCAAAGCGGACAGCGCGACTACGTCAGCCTCCACCAGGTGCTGCTCGAGACGTTTACCCGCCTCGAGGTGCTTTACGCCAACAAGGGGAAACTGGTCGGACTGCCTACCGGGTTTCATGACTTGGACCGTATGACGGCTGGCCTGCAGCGGTCAGATCTCATCATCATCGCCGCGCGTCCCTCCATGGGCAAGACGATGCTCTGTCTCAATCTTGCGCGTTACGTCGCGCTACACGACCATACACCTGTGGCTCTCTTCAGCTTGGAAATGTCGCGCGAGCAACTGGCTCTGCGGCTTTTGAGCGCAGAGTCGGAACTGCCCGCGCAGCGTCTGCGCACAGGGGAGATGGATGACAACATGTGGGCGGTGGTGAGCCATGCTTTGGGCAGGCTGGGGGAAGCGCCCATCTTCATCGACGACACCCCTGGCATCACGGCGCTGGAGTTGCGGGCCAAGGCGCGGCAAATGAAAGTGCAGCACAACATCGGGCTCGTCATCATTGATTACATGCAGCTGATGTCGGGACGCCGGTCAGAAAACCGCCAGCAGGAAATTTCCGACATCTCCCGCTCGCTGAAAGCCTTGGCGCGCGAATTGGATGTGCCGGTCATGGCCCTTTCCCAACTGTCTCGGGCGGTGGAGAGCCGCACGGACAAGCGTCCCATGCTGTCCGATCTCAGAGAATCTGGAGCTATCGAACAAGACGCGGACATAGTGGCGTTCCTGTACCGGGAAGACTATTACACTAAGGAGTCAGCGACTCCTGATATTACGGAGTTGATCGTCGCCAAGCAGCGCAACGGCCCCACCGGGACGGTCAACTTGCTTTTCAAGCGGGATATCGGCAAATTCTTCAACACGACGTCTGTAGAGGTTTGAGGGATTACAGTCAAGAAGGGACGAGAGAGATGTCAGCAGTAGTCGTGGTGGGCACCCAATGGGGCGACGAAGGAAAAGGCAAAGTGATTGATTATCTGGCGCAGCAGGCCAACGTGGTCGTGCGTCATCAGGGCGGGAACAATGCCGGGCACACGGTTGTGGTGGGGGATGAAGAATACCGCCTCCACTTGATCCCCTCGGGGATTTTGTACCCGGATACCCTGTGTGTGATTGCCAATGGCGTGGTCATTGACCCGCGCGTGCTGTTCGAGGAAATAGACTACCTGCACCGCCGCGGGATTCAGACTGACCGCCTGCGCATTTCGTCCGAGGCGCACCTGATCATGCCTTACCACACCCGCATGGACGCTTTGGCGGAAGACCGGCTGGGTGTGAACAAGCTGGGGACAACCTTGAGGGGAATTGGGCCAGCGTATATGGACAAGGCAGCACGCACCGGTCTGCGGGTTATTGACCTGTTCTACCCCGCCCAGTTTGCTACACGCCTGAAGCGGATCCTGGACGAGAAGAACCGCATCCTCTCCAAAGCGTACGATGTCGAGCCCTTTGATTACGACGAGCTGCTGCAGCTCTACCTGTCCTATGGAGAACGCATGCGCCCGTACATTGCCAATACCTCTGTCGTCATCAATGACGCGATTGATAACAAGGAACGGGTCCTCTTTGAAAGCGCGCAGGGAACCATGCTCGATATCGACCACGGCACCTATCCCTTTGTCACGTCCTCCCACCCGATTGCGGGCGGCGCCTGCATTGGCGCCGGGGTTGGCCCCACCAAGATCAACCAGGTCTACGGAGTGGTCAAAGCATACACCAGCCGAGTCGGAGACGGCCCCTTTCCCAGCGAGCTGACAGACCAGACCGGTGCTGACTTGCGCGAGCGGGGACATGAATACGGCACGACCACAGGACGGCCGCGCCGCATTGGCTGGCTTGATACGGTGGTCCTGCGCCATGCGGTGCGTGTCAATGGGCTGACGGGCTTGGCCGTCACGCGCCTCGATGTGCTCGACGACCTTCCTGAAGTCAAAATTGGCATCGGCTACCGCTATCACGGCGAGCTGATTCACGAACTGCCAGACAGTGTCGAGGTCCTAGCCGAGGTCGAGCCGGTATACGAAACATTTCCCGGCTGGAAAGGAAAAATAAGCCAGGCCAGACGTCTCGAAGATCTGCCGAAAGAGGCGTTAGCCTTTCTGGAGCGGATTACAGAGCTCGTCAATGTCCCCTTGGTCCTCGTTTCGGTAGGACGGGAGCGCGTGAATACCATCGCGGTCCGGGAGCTGTTCTAGGCACGTTCCCGCTTGCAGTTTGGGGCCGAACGTGGTATCCTAACAAATGACGCGGAAGTAGTTCAGTTGGTAGAATGTCGGCTTCCCAAGCCGAAGGTCGCGGGTTCGAATCCCGTCTTCCGCTCCATTTGCGCTTAAAAAGTTTGTTATAACTTTTTCGCACGGCTCACGCCATGCGGATTTTTTTATCCAAAACAGGTACATACAAAAATGCCGACCACCTCGAATGGGCTGCGCTAATGCAGCCAAACGGACTATAATATCACGTACGGCTACCGCCAGGCATCGCCCCGAAATGCGGCGGACCGAGCCGTGGTCCTCCTGAAAAGCGGGAATGGACAGGAATGAACATCTTGACCTATTTTTTGAAGGGGGGAATCATCAATGCCCAAAAGCGCCCTCGTTGATTTCTCACGGCGCATGACACCTGATCACCTGGCCTTTGGAACGTCTGGCAATATGAGCGTGCGCATGGGAGACACTGTGTGGATTACGCCCTCCGGGGTACCCTTTGACGAAGTGGGCGAAGAGGACCTGGCCGCGGTCGACCTCGCGACGGGGAACTGGGTAGCGGGCACGGCCCGCCCTTCTTCGGAACTGCCTCTGCACCGGGCCCTTTACAGCGCCCGGCCAGACGTGCAAGCCATTGTCCACACCCACTCGGAATATGCCGCGGTATTCGCCGCGTGCGGTGAGCCAGTGCTGCCTGTTCACTACCAACTGGCCCCCTGGCAGTACTCCATTGCCTGCGCCGAGTACGCGACCTACGGGTCCGTGGAATTGGCACGCAATGCTGTGGCCGCGCTAGCTCCTGACCACCACGTCGTCCTGCTCCGCAATCATGGGCTGCTCGCCGCAGCCGCGACTCTGGCGGATGCTTACCAAATTGCCCGGGATGGGGAATGGCTGGCCCAATTGTATTACCGGGCGCGCCTTTTGGGCTCGCCCCGTATTCTGAGTCCGGAAGAAATCGCCGCAGTCCGCGAGCAGTTCCGCCACTACGGTCAAAATCCTGAGAGCTGATGTCAGGCCGCAAGAACCCCACGCCGTGACCTTGCCCATGCCGCCAGCCCCACTCCTAGGAGGCTGTAAACGGCTCCACCCCATAAAATCATCACATACGGCCACCAGGCGGACAGCATGTCAAGCCGAAACATGGCGGCGCCTAACGCGCCATAGTTTCCAAAAGCCACATTGAGCGGTGCGGACCAACCCATGTGCAACAGCAACTGAGTCATGGTGGCGCCGATAATCCCCGCATAGCCGCCCACCCAGGCGGCATCTCCCCAAGAGGACCCGGGGTGGCGGGCCACAACATAAAGCAGTCGCGCGCAGAGCACCGCTGCCGCGGCATGGAGCACTGCAATCAGCGTTGGGTCGATCCCCATGGCCCAAAATATCGTGGGCAGCGACAGGATCGCCCCGCCGATCAGTGTCAGGAGACTTAAAGGACGCAATGCAGTTCCCCCTAGCGAAAGCTGATGTATTCTGGCTTGCCACCGTTATTGTATGTCATGCCTCACACGCATATGTCCGGAATGAACCGGTTGCTTGGGACATACAGTGAGGTGAGGTGGACTGCTATGGTGAAGAGAATGACGATGGTGCTCTCGTCGGTGCTGATGCTTGTCGGGCTCGTGATTTTGACTTGGGGATTCCGCGACCTCCCTCTGGACGAGCGCCCCGAGTGGATGTCGTGGCAAATGGTGCTGTGGCCGGTGATTGTGCTGGGGATGGCGGAGGCCACCCGCTTCGCCGGCTACATCCGGCAGGGAATCAAACTGCGTGCAGACCGCTTTCGCCTTGTGGTCCACGGTATCCCTGCCCTGCTCGTCGCTGTTGTGCCTGCGGGAACTTTCACAGACTGGGTGGGGCCCAGCAGCATGTGGGCGCTGCTGGATTTCCCCACCGCCAAGGTCATGGCCGCGTTATGGCTGGCATTCACCCTGTGGGCGGCATGGGAGGTTGAGGCGCGATGAAAACCGTCAACCATTTATCCGCGCGCCGGGGATGGGCCTGGGTGCTCGTGGCGGTCGGAGCGGCCTTGGTGACAGGGTACGGCACCCTGGTGTGGGGTATGCGCACGGTTCACGCGAAAGTGCCCACCAGCATTGTCATCAATGTAGTGCAGCACAAATTGTACCTGTACCGCAACCACAAGTTGTTTCATGCGTATCCCGTGGCCGTTGGCAAACCAGGCACCCCGAGCCCCCGCGGTGAATTCGTTGTGACCCAGAAAGCCATTTGGGGGGATGGATTTGGCACCCGCTGGATCCGCTTTTCGGCACCGTGGGGTATTTACGGAATTCACGGGACAAACAAGCCCTGGTCGGTAGGGACCGTAGCCTCTCACGGATGTTTCCGCATGTACAATCATGACGTGGAACAAGTCTATGCTTTAGTCAGCATCGGCACGCCGGTGACAGTGGAAGGGGTGACCCCCTTGGTGAAAATCCGGCGGCCTCTAAATCCCGGACAAATTGGGCAAGATGTGGTAGAGTTGCAAAGGCTGCTGCGGCTGGCACGGGTCTATTCGGGCGCTCTCAGCGGAGTGTATACGCCTGAGGTCAAGAAGAGCGTGGAAACCTTTCAGACGGTCGTCCATCTTCCTGTGACGGGAATTGCCACCGAGCAGACCACCAAGCGCCTCCTCGAGTACACACAGCAGACGGAAAGGAAACCCGGCTATCTCTCGGCGAACGCCTAAAACTCTTGAACTTGTGCATCAAAAAGTGTATCATAGACCAAGGAATTGCTAACGTAGCTCAGTTGGTAGAGCAACGGTTTCGTAAACCGTAGGTCGTGGGTTCAAATCCCTCCGTTAGCTCCATAAATTTTGAGGCCCTGAGACATTTTCAGGGTTTTTTTATTTTCACGTCGTCCCCAAAAAACCGCTCCATCCCCACTTTCATCCCCACAAACCAGCGTACAGAACGATACAGAAGCAGTCAAAGCGATACGCGGCGTAGGAAATGCCGGCCACGAGAAAAATTTTTTGAGGGTGCCACGGGTTTTCTCCGCAACGAAACTGTAACATCATGTGACAGTTTCGCGTCGCCCCATCCCCACGAAGGGTGATCCACGGGGGCCGCGAACACCAGTCTAGTCGGGCCGGCCCGCGAATCCCTGCGAGGATTCATTTGCCGGGAGACTCGGCCAGCGGCGACACCCACAACAGACAACAGCCCCCGCATCAGCGGGGTGCAAATGTTACCGAAGCCCGAATGGAGGAAATTTATGCAACGTCCCCTGTCGCGGGGACAAACAACCGTTCCAAATGTTTAAGGCAAGCGTTGCGCCACAAATTGCAGAACTCGCGTAATATCTTCTACGGAAATGGCCCGTACTACACTCGCTTCAACAGTACTACTATCTGGTGTATGCAGGTGATGGGGTGCCGTCTCAATTTCGAACTGATCGTAATGGGGAGCATTGTTGAACCGATAGCGCCTTTCGCCCGTTTGCCAGTGGTAGCTATACCGACCTGTGCGTCCAACGAAGATGTCTACAAAGCTCTCATCTCGCAAAACCAAACGTACCGTTCGTTCCTCTTGAATAATTGATGCAGAAACCACGAGGTCCGGAAATTGTCGTAAACAAAAATCTGCCACATCACTAACTGTCACGCTGCGGTCCCCCTGCATCAACGACCTGTTTCCACAATTTTCCGCGATATTCCAATAATCCTTCTAAACGAATCGCATCTTCCCAAGCTGGATGCCCTTCAATTGATCCAGACCGGATCAACGCTTCGATATCATCAGGTGATGCGGCCCCGTATCGTTGTGATATCTTGGCAATCCTGTGGTCGACTTCCGCAATTTTGTTAAACAGCCACATTTCCAGCGCTTCTTGTAGTAAGATCGGTTCCGGCATTCCAAATTCGGAGCTCAATTGACTCAGCGTAGGCATCGTTGTTTCACCCTTTCTTGCCCGTCCTGTTGACATTGTAATCCGGAGCAATGAATCCCCGCAATGCTTCACCGGCCCGAAGACTCGGCCCGGCCCATGAATCCTTACCACGACTCATCAACCCGGAGACGCTCGTCGACGGATTTTTCTGCTGCATTAGCCTACGATCCTTTATGATCGGCGCTTTCTGCCTTGGAGCAGATAGGGCCACAACGTCACTTGTGCCGCCTCGCTAAGAAGCAGGCCGGGGCCCACAATGATCTATGGCCAAAAGTCGTGAGGAGCAATCAGTTCTGCTACGCTCAGCGCTAACCATCATTGTGCATGTGCAGTCATATCAGCATCCCCGATCATTCCTAAGGTTGAGTAGAGCATACACCTTCAGGCACGGCGATAGCCCCTCTTGCGAAATGAAAAAGGACCATGGCCAACCGCATGTGGCAAAGAGTCCCAGAACGGGGCGCGATACCGCAAAAACCCACTCACCGTCCTGCTCATCAAAGTACCGTGGATCACCGCCTGATCGGCCTGAATGATGAATCTTTGCTACGATCCACGAGACGGGTGACCCACACCGTTTTTCCTAGTACCTCATTCCAGAAGTCTGTTCTCTTATGGCTGAGCCGCGTATTTCTCCGATCGGTCCGACGGGATCCTGGCCTCGCCTGTCGTGAATTTGGATGAAACGGGCATGCATGTACAACGGCACTTGTATTGGCTGCATAGCGCCAGTACAGCCACGCTCACCTACTACCTCATGCATCCCAAACGCGGCCTCCTCGCCATGGAAGCCGCAGGGATCCTCGCGAATTTTACCGGCACCGCGGTGCACGATGGATGGCCATCCTATTGGAGGTATCCCCTCTGCACCCATGCGCTGTGCAATGCCCATCATGAGCGCGAACTCATTGCGGCGGAAGAAAACACCTAGCAGACCTGGCCCCGCGCCTTGATTGCCCATCTCCATACGATCAGGCACGCGGTAACGGCCGCAGTCGCGGCCGGACAGACGGCCTTAAGCCCCGAGGTGTTGACGGCTTATGAAGCCACGTATGACGCCATCATCCGCCAAGGGTTAGCGGAAAATCCGCGGCGCATGGCGACCGAAGGGGCCCCGGCACGGGGCCGAATCAAGCAAACCAAAACCCGGAACCTCCTAGAACGTCTGAACATCCATCGGGACGCCGTCCTACTGTTTATGCGAGACTTCCGCGTGCCCTTTACGAACAACCAAGCCGAGCAGGATGTGAGAATGGCCAAAGTCCGGCAGAAAATCTCCGGCACCTTCCGCAGGGTGCATGGTGCAGAAATCTTCTGCCGCGTCCGCAGTTATATTTCGACCCTCAAAAAGCAAGGGTTGCCGGTCTTTGAATATATTCAGAAGGCCCTCCAGGGGGAAGCCTTTATCCCCCAAGCCATTCCATAAGCGTGTTTCATAGGAATACGGGGCCGAAGGCAACACAAAATGGGGGGATTCGCCCCTTAATTTGTGTTGCCTTCGGCCCCCGCTGAGTAGTTACATTAGCTTTATCATGACGTCGTTTACGCGCACTGTGGTTTTGGATGGCGTTAAAAGGGACGCGAATGGGCGAAACGTTAGGGGTGCGGCGGGACGACATGGATTGGGATCGCAGAACAGTGCGCATCCAACAAAGTCTAACCGGGGAAGGTAGCCAGCGAATACTCGGACCCGTTAAATCCGGAGATGGGCTTCGTGTGCTAGAACTCAGTGATTTTATGATTGCGGCTCTCAAGAAACATGGGACGAAACCAAGAGCAATTGTTAGCAGGAGAACAATGGCAGAATGCGGGATTGATTTTTGTGACAAAAAAGGAAACATGGCTTGACCCTCGCAATGTTAGCCGTGCGTTCAAGCAAATGCTAGCGGCTGCGGCACTCCCCCAGGGAATTTCGTCCATTTCATGGCCACCCACTGGCTGGCGGAGGGGGTGGCCATCAAGGTAGTTAGTGAACGATTAGGGCATAGCGATGTCGGGTTTTACGCTCCGGTAAGCAATGACTTCTTTGCCATTCCCCGCGCGAGCGCACGGGCTGTGCAGCCTTATCGTGATTCGTGCACCCAGGACGGTGCGCGACCTACTGGGCCGGATCATTGCCAACCAAGAAGAGCCCTCACGCGCCGGGTGCCCTACTAATGCCGAATCACCACAAGGAGCCGCATGCGGCGGATCCACAAACACAACCGCCAGGGCACTGGCAAGGGCTCGTGACCTTGTATGATCCCGACACAAGCAACGGGCGTGAGACGGCTCAGACCTTCGCCACAGAACGTGAAGCCGAGAATAGGAGACTCTGTATCGGGAGGAGCCCACTCGCAATCCGCCCAGCGATCAAACATTGGCAAGGATGCCACGACCGCCACGAGAAAAATTTTATCGGCTCAGTCACCGGGCTTCTCCACGACGAAAATGTAACAGTTTCGCCTGTATCCACATGGAGGCGGGCCACGCGCTGACCACGGGACGTTGCGCGGCAGTCCGGTTGCATGGCCCGTGACTTCTTGCAAAAATTCACCGTCCAGGACAGCCCAACCCTTTGCCGCCAGACAGCGCCACTGTGGCCTTCTCCTGTGCTACAATCAATGCGTGAAGGGGCGATGTCACGGATGCTGCACACTATCAAACAGCGGGTCATCTTGGCCCTGTGACGTTGCCGATGAGTCATTGAACGCTACATCCTTGCTTCTCAACGGTGCGCCAAAACCTTGTTTCGGCGCATTTTGCAAGCGGCACGGGATGGGGCTTTTATCATGACAAATTCTGCCATGAAGGCTTGCCTACTCTCTCATGTCCGCATCTTCGTATTCCTACCCGTGACTGCTTCATGCAGGCGGCGAATTCACCCATCGTCTTGAATGGGAACCGGAAGAGAGAACTGTTAGGGGTGCAGCGGGGCAAGATGGACAAGCGCGACACACGGGGGGCAGATTCCCCTCAGCACTGCATGGCATGGGGACATATTGGCTAATAATATCGTCTGTAAAAGTGGCCAGCGAACGATTGAGACACAGTGACGAGAGCAGGCTGCGGGCGCGTGCCGCCCTTTTTTCACCCAAGATACTGGACAAACACGCACAACCGACTGTGGACGCGGTTTTTGGAGACAGCAGGCTGCGGAAGAATACCGCGGGAACGGTCAATCAATATCTCGCGAACCGTAGGCCGTGGGTTCGAAGCCCGCCGTGAGCTTGATATTTTGTGCAGCATGGAGCCAACCGAATGGATATTTTAATTTCCCCAACCCGTTTTCTACCCAATGCCGGGTCACAGGCCGTAGCCGAAGCCCTTGAGCGCGGCGCACGCCGGTGCGCCGATGTTTCTCGTGTCGTGCTGCGGCCGATCCCCGAAGGGGGACGGGGGACCATCGACGCGGTCGTGCGGGCCATGGCTGGCCGCATTCGGCGCAGCCGCACAGTGAACGCCATGGGCCGCGGTATCGATGCCAGGTGGGCGATGCTGCCGGACGGCACTGCCTGGATAGATGCCTCTGAGGTGCTTGGCGGCAGTGAAGTGTCTGATCTCAGCCGCGCGAGCTCGTGGGGGTTAGGCCAGCTGATCGCGGAAGTCATGCGGTGGGGGCCCCAGCACATGGTCATCTCTCTGGGCGACGTCATGACGCATGATGGCGGCTTAGGCCTTTTGGCTTTTTTCGGGATGAAGGCCTCCGACGGCCAGGGGCGGCCCCTGGCTGGGGGACTGTACGCGCTCGAACACGTCGAGCATATCGCTCAGCGGTCTCTCACGCTCCCTGCGGTTCCCCTGACCGTGCTGTTCCCCCGCGCCTTGCCGCTGACGGGGCCTGCGGGCGCGACTTTGCGCGACGGTGTCTCCAAAGGCTTGGCTCCTTTCCAGCTAGGCGCTGTGGAGACCCAGATGCAGCGCTACGCCGGACTGCTCGAGGAATTCTGGGCCACCGGACTGGCCGCGCATCCGGGGAGCGGGGAGGGCGGGGGACTGGCATTTGCCCTCATGGGACTCGGTGCCCAGGCGCAGCCGGCCGCTGCCTTTCTCCTGGATACCTTGCATATTGAAAACTACTGGGCCCAGGCTGACTGGGTGCTTACCGCCCAGGTATCCCTGGACGCCACCCAGACATTGAGCTTGGCCCCGGCCTTGGCTAGCCGCATGCAAAACACCGGGATCCCACTCATCGCCATTGTTGAACGTCTCGGCGACAGTTACGCGCAGTTTTACAGCTCGGGAATCCAAGGCATTTACCCCCTGGATGACAAGCCCCGGAGCGCCAAAGACACGGAGCGCAGCCGCATCCACCTGCTTGAACAGGCCGCTTTCCGCGTCGCCATGTGGATGCGCGCATAAGACGGACTAAGCGCCTGGGAACACTCCCGGGGCGCTTAGTCCGTGGTCGCCGGTGTTACCGGTCAGCCCGCTGGTAGAGGGTGAATTGTTCCGACACCGTGTGCGCGACCAGACCTCTCAGCCGCAGATACTCTAGGTGGGCGAGGCTTTCGCTCAAAGCAAAGCGCCACTGGGAAGGAGTGAGCGTCCGGTGAAACAGTCCGCGTGCGACTTCATAAGCGGTCTTGGGCTCAGACAGACTCTCCAACACCTGATCCGCGCGTTCCTGATGGTGGGCGGCCAATTCATCAATGCGGCGAGATACATTGGCAATCAGGGACTCGTGGGCAGGCAGCCCCATGGTGATGGGGAGAGACTGGAGGGTGTGCAGCGAGTCCAAGTAGGAGGCTAGGGGGTCTGGGTCGGAATCAGGCCAAAAGCTGATATTGGGTGTAATCCGGTTTAACACCTGATCCCCGGTGAACAGCAATTTCCGCTCAGGCCAGTAGAGCAGCAACTGGTGATCTGTGTGGCCCTTCTGCTCCAGCAGTTCCAGCGGCCCGAGGCGTGTGCCTTTCTGCAGTCCCTGGATGGGGCCCGATTGCGGCAGACGCACGACGGCCTGGGTGAAGGCGCGCTCCCGTTCCAGCAGTTCCGCATCAGCGGGAGGGAGGCCGTTGCGTGAAAAAAACTCACCCATAGGCAAAGGAGGGCCATCGAAGATCTGGTAGACTGTCTGCACTTCCTCTTCCAGCATCAGTACCGGACAGTCCCACAGAGCCTGCGCAAATCCGGACAGTCCTACATGGTCGGGGTGGAAATGCGTGATGGCAATGGCCCAGACGCGGCCCGGACGGAGCCCCAGGGTCCGGGACACATGCTCCCAAACGGCCCGCGCCTCAGGCGTGTCCATCCCCAGGTCCACGACCAGATATCCCTGGGGGGTTTCGATGACATAGCCGTACACGTACTTCAAGGGCAGAGGCACCGGAACAGCAATCCGGAAAATGCCTTCGTGCGGCTCCGTAATGGCTTGACTGAATTTGTCGTCCATAGTTATGCCTCCTCACGCATTATTACCCTACCTGAAAAATTTGACGATGGCAAGTAACTGCCTGTACTAAGGCGCCCAGGGCAGTCATATCTTCTCCCGACAGGAGGAGTCCACATGCTGCGTCGAAAAGAGTGGAAACACTTTGTTGCCGGCCTGATCGGGGTGTTTGTCGGGGCTTTGATTGTCTACGCCGCAGTGGCCCGGACGCCCCAGACGCTCAACTGGCCCGTTGTGCAGATTGCCAAAAAAGTCGACCCGTCGGTGGTCATCGTACTGAACAGCCAGCGGCAAGGCGGCCGGCTGAAAGTGCGGGGGATCGGCTCGGGGGTGATCTTGAACCGGCAGGGGGATATTGTCACCAACGACCATGTGGTGGCTGATGCGTCCAGACTGACAGTCGTGCTGGCATCAGGACGCCGCTACCGCGCCGCCCTGGTCGGGACTGACCGGCTGACGGACCTGGCGGTCATTCACATCCGGGCCGGGGACCTTCGCCCGATTGTCTTTGCCTCGTCGAAAATCATTGAGCCCGGAGAACTCGTGGTTGCGATCGGCAATGCGCTGGGCCTGTCCCACACGGTTACCACAGGCATCATCTCCGCCAAGGACCGCGTCATGTTCCATGATGGCTGGGAGTACCATCTAATCCAGACGGACGCCGCTATCAATCCCGGCAACAGCGGGGGGGCCCTCGTGAATGCGCAGGGGGAGCTCATTGGCCTGAACTCCAGCAAAATTGCCCAGGCTGGCGTGGAAGGCATTGGATTGCCAATGCCGTACCTGGTGATCGTTGCGGCATAAGCCTTTCAGCACTCCCGGATCTGCGGCGCTCCCACCCATTGGGGCGCCGATACTATTTGTGCTGCATGTGGAAACTCTATCATCTGCTTTTGGAGACCGGTTCGACAGGATAATATACCCGCTCGACCTTGCCAAGAAGTGTTTGCACCGCAGGCGTGTTTTTAAGTAGAATTTGACGACTCGAAAAGCGACCTTGTAATCCTGGTGCCATCACGACATCATAGCGAGACCAGCGAGTATCAAGATGACCGTGTGTTCTCTTTCTGACATGGCAGCATTGGATTGACCGCCACAGCCAACTGACCGTTAACCACCAATATTGTCTCGCCCATTTGCTGGCGATGATATGCGCATTGAGTTGACGCCATTGCGTGTTGGATATCGTAATGGCAATAACCCCTTTGGGAAGCCCTTTCGGCATATACCGTAAACAGTCATCCAGAGTTTCCCATACATAAAATCCCTTGCCTAAAAAAGTAATCTGGGCTCGCGTCAAATCAATGCCGTTCTCAAACTCGCTGGCTGCGGCCATAGTCATGTGCCATACGGTTGTGTCGACGCCAACCGTCATAAGCACAGGTGGAAGGCGTTTTAAAGTTAACGGTACATAAAGGCTACCAATGATGTCTGCAGCCCATGGCCACAAGGCGAACCAGATGACGAATAGTATGACCCATATCAACGACTGAAGGACGCTTTTGTTTCGGAGTAGTTCTAATACAAGGAATGCGGGTACCATACCCGTCGTGACCATCGTAACAATGACCCACAGTTGCTTTTTTTCACGACCCCATCGTTGCGTTAGAAAAGTAGGTGTAATCGTGCTTCAACTCCTTATTGCTATTCTAATTTTGAAACTCGCTATGGTTTTATTCGACAGCCATTGGGAGTTTTCCTCGTGGCGATTGCCCCTTCTCTTCAGCGGGATCAGTCTACTTCTTGGGATGGTCGGGTTTGCGTTGCTGTGGGGCATCATGCGGGGTATTGCCCGTCTTCGTCATCGGGGGCCGATCGACAATCCCATGGAGTGGATTGATATCAACGATCCGGCCCACCCCATTATCAGTTGGTACTTGCTCACCTCTGGTGCGATTTTTGTCATGGTGAGTACCGTCACCGGACACTGGAGATGGTAGCTAGCCCAATCGAAATGCCTTGTGAGAATTAGCCGAAGACGATTTTGTGGCGCTGAACACAAAGCAGCGGAACTAGGTGTGCTGCAGCAAAGTTTCTTCGCCCTGGTCGTCAAAACATCGCAGCAGCATTTATCTATCGAGCTCCGCACGGAAGCCATGGCGTCCGTGATTAAAGAAAACTGAGAGGTGTATAGTATGCTCAAGGATTATTGTCATGCCGCGTAAAATCCGGCAATTGATGGGGGATTTGCAACGTGCGGGATTTATTGAGATGGCTCGCCGGGGGAAGGGCAGTCATTCCGTATGGAAACATCCCGACTTTCCCGAGGTTCCGGCAGTGACCCTGGCTGGGCAGATGGGCGACGATGCCAAACCGTATCAAGAACGGGATGTGCGACAGGTGTTGGCCCAAGTGAAAGGACGGGAGCGCGACAATGGATACGAGCGATAACAACTTGCGATACTCGATGCTCATTCGATGGTCCGAAGAGGACCAACTCTACGTTGTGGAAGTGCCAGAATTACCGGGATGCAAAACGCACGGCAGCACATACGAGGAAGCCGTCACGCGAGCTCAGGAGGCAATGGACACCTGGCTCTATGGACATCGGATGGCTGGCTATCCCATTCCGAACCCTTATTTCTATAATGCGGAGGCCTAGCGATTGTCGAGCCCACTGCGGCCATAACCGCATAGACCGCTTCCCTTTGGGTAACCCCTCCATGGGTCCGTTGCCGCACTTGGTGCTCATCGGGTTATTGCAGGAGGCGAATCGGCCCGTATGTTCGGACCATGCAACCAGACTGGCTTCTGAATGTCTGGGACCAATGTCTAGCACAGCAGATCCCGTCCTCTTTTAAACAGTGGGGGACAGGTTTTAGGCGTCCGAACAGGGCGTGTATTAGACGGACCCAAGTGAAGGATAAACGTCGCCATAAGCGCCTGACACCATGTCAGGCGCTTGATTTATTTTGCTCACACAGAAAGGAGTTCTTCCACATGTCAAATAAAG
Source organism: Sulfobacillus sp. (assembly GCA_027309085.1). Lineage (GTDB taxonomy): Bacteria > Bacillota > Sulfobacillia > Sulfobacillales > Sulfobacillaceae > Sulfobacillus. The sequence goes on from DAIDDL010000026.1 coordinate 51,695, forward strand.
CTATCCTCCCAGTCACAGTTGAAATTGAGCGATCCTTTAATCCGGTGTCTAAAACATGGCAACACGAGGTGGCTATTAAACTGGATGCCGCGGCGTTGGCCAACGGCGTGCTGTCGGCCATACCGGACAGGGAGTGGAAAAATCTTTGCCTCTCCGCTGTGGAGATGGCCATTCAAGGCCCTCCACCAAATAGGCCGCACCTCCCAACCTCTTCGACGCGAAATGGTGAATAGCAATATAAGGGCTGTCCCGAAAGGGACAGCCCTTTCTTGCCTTTCGACACCAATAGAGGCCATTGTCCACAACTTATCCCCAATAGTATCCACAGGATGCCGAGTACAAATCGCGCCGAAATCGGCACGGTCTGCTAATGCGATTCCTAGTCACCGAATGAATGTGAAAGGAGATTTTTACCTATGGCAACCCTGACACCGCCGCCATTTACGGTGAACATTGCGCAAGCTCTCGAAATGGGAACGGTGGACTGGCAACAACAGGTCTTCGTGAAACTCTATACGGGCGCCCTGGCTACCGGGTTCTTTGCTCAGATTTCCGACCGGGACTGGAAGACCCTATGCGTGCTGGCGCTGCACATGGATGCCCAAGGCCAGTGTTATCCGTCCCGGGATGCGATCGCCCGGGCTCTCGGTGTCAACAAAAGCACGGCATCCGACCGGATTCAGAGTCTTTTAGCTTTTCGGTGGCAGGGTCAACCCATCGTGCAGGCGACACGCGGACGGCAATCCGATGGGACACTGGGCCGTCAAGTCTATACGATTCTCCCGATTGCGCCCTTCGGCTTTGGACCCGACACCGCACGCCACGATCCCGCGATCTCATCATCTAAATCCGATTTATCTATCAGTCCAGCCATGTCGGGAAACCCCGACATGGATACCATTCACCATGTCGGGGTTTCCCAACTTGGATTGTTCCAACTTGGCGAATCCCGACCTCTACAAACAAGATCCAGGATAAACAAGATCCAGGGTAAACAAGATCCAAGATCCAGGAAAAAAGATCTCCCCCCAGATCCTTCGACTCCTGCGGAGTCTCAGGATCTGACCCCCCAAGGGGTTCCCGGCCCCGAGGCGATAACAGCCCATGACGCTGGGCAGGATCGTAGCGGCCGTTTTCTCCCCACGCATCGCATTTTCGAAGACTCCCGCATTCCAGAGACTGCCTCGGGGAAGGACCAACCCCATAGTGCATCCCACGGAGACAACAGGGAGAAGAAAACGTCCCCAGAGGCGGCGGGTCGCTCCCAGTCGCCCGAAGCGAAAGCGTTGGCCGGGCGGTTGAAACAGCATTTGCAGGAGCGCGGCGCCACAATTTTTGCGCGGGATTGGCATTTGAAGGCGGCAGCCGGGGCCGGTCTCTTGTTGCTTTCCCTGTCCGTATCAGAAGCGGAGGAGTTGATGGATTGGGCACTGGCGCATCCCTATTGGGGGCCAAAAACCACATCCATGCAACGACTCGTGGCCCTCGCCGCTGAATGGCAACTGACACGTCATCAGCAGCCGCCGGACCATCCGCAGTTCCACGTCCACGACCGGAGCAATGACACCGTGGCTGACCGCAATATGGCGCTCTTGCGGCGGTTGTACGCGGAGTCGATGACACAGGAGGAGATGACGAGCAATGACACGTCAGGATAGTGTGGAATTATTTGCCCTCTTGGCCGCGGCCTATCCCCGCGAACCCATGACAGAAGCGCAATTGGCGCTCTACGAAGCATATTTGGCAAACTATGCATTTTCTGTGGTGCGGGCGGCTGTGGTGCGCCATATCGCTCAGTCACCCTGGTTTCCCCGCGTGAGTGACTTGCTGTCGGCAATGGCAGCGGAAGGTACGGTGGACGTCGATCGAGCATGGGCCGAGGTGCAACGCACGATTCGGTCGGTAGGCGCTTACCGACAGCCACATTGGAGTCATCCGGCGATTGCTGCCGCCGTGGAAGCGATGGGCTGGGAAGTGCTCTGCCACTCGACTAGCCCGGAGGTGGATCGCGCCCATTTCTTCCGCTTTTTCGAGGTAGCCCAACGCCGTGAACGTGCCTCCCAGCAATGGCACGAACTGCCTGCTCGGTTGCGGCAGGCTTTGCTCGGGCTAGGACAGCCGGGGCGTCTGGTGAAAGAGCAGGTAACCGGATGAGTTCTAGAGGGCTAAGGGCATCGCTGGACTAAGCCCGGAAAGGCAGCTTGAGAGCATCAAAACCAGAAAGGACGACAGACATGAACACATTAACCGCCGCAATTGTGATTGCGGATCCGTACGGTGCACGACTCGTTCAGGCCTTGGAGCAGGATTCTCGCTGTGATGACTGGACGATGCTGGCATGCCATGTGGACGACACTCTGCCAAAGGCGACGGTCTATATTACGAGCTCAGCGACGGTGGACGTGGTCCATCGCTATGCGGGGACTAGCCCCGTTGGCGTTATAGTCGGTAATCGGCCCGACCCCCAGCGACTCGCTACGTGGCAGCAGGCCGGGATCGTATTGCTCACAGGCTCTGTGCCGTCTTGTGTGAGCACGTGGCTGGGAACGATTGTTGCAGCACAAGCTGGCACTACCGAGGATTGGTCGTGGGTTGATTCTGACGCTGGCAACTTACCGACCCTGGGGGCCGACAGTCATGACGTGGGAGATCGTTCAGTTCGCGCTAGGGACCAGGTGTTCTCCACCGCCGCTGAGGTGGGGTCATCCCGGAACAACTTGGCCGACGGTCAGGGCCACTCCCTCGCGGTGTATTCTTCCGGCGGCGGGGAGGGTAAGACGACCATGGCCGTCTATCTCGCCACTATTGCCGCCCAAAAACGACATCACGTAGGGTTGGTGGAACTTGATGAAGAACAGCGCAGCATCCTGACCTACTGGAATCAGCAGATTCGCCAGGGCGGGCTGGACAGCATCCCCCCGCATGTCTGGACAGATCCTTCGGCTTTAGCCGCGATGTTCGAGGTGATTGCCGTCCCGGTCCATGCACGGCTGCGCGTCCTCCCCATGGCGGGCACGCTCACGGGCCTGCAATACGGGCGTGACCACGCCAGCCAAGCCGTCAGCTTCTTGTTGGACTGGGCGAAAGCGCAATGGACGTGGACCTTTGTTGACCTCCCGGCGCGCCTTCACGATGCGTCCGTTCTATCGGCGCTGAAAGCGGTAGACCACATTGTCTGGGTCATTGAACCTACCGAAACCCGGTTGGATTCGAGCCGTGGCCAATTAGACCTGCTGGAACAGTTAGGAGCCGATGGTCAGCAGATTATTCGAAAAATTGGACTCGTGGTGAACAAAGTCGAAAAACACCGGGCCGCCCGGCTCGACCCGGCCAGTCTCGCGGACTCTTTAGGCCTGCCGCTGTGGGGTACGGTGCCTTCGGACTCTGTCAAGTATTTCAGTGGGATCAATCAGCACCGGGTTGATCCGACCCCGGACTGGCAGCGCATTGCGGCGGCCCTCAATATCATGGGCCCCGATGCGGATGCCAAGCTTGCGGACACGGCGTCCGTGCGGCGGCCATGGTGGAAGCGGCGGCCCCACGGATCGTCTGAAAGGAGCCTACACTCATGAACACCCCTACATCATCCCCGGATGGGCCGTCACTCGGCTTGGACCACCGCGTCAACTTAGCCGATCTGGCGGTGACCGCCGGACGCCCGGCCACCAAGACGCCGGATGACCCGTTGGCGGCCGCCATGCGGCACATCCGCCAGCAACTGGTGCTGGCGGGATTGTCCCCGACCACCCAGCCTGAAGAGACCATCCGGCTGGCGCAAGACGTCGTGCAGACGCTCGCCCTCACCACGACCGAACGGGCGCAAGTCCTGGAGGCCTTTGCCCGCGAGCGCTTTGGCTTTGGCCCGTTGGACCCCTTCATGAAAGACCCGGAGGTCACGGAGATTATTGTCGACGGTCCGGACCATGTCGATGTGGAGCGCCACGGCCAGCTGGAAACCGTTCCGGTGTCGTGGCCCTCTAATGCGCTCTTGCACGAATATCTCAAGTCCCTCATTCAGCATACGGGGCGGCCCCTGGACCTGGCCCATCCGATTGTGGACGCGGAAGTGCAAGGCCACCGCATCAATATCACCGCCCCTCCGGTGTCGGAATTTGACACACTGAATATCCGCAAGGCGGTGTCCGACACCCGGAGCTACCGGCCCCATGAATATGTCGAGGTGGGGGGGCTGGACGTCACCGGCCTGCGCATCCTGCTGCTGCTTTACCGGGCTGGGGCCAACATGCTGCTCTGCGGGCCCATGTCCTCGGGCAAAACGACGCTAGGGCGGATCCTCATCGAGTTTGGCGCCCGGGCGGATACCCGTTTCATTGCGCTGGAAGACACGCGGGAACTCCAAGCCCGCGTGCCGCGCTTTGTCAGCTTGCAGACGGTCATCCGGCAGGAATTTCCCATCACCATGGACATGCTGTTTGCCGCCGTCAAGCGCAAGCGCCCTGACCGCATTATCGTCGGGGAGGTGCGTGAAGGGGTGCAGGCCACGCCCTATTTGATGGCCGGGATGGCGGGACATGAGGGGGGCTTGGGCACGATGCATGCCGGCAGTCCGGAAGACGCCTTTCACAATTTCGTGTTTTTCCTGACCTCCGCCGGCATGGCGGTCAACGAGCAGTTCCTGATGCAAGTGCTCTTCCACACGGTCCACGTCCTCGTCTTTCTGACGAAATTTGCCAGCGGCAAGCGGCGGGTGACGCGCATTGTCGCCGTCGACCCGGCCGGGGCTTTTGTGGACCTCTACCGGTGGAATTTCCGGGTCCAGCACTGGGAATGGGCGCATCCCCTGCTGCCCCGGCTCGAAGAACTCTGTTACATCGCGGAAGTGCCCGTGCCCACGCCGGAGGACCGGGTGACGCTCGACGACTTGCAGAGCGACCGCCTGGATGCCTGGACCGCTCCGGGATCGGAGAGCGTCTAATGTGGGCCATAGTGGCGGCTGTCAGCTTAGCGCTGGCGACCTATCTGGCGGTCACCGCCTCGTTGTTGCCTGCCCGTATCCCGCGGGTGCGGCGCAAGCGCCCAGCCAAGACGCGCCCCGCGGCCTGGTCCGTCACGGACCGCGCCCGCCAGCTGGTCGGCTGGAGTCCCCGGCGCTTGCGCCTCACGCAGGGTCTTAGCACCCTTGTGGTTGGCCTCGGCATGGCGCTGTGGGTGCAAGATCCGCTGGTGGCGCTGCCGTACGGCTGGATTGGCTATCAGTTGCCCGCGCTGTATCTCGCCTTGCGGGCATCGCGGGATTTGGCCCGGCTGCAGCGGCAGATTGCCTTGTTTGTCGGGGCGGTGCACGACCATTTGCATGCGCGGGGGGCCACCGTCGAAGACGCGCTGATGGCGGCCACCGACGCGGTGGGGCAAGGTCCCCTGCAAGCCGCAATGCAGCAATACCGGCAGCATGTGGAAACCGGGTGGCCGTTGGCCGAACGTTTGGCCGCCTTGGACCGCGCCGTCAATTGGCCCAGCTTGCGCTTTTTCTTGTCGCTGCTGGCCTTGCGGGATGAGACCGGCGCGACCGGAATGGCCCATGCCTTTGATTCCCTGCAAGACAAGCTGCAAGATGACGAACGCATTCAGGCGACCATTCGCGGCGAACTGTCCATGTACCTGATGGTCCTGCTGCTGTCCTTTGCGTTGGTGGTGGGGGTGTTTCCCTACTACCGGCTGGCGAGTCCCCATTGGCCGCTGTATCATGCCCATCTGTCGATTCTCGTGACCGTGGCGGGCTTTACGGCCGCCTTTGTGTTTCACGGCATGGCCCGCTTTACCCAAGCCCAAGTCTCCGCCAGTGACTGAGCGGGGCTATCAAAAAATGCTGAAGGAGGTCTTGTCATGCTCGCCATCATCGGCATTGGCAGTGCGATGGTCTTTGTCTTTTTGTGGTCCGGCTATTCCGACGCCGAACTCGTGTTAGCGGATATTGAGCGCCGCCGCGCTCCGCCGGCGCCGTGGCGGGACCGGTGGGCGGCCTGGGTCCGCGCCACGCGCCGCTCCTGGCCGGGATACAACGATCACGTCCGCCGCGAGCTCGCGCAAGTCGGCGGCACGCCGGGACGGTATGCGATGCAAATGGTCGTCGTTGGCGGTCTCGTGGCCGTGGTGCTCGGGTGGGATTTGTCGTGGTGGCTCGCTCCCCTGGGGTTCCTCGCCGGGGCCGGGATTATCCGGGCCGTGCTGCATCAGCAATACGCCACCTGGGTCACCCGCGTCACGGCCCAGATGAGTGACGTCGTGGTGCTGCTCAAGGCCCGGCTGCAAGCAGGGGAAACCGTGCCACAAGCGGTGCGCCATGTGGGAGCTCAGCTCACGCCGCCGGTGCAAACACAGTGGCAGCGGCTGGTGCAGCATCTGGATGCCGGGGTGCCCTTCTCCGAAGCGATTGGCGCGTTTATGGATCAGGTGCCGGAACGGGATGTGGCCGCGGTTATGCAGCAGCTCGTGGTCTATGACCGCGAATCGGTCCCGGCTGAACCGTTTGGCACGCTGGCGGCGCACCTGAGCCGCATGAAGCTGCTGAAACGCGATTACCTGGTCAAGCGGTCCAGCGGCATGATCACGGTGTATACCGGCGTCGCCTTTCTGGTCGCCGTGGTCAGTGTCTTAGGCCCCACGCTCTATGGTTTATGGGTGAGCACCGTCAGTGGGATGCCGCTGTAAAAAGGGCTCCCTTCATTCAAAAAGGAGGTTTCACACACACATGGATAGCAACCCTTGGATCGCGGCCGGCATCGGCCTGCTCGGCACGGTCGTTTTGGGCACCATCGTGTATCACTTTTTTCCCAATGCGGTCGGCAACTTCTTCGAGAATGCCGTCAACGGCATCTTGGCCCAATTTCCCTAAGGTCTGCGGGGCGGGCGTGGGCATGGCGCGGGGCGATGGTGTGCCCCCACGGTGCACGCCGCCCCTCCTCAACGACTACGCCACAGAAAGGAGAACGGTCGATGCCACAATTCAGACGTAGGCGTTCCTGGTGGAAGACCGTCTGGACGGACCAGCGCGGGATGTCGGATTATGTCGCCTTGGCGATTGCCACGCCGCTGATGATTATGGGATTTCTCGGTGGGTCGGCGGTGGTGGAAACCGTCTCCGCCCAAGCCGCGTTGCATACGGCGGCAGGCATTGCCGACCGGGCGCTGGTCGCGGATGGCTGTCTGACCAGCAATGCCCTGCAAGCGATGAGCACGACCTTGCAAGCGGCGCATATGAGTCCCAGCCGCATGACGCTGGCGACGACGACCGGCTCGTCGGGGCTGTATGGCACCCGGGGACTGGCCGTAAATGTCAGCTACGCTGTGCCCTTAACCATTCCGGGCACGCCCTGGCTGGTCACGTCCCGCAAAGCCACGGCCCAAGTCAGCGATGACCAAAGCCAATATGTGCCCTATGCGAATACCCGCACGTCGGCGTGTGCCTCGTCCAGCGCCGTGGCCTCGGTGTTTCAGGGCGAAGCGGGCACGAGCGGGGGCGGGTCCCAGGTGACCTTGCCGCCGGAAGCCACGGCGGTCAGCGAAACTGTGACGCCGAGTCCGGGGCAGGTCGGCAGTGCGCTGACCGTCTCCGGGACGGTGACCGACAATGGCAGTCCGATGGCCAATACGGCGGTCGCGGTGGCGGTCGGCACGCAAGTCACGCAAACGGCCACCACCAATGCCCAAGGGCAGTACTCGGCCACTCTCATTCCCACCCAGGCCGGGTCCGTCGCGGTAGACGTCACGGCGGGGCCCGCCACCAATCAGCAGACGGTGACCATCGCCCCCTTAGCGCCCGCATCCGTGACGCTGAATGTGCCGCCGTCCCTCAGGGTGGGCCAGGCCTTTGCCATTCAAGGCACGGTCTTGGCCGCAAACGGCCAGCCTGTCGCGGATGGGACGTCGGTCACGGTGTCCAGCAATGCCGCGTCCGCAATCCCGACGCAAACCGTGACCACGACCGGCGGGGCGTTTACGGTCGCTGTGCCGAATGGCCTGACGGCTTTGTCGCCGAATCCGGTGACGGTGACCGCGACGGCCGGATCGGTGCAGCAGACGGCGTCTATCACGCCAGAACCCGGGGCGCCGCAAGCGGTTACCCTCGCGGTGACGCCCGTGAAGGGCAGCGCCGGGAGCACCTGGACCGTCTCGGGGACGGTCACCGGACCGGATCAGACGCCGGTGGCGTCCGGGACCACGGTCACTCTGAGCGCTTCCGTCGCCAATGCTAGCACCCTGCCGACCTTCCGCACGTCGAGCACCGGGGCCTTTTCGGGGACCCTGACGCTGACCACGGCGGGAACCCAAAGCCTGGCCGCCACGGCGGGCACGGTGCAAAGTTCCCCGGTGTCCGTAACGGTGACGCCGGGAGCCCCCACCCAAGTCGAGAATCTGACGGCGACGCCGAATCCGGTGAATCTCGGAGCCACCACGGTCATCAGTGGCACGGTGCTGGATGCCTACGGCAATCCCGAACCTGCTGGGGTGACACTGACCCTGACGTCCCCGGCATGGAAGACGCCGGTCACGACGGCAACGGCGGCTGGTGGCACGTTCAGCACCGCGGTGAGTTTCAATCAGTCCGGCAATCAAGTGGTGCAAGTGGCCGTGGGCTCCACGCCGTTGCAAAACGGGACGATCACGGTCGCGGTGAATGCGCAAGGGGCCTACACGCTTGTCGCCACTCAATCGGCCACCACGATGACGGCCGGCACCACCGAGTCCGTCACATGGACGCTGACGGACAGTCAGGGCAATCCGGTGGCGGGCATTCCGCTCGCGTTTGCCGCCAATCTGAGTACGGCTGTGACCCTGTCCGCGAGTTCTGCGGTGACAAACAGCGCGGGGCAGGCGACCATCACGGTGGCCACGACGCAGGCGGGGACGTTGACCGTCACCGCGACGGCTCAAACGAGTCCGAATACGACCGGCACGGCCACGTGGATCGTGAATCCGGCGGCCCCGCAAACGGTGGATCCGCCGACGATTAGTCCCAGTGTCGTCCAATCGACGCAAGAGGGCGGCACGGTGATGCCGGTGGCCACCGGCCTGGCGTTGGACAGTTATGGCAATCCGGTGGCCAATGCCACGGTGTCTG
>DAIDDL010000027.1 GCA_027309085.1 Sulfobacillus sp.
TCCCGGCATGCTACACTCCCCGTCGGGTTTCCCGTTCGGATGAGCCGGGTGATGATGGGCCATTCTCATATCGAGCCCCCTGCCTGGCTAAGGCAGATTTCAAACTCGTCCGCGTGGCCGCAGTTAGGCGGCCACTTCCAAGCGCACGCCAAATTCATCCAGCAAAAAGGTGACGCGGCGCGGCAACCGGCCCCGGCTATTGGCTGTATCGACCAACGTCTGAATCAGTTGCGTCAGAAACAGCGTCGCCAAGGGATAGCGCGTGCTATCCTCGTCGGGAATGACCAGAAACAGCGCAAACGGCTTCTGCTGCAACCGGTCGGCCAGTTGCTGCACCGTCTGGCCCATCGGCCAGGCCGCATCATGGGCGGACGTCAGCCAGGCGATTTCCGGATCCGCAAACAACCGCAGCGTCGAGGTGGCCGTCACATAAATGCTTTGCCGCGTGTCGGGAGCCGCCGTGCGAATCATGGCATACGCTTCCTTGGCGGGATGGCGGTCCGGAAACGTGGTATCAAACCACGTATCCAGCGCGGTGCCTTGGGCGTGCGTCATCAGAATGTGATAGGCCGAAAAGAGATGCTGCTGGTCCGGCGTCAGGCCGGTGGCCTTCCCATCGCACACCGCGAGGACGAGGGCGGCAATCAGCGTTTCCGACGTGTTGGACCAGAGTTGATTGTCACCGCCTAAGGGCTGCTGGCCCACAATGGCATGGGCTAAGGTCCAGGCTAATCGGCTGGCGGTGGCCCATTGCCCGTTCTCAATGGCCACCCGGATGGGCGCTAACGGATTCCAGCGCTTGCCCTGGCTGGGATGGCGGACATCCAAGCGCAGGACCGCATAGCCCTGGGCTTCGAGCCACGCCGCAGTCATGGCGGCCAATTCCCCTTTGGGATCGCTGAAGACTAACGATTCCCGGCCCGCCGCCGCCCATAACACCGTCGGCAAGATGACCCGGCGGGTTTTCCCCACACCGGGCACCCCAATCAGCAGCGTGTGAATATCACCCACGGCTAAGACCGCCTTTTTGCCCCGGCGTCCCGCCACAATCCCGCTGAGCTGCGGCTTAGGCGTGAGATCGGCGGGCGTTGGCCCCGTCTCGGGCGGGAGACCAGCCGAAGGCGCAAAGACCGTGGTGAGGGTCGCCATGGGCACGAGCGTGAGGCCTTGGGCCCATTCCGCGCCTTTGCGCCAGCGCGCACTGCCGTGGGCCGTATCGCCTTTCGTGCCCCAGGATGTCGCCAACGGATTGTCGTCTTGGTGGGCCAAATCGCGCCAGCGCAGATAGCCCCAGCCCGCCAGGCCCAGGCCCGCGAGGTCGAGGGCTAACGGTTTCACGGACGCCTGGTGCCAAATGCGGGGCCATAGGAGCCACGGCCAGTCCGACGGAGGATGTCGGATCACCGCCCACCACGCCGGATGATGCAAAGCTTCCAACGCTCCGACGCCCAGCGGCACAAGCGCCAGCCAGAGCAGACTGCCGAGGAGCCAGGGGAGCCAGAAGTGTCGTGAGCGCCACCCACTATCCATGCACAGACCTTCTTTCTGCTAGGCCAGCAATTGTTCGATGGCGCGAAAGGCTTCTTGCCGCAGCCACGTCGAGAACGGCGCCGAGTGCTCAGCGGCCAGCGCCTGCGCTAATTGATGCTCATGCACGGTTAAGGTGATATTGATGTCGTGGTTCCGTTTATCGAGTAGGCGCGGGCGTCCCTGCCTCATTGTTGTCGTCTCCTTTCTCATCCCGCGAGTGGAAAGCCTCCTGCAACCGCTCGCGCAGGACCGAGCGCAGCCAGCCGGGGACCGATTGCCCGGTCATCGCGGCGATGGCTTGCAGACGGTCAAATTCCTCGTCATTGCAGTACAAGCGGGCTGCCACGATTTTTTTGCGCGGCGTCTCCGAGGCCGCGGGTTTAGTCGCCATGTTCCGCCTCCTCGTCCTCGTCCGATCCCAAGGGCGGCCTGGGATCAGGGACCCGGCGATGCACCATTTGGGCCGTCGCCATGGTGAGGGCGGCGCTCAGCGCGTCATAGACCTCATGGGGATCGCCATCGGGCACGGGCAGAATGGTCGTGGATGCGCCGCGGCGCATGACCAGAATGATGCGGTCCTGGCGGGTGATGGCGGCGAAATCCGTGAGGGCTTTCGCTAAGGCCGGGGGCAATAACAGCAGATTGTTGGGAGCCATTGGGGGTTTCGGAGATTGGGGCGTCGTCATCAGAACAAGACCTCCTTGGGGACGCACCGTGGAGTGAGGGTGCGTCCGTCTGTGTAGTGAGATACAGGGGTTAGAGCTTGAGCCCGACCCCGGACACGGGATGGCTCGGCTGCGCCGCCTGGGGGTCTGGCCCCGGCTGACGGAGATTCCGTTCCCAGGCATCGGCGGCCGCTTGCAAGGCCTGATCCACCCGCTGATCAAAGGCGACCACGCCTGGGGGCACACGGGGAGCTCCTTGCGGATAAATCGGCGTGTCCCGGCCGGCCGCCTCTTGGACTAACGTCAGCGGACTGACCCACGAGATGGGCGCCACCTGTTTGGGCAAACCCGGCACCGGCTGGGGCAACGGCCGTGTCGCGACGCCCTGGACCGTGTGATCCGGCGTTTCATTCCACAAGTAGTAGAGTCCTTGCTCGGGACTGTAACTATAGCGCCAGCCTTGATCCGGCTGACCGGCGGGCGGCTGCGGAATGACCGGACCCGCACAGGCCGCTTGGCAAATTTTCGCGGCCAGTTGCTGGTGACTCCACACGAATTGATTAGGCGGGAACCAGACGGGATCGTGCTCTAAGGCTTGCAGCGTATCGCGGGCCCGCACAAACGTCTCGCGAATCTGCTCCGGCGGAATCTGTTTGGCGAACAAGGGCGATTGTTTATCCGTCGTGCGCCAGACACGCCCGGGCGGATCGCCGGGTTCCGGCTGGGATTTGTCCGTGCGGGCCTTCACCAGCAAGAGCGTCCAGTCTTGGACGGGATCGGCATGGCGGGGCCGTTCGGCAATCAGCCGCGCTTTCAGTCCGGGCAAATCGACCACCGCTTGGTCATTGCGGAGATGTGCGGAAAGCACGTCCGGGGGCACCGGCGTCCCTTCGTGATAGTCGGCTAAGACCGCCGCCAGCCCATTGGCGCGGGCGGGCAGAGCCTCCGGCAACGCATACTGGCGGGAGGCGTCGCGCACCGCTTGGACCGTTTCATGGTGGAGCCACAAGGCTTCATCCGCTTCATCGGCTGCGGGAGTCGGCCACACGTGCTGCCAGACCACCGCCTCGTCCGGGGGCACATCCGTGCGCAGACACGTCAGCACGGCCGGCTGGTGGACCGCCTGCGCCGTTTCCAGTTGGAAGGGCCCCCATTCCGGCAGCGGCGTCGCTTGGTATTGCACATAGGCTTGATCCGTCGGCACCGGATCGTCAGGCGGGCGGGAAAAAATCGCCGCGGCCTGACAGCGTGCCGCCACCTGATCATAGGCGTCGGGTTCCACAGCCCGCAAGGCTTGCGCCATCACCACATGTTCCGCCGGGGCAATCGTCGGCGGCAAGGTCGTGTCCCAGAGCACCGTGGGCGGGTCCGTATCCGTGCGCTGCACCAAGACGCGGGCCTGGGGATCCGCAGGATTCCACGTTGTCCAGACTTCCAAGGATCCATCGGGGTCTGGAGTACTGACCATCGATCGTGTTTGCGTCCAGTTCCACACAGTCTCTGAAGACGCCTGAGGTTCATCGGGGAGCGGCGCATCCCACACCCCGTCACAATAGGCGTTCACGTCCGCATTGGACGCCTGAGCGGGCAACGGGTCTTCCATCAACGCATTGACCAGTTGCCAGTGGCGCACGCCCGTATACAGCGGCACGCCGGGCGCGAGGGATTCCCCAATCTCCCACACCGGTTCCCCGCCAATCAGCCGCGATTCCAAAATCATGTCGGGATTGTCTTCGGCCCGCCAGAGTTCGGTGCGCAGGGATCGTTCTTCTTGATTGACATCCGAGATGAGCCGCCAGGGCCCGATCTGACTTTCCATCCCGAAATCCATATCACGCATAGGCCCTCCTCACCATCCTTTCTGTTGTGCATTATTCCTCGCGGGCCCGAGGAGGCGACCGCGAGGTCTGCGCTTGGGTAATGAGCGCCGAGGCTTGCTGCCGGGTCAAATCGCCCGGAATCGCGACGTGATGCGCGCGGAGCCACTGGCGCTGGGCCGGAGTCGCCCGGGTTTGGGCTAAGGCTGTGCGCAAGATCTGCGAGGCTTCGGCTTGGGTCAGCGTCTGCGGGTCAAACGCCACCTGCAAGCGCCGTAAGAGGTCTTGCTGTTTCGGGGAGACCAGCCGGGAGCGCCAGGCGGCATCTTTGGCCGCATAGCGGGTCAGCTGATGATCACGCACCCAATCTTCCGCCACCCCTTGGGCATAGGCAAAGGGCAAGGGCTGATCGGTGAGACCGACCACCCCGTCGGGACTGTGGAGCCAGGCCTGCCACAGGTCGTGGCCCGCGGGCACCACGTAGATGGCGTGCTGGGGTCCGGCTTCCAGCCAGGGGCCCGTGGCCTCGGGATGCCAAATAAACGGGGACGTGCCGAGCACGTCCCAAGGCAGAGGCACCGCGGAGACCGTCCCCGGAATCTCTGCGGGCTCCTCCGGATCCCGCTCGCTCCCTTTTTTGCGTTCCGGCCGGGACTGGCGGGTGGCATCGGGATCCGTGAGGACGGTGAGGGAGCAGGCGAGCGAGTGAGCTTGGTCCGTCACGTCCATGACGAGGCAATCCTGTTTATCGACCGCTGGCCGCAGGCCGCGCCCGACCATCTGGATATACAAGCCCGGCGACAGTGTAGGCCGCGCCATCACGAGACAATTGACGGACGGTTCGTCCCAGCCTTCCGTGAGAATCGTGCAATTGACGAGGACTTGCACCTGCTGGTCATGAAATGCCTGCAACCGACGCCGCCGTTCTTTTAAGGGCAAAGAGCCCGCAATCCAGTCAGCGGAGACCTGGAGCTCTTGAAAGGCGGCGGCCAAGTGCTGCGCATGCGCTACGTTGACGGCAAAGACCACCGTCTGCCGATCGGCGGCGTGGTGTTGCCACGTCTCCGCAATTAAGGCATTGCGGCCCGGCGTATCGACCGCTAAAGCCAGCAGCTGCTCGTCATAGTCCCCCGACGTGCTGGGTCCGGCCGTCGGCAGCGCTGTCGCCGTGGAAAGCCTTAAGCCCCGTACGGGCGCTAAGTAGCCCAGCGCAATCAGATCCGCAATCTCCTTGCGGTAAATCTCCTGATCAAAAAAATCCTGCACCGACTGGCCATCCATGCGCACGGGCGTGGCCGTAATGCCGAGCAGGACACGCGAACCAGCCGTCTCACGACTGTCGAGGCCCAACGCATGGAGGACCTGCTGATAACTGGCCGCGCCGATATGATGGGTCTCATCGACGATCACCAACCGGAAGGGGTCGGCCCGATCCGCTTCTAGCAGTTCCAAGAGTCTGGCCGCACGCGCCACCGTCTGAATCGAGGCGACGACGTAGCGGGCGTGCCAATCGCGCTGAGAGCCTTGGACGACACCGATCTGGTCGGCCGGCACGGCCAAGGCGAATTTCTCCACAGATTGTGTCACGAGCTCATCGCGGTTGACAAACATCAGCACGCGGCCTTTAGTCTGCCCGGCCAGATGGGCCGCAATGACGGTTTTCCCCGCCCCCGTCGCGAGGACGGCTAAGAGCCGCCGATGCCCGATCCGTACCGCTCGGACAGCGGCTTGCACAGCTTCGGTTTGGTACGGACGCAGGGCAAGCATGGCGAAGTCCCTTCCTTTCTAGACACTCTGGGATCGTATCAAGGAGTGGTCGACGACACTAATCCTTGGGCAGGTGTGGGCGGTTCCGCAGCCTGGGCTAGGCTGCTCGTGTCTAACACGTACCCGACAGGATTGACGGTAATCGTCGTGCGCGAGGTGAATCCGGCTTGCATGGCCAACCATACCGTAGTCCTTTGACCTGTCGCATCCTCTTGAACATTCCATGGCAGGATGACATTAACCGTCAAGGTAGCAGGAAGGCTGGGATAGGCAGGTTGCCATTGTAAACTCCACCCGACCGGATTGCCGGGAGGGTTCGCTTCCATAGAATCCCAGTTGGCTTGCCCCGGGCCTGCCATCGTCAACGCGTTCGGCGATACGGCAACCGGATAGGGCAAGCCGTTTTGCACATCGTAGACCAAGCTCAGCGCTTGTTTCATAGGCCACGGTAAGGCGTCTAGCTGGGCCGTCGTGACGTGCTTTAAATTCGCGGGCACACGCACCCACTCGGGAGCGGTCGGCTGGGCTTTGGCCACCAAGCCGTACCATAGCTGGCCGTTTTGCGCTAAAGGATCTAAGATAACCCAGCCATACGGATGATTGGGCCAGGGAGCGGCCCAGAGTGGAGGAACTGCCCTCCCATGTAAGTGCGTCGATAGGTCGGTACGCATCATGTCGAGCCACGACACCGTACCAATCGCGACCGATAACGGAGCAGTCTGGTGCGGAACAGTGCCTGATACGGTGTGCTGAGGATGGTGTGCCACTGGGTGAATGTGCTGTCGCGACTTTGAAGGCATAGCGACCGGAACCGTCTGGCGATGCCATAAGAAGACAGCTCCGGCAACGAGGACGAGGGCCGCCCCGACTCCTGCGCCAATCCAGGTACGTGTTGTCATTGTGCGCTCCTTTTACACATGTAGGAATCAAAAGGACCAGCTGGGCTCATCGTGCTGCACCTCTTGGGCATATTGTTCGACCACTTCCGCGTACTGACTCATCAGCGCGTTATTATCATTGACCGTGCCAATGGGATAGACCGCCAACGCGGCAGCCACTGCGCTTGTCCAAGGAGTCGTATACGGCAAGCCATGCGCCGACAAGGCGTCTTCTACCGAACCAGGGCCGCCTTCATAAGAGGCCGACGTGACGCGCCAGCTTGGGAACATCTGGTGGTTTTCTTCCAAATACTCGGCTCCGAGCAGCAAACTCAACCGGGGATTGCCACGAGCACCGGGCACCCATCCGGGTAAACTCCGGGCGGTGGCCGGTTCGAGCTGGATGAGTCCATAGGCTCCCCCGGGATTGCCGGCTTTCGGATTGCCTTGGCTCTCTTCCCACATTTCCCCGGCGATCCAGTCGGCGGGGATTCCTGTCGCCTGGGAAGCGGCTAAAATATCAGCGCCCCATAACTTGAGTGCTTTAGCCAAGGAACCCGGTGACACGGCGGCGCTGATGGGCAACGCTGTCCCTATATTAAAGCCTTGTCCCGGCAGCGTCGTCGAAACAGACGCCTTCGTCCCCCACCGGGCGGTAATGGTGACAGGGTGAGCGGTATTCACAAGAACCTTTTGCGTAGGGACATACAATACCGCGTGCGGATACACAAAGACCGTCTGAGTGGGCCCTTCGATGGGCATCATCGGCACGACGTGACCACTGGACGTGGTCAAGGTCATCGACGTGGGGGCTTCGATATCCTGTCCGCTCATCGTATCCGTCACCATGTGACACGAGGGGGTTTTCTGCGCCGAATGGGGTGGCGGCGGCGTACACACGCGGTAGGGCGGAGTCCACGTGAGAGTATACGCGGCCCCCACAGGAGCCGAGGCCGTAGCGACCACCCAGCTCTTAGTATGCGCCGGATAGTCCCAGACGACCGTGCTGTTGCTGGCCGTCACGCCGAACCGTCCCGCGCTGGCCGCATTGGTGATTTGGCGGCTCCATTGCATCGTGAGAGGCCAGGCGGCGATAGCCGGCCCTTGCTCCAATTGACCGAGCACAGACCGAAACTGTGCTGACCAATTGGGCTGGGCGGGCGCAATCGTCTGACCCACGGCATTTAAGGTGGCTTGCAGATTTTGCGGGACCGTATGTTCCCGCAAATCCACAGCAAAGGCGTTGGTCGCGGCCAGCGGGTGCCCGGCCATGCCGTGGCGGGGCAGATCGTATAAACCGCGCCCGCCGGCTGACGTGATGTCGAGCGGCATCCCGCCGGATGTGGCTTGAATGGCGGCAATCCAGAACACCGCGGGATAGACCGCGAACAACCCGTTGGCGGCATCGACATGCTGCACCAGATTGAGCCACTGGCTGGAGTAGACGGCTTGCGTGGGCAAGGGTGGCGGCGTTTTTTGAGCGTGGTAGCCGAGACCGCCGACCACCATCAGCACGGCAATGATGCCGAGGAGGATCACGCCCCCAAAGCCCACGGTCAGCATTCCGCCGCCCAGCACCGCTATCGACACCCATTTTTTCATCAGGACACTCCTTGTGGGGATTTAGCGCACACGAATCTCACAGTGCAAAAACTGCGCGACCAGCGGCGCTAACGTGCGCACCCGAGTCCCGGACGCCCAGACATAGCACACGCCCCCGGGATCTTGCTGCACCTGCTCCGGCAAGAGGCCCAGCAGATGGACGACCTGCGTGGTCAGCGGTTGATCGGCCAAGACGAGCCGGAAGACTTCCGGGGTAGGCGTCGCGTCGCTATAAAACAAGCGGCGCAGGTATTGCCGCGTCGCAGGAGAATGACATCGGCGACGTCCGTTGGTGTTTTTCGAGGTGACTTGCACAAACGTCGCCAGCCCCGGGGTGCGAAAAACGCGTGTGACATGGAGCTCAGGGTAGGCCCGGCCTAACGCGTCGGTAATGAGGCGCGGGGTGCCGACGGGCGACTGAAAACGGATGCGAATCGCATGAGAGCTGACAACGCGGGTCTCTTCCCGCCATTCCAGCCAGCCGCGGATTTGTGCCCCAACGGACACTGACAGAGACGGCGCGAGCCAATATTTCTGCGAGACGGCATTCATTTTGACCAACACAAACGTACGACGGAACAACGTCACATGTTTGACAACCGTGAACCATTGAGGAAGGGATTGCTGAATATAGTAGGCAAAGTAATTATTTTTATTGATCTTGTGCAGCAAAGCGATAGCTTGCTTGGGATCGCGAATGTCATACCGATGCCCCGCTAAAAATGTTGCATGAGCAAAAATGCGTGTGCCTGAGTGGGTTGCTAACACCTTGTGCAGGTGACGATCCAGGGTTTTGCTGGCGATAGCCATGAGTGATCCTCCTTAGCATGGTTAGTGAGAACGCAGCGACGCGTGGTATTTTCCGAGTTGAGGACGCAAAGACGGCGTCATCCATGACGCCGTAAGGGCCAGATCGGCCCAAGGCAGATCGCGCAGGGGGTCGATGCGCCACGGCAGATCCCCGAGAAAGCCGGATAGGGTCAGACGCACACGCAGTAATTGCGGCGCGGTTAAGGCGGCTTCAGACACCAGCACCACATAGCCGGGCCATACGATGCGGTGTGGCGCGGTGTGTGGCACCCACAGGCCCCAAGGTCCCTCCACAAGGGGATGGCGTTGCTGCTGATGCCAGCAGGCGCGGGCTTGGGCGATTTCACGACCCAGCGGCACTTCGCAGGCGTACCAGTGCCGTAAGGCGTGCAGCGGGCGGAAACGGCTGGCTGGGGCAGGAGAAGGAGTCTCGCGCGGCACGACCAACCGGGGCCGTGCGGATGCCCGGTGAATCGGACGCGCAGACTGAGCCCATTCGGCATAATCCAACGGCACAAAACGCATAAGGAAATACCCTCCTAATAAAGGACGGATTGAGGAAAGCTCGACAGGACAAGCGAGAGAGGAAGGAAGGAATTGAGAGCGCAAAGGGTGAAGAAAAAAAGACGTGAGCATCCACTTTTCATCGAGGTCTCGGCGGCAGGGCGGTGGGGAAGGACACGGAGGCAAAAAAAAATAGCCGTGCCAAGGATTGTAGAGTCATCCTTGAGCACCGCTCGCGCTCGCTCTTCAAGTGGATGTTCACGAGAATTGGCATAGACATCGCAAAACTTGCGAGATCTCGTGAACGTGTTGTCATAGGTCCCACGGGGGTTGCACAAAGGGGAGAGCCTACGCCCTTTCTCAAATAACGCATACGGTGACCCTTAAGAGAAGGTTTTGGGGTCATCCGCCATCCTCAGCATACTCTCGTCCACCGGATGGGCAATGGACGAGCTCCGACCAATAGAAGTTCCCGCGTGGCCATTAACGGGTGGAGTCCGTCGCCAAACTCCAAGTGCGTATCGTGCTTGCTCCAGCATTCCCTCTGGCTACAAGAGGATCTCAAGTCGCGTACAAAATCTGTGTGATTTTGCCGACTGTCAGGGCCAAGTACGTTACGCGATGGTTCGTCGGTACCGTCTACAGCGCCTGCCTGCACTTACCTTAGTGTCGGAACAAGAGACTCGTAGTCTCAACGTACGGGCTCATGCGGCCCTTATCCCGGTATCGTTCGGATCGTTACCGCCGCTGTGCTATTCCCAAAATTCGGGGCCTCCCAGCTGCGATGCCTTAGCATCCCGGTACTGAAACAGTGTGCCAGAGCTTTACGTCCGCCGCACTTTGGACTCTCGGACGTCGTATCCAGCCACAGGTGGCGCGGTCACTTGCCAGAGGCTGCATGTTCTGACAATTCTCCGCGTCGGATACGATTGTGATGCTAAAACTATTAAATCACTGGACAAGCCAAATCACAAGAGTTGTGCAAGATTTTGAGGAACATTTTTGGAATGGCGCAGAATCTAGTCCGAATGGATGATCAAAAATCTGTTATCCCGTATATTATCGGAATATTTAGGACGAATCTTCACGGAATTGCATTGATGCTTCATAATACCATACCGCGACAGCAAAAATGATAGCATTTTTCGCCGTTTATGCCATATCGTTTGTGATATACTCACGCTAATCTCTCCTACAGAAAGGATGTCACCTGATGGCAAATCGTGGCCGTCCCACGAAACTCTGGCCGATTGCATTTCCGTTAGTCGACGGCGTGGCGCTCGGCAAAAAACTCCTCGCAGAGCGCGAAGCCCAAAACATGGGGCAAGCCGAACTGGCGCGCAAAGCGTCCATGTATCTGCGCGAATACCGCCCCGAAATGACCCGCGATATTACCAACTACGTGGTCTTGCGGTACGAAGCCGGCCGCACGCCCACCTGCGATCCCGCTACCGCCATGGCCTTTGCCGAAGCGCTGCGGCTCCCGTGGACGGATCTGTTGATGTGGCAAGAGCCGATGCCTAATGTCTCGGCTCCGGAACTCTGGGTGATGCTGACCGCGTTCGGTTTATCCCCCCGTCAAGCCGATACGGTCCTCGCCTTTGCGCACTTTGTGCAAACGCAAGCTCCTCACTAACCAGAAACCGTCTTAAAAGTCGACAGGATGCCCATCTCTTTCCCTAGTTTCGCCAGAGGATCCCCATCTCCTCTTTTTGACAGGATCAAATTTGAAGAGGGCCAGGCTATTGCCTGGCCCTCCTGGTTTGCGGTGAGTCGCGGCGGAATAGTGCCGGAGGCCATCATCAATGCCCTGGCCTGCGCGCAACGATGAAGATCCCCACCCCGAGCACGATCCAATCATGAGGAGCACGTCGCTCGATGACCCGCGTGCCCCCCACCAAACAGCCCCCGAGAAAGACAGCCCAACACACGCCATTCCACAGCAACGCCCCGGTGTTCATCGGTCCCCTCCCTGCGGCGATCGGCGAGCCACGACCGGGCTGGACGCGGCGGACGGCTCCGCCGCCTCGACATCGGCACCAGTCGGAGGACTAAGTCTGACGATGGGGTCCGGACTGGGGCGGTCTTCTCTTGGTCGAGCGCCAGCGTCAGTAATCCATCAATACTGTTATATCTCACACTATCAGCGGTCTGGTCGCTACGCGGAACCATGGAGGCTCTTGACGAATGCGTTTGCCCGCCGGCTGCCGCGGGCGGTATCCTCAAGAGAGAGCGTCCCCAGAGAGTCTGGAGGCGGCGGAGCAAGTTGAGAAAAACCCGGGCATTTTCGGCCAAATAACGTGAGAATCGACATCAATACAAGCTTGGAGTACCGTCGTGAGTTCATCGGGATCGCCAGCGGCGTCGTCACCAGATTGCTGGCCCTCGACAATCCATTGACCAGGACCGCATAAACAGCGCGTCGCGGTCGGAGCACCAAGTCTGGAAACCCTCCGGGACTTGTGGTTCGGCATCCGCGTTCGAGCCATCGCGTGGAATTCCAAGCATTCCCCGCTGCAGTCGATGACCCGAACAAACAAGATGCAGAGCCGATCCAACGGGAACCCCGGCATGGTAATTCATGCTGTCGTGGAAATTAATCGCGAGAAAACTGAATGTGCCAGCAGGAAACTCTGCTGACTCTGGCGTATTCTTATGATTAAGGAATCATGCTAGAAAAGGTTGTCCGTCGTGGGAATTCCTACAGCGGTCGGGACTCGCCGATTGAAACCAGTCGATTACCATTGGGGGACTAACGGGCAGTTATGTCCCGGGGATTGCAGCAAACAATCAAGATAAATAGAATAATGTGGAAGCATTCCATTGGTTCTCAACCTCAGAAGGGCACGGGGTCCACAAGGACCTGAGGAGGGCGCCTCCGCTCGGCACAAAAGGACGCAAACCACTACTGGTTCCCGCAGTATGGCAACGAAAAAAATGGCTTCACCACACATTAGGAGGATTGACACATGAACCCCGAGGCACTAGAGCATTCCATCGGTTTTATTAAGTCATGGCTGCAGTTGCGCTACGAAAACGAGGACATCCCCGGATTCGTTGTAGCTATTGCCCATAAGGGCCAAATTCTCATGAACGAAGCCTATGGCTACGCGGATCTGGAACAAGCCATTAAGATGACGCCGCAACACGTTTTTCGCATTGCGTCCCACTCCAAGACGTTCACCGCCACAGCCGTGATGTTGCTCGCCGAGGAACGTGCGCTGCGTCTGGATGATTACGTTACCGACTATTTGCCCTGGTTGAAAGATCATCAAGACACACGATGGTTGAAGGTCACACTGCGGCAGCTGATGTCTCATGGCGCCGGAGTGATTCGGGATGGACTGGCCAACGATTACTGGGCATTGGAGGCGCCTTTTCCAGATGCCGCGCAATTCACGAGGGAGATAATGCAAACGGGGCTTGTGTTGGACAACAACACGCAAATGAAATACACGAACTATGGTTACAGTCTTCTGGGGTTAGTCATTGAAGCGGTGTCAGGACAACCCTATGACGAGTTTGTCACGGGGCGCATCATAAAGCCGTTAGGTCTCGACAACACTTTCCCGGAGTACCGCCCCAAAAACGGCCAAACTCCACACGGCACGCTCGCGACCGGTTACTCCCGACAGGACAATAAAACTCGGCTGCCCCTTGCGCATGCCGATACCCGTGCGATGGCCCCGGCGACGGGTTTCTGTTCAACCGCGCAAGACTTGTGTACCTACTTTACTGCTCACATGGGGGGCTCGGGCCAGTTATTGTCTGATGAATCCAAGAAGGAAATGCAGCGTGCACACTGGCAGGCAACGATGCCCGGCCAGCCATCGCCAAGAGGTTATGGGCTGGGTCTGATCACCGATAAAATCGGGAATCGACATCTCGTCGGGCACAGTGGTGGTTTCCCCGGATTCATTACCAACAGCGAGGCAGACCCCAAAGACGGCCTGGTTGTGGTAGCACTGACCAACTGCATTGACGGCCCGGCCAACAGCATCGTTACTGGCATTTACAAGATTATCAGTTACTTCCAGGAGCACAGCCTGTCACTAAGCCCGAACATGACCTGACACATCTGGAAGGGTTTTACATGAACCTCTGGGATATGGCGAGCATTCTGGTGACGGGAGATAAGGTTGTGACCGCCAAGCCCGATTCGTGGGAACCGCTCGCCTCACCAGAAATCTTGGAATACGTTAACGACCACACGCTTAAGGTTGTGGACGCTGGGAGCTTTGGCTCCGAGGGCGAACTGGTGCATTTCAACCGTAAGGATGGCCACGTGGAGACCATAAACTACACGGGTGCCACCATGTGGCCCAAAGAGGTGTGGCTCAAAAAGCATCAGCAGCGAATGATGGGTGGGCAATGAGTCCATCGTGCAACGGGGCCAGAGCGTTGTATTCAGATTACTGGCTGTCGGGGGCAAAGACACCCAAACCAGTCGCATAAAATGACGTAGGCGCGAAATGGAAGGACATTGGCTCTTCCCCTCCGATGACCACTTTCCTCCGCGTCCGATTTTGTCTGCGAGCATGGAATCTCCTATGCCCTGCGGTCGGGAATCACATAGAGAATAGTGGACATCCTCCCTACGGCTAAAGCCGGGGGCTTCCACAGCACAATCAGAGAGTGTACCGGTCTCATCGAGAGGCCGGTACACGATGTCTACTGCGAGCTTTACAGCGAGTCCAGTAGGACCCCATAGCTCAAGCTAGGGGTCTGCCGTAACCAGACATCTTTTCGATCAAATCGGAAAGGAGCGTTTTCCAGGATAGCGCGCATGGCAGTCACTGTTCGTGCGCTATCCGGCAGAAATGGGCTTTAACGAGGGGGCTGTGATAGACAGGGAGAGGGTTGTAAAATCGGAGTCTACGTATGTTCATGGTCAATGTGGAGCCGAGGATATGTATCGGGCGGACACGATGGACGATGAAGTGGTGATGGTAATTGAACAATAGGGAGACCGCGTGGAAGCGTATTTGCCAGAGGTTGCCCCTGGGGTGGCATATGGCGGGTGCTATGCCGGAGGAGAGGTTGGAGCGCCTGATGGAACGGGTAATACCCCTATAAGCCGGTGATTCCCAGCCCAACATCGTCCGTTGGCATAGCACTCGGAACAGTCCATCAGGACCCCGTGCGCTTACCATCGCATCGCATAACTGACCACCATTAACTGGTGGACGGGCGAGCGCAAACTCATCTTCCCCTAACAACGTGCGAAAAGAATTCCTGGAATGGAGCCGAGTAAAAAATACCAGGCGTAGCTCGAAGCCGCGGGATTCAGTTGCGTAATGAGTAGACCGAGCGCAACTTCGCGGATTTGGGCACCCAGTGCAATGGTCGCGTTGTCGATAGCAAAAATGGCTACGTCTCAGGAACCGTGGATGGTATTATGCTGTGACATAAAAAATCCCTCCGCATATTAGGGTTCGGAGGGAGGGCGGCCATCGTTAAACTAGGTGATGGACAGATCTCTCCCTGAAAACCGCAAGGAGACCATCAACGAGAGAACATCGGATCACCCCTATCTATAATAGCCTTGAGTATAGCCATAGTGAGGTGGAATAAAGGGTGACATGGCCAATGCCCACCGGCGTCCCATCGGTGGCGGACAATACTGCCTCCGGCTAAAGTCCCCACGGGTCAATGGAGGTAGAGAATGATGGCACACTACGCAGATGCGGAAACGGCACAGTTGGGAGAGTTGCAGTGTTTCAAGCGTGCTAACCGGGGCATTGTTGCCATGGTACCGTCGCGCTACATCTGAGTGAATCACCACCCAATGGCTATAGTGGACCCCATTGTCAAGACAGATTTTTATATGCTTAAGTGTGACGACTGTTCCTCCTTTGCTTGGTCTGATTTTACCCTCTCACTCACGAGTAGCGTCGGCATCCGCAGGAGCCGGACGCTACTCGTGAGGCCTCTTGAAAGTATGGGGCGAGAGATCTCGCGCCAGGGGGGTGCGCTCGGCGGTCCCTCGGCACTGATACTGCTCGGCCGGCGTTCGGTAGCCTAATGCCTGGTGGGGGCGATCATAGTTGTACAGCTGGAAGTAGCGATCCAACCCTTGGCGGGCCTCCCGCGGCGAGAGATAATCGTGCCAGTAGACTTCCTCGTACTTGACGGACCGCCAGAGCCGTTCGGTGAAGATATTGTCGAACGCCCGCCCGCGATGATCCATGCTGATTTGCACCCCCTTGTCCCGGAAGAGCGCCGTGTAGGTTGGACTCGTAAAATGGCTGCCTTGGTCATGATTCCAGAGGGTCGGGACGGCCAGAGACAGCACCCGCTTCGCGGCCGTCAGGACAAACGGCAATTCCAACGACTCGGACAGCTCCCACGCCACCACATAACGGGAATACCAATCGATCACGGCCACCAAATAGAGCCATCCAGGGTGCAGCCTTATATAGGTAATGTCGATTCCCCACACGTGATTGGGGTAGGCGGCCGTGATATCCTTCAATAAATACGGATAGACGGGATGCTCCGGGTGGGGAGTGCTGGTCTGGAGTCCCGGCGCGAGGCCCCAGATCCCCATCTCGCGCATATAGTGCTGGATGCGTTTGCGATTGACCGCATACCCTTCGCGTTGCAACTGGGCGGTCATCCGCCGTGATCCGTAGAAGGGGCGATCCGTGTAAATTGCGTCGATCCGGTGTTTGAGCGCCACCTCGACCGGCTTCGGCCCGGTGGGCCGGTAATAGAGGCTCGTACGGTTCAGGCTCAAGAGATCCGTCTGCACCGTCAGCGGCAGCGCCTCGGGGCCAGAATCTAACAACCGCGTGCGCTCACCGCGAGACAGGGTCGAGGCCAGATTTTTTTTGAGCCACTCGACCTGGGTGGTGAGCTTGCCAATGTGGGCATACAGCTCTGTAATCTCCTGGTCGTGGGCCGGGGCTTGCTGTTTCAGCGTCTCCGATTCGGTGAAAAGCTGGGCGAAGTTGTCGAGTGCCTGACGCTTCCATCGATGCAACTGCCCCGGATGAATTTGATGCGCAGCGGCAATTTGGGAGACCGTTCTTTCCTCTTTCAGCATCTCCAGCACGACTTGCGCTTTGAACGTCGCAGAATGACGTGTTTGCTTCGGCATAATGTGTTCAGTGTAACACTTAAGGCCATCTAAATTTGTCTAGTTTCTGGGGACCACTATAGGCCGAGGTGTCGCGGGCGCCGTTGTATTGGGCGTTGAAACGGATCCCTGTGAGCCAGCGCGTTTGAGATCAATGATGTCGACCAGCAGTCGTTCATATCGATTAGCCCCACCCAATGGGACCCTTCACAGATCACTGCTCGCTCTCCGAACACCGTCCGGTTTGCTGTCTCATTTCCTAGCAGCAATATGGTAGAATGTGCATGAAGATCCGGGTAGGGCGCCCTTATTGAACTAACGGGCAGGATAGTTCATTTCCCGTCAACCATACGACGCGGGCGGTGGTTGATGCTTGTGGTCGACCATAACTCTCCCTCTTGGATCTCGCTCGACGGATTATTAAAGCTTTGCGAGGCCACGGTATACTAGGGATGTTCCACGCTTAGTATGGCAGGAAAGGGGTAAGTACATGCCGAAAGGCACCGCAACCTATTGGAATACCTTAAGTTCAGAAAATCAGAATCACTGGACACCCGTCACGGGTCTCGAAGGAATGGTTGAAGAATTGACTTTGAGTGTCGATCCCGTGACTAACGAGTACACTCGATTGACGCGTTTCCTTCCTGGGGCTGATACCTCTGCCTTCGAGGGAAAGGCTCATCCCTATCCTGAAGAGGTGTTCATTGTCAGCGGTCGCCTATACGATCATGCATTCGCTATGTGGCTAGAAACTGGGCATTATGCCAGTCGCCCGCCGGGAGAAAGCCACGGTCCGTTTCACAGTGACATCGGCTGCGTGGTGTTGGAAGTGTCGTTTCCCAGCCGTCTAGAGGGGTAGCTAAAGACACGTCTCGGGCTTGAAATGTCCCTTTGGCGCACGGTACATCCGTTTTCCGGACCGCATGTTATATTAAAGCGAATAGGGGAGGTGCCTTAATGGACCGCGCAACGATTCTCAAAGACTATGTCCAAAAGCTGGTGGCAGCGGGGCACCCGGAAGCCATTGTGCTTTTTGGGTCGGAAGCGGGCCACGCCGCGAATAACGACAGCGACTTCGATTTCCTGGTCATCGAACGGAATGCGGACATCCGTAGGCAGCGGGGAATCAAATACCAAATGGCTCTCAGGCCACGAGTCATTGCAGCCGACATTTTGGTGCCCACGTCCGAAGAGCTTACCAAGGCGGTATCCGAAGGACATCCCGTGATTCAAGAAATTCTTCAGAAGGGACGTTGGGTGTATGGCGAATCCCGTACCTTCCGGCCTTCTTGATTTAGCGACGGCGGACATGGATGCCGCCCACCGACTGACCGTTCCAGGTATTTACCATAGCGTGTTATCACGCTCACCAAGCCGCCGAGAAGGCTTTGAAGGCGGTGTTGTTACACGAAATCAAAACCTTTCCGAAGACGCACGACTTGAGTTGATTGGTCGATGCCATCCGCGTCTCTCAGACCACGTTTCCGGACTTTGCGTTAGAATCGGCTGTCCTAAATGAGTACGTTGTGGATATGCGCTACGAACCCGAAGTGCTAACTGATGTCGACATGGACGAAGCCGAAGCGGCTATTGGTTATGCCGAAACGATTCTGAATCATGCGCGTCAGTTTTTTGGGGAATCGAATGCACCACAAACCACCGCGCCCTAGTTCCTGCGTGGAGCATGTTTGGTAAAAAACTTTCTGGGTGGTTTGAGTCATAGACCCTACGGCTAAAGCCCTAATCTTTACCCATAAGTTTTTGTATTTTCAGCGCCAATTTTTTCAGTAGTTATCATTCGCGGACAAGCGTTCTCGTTTGCAAAAAAAATTTGGCCGCTGTGTCCCAGAGCAAAGGCATTTGCGATTGTCTGTCGAATATCTCAGATATGGTACTCGCGACACAGCAATCCAGACAATCGATCGAACCCTGGGTATTCCCTGACAGATCCCCAGTTTTTACCAATCAGATGGATTTTTTGTGACAGGCCAACGGGTTCGGCGGTGGTCTCGGCGCCGTGGGCGCGGCGCATCCAGGGGGTCTCGGGAGCCCCGGCAGCGAGTCCAGAACTTCTCGAGGGGAGAGAACGCATGGACGCCATACGATGCCCGATTCGCCCGCCGGGGGCGAATCGGGACGGTGTGATTGACGGCGCTCTTCCGAATTTATGGCCCGGCGGCTTCCGTCACGCGGTAAATCGGCAACGGCGGGATGCGGCGGCGAAAGTCGCGCACGGCGCGGAGCAGAGTGCGCCAGACCACGTCATGGTGTTCCAACCCCCCCAATGGCCCAAGCGCCACAACGCATGCGTGCGATAATTTTTCATCGTATTCGCTTGCCACTGGCGGGCTTTGCCCGCGGTTTCCATAGCCCACCCGGCGACATTCCACCAATAATACGCCCACGCAAAGACCAGGAGCATCCGATCCCACCGTTCCGGAGTGCTCAGGGTCACGGCATCCAGATGAAATCCTTCATACTGATCATTCTTCTGATCTTTAAAGCATTCTTCGGTGGTAAACCGTTGGCCATACGCCGCGACGAGGCGTCCCGGCTCCCACGGCGTCAACCCTGCCGACACTGCGAGATCCCAGGGATCGGGATAGCCTGGTTCCGCGTACACGATAACACGGCACGGGTAGGCATCTTTCCCATAACGACGCCCATAGCGCACGGCGGGCAAATCCTTCAATACCGGACGATCGAGAGCCCGGTACCCCTCCCTCAGACGATCTTTCGGATCATTTGAGACGATCATGCCACAAATCAGCCGCGGCGTCCAGCCCCCGCCCACAAATTTTTCGGGATTTTGGGCTCGGCGGTACGAAATGCTCATCAGTAATTACGGGTCCTGAGGATCACCGTGAAGGTGAATCCCCACAGAACCCAGAAATACAACAGACATAAGGGTTTCCACGATTATGGCTTGAGTGCTGTCACGGATTCAGGTCGAAGATTAAAGGCAACCATCCACATCATCCCCATTGTGTTGGTGCAGACATGAGCAGTTTCCCCAGCACCATTCTCTACACCATGATGCGGGTTCTCACATAGCTCTTGGATATTTGTGTCCCGGTAGAGCTCAGGTCCCTAATTGATGGAACAAATTATGATATACTTCTTTTACTTTATTTCAGGATAGGAGGTGACCTCTATGATCTTTTTGTCCAGCTACCTGGCCTTGCCTTTTGACCAAGGGCATGGCGCATCACACACCAAGGGAGTAGTTTGTCCAATTCCAGGTGTGTGTTCGCCCCAGTCCACAGAGGTCATCCGCGCCGCCTAAGCGGCCATCTTATGGCTCCTCTTGATGACATGGTCCCGGGTGAACCCACCTGAGACCTTGTCATCATTGGAGGTTGTCACAAGTTATGAAATCCACCACCCATCCCCGCCCCTACCTCGTTTATTATGCCTATACGGGCCTCTGGTCTTTTAACGCCACCAGCGGCTTGTGGATCCTCTACCTGCTGCACTGCCACTGGACTCTCTTTGAAGTAGGTCTAGCAGAATCAGGATTTCATATCATCTCATTCCTGGCAAATGTCCCCACCGGTGCGGTAGCCGACAGATTTGGCCGCCGCACCAGCATTGCTGCGGGCCTTGGCATCGGCTCCGTGATGCCGCTCGCCACATTCCTGCTGGCTCCCGTCAGCGTGCCATGGGGAATTCTCAGCATATCTCTGGGAGCGCTCAGTTGGACATTTATTGGCGGGGCGGATGAGGCCCTGCTTTATGACCTGGCCAAAGCAGAAGGACAGTCGGGCCACTATGCCGATATTTACGGGCGTGCCATGGGTCTTTCCCTAAGTTCGCAGGCAGCAGCCATAGCATTGGGCGGTCTTCTGGCCGCATCGGGGCAATGGCTCTGGCCTTACGCGCTCACTATGGCCACTTCATTTCTGGCGTTGTTTGCGGTATGGCGTTTGCAGCCAGGCACAAGAATTTTACCTCCCGGCGCACCCAGAAAACACAGCCTCACCGCCACGATGCGCCAGGGCCTTCAACTAGCCAGGTCGGATCGGCGCATCATGGGTCTAGTGGCACTTGGCGCCGTCATCGACACCATCGCCACCACAAGCGGACTCTATGCTCAAGCCATGCTGAAACACAAAGGTGCGGCGCTTATCATCATTACCGCCGTTCTGAGCGCCAGCACGCTGCTCGCAGCCGCTAGCAGCGTGCTCGGCGGACGGCTGGCCCGGCGCCACCGGCGCCGCCGCTTCTCCTCACAACTGGCGCTATACGGCACGGCTCTAGCCTCAATCGGTCTCTTCCCGCTCACCGGCGCCGCCAGCGCATATCTCTCGAGTATAGCCATAGACAGCAGCATGACCCCGCTTTATGAGACACTTCTGGCTGAAGCGGCTCCAGATGATTACAGGGCCACCATCTTGTCGTTAACTGACACAGGATTCAGTCTCGGCATGATCCTATTCTTTCCCTTCACAGGTTATCTGATGGGGCGGGGCTTGTGGATAGAGTTCTACATTCTGAGCGGTCTGATTCCCATGGCAGTTGCCTTGCGGATTTGGGCAGGCGGTTGGAAATCAGAGGCCACCAAAACGCATCCGCCGCATAACGCCAATTAAGTGATAAGAGGCCGCCTGCTCCCATAGCGCATGAAATTTATGCAGCCATGCCTTTTTGCTCTGCACGCCGGCACCCCTCTGACATCAGCAGAAAAGACAGAAAGAGTACAGGCCCGAGCGTTGCTCGGGCCTGTACTGCGCCGCACGCTTAAGTTCCCAACGCCATCCACGCCGTGAATACCCTCCCACTCGCATGCCCGGCAGCAATTACACCAATGGACATGGCTTGACTAAAAAGTCCCGGAGTGCCGGCTTCAATCCGAATTCGCACAAACACGTCAGTGGCGATTCCTCTTTCCCAGTTTCCCCGCCGCTGAGCCTAAATTATGAATGGGTGTGGCTCTTCTGGAGGGACGGTTCTCGGGTTTCATCCCATAGATTGAGCTCGCAATTCTACGTCTAAGTCCGCAATCATGAGATAATCCGGGGGATATCTCCAGAAGGGCTTACATAGAGGCGTTGACGGGCCTAGACTGTCTCCGGGCCCAACGGCAGAGTAGAAATATGACCAACATACGCCGCAACCCTAGGGGAACGCCCTTTTGGTATGGGGGCCGATCGTTCACCGAGGCCGAGATCGAAACCATTCGTCGCATCACCGATGACCCGTGGTGCACCACTCAGGGTGCCATTGCGCGGGCGGTGTGTGCGGCGCTCGATTGGACCATGACCAATGGCCAACCGAAGTGAGCGACCTGCCGCAAAGCCCTGCAACAGATGGAAGAGCATGGGGTCATTTGGCTGCCTTTACCGACCCAGGAATCCCGTGGCACTCTCCCTGAGGCGACGTGGACCGCCGCTTCGGATCCGCAAGAGCTCCTCACGGGCTCTCGGGGCGACTTCCCCGATCTCCAGTGGCAGTTAGTGGAACCGGGCAGTGCGTCGGCCCGCGTATGGGGCGAACTCGTCCGGCGGTATCATCCCTTGCACAATGCGCACATGGTGGGGCCGCAACTCCGGTATCTCGCGGTCGTGCACGACCGCATTGTCGCCTGCTTGGGCTTTGGATCGGCCGCACTCAAGTTAGCGGCTCGGGACCAATGGATTGGGTGGACGCCCGCAGAACGGACAGCTCATTTGTCCCAGGTAGTGGGCAATCGTCGATTTCTCGTGTTGCCGTGGGTGCAGATCCACGGCTTAGCCTCGAGTTTCTTGGCGGGCGTCGCCCGCCGGTTGCCGGCGGATTGGGCCCGCCGCTATGACGAACACCCCGTGCTCTTGGAAACGTTTGTTGAGCATGCGCGCTATGCGGGCACGGCCTATGCGGCCGCCAATTGGCATAAAATTGGGCGCAGTACAGGGCAGGGCCGCCTCGCGCGCCCGCATGCGGCCGCGCAACCCGTGCGAGACATCTGGGTATATCCGCTGCGACCCGACTTCCGGGCCGCCTTAACGGATGGGCGGCGCATCGACCCGATCGCCCCAGGCGGCTCCCGAACGCCTGCCCCCGCCGCACCACCCAAGAAAGGAGCATCACGACGATGACACCGGTTCAGACTCTGCCAGAGGGAGGCCCTACGGCTTTTCACAGCACCTGGGAGCGCATGGACACGTTGCTGACCTTTGCCGGCAGCGCCGAAGCCCAGGCCCTCACGCATGCCGCCTTGGAAGTCGAGGTCCAGTGCCGCGGGCGCGAGGTGCTCCGGCAGCTGATGGCCGACCATTTCGCCCTGCGGGCGAAGGAGGAAGTGCGTCACGCCCAAGTGGTGGATGCCCAGGGGATCCCCCATACGACTCACGAGGACGACCACACGCGGCCCTTGGTTACCATCTTTGGCTCCATCCCGGTGAGTCGGGTGGCCTATCGCCATAAAGGGACGACCAATCTGTATCCCGCCGACCTCGTCGCCAACCTGCCCTCGGAAAGTTATTCCCATGGCCTTCGCGAAATCGCCGCCCGCGCCGCTCTCCAGGACTCGTTTGACTCCACCGTCGGCACCATCGCCCAGCAGACGGGGCAACGGCTGGGCAAACGGCAGGTCGAACAACTGGTCGGCAAGGCGGCCAAGGATGTGGACGGCAAAGGGATCGTGATGCGACGGGAAGGCCTGCGCCCG
This sequence comes from Sulfobacillus sp., assembly GCA_027309085.1. Lineage (GTDB taxonomy): Bacteria > Bacillota > Sulfobacillia > Sulfobacillales > Sulfobacillaceae > Sulfobacillus. Next base: position 23,304 of record DAIDDL010000027.1, read on the forward strand.
AGCACGGCCAAAGTGGGAAAGGCGGGGCACAAACTCCAGACCCGGTTATCGTCCGGCGAGAAACGCGGGCGCAAACGCATGGCGGAGGTCGGCTCCGTGTATGGGGTGACCCCGGTGGTCCGCACGCCCCCCGATATTCTCTCACCCCAATCGGCTGATTCTCAGGCCTCCAAGACGCCGGGGCCGACGGCCCAGGATAAATGGTTGACCGCCAGCGTCGTCGACGATGCCCGCTCCGTCATTCGGACGGTCATGCACGAAGCCGAACGGCGCGATCCGCACCATGATCGCCCCTGGCTCGGCCTGGTCGATGGCAACAATGATCAGTTGCGGCATCTGCACACCGAGGCGCGTCAGCGCCACATTGATCTCCCGCTGTTCATCGATTTCATCCATGTACTGGAGTATCTATGGAAAGCCGCCTGGTGCTTTTTTGCGGCGGGGGACCCCCAAGCCGAAGCGTGGGTCTTGCACCACGGTCTGGCCATTTTGCACGGGAAGTCGTCCGTGGTGGCCGGAGCGATTCGTCGCAAGGCCCCCACCAACCACCTGACGAAGGACCAGCGCCAGGCAGCGGATCGGTGTGCGGACTATCTCCTCCATAAACGCGCCTATTTAGACTACCCGACGGCATTGGCGCAAGGCTGGCCGATTGCGACCGGGATCACCCCGGGCGCCTGTCGCCATCTGGTGAAAGATCGATTCGATATCACGGGAGCCCGGTGGGGTCTCGCCGGAGCCGAGGCGATTTTGAAACTCCGCGCCGTCTGGAGTAATGGCGACTGGACGGCGTATTGGGCGTACCACCTGGCCCAGGAACAACAACGGGTACACCGGGAGCGCTATGCCCCCGGCTCGTTTCCCGCAGTCGCCTAATCTGCTGGTCGCTCTGGTGGGGATTCGACCGCACCCTTCGTGCCTGCCGCCAAGAGACGGCGTGGAATAAGGCCCCAGCGGGCCTCGAGGTCGGCACTCGTGCGGTCAGTCTCGGTCAAAATCTCCTGCAGCGCCACGCGAAGCGCTGCGGCCTCCGTCGCGGGCAGCCCTGACAGGCTGTCCGCGACCGAATTCACCCCCGGGGGGCGTTTCGATGAGCTCTTGAGATCTTCCCTCCTCCCGCATCCTGAATACCCTGACGACTACTCTCCCTTTATATCATTCACGACCGGGGTCTTTTCTCTTGCCGGAAGGGCGGAGAAACGCCCCGGCGACGTGGCGAGGCATTCAGCCCCAGCGCCTCCGCAAGGTCGTTCTCTGTCTGACGATGAGTCGATATTTTGCATTGCGTCCCTCTAAGGGAGCCACACCCATCGGCTATCCTGCGGTCCTTCTTTCCCATCTACGAGGTTATGCTAAATTAATTCCGACAGGGAGATTAATCGCGAAAAAACTGAATGTGCCAGCAGGAAACTCTGCTGACTCTGGCGTATTCTTATGATTAAGGAATCATGCTAGAAAAGGTTGTCCGTCGTAGGAATTCCTACAGCGGTCAGGACTCGCCGATTGAAACCAGTCGATTACCATTGGGGGACTAACGGGCAGTTTAGTTCCATTAGGGGGTCGGGAGTAACGCAACGCTATCCAAGAGCATAGGGAGAGTTGTATATGGTTTTTGAGACAGAACGGCTTATTTTACGGGAGTATGCCATGGATGATTGGCAGTCGGTCCACGTTTATGCTTCGGATGCCGATCTTGTAAAGTTCATGGAGTGGGGACCTAACTCCGAGGATGACACCAAGGGTTACATACAAAATATGATAATGACACAGAGACAGAACCCTAGAGAAGTGTATGAGTTCGCCATCACCCTCAAACAGGATGGTTCCTTGATTGGGGGATGTGGACTGCATCTTGAAGGACATTCTCAAGCCACGCTGGGATATTGCCTAAATAGGCAATTATGGGAGCATGGGTTTGCAACGGAAGCCGCATATGCTTTGTGCCAACATGGATTTCGTAAAATCCACCTTCACCGAATTTTTGCGACATGTAGACCAGATAATACGGCATCGGCAAGAGTCATGGAGAAGCTCGGAATGAAGAAAGAAGGCGTGCTACGGGAACATTTCTATGCCAAAGGGAAGTGGCAGAGCTCCTTCTTATACTCCATTCTCACCAATGAATTTGTGGAACTGTAGGGGGGCATTAATTCCACAGCTGAAGGCTAAGTTTGAATAGAGCAGGGTATGTTGTTCTGATAGACTCTGTGTCTACCCCTACTGCCTCTGCGTCAATGCCGTCACAACCGCCTCGGGGTCTGCCGTGCCGATGATGAGAGCATCATACGGGGCACCCATTAAGGTGACTTTTACCCCACGTGGGGTCTGGTGATGCACGGTCGCAAAGAGATTGCCATCACCGGATTTAAACGTCCCCATGGCAAACACTCTCGGCAGCCCGGCTGCCGGGCAATTTCAGCCCGTGCACCGCATGGATGGCATCGTCTAACACCGTCACAGACTGGACCGCGTCCATGGCACCCGAATGTCTCCATGTACGGCCTCTGCCTTTTCTAGGGCACTCAGTTTCACGACCAATTCCTGTCCCTTCCGTATCAACTCCGCCACGCTAATCCTTCCCGTCTATTGAGCGACTGTCTTTGCATTGATTGTATACCCCTGACTCGGCTGGAAACTAGAATATATTTTGATTGGTTGTTGCATGCCTATGAGCATTGCGCGTTCCGGGCCAGCGTAGGCACTGTTGTAGCAGAGGGGGCTTCGTTGGGCGAGTTACCGCCCCGGCTCGGTCAACGGTCTGCTGACGGAGCCGGTAAGCGGTTTTCAACAGGCACATACCGATGGGGCGCAAGCTATGTCGGTATGAACCATCTGCTCCTGAAATTAGTCGTCACAAGACTAACCCATTAGCAGGAAAAGCCTGCCGGTTCGGCGAATATCAATAAATATGGAACGCAGACGGTTTCAGGGAGGGTCATCCGCGTGGGTACATCTCCAGCGGGTGATTTTTCCCATTGCCGGGGCCTATACAGTCATCACGGGGCTAGTCTTGTGGAATCGGCTGGCTTACGTACCTGCCCCGTGGCGGACCTCTCTGATCTGGATTACGCTCGTGAACTGGGGATTAACGGCGTGTCTGCTGGTCACCATCCGCTTTCTGGTCTTGATCCGCCTGATTCAGCCCCTGCAACGCCGCGCCGACTACGACGCATTGACAGGCGTCTACCGCCCAGAAGTCTTCTGGCAGCGAGCCGATGTGCTGACACGCACCTTGACGGCCTGCGGTAAGCCTTGGGCTTTTGTCTATCTCGACTTGGACGACTTCAAGCAGGTCAATGACACGGCAGGGCATTTGACCGGGGATGTCGTCTTGCGAAAGTTTGGGGCGCTGCTCAAAGCCCATCGCCGCCAGGAGGATATCATTGGCCGCTTAGGCGGGGAAGAGTTTGGCTGGGCACTCAGTGGGTGTACGACAGAGGAAGCGGTCAGTGCGGCAAACCGGCTCTTGGCGGCATTTCAGGCTACGCACTGTGACGGGCTGGCCGGGACCTGCGCCTTTTCCGCAGGAGTGGCTGGATGGCAAGAGAACGACCCAGTGCCGGATAGCGTGTGGGACGTGGCCCGGCCGGCAGACCGGGCGCTGTATCAGGCGAAGGCCGGAGGGAAGGGACGGGTGAAGGTGGGGTAGGGACGGGCAGGAGGGGATGAGTGCTGTATACACTACGCTATTATTGCTATGACGCTGACGCATATTTGACGATGTACGGGAAAGAGGGCATCAACAAACTCGCTAATTACCATGAAACACTACAACTCCTCAATCAAATACAATCAGGTCATCACGTAAAGCATGATCAATACAAGATTCGATCGACAGAACAAGGCTCAGAGACCGAACAAGAAAGTATCTATCGGGAGCACATGGTTTCCCGAGTGCATATTTTGCTTCCTCGTTTGGAAGAGCTCAACCTTCGTAATGTGTTCCGATCTCATCGCGGTTATTATCACATTGGCGACATGATGGTGTACCGGAAGTAATAATAGCTTCAGACGTTTTGTTCCATCACCGATCCCCTCGTCATTTAGACCTGACCATCTATACTTTCTGGAGGCGTTAGGAGCTGCCAAAAATCGATTTGAAAGGAGAAAGTAAATTCACATGACATTCTCTGACTTTAGTATTCCCCGGCATGGTTTGCGATGTCCATATTTGGTGATCGAAGTGTCGCCAGGCCTACTCCAGCCTCCACTGGAAGCGGCCCTTCAGGATATTCCTAAAGAGTGCGGCATGACGGTTACCATCCTCCTCGACCAGCATCGTTTGGCGCACCGGTTAGTTGTCCCTTTACCGTTTCAGTTCCCTACGGATGGTTCGTGGTGGGTGGACATGCATCGAATTAGTTCGCTTATGGCTCGGATGATGCAGGTCGCCCTGCGCACCAACTCTTGGCAGGGTAGCGTTCGCACGGGTATTGTCACGGAAGGAAACATGCAATTCCGAGACGACGAGGGCAGGCATTGGGCGGCCAACATGGAACCTCTGCCTTGGGAATGGGGTACGTTGCTGGCGTGGAAAGAGTGTTGCTCTACCGAGGAAGACTGGCGTCAGCGCTTTATGGCGATGTTGTGCGCATCGAATAACATTCTCTTTCCCTTACCCGACCCTCCCATTTTGCTACCGGGTGTCCGTGCCGAGCGGGCGGTCTGCTTTCAGGAACTTTTGCCTCAACATAAGACCTGAGACCGCACCCACTTTTATTTGGTGAAACGGATGGCGCGGTGAGTATGGAGACGTTGCGGATTGTGTAGGAGTTGCCGAGGTTGGAGTTTGGGGAAACTGCTACACCATAATAGACAGGACCCGAACGTTGGAGTTTGCTGACAGTATAGCGTCCAGCAAATCTTGCATTGAGGAGAATATGCCATGGGGCAGTTGCCCACCGACAAAACATTTCACCAATCGCATAGTGCATCATCGTCGACAAGAACTATTCTAATCTGGCTCACCATTTTCTTTATCGTAGTATTGGGTCTCTGGTTTGCACTAGCAGATGCGTTCAAGATCAGCGCGAAAGCCATGGCATTTGCAGGCCAAATGTCGGGCGTGCTATTCACCTTAGGCGGTATTGTCATCGCATTGGCGAGCGTAGTTACTCTTGTGTCTATAGAAGACCGCGTCAAAGGCGCCTTTTCGGATGCACAGAACGCTGTCATGGCTCAATACGAATCCCAAGTAAATGCTCAAGTAGAGGCTCACTTAGCCTTTCTGCGAGCTACGTTAGCGAGTGACTGGCGACAGGCTGATAAAGAATCCCGAGACGCCATTCAAAAGTACCCCGCATTATCTGGGGTGCGAAGCTTCGTCGGATTGAAAATGTTCGAGCAGGTTCAAAGTGTATTTTACCTAAATCATGTCGACTTTCAAGGAGGTTTCGGCGCGCGTGCCCGTCCGGATATGGACACTAGCCCGGTACAGGAGGCTTTGGAGTGGTTACAGGAAGCCGTGAAGTGCAATGACCGAACGACAACTTGCCAGGCTGGCCTCGCCATGTTGTCGGGAATACTTGGGCGCTACGATAAAACCATCGAGTATTTGGAGAACCTACCAGACTCAGAAAAAAACGCTCTTCTCTATCCCTTAGCGCTAATTAGCTTGGGTCATGCCTGTTCTGGAGAAGAAGGTCGCCTTCGAACAGTAGGCCAACAATTACATATTGAGTGGCCTATCCCGTTACAGACGGTTAGTCGCTGGATCGCCGATGCAGCTACCACCGCTCACAAGCAAGAAAATGCCTTACCAACATACTTTAAGTGGTGGGTATCCCCCAAGGCCGAGAGTAGGATCAACACGAAAGAGTATCCACGTGTTGTCCTAATTCGGCCATTCAACACGGGTAAGCCTGAAAATCCAACAAATGCGTCGTATTGGGCGTCTGGCGATTTTCGCAATGTACCGGAGAGTGATCGGGGTGCAAGCATGCCATTCAGTGAATTAATGCAGCAACTGGGCGAGAGATTTTGGTTTCTGTGCCCAGACGACACCGCTCAAACGCGACAGCTATTACACCCGTAGAACCCATTGAAGACGAGGGAGCCCAAGTCATGATTCTGCCCGATATCGTTCCGGAAGAAGCGGGGCGACAGTGCGAAAGATTACCGATGCAAAGTAGTCAAACGCCTGTTGCTCCGGTTCGGGTATCCCTGCGCCCCGCGCTGGTGCCGAAGCCCTGTTAGGTGCTAAGAACGCCAATGCGCGACGGATCCTTCGCAGCGTCTCGGGATTCTGGCCTTTGTCTCAGGTGCTGACAACGAATCATTCTTCCCGCTCTTGGTGAAAGTTCGACGACTGACCCGGAACCCAGCCTTCATATCCCCTCCATGTTGGATTCCCGCTAACCTCGTTCGCTCCCGCAACAGGCAACCAGCCTGTGACGTGGCGGGCTGATTTATTCAATGCCGCTGTATGCATGGTACCTTACGGAGACTTTCGCCAGTTATGGTTCTGCATAAAACTCAAAACGTCTGTGGTCTTAGGCAGAATGCCACGATACGTCGGCCCGGGAATGAAGGTCAGCAGAATGGCGTAATGATCTGTCTCTTCCTTATACACACCGTCCGCTGGGAAAGGATGTTTTTGAATGAGTCGGTTTAAATCAGCGAGAGAAGAAAAGTCTGGTATTGCCAAAATAACTCCCCCTATAATTTTGACTTTCCGCCCGTTTTATTCAAATTATACCATATGCATCCGTACCCACAAAGACATCCTTTTGAATACAGGCAAACAGCCCGCACGGCATTCTGCCTGGCAAGGGCTTCCAGGTCGGGGTTTCAGAGACCCTTTTGATACAGGGGGTATGGGCGTCATGACGGCTGAAGGGAATGAAGCATGGAAGTGTTGGCGGTATCACAGATGCCAGAGTCAAAGAGCTGTCCTCCTTAATTCGCAGAGGAGTTCCCCATGCCGCGCTACGCCCGGCAACCTGCGCGCATGAAAATGGGCCTTTCCTGCCCGTTCGCCGTGGCGTAAGCTAGGATTAGTACCCTGTCCTCCCACGGCCTAAGCCGCATCGGAAGGGGCAGCCGACCAACCGCTTTCACGGGATCTGGGGGGGTCTTAAGGGGGGGTGCCATGCTCTCGTTTTCCCATTTTTCAGGGCAGGACAGATGAATTGTGGTACGTGTAGGGTGAACACGTCATGGATGGTCTAGCTCATGGTCCCGAAGAGTGTTGCAGATAGACCTCTCGCGAGACCTTCCCATCGCGAATATCTTCATTGGTCACAAGAAGTCCTTCGCTGGCCAGTGACGCGATAGGACTCCCCAAATCCTCGCGCACCTAATATCGACGGTTTACCAAGGCCTTCGGGCCAATGCCTCCTTTCAGCTTGCTTCCTTCTTCGTTGACGCTACTCTCCCTAGATTCAGTAGCGTATCGCCACTCGCCTCTGTCGTTTTTTTGACTAAGGTCAGACGGATCTTGTCTGCGCGCTTTCATCGTGAGCTGACGTGTGCTCCAAATCCAAACTCACCTCGGCGGCTCGCTCGGCCTTCCGATAGCTCACCTCACCGAATCGGGCCCCCTTCTGGACTTTCTTCGGGTCGTCCGTGATGTGGGGCGGCCAAAGGCCTTGCCTTGCCGTTGGGCCCGGTCCATCCTCGCCCTGACTCAATCGGTCCCAGCGAATGTTACCCCGGTCACTCGATTATAAGAATTCCATCCGGTGTCGCCACCACTGATTCCCACGCCAGCTTGTCGCGGAGTATAAGTGTGGACTAGATCTAGATCCTCTACTCCACCTGAATAGGATTCAACTAGGAGCATCTCGGGACATGCATCCCCAGATAAGTCAGGTAGCAGGGAAACGCGCCGCACTTCTCGCTACTTTCGGGAGCATGACGGCCTCTTCGGAGAGCTGTAGCCACCAATTTTCCTCTATGTCCTCCATTGGTAGGGTCCCACCTGACTCATCTGGGGATGCATGTCTCGGGATGTTTATAGTTCGTGCCGGATTGGGCACGTCAACTGGTTGGGAGCCAATGTCTGCAGAGAAGGCACGGCCCGTGTACAATAAATATCAGGCGGAATCCCGCTCATTTCAAGGCGTCTATGCCGATGGGACGTCTTGGTAGTAGGGTGTTCCTGTGAGCTTAGCGATATCCATGGGAGTGACGCCGCAGTAGGTGGGCCACAGCTATTCGGCCGTGGAGGTTTCCTGCCTGTCCCAATATGCTGAAGGAGGAATGAGCCATTGCCGTATTCGGTGGAAGAAGTCCGCGCACGGATGTTGTCCGCGTGGGACGGTGTTCAGAGTCTGCACGCTGCAGCGCGCGAGAAGATATACCAAACGAGTCGACCCGATTCACCCTACAATTCTCCGCACTTTTTGACATGCGAAGACGTCGAGTTCTCCCGTCCTTATCATTACGAGGCATGGTGGCAAGCCCCCGATCATTGGCGTCATGACCACGACACCTCCTCGCTGACCCGTTTGTCCTATCTCGTGGCGGGCGATGCATGGCGGGTGACGGACGATGGACGGCTCGTCCTGCGAGGCACGGTGACGGACTCCCAACGAGGCCCGCGAGCTCAGGGAGAAAACCTCATCTCGGGGCGGCCATATTTGTCGGCGAGCGACAACCGCCTTTTATGGGCGTGGCTCAATCCCCAGCTTTGGGCCGCCAGTTTGAGTCTAGTGGTGCTGGAGAGCTCCGATGCGGATGACGTCTTTCACAAGCGGAACATCGTCCACGTCGTGGCGGGATCGTGGGTCACGGGTCGTGCGTCGTTGGCTGACCAAAAACAATGGCCGCTGGTTGATTGGGACCGTGAACCTCAAGTATTGGACTATACGAATATATACCAATTGTGGGTGGATATGCGCACCGGGTTTTGCCGACGCATTACAGGCGAGGGCGCTAATGGTCGCCGTTGGGATATTGTGATACACCCTCTCGTCCTTAATGCGCCTGGCGGCATTTCCGACACAGTGTTTCAGCCATGAGACCTCGCCTGAATATTTCGTGGAACACCGTAAAGCCGATAGGGTGCGCGGGACCGATGCAATAGGAAGTCTTGCGAGGGGATGGGGCCGCTTAACGATCGTGTACCGCCTCGGTCTGCGACCGTGGAGGCCGCCCCTGGGGTACCAGTTCGCGTCTCCGCACGACAGATCCCAAATGGGCATGACGAGGGGGCTGGGATTACGGGCACGGATTACACCCACAGACAACTACGGTCTCCAGGAAGAGGCGGGGGGCTAGTCGCTCAGCCGACCGGTGGAAGCGCTTGAGGACCCCTTGGGTTCGCGGCAACGTCGGTCCAGAGCGCGGACTCTGGACTGTCCTGGCTGAATCATGGGGAACAACAGAAGCGACACGGTGGCGGGAGCAACCTTAACGTCACGGTCCACGACGGAACATTGGGTTCATCGTGGCTTCCGAGGTCTCGGTCACGCTGGAGAGGGGCAACGAGCCGGACCATGTCGTGTCGCACTCCACTGCGGGTCGCTCGAAATTGATTCGGCCTCATGGGATGCAATCATGGTGACAAATCTGATGCACTCGGCCACAATCAGGCTATCTGGGAATTGAGGAGGGGAATCTTTCGTGACGCCTTATTTTTACAGTCTATTGGAGGTGCAGCGCAAAATGGTGGCGGCGTGGGACGGAGTCAATTCTCTTTCGGCGAGTGCGACGATGATCTACTTTCCCAGCATGGTCCGCTCAGACCGTCCTCGGTTTCACGATAAGGCCGAGGCGGGTGGAAAGGTCTTTACGCTGAAAGCGTGGTGGCAACATCCCGATCGGTGGCGCCATGATACCAACTTATTCATTCGGGACGGCGCCTGCATGAGTTACGTCGGCGTCCACGATCGCTGGTGGGTGTGGCGGAATGAGGCGCTCCAGCATTCCGGATCAGTCACAAGCGCTAAGGAGCAACAGTTCACGAAGAAATGTTCCTTAACGTGGGGCAGACCTTATCTGACCCCAAAAGAAAACGCGCATTTGTGGCTGTGGATTAATCCCACCATATGGGTGGCATCATTCAACATGGTCGCCAACAACCGATTATCGCCCTTGCCGGACGCGGTATACGGCGACCACGTGGTTCACCTGCTCGCAGGCCCCGGGTTGGCTCGTTGTGGGGAGGAAACACCGCACACGCGACAACTGCGAGAGGACTGGAATGCAGTCGATTGGAAGCGCGGTCAAGAGTTAACGGATTTTGGCAACGTCTTTCAGCTCTGGGTGGATATGCGCACGGGGTTTTGTCGCCGGATGACGAGCGAGGGTTTCAACGGCAGACAATGGGATATTATTGTCGAATCGCTGGAAATAAACGGTCACGAGGTCCCCGGTGAAATATTTTGTGGACGTGTACCGGAGGGATCGGGTGGAGATAGTCATTGCCAGCGGCCACTCTAAAGGCTGCTTGTGACGGTCTAGACAAGCGGGGGCGATAGGTGGCCGCCCATCGGGGGCCGCTCACGGCCCCGAATACGGGGACGTGCGTCCCGCAGGGCAGACGCCGTCCTCATTCCCGGCCGGCAGGGCCGTCGAGAGAGGCTCCCCCACTGGGTCCGATAAGAACGGTTACGTACACGTATCGGATGTTCCCGTGAGATAGGAACGGAAGGGGCGTTTGTATCTCGGCTGCTCTGCAAAGAAGCCAACGTAGGCGGTTGCATTGTTCTTAAGGGGAATAACAATTTTTGGGCCTTGTCTGCCGCTAGGAACGAGATCCTCGCGTTTTATGATGGTCACGGAGGACGCCATGGTAGGAATAGGATGAAAGGTTTTAGGACGTCGGGCCGGAGCTTCCCCTTCGAGTATCGTATGGGTTATTTCGTGGTGTCTTTCTTCGATTGCTCCAGCTCTTCGTCATCCCTTGCTGCCAATCGATTGGTTAAGCCGGAGCATCTATTTTCCTTTGGTCACTATATCGAACAGGAAGAACGCTACACGTCAAAAGCCCGTTGTCTTGACGGAGATGCCGGTTCCCTCTGGAATGGCCTCCATCACGACGTACAATTCATTGGCGAACATGTAAAGCGTGGGTGGTATCGCACGAAAGCCGCTCTCATACTTAACGCCGACGTAAGTGATGTAGCGAATATCCTGCGCAAAAGTCACCACAGACTCGACGTCGAGCGAGTGGGTCGAGGGCTATTGGCAAACCCTTTGCGAGTAAAGCGGACGTCAGTCGGTTCCTCGTAAGACTCCCCCGGCTTGAACCGGGGGAGGTGTTCATCACATCTAGTGGATTCCACTCATGCAGGCTCAGGAGATTCTCACAAAGGTCCCCGATGACTTATTCGTCATACGTCCCGCCTGCGTTCGAGATTGCGGCAGGGTGGTGTTTGTTTCTGCTCGTTTGAGGTATACTCAGAACAAAAAGTGGTGTTGGCCTTGGGGCACATGACGGTAGATGAGCTGTACGACAAACTGAAAGGCAAGCCGTATGTGGAATGGACTGATCTGGTTCGACTGATCGAAGACGAGTTCCAGGTCAGCTTGGTGGTGGAAGAAAGCCCAGCCGAAGAAGATGTCGAGGCGATTGCCCACGATCCCGATGTTTTGCGACAAATTCAAATGAGCCAACAGGATCACGAGAATGGTCGCATTTACACGCAGGAAGCTGGGCTTGAATACTTACAAAACACACTCCATGGGGCTGAACGTGGATAAATCGTATCATGTCACGTGGGCAAAAACGGGTATTGATGAATTAGCCGGAATCCTTGCTTATCCCTCCCCTGTCAAAGAACGGATTTTCGTAGACTCTTTTCATCGGCTCTCCCATTCTCCCACTTTGACGGCAAAACAGATCCAAAATGGCCCTTTAGAAGGCTATTGGGTACGGCGCGGACTATACCCGGTTATGCTGATCTTTCAAGTGGATGAAGAGCCCCTTTCAGTTCAGGTCGACGGTATCAAGTATAGGGCGCAGAATGTGTACTGGATGCGGGGTAAGCGGTAAAGCAGCCCCATTGTCCCTGCTGGGAATCTTCCTGCGTAGCGATGGGCCCGGTTTGGTGTTCATTCGGGGACATTTCTCACACTCTCTAAGTGTAATACGACTCGTCATTGTGCCTGCCTTCAAGCGCCTAAGAGGAAGAGCATTCTAGGGAAAACGTGTTTCCCGCGGAATGTCCTCCCAGCGGATACGCCGGGGGCCGGATGGGAGGGCAGCAAGATCAGTCCCATCTAGCTCGCGCACTACGGTGTTGGCGCGGGCACGAGAGGAATAAAAGTCATAATCTTGACCCATCGTGAGTACGCCGTGTGTAGGATAGACGAGAATTTGGATGGCTTCGCGTGAGGGTACGCAAGGGGCCGGCCGCACGATGCGGCGAGGGCGACGATCTTGGGGAATCATGCGCCGTCTACGTGACGAGAGGCCAGTAAGGCCGAATCCCGGAGAAGACAAAATCTGGTGTCATTGGGGATAGGGTCGTATCTAGCCGCGTGATCCAAATCTCCAGAGTGTCCGCTTGAGGCGGGCTGCCGGGCTCTCGGCGGCCCAATCGGCGCGTCGGTGGCACAAATGTTCGCATCGGGCTTGGGGCGCCCGTCCTCTGCCGTGGGCCCGGACGCAGATCCGGGGGGCGGACACCCTGTCCCGCCACCCCCCGGAATGTCCCGCCGGGCGGACGGAGCCCCGCGAGGGGGTCCCCCACTTGAGTCCGATAAGAAATCTTATGTTAACTACTAAGGTAAATTCAATATTATGTCAGTAACTTGTTCTGCCCATGTAAGCTTTTTATTTTTGCCATGTGCCTTTTGAGTGGTGTATCGTTACGTTTTGCACGGGCAATTAACTTTAATAACCACAAACACATTACCTTTGCAGGTAGGATGCCTAAGTGCACCGACAAAATCAGGGTAATAACGATGCATTAAGTATTTTCCACAATGGCAAAGATGGTGTCAAATAGGTTAGTTGCTTTGAAATGATAGGGATTATGCACTGCGAAAATTAACTGGCGTACCTCAAAATACTTAGTAATTTAACCGTATATAGTCATAACTCACTAATCATACACTTTGATATCGCAACAACTAATAAATTTACTCGCTTGTTCAACGGTTGGACAGGCCCCTTTGCTATTTAGCAAAGGGGCGGGCGGAGAATTGCTACCCATTCCGCAACAAACCAACCGTAATCTCTGTGTAATCATCTGAACGCATAACTCGATACGCCTAATCCCCCGAGTGCCCGTCGCCTATGGTAAAGGCCGCGGAACGCACATGTTCGATGCGTTCTCCCGACAAGTGTTCAACGGTTGAACACAACGCCGCGTGGGCCGCAGCTTCACAACTACAAACTTGTTCAACGGTTGAACAAAACAATCGTGCAGTCCAGCCCGTGCAACACTAGCCCTAATTAGGTTGCGAAAGACGATTGTTTCCGGCCACCACACTATGTCGTCGAACCGTTTCCCTGCCATTGACCACAAGACCCAATAGCCATAAACGCACGCTTGCGGGCGCCATAAACTTCTGTTCGTCATTAATTCATATCTATGCCTCGACCAAGTTGATCCGACCATAGCTTGGACGAAGCCAACGCAAAAACGTCGTGTACTCCGCGCGCTGTTACTTTTGTTCAACCGCTGAACAACCGCCTTAGTGTGGTGTCGCTTGTTCAGCGGTTGACCACGCTACATCTGGCGGCTCGCATCTGCGTAACCCGCCGAAATCGTAACCTCTGCTAAGCTCCCCTTCTTTGTTAGCTTCATTCTCGCTGGTTAGTGTTGTTAGGGAACGCACGTGTGGGTAATTGTCTGGTCTCCTAGTGACCGCAAACCTCGTTCTTTAGCTATGGCTCGGGAGATAGGGTACACCGGGCATACGCTGTAGGTTGAACAATCTCTTGCAGGGTCTCGAGGCCCCATTGACTTGCGGGGTGTGTCCGCTTCTGCCGAATCCTCCACTTAACCCATTTGTTGCGCTGTGTCGCAGAGGATCAGCAAGGCCCCAGGACAAAAACCGCCTTCTACTCTAACGGCCAGCATAGGTGTTCAACCGTTGAACACGCAACGATGTGAGTGACGTGGAGGCCCCGGCCTCCATGCCGGGGAGGATGTCTATCGTGCCGGAGTTGTACGGACATGCCAGTTCTGCGACCTGTTATAGTGTTGACTCCTCTTTTGTCCATAGACATTTTGACATTCCACATCGTAAAGAATCTAACCTTTTGCAGAATATGCGGGGGCGACCGCCAATAATAAATAATGCTGTAAATGCAATAAAGGAGAGCCAGATAAACAAGGAATACTCGGCATTTTTATAGGACACCGTAGTGCTCAGCTATATTTTGTTAAATAGGCATCTAACTACATCATGTAATTCTCATACTTAATTACACACTTGGCTGGCGGCACGTTATAATTAATAAATCACTTTGAACTTCCTTCCTATCGCTCTGATATTTGTCGATTACGAAGCGGTCCGGTTCACAATGGACCTACTCATGAATCACTGTGTAGTAATGGCTGTTTGTTTGGATTCACAGAAATAGAAAGAGTCAAATTGGTCTTTAGTAGAGCGATATGGCTAACTATAGTGTGGGACATTCCCTTGGTGACCCTATTGATCTATACTGTCATCAATGAGAGGATGTGATTCAGTTGGATAAGGAAGTTTGGACTATAGACGAATTGGCCGATTTTCTCCGCGTCAGCAGGATTACGATACGTCGGCAGTTGCAATCTGGCGACTTGCACGGGGTTCGAGTCGGACATACATGGCGAATTTTTGCAGCCGATGTGTCTGACTACCTCCAAAAGCAATCCAATCATATCGAAGTGAAAGTTGCCAAAGGTCAGTCTCAAAATGCCTAACATTGTGGTAGTCCATAACCGAAAAGGCGGCGCTGGAAAGACGACGATGAGCATACATATCGCAGACGGTTTATCTAAATCCGGTCAAAAGGTGTTGCTTATTGACGGAGATAGCCAAGGCAATTGCGCCTTGGGACTCGGCCTGAATTTTGGCACGGATACGGAAGATTGGTTGATGCGAGGCCGATGGCATCCTCACGCGATTTCTCCCACTTTTGATTTGTTGGCGTCAGGTCCTTCTGAAGAGGTGTGGTGGGAGTCCGTCACTCTCCCCTTGCTGGCCAAACAAAGTCGGTGGATAACAGCTTATGAGTGGGTCATTATTGATACAGCGCCTGGTGATAGTTTATTTAATCGTGCTGTGATCCAATGGTCTTCTAAAGTAATTATTCCAGCAAATCTTCAATTTTATTCAGCGGCCGGTGTCATTAATTTACTAAAATCCGTACCTCGCGAGCGTGTTTTGGGAATTGTCCCGAATTTTTATGACTTGCGCACGAAACGAACCTTGGAGGTCCTTGAAAATATTAAAGCGCAGTTTCCGATGATGCTGTCTCCTCGTCCGATTAGGCAGTGTGTTGACTTAGAGAGAGCGTCCGAGGCCGGCCAGTCTATCTGGGACTGGAATCCTCATGCCACAGCGGCAGATGACTACTATGATCTAATCGAATGGATGGTGTCTTCTTATGGCGAAAACTAGGCCGGCGAGAGATTTTAATCGTTTGGCAGATATCAGCCGCGCTATTGACGATTCTAAAGACATTCTAAAAAATGATCCCTCAATAAAAGTAGAGAAGCCGATTACGAATAGTGAGCCTAAGATGCTCGACAAGGCAGAATCTGGCCCCCGTCCTATGCTCGTGGAAAGCGCGGAGACTGAAATTACTGCGGATATGCAGTCGAGCGACGCACCTGTGCCCTCAGACACCCAGAGGTCTGGCAAAGCTACAGAGGATAACCTGACGGGATATCAGGTACTCGAAATCGATGTGAGTTGCATCGACTTGGGCTATAATGCCAGAGATGTGCGGTTCGAAGAGGACTCCGAAGAATGGGAACGGTTTTTGTCTTCTATTGCTGATATTGGTTTATTGCAACCCTTAGTTGTTAAGCCACAAGAATCAAGTAACGGAACACGCTGGCGTCTGATTGCTGGGAACCGACGATTCTTAGCAGTGAAAACATTGCATTGGGACAAAGTGCCCGCGTTAATTGTGTCGCCGTCTGGGTCTGATGAGGTGACCATGATGATGGTGGAAAATCTCCACCGGAAAAACCTAACAATTTTAGAGGAAGGGCGTGGCGTCCAGGCCTTAATGGATCTAGGTTTAACATTACGCGAAATTCACCAGCGCTTGCCACGGTCGATTAGTTATCTCAGTACCATTACGCGCGTAGCTAGAATCCCGGAATTGGTGAAGGCATCGGAAGAATTAGCCCTGCCGACCGGTATTACTTTTGCTTTGCTGATGCTATATGATCAGGATAATCAGCTTATCGTACCAAATAGCCTGCAAAAAACTTTAAAATGGATTCAGGTGCACCATCCGACGCGTGACCAAGTTAAAGAGTATTGCCGGCAGGCCGTGGAAAACACCGCTCAACCAAAACGGCGCGTACGGCAGACCTATGCTATGCGGATCCGCGATGAAATTCTCACTACGTTGCCGAGCCATCTCGAAGTGATGTCTGATAGCGAGCTGGCTTCGTTGGAGCAAGCATTGAGAGCTACGGCAGAACAAATTGCCTCGCAACGGCAAATGCTCAAGAGCAATAATTAATACTCTCGCGCTTCTCGTCTCCTCTCCCCCACCCCAATGTGGTCGGGGGCTTTTTCACGCTAATATTTATCGTCATAGTGCCCAGTATCGCTAGAGGGCTAAAACCTATGCAGACTTTTTTGACTTCACCCGCAGCTTGCAGCTTCCCTGTAAACGCTTCTCCATGAGGGAAGATCACACTATCCCTGCGCATTAAAACGGATACTAGGCCCCCACAATTGGTCTCATGGACCAGGGCGTGGCGACTCTCGCTCACGGTGTTTGATTAACCCACGGCTCTCCCCCCACAGCTGGTCAGGGAACACGACACGGTAGTGCAGTCATGGTGTAGGCCACAACGCTCTTGTGGGTAATACTATCACGAGGATGACAACGAATCTTCTTGCCATGCGCGAATGATAAAAGACTTCCACAATGGAGAGCCCTGCTTAAAAAGCGCCTGAGCCATGGACTTGAGCTCGACTGTGGCGAGTTGATAAGCGCGTTGCACTAAGGTTTTGCCTAACGGTTGGTCTAAAATTGGTTCGATTGTTGCCCATGTCTTGTCAAACGTGTAACTTTCAGCTCGGTGTCTCTCTTCTTCGCGTTGACGATGGAGCATCTCTTCCTCGATGCGCTGTTTACGCAGAAGGGCCTCTTGTTTTTTATCAAGAGCATCTCCGACCCACGCAGGTTCTGTCCACTCTTCCTGCAATGCTTGGTACATCCATCCGCCAGGCTGCCGAATGGTCCCCTTAGGAGCATCTTCGACCCACTGAATGACTGTTTTAACGCGATTTACTCCAAACTTTTCGATCCATTGTGTAAGACGTGGGGTATAAATGTTCCAGTCTTTGGGTATGCTGGCAATGACATCATCAAAGTTCGGCATTGCTGGGGTATTCTCGATGGCCTGGCTAGGCCGGCGGAATGCGGAGCCTGGATGATCTTTCTTACGAAGTAAAAGATCCTGGATAGGTTTTTGAGGAGAGGCCTCAATTCCTTGTGTCTCAAGCGTTTGCGATTGCGGAACAGACAGGGGGTCACGGCAAATTGCCAGATCCCCTCCCGGCACGGAAGAATCCTGTGATGAGTCAGCTGTTGCCGAACTTAGGGTTAGAGAATCCGTAATGGGCTCGGTTAAATGTGACGTTGCCTTTGCGTTGGATTGTCCAGAAGACGGAGCTTCATAAGGAGACCAGCGCGGAAAATAGCGATTCGACGTGGGGTCATGCTTGGTGGGTGACGTGCGGTATTCCACCATTAAGAGACCAGCCTCTACGAGTTGCTTTACAGCCCGTTGAATGGTGCGCGGATGATAGTGTAATTCCGCTGACATATATTTGATGCCAAAGATGATGAACTTCAAGGTTTTTTGCGCTCGCATTAGAAATGCGAAGAGATCTCGCGCAGCGCGAGAGAGATCTGGGCGCGTCATGATGTCATTCCGGACAGCGCGGGATTCGATGAGTTCCCACCAATTCATAAATCCGTAATCCGTCGGTTCCATTTTTGATTTTGCCATCATTTACTAACACAAAGCCTTGACAGACATTTTGCGGTTTGATAAAATCAAACACAAAGATGCCCGGGATTGCCGTTTGCGAGAGCAATCCAGAGAGAACGCGGTGATTGGCGTCATCACGCTCTCATATAAGACTCAGTGTTAGATTCACTTCCTTTCTGTAGCCGGATAAATTTTTCAGCAACTAATCGCTGGTAACGGTTAGTTGCTTTTTTAATGCAAAAATAAAACTCCAGCGTTGCACGCTCGAGTGTGGTGGACCCTTACCGGTGGATTATGGTATATTATCCCTAGTAAGTGTGTTGCCACAGTCGGTGTGCAACCCTTGCGAGGTGGGGAGCCGGGCAGCGTTTGCAGCGCTGCTTTTTCTATATGCTCGTGTCCTCTGGAAATAATTGGCTTTTGGACCAATACAATCCTTGTGACCCATTATACGGAAAACTGACCGGGATGACTAGCGAAAACTGACAATTAATTTGCACGAGAGATAGGACGCCTCTCTTGTCCGTGACACTACAGTGCGTACCAGCAGCATGATGCTAACCTTGTGACGGGTATAGGGCCGACGGTGTCGGTAGGCGCGCAGCCGTATCCAGTCCGCCGTATCGCCACGCCCACCAGTGCGCCACCACTGGACTTAAGTCACACGCTTCGTGGGTATCGCGGCGTACCACATGCAGGGTCCAGTCTTGGCGCGTTCCGCGCACCGTGACGGCGCAGTGCGCCATCGGCCAAAACTGGTGCGGGGCCGGAACCTCCCACAATCGTACCGTGCCGGATTGACGCAGGGTCTCCACGTAATAGTCATAAAGCATCTCGTAAAACCTCTCCGTGTGAGCCGTCTCATGGTACTGTGCCGCACGATTCACTTCTCGCGCTCCTTCCCTTTAGCTCGAAGAACCCTTAGCGTTATGGTTACGTATTGACGACTCTCCCCCCTATCATTCGCGACCCGAGAGGCCGATTCCTGCCCGTGCGTTCAAGAAAAGGGGCGGTCGCCTCTAGAAAATAATCTTTGGCCTTCAGCTGATAGAGTGCCTCCCACTTTTTTAGGCTCACGGAGAATTGTTCCGGATGCCAGACCGATCGAATGACCCCATGGGTCCTAAATGCCTAAATGTCCCCAAATATGGGAGGATGCGGTAGCGAGTGGAGGTCGCCAAGTTCTCTGTGAATCGTAAACCGCACTGTCACGGAAATGCTCCTGTGGGGCGGGCGCTGGGACGCGAATGTCCCTGCCATCGCCACGGCAGCTCTCAGGACTCCTATTCCCAGCAATTCCCGGTAGGCAAGCCCTCCGGGGTGCACTATCCTACAGAGAATTACGACGGCAGGAGGAGTCAAAATGGCAGAGTTACGACTGAATATAGAGAAAATGCGACAAGTATTGGCCGAGCGCGAGTGCAGTGAACGGGAGATGGCGCGCCAGATGGAAGTGGCGTATTCCTACCTGAACAGGCTATTAGCGGGTAAGCGGAGCGTAGGCTCCCGGGCGATTGCGGGCTTTCTTTTGGCGGGGTTTGCGTGGGACGAAATTTTCCAGGTGATTCCGGACCAAACGCGTTAGCATCTGGTCCGGATAATGGTGTGGGCTTCTCCCGGCTTATCGGACCGCTTGGTGGCAGCCGGGGCCACAGCAGCCATCGTGCCGAGATTGGGTCGGGCTTCGTGGCTGAAAGCCGGGACATCTTTCTTGTGTTCGTGTGGGATTCACGTCGACTCCTTGGGAATAAAAGAGGAGGATGGTGGCGCATTGGCCTGAGTAGTTACTCTCAGTGGCACAATGAGAATGTCTAGTGCTCTGTGGCATGAGTGCTCAGGATCCCAATTCCGACAGGTCAGCACGGGGCGAGAGGCCTGTGTCACCGTGGCGGTGAGGGACACGAGTGGCAATCCCTCACCGCCGCGGGCGATGCGACCTACGCCATGCAGGAGATGTGCGAGAGGTTTCTTTGTAGGGACTTGACCAGGGAACCTTAAGGCCACAAACCGGAGGACCTCCGCACAGCCATCCTGTTCAGACGACCAAACAGAAGCAGAGCCCGTCGGGGATGATTCGGGGTCTTGGGATGGCACGAACGCCGATGGGTCACGTCAACGGCGAATCGGCTCCTCGACCTGGCCACCGCTAGTGCATGGTAGCCTCCGCGGAGCATTTCCCGTATCATGGAAGCCGTGATGATACCTCGCTCGGCGACAACTGAAGACGGGAGGTCATGTGCTCATGCCCAGGGATAGCGGTTATCGGTGGGTCTATGTAGGCGATCGGGCCCAACCCCCTAAGAAAAAATCTGGAGGCCCGGAGCGCCACACCGATCACTTAATCTATGAGGTCCATGTCACATTGACGCAGATTGAGCCGCCGATCTGGCGGCGATTGACCGTGCCCGCTGCCCTCACCTTGGAACAATTCCACAAGGCGCTCCTCGCCGGGATGGGCTGGTCCGGCGGGCATTTGTATGAATTCCTGATCCGCGGCGTACGCTATGGCGATCCGGATGCGTTGGGCGATCCCGCCGTGGCACCCGCCGCCGCGATGACGCTGGCCCAAGCCGTTCATCGGCGCCAGGGCACCTTCTACTATGTCTATGACTGGGGCGATGAGTGGTGGCACCAGATCAAGCTGCGGGACTATCGTCTTCAGGCTCCGGGCGAGACCGTGACGCGGATTCTGGACGGAGCCCGCGCGTGTCCGCCCGAAGACGTGGGAGGGGTGTGGGGCTATGCAGACTTTCTGGAAGCCGTGCAGAACCCGGCGGACCCGGAACACACGGCCATGCTCGAGTGGGTGGGCGGATCGTGGGATCCGGAACACTTTGATCGGGCGCTTCTTCAGCGCCATCTCACGGCCGCCGCTGGGCACGGGGGATGGAGGATCCGGTGACCATGGGGGGTGAGACTCACGCCCCATGGTCACCGGAAAGTGGAAGGAACCCGAAGCGACCGCCGCGCCAATCGTTGACCGGGAGCGTGTATCCGACTACGCTCATCGATGAGGGAGGGCCGTGATGATTGCGTGGCTTGATGCGCCAGAATTTTATCGCACGCGGGACGAAAATTTTGTGGGAGTCCTGTCTCGTCCTGTGCGGGGATCGCCGCGGTGCTATGGCGTGACCGCGGTCATGGAGGAGAATGGTACGGCAGTGTTTATGCCAGCCGTCATGCCCTACCGCCGATTACGTCATCAGGCTCAGCGTCTAGACCCCCAAGACGTCCCCGCGATGATCGTGGCGGGGATGAAACAGGGGATGGCGATGTGGCACGACTCCTTGGCGTTGTAAATCGTCTCAGATTCCGTCAGGCCGCTGTCGGGCACGGTCTCTCTCCCGGGTGGGTCACGTTTCATGGATGGCGACGGGCTACTGTTTTTGCGCTGAGACTATAGGTAACTTTAGCCGGGGGCTTCCACCGCACATCTTAAGACAGTGTATCGGCCTTGTCCACTTTGAGCTTTACACTCCCCATACGAGTGTTCATGGACAGCGAGTCCATGTGGACCGCATGAATAATTCAGGGGTCTGCCGTAAACGAGCACATTTCGACCAGATTAGCAATTACGGTGAGGAGTCGGAGGAGGATATAGTAGATTGGGATACACTTTCGAGGGGTTGTCCTGTCTGAGCATTTACGATGACATTCAATGATCCTTGGCTTGAATGAGAGGTAATCGGGGCCCCATGTGGTAGAGCCGGCCCGGCGACAGGAATAGCGACATTAGGAACCGTGACAATCCATGCAGGACCGTGATATAACGGGAGCGATACTATACCGAAACGGGTGGTAATAGGGCCACGGGTATTCCAGTGCGATCCAGCCACTGATTGAGCATGGGCTATAGCGGTGGCGGCACCGATCGTGCCAGCTGTAGGGGAGCTCGGTGTGAAGGGAATATTGTTGGCATTTAACGTCGTGGATACGCTAGGGTTTTGAGCGCGGACCATGGTTGCTCGATTCCATGCGAAGCCGCCTCCGAGAACGAGAATACCAATACAACCGCTAAGCAGTATTGTACGTGTACGTCGCATGCTGTTTCTCCTTTCCACAGATCCATTATAGGCTTTAACTGGTGCGCGTATCATACGTGTAGAAGCTTTGCCCTTGGCCTCCATAGAGTTGCCGCCGTACGTTGTATAATTTTGCCTGTCACTTGGGCCAAAGCTAGGCCTCTGCCGCACCTTTGGTGTAAGCCGACAAATGAACGGCATCAGTCGCCATAAATTCCCAAGCAAGCACGATATGTGGCAACATTGCCACAACAATAGGCAGACGCCAGATCAGGCGGTCACAAAGAATTCTCCCTGTACATCCGAAGTGCGGAAGAGCCATTGCTCTTAGGTCAGATACCGACCGGCTGCCATGAAAGAATTGTTCCGCTATAATAGTCGTAGCACGCCGAGCGACGCATGCCGCGCACACAGGAGGGGCACAGCCGATGACTCTGTGGAACGAATTGATTGACGCCTACCTCGACAACGATATGGAACATCGCTACTTTCTAGATCTTCAACAGGGCATCGTCGTGATGGACTGGGATGAATCCATCACGGGAGAGCCGGGAATTGATTGGGACGATCCGCAGTCGATGGAGCGATACTGCGCCGTGCCCCAATGTACCACGCCGGAGGCCTACAGCTGGCGCGAACGGTTTGCAGCGGATGATGCCACGGGGCAGTTGGCGGACGCCTTGCACCGTAACCGGCCCTTCCGCCGCTTCAAAGACGCGCTTGCGGACCTGCGTCTGTGGGATGCTTGGAACGTCTATGAACGCGAATGGGCGGAACGCGAGCTCAAGGATTGGGTCGAGCAATTGCCCCTCGCCTATGACGTGCTGCAAGCCCGATGTGAGGCCTATTGGAAGAATGCCACCCCACCGTAAAGGCATGCTGCAGAGCCATCAAATGGTAACGCAAGGATGAGCATCCTTTTGACATGAACGCCCCGACAGGGATTCATTATAGGAGGATGCCGCTTGAGGCCCTCCTGGCCGGATCCGCCGAGAAACTCTTTCCACGACCGGACATGGCCATAGCGCATGTAAAATGGGGGGCATGGGCACAGAACGTCTGGTTTTCTGGCGAATTTTGGCTCTCGTGTCCGAATCAGCGCGGCTACCCCTCGCTCTCCATACGGAGTACCATAGGCCCAACGCCTCGCAACGTGTCGTTGGAGTGATGGCCGCATTCGTTCCCCTGCTATACGCCCCCCGATATCCCCGAGTCCTATACCGATCCGATGAGGCACGATTGGCGGACCACGCCGGTCCATAGCCCTTCGCTTGACAGGGAGGAGGCCCGGGGAGATCCGGCGTGACTTACCGGCGCTGCTTCTTTCGCCGCCGCTTCGCCTGGGATTTTTTCGCGTGGAGCTTGACGCGTGGTCTGGACGCCCTCGGGGGCGAATCTCCCAGACGGCGAATGTCGACAAACGGCTTCGGACGTCATGCCGCGAGTTCGGGAGGCTGTCCCCGCCACTGTTATACTCCTCGCGGATAATAATTGACGAATTTGTTTCCGGATTTGACCCCCTTTCCGCTTCAATATAGACGCCCCTACTGGACAAAATAATCCCTTTCTTGTACTGTCAATGGCTCTTTCTCAAATCCGGTGAGAGAGGCTGGACATCGCGGGGCTTTGCGCGTATGATAAGCGGCTCTTTCTCATATCCGGTGATCGTTATGCTTGGAGGGTTAACCGTGGGGCACCTTCTAGTCATTAAGCCGTGCTATGCCGGCGAGTCCGCTTTCGCGCCTGTTGCGATGTTCCGCTTTCACGCAATCGGTCCGGATCACCGTCTTTGAGAAAGAGCCCTGTCAATGGAGAGCATGCACGACGACCATTCTCTCGGTATAAGGGGGACTTTACTATGATACGTTTGACCATTCCCGCAGAGCACATGCAGATCCTCGAACAAGAACGTTTTCATCATCCCCATCCCCGAGTCCAACGGAAAATGGAAGCGGTGTATCTCACGGGAATGGGGTTGTCGCGCCACGAAGTGGCGCGCTTGCTGCATGTAACGGAAGGCACCGTACGATCCTACTGTGCCGCGTATCGGGATGGGGGGCTCGAAGCCCTCCATCGGTTCAATCCGCATCCCCATTCGGCGGCGTTAGATGCGCACGCCACCACTTTGGTGGAAACGTTTACGAGCACGCCGCCCCACACGGTTCAGGAAGCAGTGAACCGGATTGAAACGTTAACGGGAATCCGGCGGAGCCCGACCCAAGTCCGAGAATGGCTAAAAAAAATGTAACTATTCAGGTACCCCCTTGTCTCGCACCGTTTCCTCCCGCGATGTGCCCCGTGTAGTGCGCTCTGGACCACCGCTACCCAGGGCAACAGTGCCCCAAGAGCCTCCACCCGTCGGCTTAGCGACCAAACGCCTTCCCCCATACTCGGCCAGCTCAGTAGAGACTTGGGTGGCCAAATAACGTAAGACATAACACAACTAGGGCCAGCGGGCTAAAAATCAATGAGCCACCTTATACGTGATCGGGCGCGCCTGTTTCCGGCCGGGCGCGCCCGGCCGATGCCGTGCCTCGTCTATAATTAATATAAAAATGGCAAAAGTTAGGTGCGGGAAACCTGTTACAAGGTCGATGACAGCTCGATTCATGCCCCACGTTCCTCTTGGCGAATTTATTGAAGAGGTCCATGGAGTAAGGGCCCATTTGGCCTATGTTAGTAGGTCTCTAAGGTCATAGGAAGAAAAGCGAAACTCAATTACTGTGGTGGAGCAGGGGGATTTGTTCGTGAGAGGGACCAGAAGTCCCGACCATCTTCTGCTCAAAGGTGAACATGTTCCCATTATTGACCG
This sequence comes from Sulfobacillus sp., assembly GCA_027309085.1. Lineage (GTDB taxonomy): Bacteria > Bacillota > Sulfobacillia > Sulfobacillales > Sulfobacillaceae > Sulfobacillus. Next base: position 48,212 of record DAIDDL010000027.1, read on the forward strand.
AAGGCTCTCCACGCATATCCTGCCTACTATCCACGATAATTCCAGCACTGAGTTGTTCATTTCACGAAGGGAGTCTATTATGCCAAATCCTGAAGCAATCAACCTGATGGTGCTGTCCAACGATTACGCGAAGATTCATGCCGCGGCCATGCTGACAGCGGTGGCGGCTACTTACGGGAAACCTATCAAGATCTTTGTCAGTATGGAGGCTCTCCCCGCTTTTCATAAAGATCCAGCGGTGTCCGCTACGGTCGCCCAAGGGTCCGTGGCCCGTAAAATCATTGAGACGGGGGGCCCTGCGTCATTCCTCGACTTATTTCGGCAAGGCAAAGAACTGGGGGACGTGACGTTGTATGCCTGCAGCATGGTTCTGGATCTGTACCACTGGACTCTTGACGATCTGGTAGATATCTTTGACAACACCCTGGGGGTGGCAGGATTTTTAGCGATGGTGGAAGGCGAAACCACATTCACGTTATAAAGAGACCATGAGGAAACAAGAGGGGGAAACACATCATGGCAGACGCCGTGAAAATCGTAGACGGACGCAATTCTTTCTGTCCCGGGCCTCTGATGGAGCTCATCAAAGGTATCCGTCAAGAACCAGTGGGAACAGTTTTTGAAGTGTGGTCGTCGGATAAGGGATCAGCTAATGATATTCCCGAGTGGGTTAAACGGGCAGGGCAGGAATTGGTCAGTAACGTAGAAGACGGGGATATTTTCAAGATTCAAGTCAAGAAAATCAAGTAAAGAGAAGCACCAGTCACTGATCTTCGAAGCAATGGGGAGGGACAGTCAGATGAAGAAAGTTGTGATTTTAGGCGGCGGTGTGGGAGGAACGATTGTCGCGAATCAAGTGGCGCGGCAAATGAACAGCGACATAAAAAAAGGCACACTCGAGGTTACCGTTATTACGGACTCGGAACAACACGTATATCAGCCGATGTTCTTGTATGTGGCTTTTGACCAGGTAATTCCAGGAGAAGCCAAAAAGCTGGAACGCGAGATTCTTGACCGCCACATCAAGATGGTGGTGGGATCGGCTGACCGTGTCGACCAGGACAAAAAAACCGTGATGATGACGGATGGGACGGCCGTTCCTTATGACTATTTGGTGATTGCCACCGGCAGCCGCCCCGCACCCGAGCAAGTGGCGGGACTGCCGGAAGGGGGGCACCTCTTTTACACAGAGGAGGGTGCGTTGAAATTGCGCCAGGCCCTGCATGACTTTGAGGGGGGACGTATTGTCATCACCGTCGGGGTGCCCCATAAATGTCCGGTGGCGCCTTTGGAATTCACTTTCATGCTCAAAGACTGGCTCCAGGCCAAAGGACTCGGCCAGAAGACAGAGATTGTGTACACCTATCCGATTGGGCGTCTGCACTCGTTGGAGCCGGTGGCCCGGTGGGCTGCGCCGGTCTTTGACGATCAGAAAATCGAATCTCACATCTTTTTTAATCCAGAACAGGTGGACCCGGCTAAGAAAACCATCACCAGTTTAGAAGGCGAAACCCTCGACTACGACCTGTTAGTGGCGATTCCTCCGCATACCGGCCAGGACGTGATTGGGCGGTCTGCCTTAGGAGACGCCGGCAAATGGATTCCCACTGACCGCACTTCGTTGCGCATGAAGGGGTCCGAGGATATCTTCGTACTGGGAGATGCCACCGATCTTCCTATCAGCAAGGCGGGATCTACCGCGCATTTCGAAGCCGATGTGGTCGCAGCGAACATCGTAAATTTGCTGAATGGCGGACTGGGTTCCATACGGTATGACGGTAAAGTGTTTTGCTTTATCGAAACGAGCTTAACGAAAGCCACGTACATTACATTTGATTATCTCAACCCGCCGAAACCTTCCGAACCTACGGAAATGGTGCATATGTTCAAGATGGCGTACAACCGGCTGTACTGGCTGACCCCTGCAGGCCTATTGTAATGAACGGAGCAAAGGAGGCAGGATGATGGCGACGATTGAAGTGTCCCAAGAAAGACTACAAGAATGGACAGACATGCTGGTGGCGCTCAAGGGGACCGTAGAGCCGTCTGCGGGGAAACAGATCGACACGCTCCTCGCGTCCGTTGAATCCACCCGAGGCCGCCAAGCGACTGGAGCGGAACCGAGTACAGCGGACAATCCCCGTCAAGAGACGGGCGGTGAGGTCCTAGATCTGCTCATCCAGTGGAAGAAGGACGGCACATGGGACGCGTTAACCCAATTTGCCGGAATTTTGACGGCCGTAAAGAGCTCCGCCACGGCACCGATGGCAGAGCGGATGGGAACCATGGTGACGTCCGTGGGAGAATTGGCTGGCATGGCCGCCGAACCCGAGATTCGGGGGCTGATGCAAGAGGCCATCATTCAAAATCCAGCGCTCATCACCGTACTCAAGCAGGTGGGACAGTGGCACGAAGATGGCACGTGGGACGCGTTGATCCAATTTGCCGGAATTTTGACGGCCGTAAAGAGCTCCGCTACGGCACCGATGGCAGAGCGGGTGGGAACATTGTTATCGAGCACGGGCAGCCTGGTGTCCCGCCTTACCGAAGCCGACGCGACCCAATTGATTACCGAGGTCTTTGACAATCAGGAGGTTGTGGTGGGCCTTCTGCATCAATTGGTGACGTGGCAATCCAACGGAACCTGGCAGACCTTGATGGATCTTGTTGGATTAGTCAATGCCGCCAAAGAGTCCATCAGTGCCGTGACAGTCGGCCACCTGAGCACTCTGGCGCAAGAAGGCATCTTAATCCTCAGTGAATTCCTGGATTCTGGAGCATTGCCCGGAGGGCTGGCTATTTTTGAAGGCATGTCTGAAGCGATGTCCACGGCATTTCATGAAGCCGAAAAGGACACCAAACACCTAACACTCACGAGCATGTTCCGGATGATGAAGGATCCCCAGATCCAGATCAGTCTGAAAACCCTATTCGGCTTGCTGAAAAAAATGCCGAAAGTATTAGAAACATCCTGAGGGATGGGTGCGGCCATCAGTTCAAGCTAATCTGGATGAGAGCAAGAGTCAAGACGCACAGAAGCAGAGCGTTTCCTTCATGGTCGGCGGATCGACCAGATCAAGAACTCTTCCGGGCATTTCAAGAACGGTAGCTCTCAGCAAAGAGAACCGGCCCGTGATGGAGGGATCGTAGGCGCGGTTCAACTATTGCCCGCTGCGGGGCTGCTGGACCTGACGGGAGAGCCAATAGTACTATAGCAAAGGTGAGCACGCAAATTGTCATTGGCCAGTGTTCCCCCACGGCAAGCTGTTTTCGGTCTGCCGCAGGGCGTGCGCACGCATTTGAGGGGGGAATAAGCATGACCACGCCTCCGTGGGAACAGGAATCTGAGAAGAGATGCGATGCACCCCGGGAGACCGATGATCACAGAATTTCTGTGGTGGTCGTGGTTCGGTGGGATATTGAGTATTCCGCACTGAGCAGCATGGCGGCTGCGGACCCGAATTTGTTGTGCTGGCGGCCGGAAGAGGCTCATCCACCGCTGAAGACAGTTCCCGTGGTGGTGATCATGGATCCTCAGGCCGATTGGGTGGGGGATCAAGTAGTGCGTTGGCACGATGTGGGTCCGGTGGTCGTGGTGGTGGACACAGCCGAAGAAACGGTGGCCGCCGCATTGCGAGACATCGGCGCGGCGGTCGTTCTGAACTACCGTGATGCCACGCAGACGCGGATTATCGCCGCGATCGAAGGGCTGGCAGGAATACTTCCTGACCGCAGTGACGATCCCCGCAACCATTCGCGCCCTTGATGCTCATGCAGCAAGGCCGTTTGTTTCTCCTCCGAACTGTCGGGGAAAACACCGGAGATGCCGCCTTTGGTAATCTCGGGAGACAACACCGAGCGGAACACCAGCTATTCCAGCGGGTTCTCCGGATGAGGAGCAGTGCTAAAGATGGAAACACCAGAACTTTTCAACGAGATCGCCGTGCACTATGATAAGTGGAGCAATGTCTTGTCGGGTGAAGGCATTCGGGCCTGGCACCGATTTGCAGTCGACCATATGCATCTCGGTCCGGGATTAACCGTGCTCGATGTGGGGTGCGGCACGGGTACGGCCACCTGCATGATGGCTAAGGCCATCGGCCCGGAAGGCCATGTGGTGGGACTCGACCCCTCTTCCGCTATGTTGGCGGTGGCGAAAAGCATGGTCCGGCACTATTCATACGCTCCGGTGGAGTGGGTGCTGGGAACCGGGGAACATCTTCCATTTGAGGATAAGGTGTTTGACCGGGTGACGGCCCAATTTTCGCTGCGGAACATGCATCATTGGACGGAGGGTCTGCAAGAAATGGTGCGGGTACTCCAAGACGATGGCCAGTTGACGATTTTAGAAATGGTGCAGCCGACCACAGCGTTAGGGACACTCGCACGCAACAGTCTCGGCGCAATTACCGCGAAAATCTCTGATGCCACTCTCACGCCGTACCAATGGTTGGGGCTATCATTGCATCATGCTCCCACAGCAGAGGAATTGCGCCAGGAAGCGTTGCGGCACGGAATCCAGGAGATTGCCACCCACCACTGGCTCGGCGACTTAGTGGTGGAATTGCATGGTCGCAAAGGCCCATCCCTCGCGCCTCACAAGACATTCTCTCCGCCCGCCGCACTGGTTTGGGCTCTGGATGGGTCAATCACCTCCTTGCAGGGCGCCTCATGGATTAATGCGTTTATCAGCGCGGGGACTAGTGTTCATCTGGTCACGGTTATGCCTAAGGCGACTCCCGCGGCAAAGATCCGTGACACCGACCGAGCTGCTTGGCTCCGTCACCACCATACGGCAGAAGGCCTGCTGACAGCCGGACGATTTTTGACTCAGACGCATATGGTCGAGGGCAACCCCGGACGGAGGCTGATAGAATTAGCCACCGAAACCCAATCGCAAATGATCCTCATGGGAGATAAACATTCAAGGATCTTGACGGGGCGCGGAATGGGACGAGTGGTCCGGTATGTGTCTGCACATTCGCCTGTTCCGGTCCTGATCATCCCCCCGATTGGAGCACTGAATAGCCAAAACATATCGTGAGGCCTTGTTAATGAGTGTCGTTCCGCCGTTTACATCTGTGGGGTACGCCTGCTGCCAAGTGCGTATGATTTCTTAAGTCTACGGCCCTGATCCAATGGTGTGGCGGCCATGGGGGCCGCTTTAAAATTGCGGTCAGGCCATAACGCGCAGCCGGAGGGAACTAAGTACATGCATCCCCAGATAAGTCAGGTTGAGACTCCGAAGTGGAGGAAACCTGCTATAATTTAGCTAAAATGGGGTGCTTGGGGGTGTGACCATTCTGGAGTGGGCCGATAAGTTTTCCACTGACGGAAAGTGTCGCGATTATCTCCTCCAACAACGATGGCCCGACGGGTTTTTGTGCCCGAAATGTCAGGGACAAAAATACTGGAAAATTCACCGGTCCGTTCGGACCGCCCCGGTCTGAATGTGCCCAGTGTCACCATCAAACCTCGGTCACCGCTGGGACGCTCTTTCATCGCACCAAAGTGGTCTTGCCCTCTGGTTTATGGCGATCTTCATGGTTGGGGTCGATAAAGGCGGCAAGTCGGCCCTCGCGTTAAGCCGTGAATTAGGCCTGCCCTACGTGACGGCGTGGCTGTTGCATCATAAGTATTCAGCACGCACTGGCGGATCGCAATGCTCACCACCCACTCGGAGGGTTACTCGAGCTCGATTGCTTATTTTGGCGGCAGAGCCTTATTTACCCTATGGTGTGAGGGGAAGATGCCCCCCAAGGCATGTGGTATTTTACCCAAATAATTCTGTCCCTATCGCCTGACTTATCTGGGGAGGCATTTTGGTAAAAAAGTCCGCCACCTTGATCGTGGCGGACTTTTGAGAGGGACAGGCTCCTCTTATCCTGTCCCGCCTTGCCCAAAATATCCCTCCTCTCGGCACCTCAACCCGATTGCCCTAAGATTTTACGGGCCCTCGGTCTGGCGGCTCGCGCTCTGGCTTTGACGCCGGATTCTGGAGATTATGAGGGTCAAAAGGATCGACAGGTTGATGACGACAAAACTGTAACTGAGATCGAGCGGATTGAAGAGATTCAACACTAAATGAGTCGCCTCGGTCGGGGTCGAGATAAACAAAGAGCTGACGGCCATCGCGAGGGTCACCACCCCGATGACGGGCGTGGCGCCCTTGTAGGAGCCGGTCAGCAGGCGGGAGAAATTCACTCCTATGCAGAATAAGTTGCCGGCGAGATAAAAGACCATGCTGCCTGTCCAGACCAAAAGAATAATGAGGCCGGGCCGGCTTATGTAAAAAGTACTGGCCGACAGGTTGCTCAGAACATAGACCAGCGGCCACCGCAGCAGGCTGACGGCCTGCGGGCCGAGAGCACGGTGATGAGGTAGACCATGGTGATTACGACGGTCTGGAACAAGACGGCCCCCAGAGTCAGATTCCTAATCATGGCCCCTTTCTGGGGGCGGACAAAATGCGCCAAGGTGGCCGTGACCTCATTCTGCTTCCACAGAAACCAGGTGTCGATGATGCCCTGCCCCACGGGTCCTATGGTCTTGAGAGAGCCTGGGACCAGAGCCCACCACTGGTGGATCTGGGAACCGCTTATCCCCACCAGGACAAAAAACGTCAGAGCAAAAATGGGAAACCAGAACTGGACATTGCGGGCGAGGGTGGTCAGCGAGCGGGAGGCAAACCAGGCGGCCTCGCCTAAGATGAGCAGCTTCATCACCCAGAGGGGAGTGATTGGATAGAAGGCCGTGGCCAGCATCTGTGTGAAAAGCGTGAGGAGGGCAGTGTCGAGCAGCAGGCACAGCAGGGCGTG
>DAIDDL010000028.1 GCA_027309085.1 Sulfobacillus sp.
CGGCCCAAATGGCCGCCACCCGCTTGACCCCCTCCCGGCTTCGCCTGGGAAGGGGAATGCGCGGGCTTTATGTTCAACAAAAATAGATTACCAGCATTTCGTTATTGCCAGCGCGGGCTCATGAGCCTGCGCTGGCATAGTGCTGTCAGTCCCTGGTATGAACGCCATGGGTCCCTATAGCTTCCAACTGGTTGCGGCCAGATGGAACGATCTCCCCCCACCGGATTTTTCAGGTCCGCAAACCGGTCTTCCGTGACAGGGCAAGCTGCAAGGCTGCCTGATTGCTTCCTGTCTGGCGCTCTTCGGCACCCGACTCGTGGTGCACCCCTGAATCCCCCCTTCCCTTTTACAGTGCTGGCGGTAGGAATTGTGTGGCCTATCCGTTACACTGAAATCATTCGCTCAGAACAGGAGACAACACCCGGTGGGCACTTTCTGGTTTTGGAAGGACCCTAGCCAGCGTCGGCTATTGGGAGCTGTAGGCCTCTATTACCTTGCTGAAAACATGTGGCAGGTATTATTGCTGTGGCGCATTCTCACTCTGACCCACTCCGCGTTGTGGATGGGTGCGGCTGTCGCTGCCTACACCATAGCCACACTAGCCGTTGGGATCGCGGGTCCCCACTGGGGAGGAGGGCAGCGCATCTCCACGCTGGCCGTGGCGCAGGCCTTCTTGATGGCTGCCGGTCTTGGCTTTGCTCTGCATTCCGCCCTCTCATTGATCATTCTCGCCGTCGCCAATGGGTGGCTTGCCGCCCGCATTGTGCCGTCACTGCAGGCTTTTCTCATGCGCAGCAGCCCTGTGGCCGAACTAAGCCGGGCTTCAGCAGCCTATGAATTCACTTCCCGAACCGGAATGCTGCTCGGCCCCTTAATAGCAGGTGCGGCGCTAGCCGCCCTTCCTCTTGTGTGGCTGTTTGCTGCCATCATGGGCCTTTTTATCACGGCGGCGTTTCTGATTTACCCGTTGGGTGGAGACCAGCTTGTTGAACCGCACCTGGCTGAGGCGACACATGCCTCTGGGTTTGCGGACACCCTGCGCATAGTGAGAGCCGACCCGTTCCTCACATTGGCTCTGACCATCCGCGGTCTCAACAACTTTCTGTGGCCGGCCTTTACGCTCGCCATTCCCTTCCTTGCCCTTCATACGTGGCATGCCGGGGCATTCGGATACGGGACCATCCGCTCGGTTTGGGGATTCAGCACAGTATTGGGCACCGTATGGCTGGTCCCCCGCTTGACCCGCCATTTGCACCGATTTTATTTTCTGTCGTGGGCCCTCACGGGTATGGGATTTCTGGCCTTAGCTCTCTCGGCCCATTTCACGGAAGCTGTCATTGTCGCTCTTGTGGGCGCCTTGGGCAGTCCCGTTGTGCACATTGCTCTCGACACCCATATTGGCCGCCACGTTGATGCCGCCCTGCAAGGACGGCTGTTTGCCTTGCAGCAGTTTATTATGTCGGCTCTGGCACTGGTTGGTTTAGGCGCAACTACCCTTGCTCTCAGCATCACCAGTCCTCAACGTGTGCTGGCAGCCTCAGGATCGGTAATGGTCATTGCCGCTCTGACGGGCCTCGCGTTGTGGTCACGCCAGCGGGAGCCGGGATCCAAAAGCGCCCCAGGCTTTGGAAAGCGGTGGCCCCCCGCCAAATCCCAAAAGCCCGTGGACCATTAACCGTGAACACCAAATTCATGACGACAGACACAGCGTGCCCTGCCGACCACTTAGACAGGACGGGAAACCATGCCGACACAAAGAGAGGAAGAGGATCGCCGCTGCAGAAATCATAGCGGCGTCAGAGGCAAGATGCCGTATTCATAGAATCCATCCAGAGATTTAATCTCCGCAGCCAACTGGTCAATGAAGATCCATGACGGATATTCCCATAGAACCATTAAGTAGAGCGCTTTGAGAAAATGGCCTGCGTTGACCTTGCGCAGCGCGTCCCCCTCTTTATCGGCAACCCTTTCTTCAAAACTGTGAAGCCACTGAGCCCAGTTTAGCGGCTCTGTGGAGTTGCGTACGATCACTTGCAGCCCGTAGGCCAGTCTGGCGTCCTCCCCATGCGCCAGCGGGCAGGGCAGCATCGCCATGTGGCGGATGGCGCCGAGAATTTTCTGCTGAGTGTTACTGGTGGCATAAGGGTGCTGCGCCCCCGCTGCGAGAGCATCAGCGGTATGAGCTACCGAATGGGCCCATCCCCTGCCGCAATATGTGCATAATACGATTGCGCATGTGGAATCCCCCCAGCACGGGCGGTACCTGATCAATGGCCTCGGCACCGAGGCCGTTTTGCGCCTCCTGATTGCTTTTCTTCTCCACCATCAGATGCTCTCGGATTATTACGTGCAATTCTTCGTCGATGGGGCCCGGACGTTACATGCGGTGATTCTCCATCGGGGTTCACCGGGCTACACAATAGCCCGCCTCCGAAGAGACGGGCTATAATGGACGTGAGGGCATGCCCTTCGGCAACCTCCTAGATAGGTGGTGAAGGGCGCATGCACATCGTCATTACAGTGTCGGTGTCACTACCCGGCGCAAGCGTCGGTAGACCCTCACTCCACCGCTCCTGCTCTCCACAGGAGCGGTTCTTAGTTACAATATACCGAAGGTCTTGGTATTATGCAAATGCCCCTAATGATGAACACCGACATGCATGCACCCAGAGTAGCCCTCTTCTTTCGCGCGACAAATATTCTGCGAATCCTTGCCAATCCCTTTCCAAATGGGTTACTATGATTCCAAAGTTTGGAGACAAGCCTTCACGGCATGACGCTTGTCGACACGATCCGGATCAGCGCGGGAGAACGAGCGGATTCGCACCCACTCGTTCTCCCGCTTACGCGCCAACCGTTAACCCCGAACGGTTTAGCTGTCATTTACTATTGTACCCTATGTAGGTGATAACACAAGGCTAACCCTCGCAGACAACGCTCTGGCGAGGGATTTTTTAGGCCCGGCGTCTCCAAACAAAAAACACGGCTAAGAAATTAGCCGTGCCAGTAAAGGTAATGGAAAGGTTTCGAACCTATTTGCCCCCATCTCCCCAGATGCGCAAATAAGTTCTCAATAGAGTGAATCACCGAAAGGAGTGACTGAGCGTTTTTTGAATCATCCCGGCGATTGTTGCCCGGGCTACTCTCCCCCAATACAGAAAGGAGACCCGCCATGCCCCTCGCGGATTAAAAATGGGGCGGATCGCGCTATGATTGTCGTAACCTCCGACCGAGATCGTGTTCACTCTGATGCTTCGAGCTCGTAGAGGAGACGGATTCCAACCACGTCGAGCACACTTGCCTGTTGCGGTCCTGTGTGGGCGTCCGCCCGCGCCGGGCTAGCACGTAGAGGAGATTTCTGAGACCTTCCGTGGCTGTCGGAGGATTACTCTCGTGAGGTGATCATCATGGAGACGCTGAAGGTGGTCGTGACCCATGGGGCGGGGCTGGATATTCATAAGAAGGTCATATGGCCGCTGCAACTGCGGCCCAGACACTAAAAGGCAAAGCGGGCATGTCCGAGGGGCTTGATGGTTTCAACACCTTCAAGGCGCAACAGATACTCCTTGAGATGAAGGCCTCCGGCGAACCCGGTGAGAGTCCCGTTGGATCCAACCACACGGTGACAGGGAATTACCAGAGGAATGGGGTTGTCACCGACTGCTTTTCCTACTGCACGGGCAGCCCGTGGGTGGCCGATATCCACGGCAATCTCTCCATACGTGACGGTTTTGCCATAAGAAATCTCCTTCACCCGGTTCCACACGGCCAATTGAAATGCCGTGCCGGTGAGATCAAGACTGCCAGGCCACTCGGGCACAGCTCCATGGAAATATCGGTCCAGTTCCCGAAGCAAAGGCGATAATGCGGTCTCGCTATAGATCATCACGGCATGGGGATGGCCGCGCAGATAGACTTCCGGAATCGACTCCTTCTGATTCTGATGGGGCAACAGCACCTCGCTCAATCCCCGGTCGGTGCTGACAAGCCCAAAGGTCATTTCCTGGTGCCGGTACTCGCTCCAGTACACCGTATCCAATCATTATCCTTCTTTCCCCACCGCTTCTTATGGATTTCCGGCAGTAAAAAATCATCCCGTTCTGACAAGGACCGGGCCGCAGCAGCTTGCGGGCCGTGACCCACAATGCTTGGCTACTCTCTCGAGGATACCTTTTCAGTCAAATAAATTCCAGTGCGGGACCAGTACTTCGAGGAATTGTCCCGATACTGGCATCCCCTTCGCACCGGCTTATTCGGGCAGACTTAAGGCGCTGAGGATCTTTTCCACGGCTCGCTTCTCTATCCGGGATACGTAGCTGCGAGAGATGCCCAGACGTTCAGCAATTTCTCTTTGCGTCAAGCGTTGTGATTTTCCATTCAGCGCAAAACGGAGATTTAACACGAGACGCTCTTTGCGCGTGAGGCTCTCCACAAACTCTGTCACCCATTCCATAATCATGCTGACCTCCACCGTGTCCGGCACTTCCTCCCCGCTCGAGAGCACATCCATCAGGAGAATCTCATTGCCATCCCGGTCAATGCCAATTGGACTGTATATGCTGACCTCATTCTTGACCTTTTTCTGATTCCGCAGATACATTAGGACCTCATTGTCAATGCAGCGCGCGCAATACGTGGCCAATCTCGTTCCCTTGCCCTGATTGAAGGTGTCAATGCCCTTAATAAGACCGATGGCCCCGATACCGATTAAATCGTCTGCCTCTGTGCCTTTATTGGTATATTTCTTCACGACGTGCACAACCAATCGCAAGTTATGCTCAATGAGGCGTTGCCGGGCTTCAAGATCCCCTTGCTGCATCGCGTCGAGAGCCTGTTTTTCCTCCGCATCCGTCAGAGGCTGGGGAAAGGCATTGCCGCCAATATAGCCGGACAGCCAGATCGCACCCTGTACCGCCGCAGCAGCGATCAGGGCCAGTAATCCTAAACCCATTTCCATCACGCTCCCTCGCGTGTTAACGCGCGAATTCGTTGCCCCACCATAATATGAACGCGCGCTCAAAGGTGTGCATGACCACAACAAAAGAAGAACGGCTTGTTCACGGCCCAATCGGGAGGAGTGCGACGTAGAGGAGAATCCAGAGAAAAAACTTGGGAGACTCGCTTAGCATTAAGGGTGCGCACCGCCTGTCCCGGGTAGGCATGGCTAACAGCGCAATCCGGTATTTGCCGCCACCAGCCCTTTTGCACAACTGTGCGCCATGTTTAACAATCGTAATATAATTGCTAAGAAAGCACGTCAATCTGGGTCGAAACCGTAAAAATCGTCGCGATTCCCTGCGGCTCCCCGGGTTGGAACGATCGGCGGGGCACCGGAATCAAGAAGCTGGGCAGCACATGGGCCGAAGGCCCCGCACGAAAGACAGCGTCTTCGCCGCCACTTTCATGGTTTCTCACTATTGAGAGGGTGACGGCCCGACCGTCACCCTCTCAATAGTGCGCGATCAGCCCGCCAACAAACGAATCTTGGGAGATTCACGCTGTCACAACACAGTGACCTCTAATCACGGAGAACCAGTTTTTAACCAGTTAGACGATGAGCGGCCACTGCGTGCCCGCACAGGGAAAGGATCTAGAGCGGAGGAAAAGTCATTCCGTCAAGCTGCATTCTGTCTGCTTGGGCACTTTTGGAGCACGTTCCCGAAGCTGATACTGAACACGATCCTCCGCCGCTTGAGACGGATAATCCTTGAGTACCATACATCCCCGGGCGACTGGGCACAGCAGGCATTTAGGTTTGCGGGCGGTGCAGACAAGCGCGCCCATATCCATGACCGCATTGTTGAATTCGCGGGCTTGTCCACCGGGAACCACCGCTTCCGCCACCGCCCAAAGCTGATGCTGAACGTCTGCCCCAGACTTCTTATAATCGATTCCAAAATATCTTCCCACCAAGCGGTTGACATTTGTATCCAAGACTGGCGCATCATCCCCAAATGCAAACGACAGAATAGCTCCGGCGGTATATCGCCCTACCCCTGGCAGTCCCATAAGATCCTCCAGAGTGCGCGGAAAACTGCCTCGGTAGCGGTCGACTACCGTCTGTGCAATCGTGTGCAGCCACTCTCCCCGCACTTTATAGCCCAAGGGATCTGTAATCTCCTTGACATCTTCAAGAGAGGCCCGCGCCAAGCGGTCAATCGTGGGGAACACCTCGAGAAATCTTAGATAAACGGGCTGGACCGTTTTCACCGTCGTCTGGTGCAACATAATTTCAGATACCATAATATGGTATGGGTCAGTTGTTTTTCGCCACGGAAGGTCCCGGCCTTCTTTGCGGTACCACACGAGAATTTCGGATTGAAAGAGTTCGAGATCCTCAGCGGCCAAATCCGCCCTGTATTTGATCCGTTTCATGAACCCACTGTAGCCGAGACCCCATAAGTTTTCAAGTGTTCGGTTCATCCTGCCAGCATGGAAAAGTCGGGCCTTGGCCCGAACCGACTCCATTTTCCGCCATGCGTTCCGCGACAAGCCAGGGGGAATCCTTTCAGCGACGAGTTGGTGCGTTATAGAGGAACTGGCCAGCGAGTATTCCCGTCAACGACTGCCCGGCCACACGCGGTATAATAAACAGAGATCTGCCCGCCCCAAGAGACACTGTCCGCGGGTAGCCTAGCGCGCTTGTGGCAACAGTGCCAGCCACCCGATTACCGATCTCTACAAATGAATCCGGCTTCCGGAGCGGCTTGCCATATAATGGCCATGACTAAAGGAGACTGAGAAATTGACCTATCACGATGCCCACGTGCACTTTTTCCCCACCCCGTTAAAAAACGCTATAGACCAATGGTTTGCCGCCGCTGGATGGCGCCTGCACTACCGCGGGATACAATCCGAATCGCTTCTGGAGAACCTCAGGGCGGATGGAGCTGACCACTTGGCGGTGCTGGTCTATGCGCACAAACCCAAAATCGCCGCATCTCTCAATTCCTGGCTGTACCAGTTTGGCTTGCAGCATGATGGTTTGCACTTGTTTGGCACGGTCCACCCGGGCGACAGCGACATGGCCAGTGAAGTCGCGCGGTGCCTCGATGAGTGGAATTTTACGGGATTTAAACTGCACGCCAATGTTCAGCAAGTTTCCGTGGATGATCCCCGTCTCACACCGTTGATGGAAGGTGTTCTGGCACGCCGCCGCGGCCTGGTGATACACGCCGGCCGGGAGCCCCACACCAATTCCTATGTGGGCTGGCAGGCATTTTCGCGTCTGATGGCACGCTATCCCCAACTGAAAGTTCAAGTAGCCCACCTGGGGTATGACGAGATCGGTGAGTTTATTGCGATGAGCCGGGACTATCCCCATTTGTATTTCGATACCGCTGCCGTCCCCAGCCCCCGTTTCCCGTTAGACGATGCCCGGTTCCTAGACATCGTGAAGTCCGTCCCCAACCGCATTATTTACGGCAGTGACATGCCTGTAATGGAAGAATCCGTGACCCAATACCGCCACCGCATCAGTAAAATCCTTGGGGACTCCGCCGCGCTCCAGCACAAAGTGTTTGTGGCCAATGCTGAGAGGTTTTGGGGTGTGGAGGAACACTCTTCACAGTGCGGGACTTATTAAGGGCGGGGGCTCGGCTCAGGGGTGCGCCAGCCACACGGCCGCCCGCTGTACAGCAGTCAGTGTCTCCGCAGTGGCAGGCCCTTCCAGAACCAGCACCATCCCCTGGTGAAACGACGTGCATGCCACGGCAAAGTTGGAATCAGGCCGCCATACGTGAAACACTATCCCCCCTACCACCTCCGATGGAACGACGGCATCAATCTGGCGGACAGTGCCGGGCTGGGTGACGGGAGGATAATGTCCTGAAGTCCCATGCACGGGAGTTGCCAGCCAGTGGATCGGCAGCACTCTGCCTCCGGTGATAAAAGGCAGGTAGGCCCGCGCCACCTCGTCCCCGGTACCCCACAGGTCACGGCCTTGTGCCATCACCGCCGTACTAATTCGGGGTAGCGATGGGTTGCCTACCGGCTGCCCGGGAACAGTCTCCTGCGCGTCCCATCCCAGCTTTTTCAGCGCGCCAGCAATTCCGGCGGTGTGCCAGCGCGATCCCAACTCCTCAAGGAGGCGGCTGCCTCCCGTGGCTGGCAGTCCCTGGTAGAGATGAGGGTCATTCAGCGCCATGGCCAGCATCACCGGCGTTAGCGCCTGGCCTACGGGATGGGGCTGCCAGCTGATTTGCCGCCCAAGGGGACTACCCGTCTGGGCAAGCAGTCCCCCGCTCCCATTCACCGCCACCAGGCTTCCCCCCGCTGGCAGCAGAGAAGCGAGCTGCACCATCAACGTGTCGCTCACAGTAGTGTGAATAGAACCCTTGGGCCCCGCAAATCCCCGTCCGTCCCACTGTAAGGGCCGGGAGTCTTTCCGGCCTTCCGTGATGGCCGCAAGCATAGTGTCCGAAACACCAGAACGTGCAGTGGCCTCCTGCACCTTCGTGAGGTAGAGCCCCGGGATATTCCACTGCAAGGCTGCGTGAAACAAGGACGACCGGCCATTCCAGATCACCTGCTCCAGACTGTGCCCGTGCGGCGCATAACGGCTCGCGAGCTCCTTGTGCGCCCATGACGGCAGCCGGGAAGGAACGATAACGAGAGCGGAGATCCAGTGCCTTTGCGTGAGCCGCACACCACCGGCCCCGAACACCATAACATCAGTGACTGGGTGGACAGTGGCAGTCGGGCCCTGCGCAAATGGCAAGGGGGCCGCCGGACGCAGGAACATCCACCACGACAGAGCCAAGATTCCCACAAATACAGCTGCTGATGTTCCTGCCCACGCACGACGCGTCCAGTACATATAGAAAAACTCCCTTCAATTCTTCTTCTACTAGGGAGTTTTTCCATATTTTACAATTTAATACATTTGCCTAAGGATGCTGGTTTGCATAGGCGATATTCGCCAATTGCTGGGCATACGTCGCCGCGTATAAGACTTTTCCACTAGGCAAGGACAAAAAGTATAAGTACGGCTCCGGAGCCGGTGTCAGAGCGGCTCTGAATGCCGTCATGCCAGGATTGGCTATGGGCCCCGGGGGCAAGCCTTGATGCTGGTAGGTATTGAATGGCGACGGCACAGTCAAATTCGTATAATTCAGAGGGCCTTTGACAGCATGGCCCAGGGCATAGCGCACAGTGGCATCACTTTGCAAGGGCATTCCCACTTTAAGCCTGTTGACAAATACTCCGGCGATGCCGCGGGCATCGGGTGGCTCTTTATCTTCTTGCTGAACCATGGAGGCCAGAGTCACCCACTGCGTCAGGCTGAGAGAGGAATGGCTTGCCCGGTACACCGGCAAAGCCCGCCGCTCAAAAGTCTGCCACATCATAGTGAAAGCTTGGGCAGGGGTTGTCCCATACGGAAATTTATAGGTTGCAGGAAAGAGATAGCCTTCATCAGGATCCCGCACTCCAACCGCGGGAGCTGGCATGCCCGGCAAGGGATGGTCCAGCAGTTTCCGGTACTCTTGCCGACTTCCGATATGAGACGCGACCAGCCGGGATATGATCTGCTGCACCGTGAAGCCTTCTGGAATCGCAACGCGTATCGTCACCACTTGGCCTGTCCTCATCATGGCCATGATTTGCTGTGGACTCTGATTCGGGCGGATCCGGTACACGCCGCTTTCTAGAGACCGCGACAGGTGGTACACCCGGCTCAAAACCCGAAACGCCAGAGCCGAGCGTATAAGCCTTCTCTGTTGAAGGGTGCGCGCGATGACATCGGCAGACTGACCAGATTTCACCGTAACATACGACGGATGCGAGTCCCTTGAGTCCACGGGCTGAAATTGCAGCCACCCCCAGAACCCAGACAAAAGGACGGCCAATAAAAGAGCCGTCCCCCCTATCCTTGCCCAGGTCCGCTGCCATCGCGGCCGCCTCACCTTATGCAGCTTACGGGATGGCAACAATAAAACATCCCTCCAAGCTCCGCAGGAGACTACTCATCTTCGTCCAAAAGCTCTTCGTAGGCCTGAGCCACTTTTTCCCATTCTTCTTCGGATTCGATGTCAACCAACACATCGTCCCCGTCATCATCTTTCTCAAGCCGCAGGATGACCGCTTCCGCTTCTTCATCTTCTTCTGTATCGATGGGCAGCAAAATGGCGTAATCCTGTTCTTCCACCTCGATTACATCCACAACCACAAATTCGTGCTCATGTCCGTCCTCGTCTGTCAGGGTAATAATTTCGTCTTCTTCCTCAGGTCCCTGCCCTATCAAATCTTTGTCATCAGCCATTGTGATGTCCTCCCTTAATTTGGTGTTTTTTTTATGGTCAAGATACCCCTGGAGAATTAATGCGGCAGCCAGACCATCCACCAGTTTTTTTCTGTTTTCGCGCCGCACGTCGCGCTCTATGAGCAACCGCTCGGCCAGCCGCGTGGTGAGCCGTTCGTCCCATGTCACCACCTCGCAGGAAGCCTGCGCTCGAAGTGTGGTGACGAACTTCAAAGTTTTCTGGGCCTGGGGACCGACGCTTGCATTCATGTTCAATGGTAAGCCTACCACAATTTCCTTGATATTCCAGACGGCGACCAAATCCAGAATGAGCTGAAGATCATGGGAATGTGAGCTCCGCTTGATAGGAGGCTTAGTTGACGCAAGAACTGCCATTTCATCGCTGATAGCGACCCCAATCCATTTATCCCCCACGTCCAACGCCATTATGCGTTCAGCCATTGGGCGAGGTCGTTTCTACATGGGCCACGTACTGCCGGAGCAGTTCCTCCAGCAGCTCATCCCGTTCAACACGGCGTATCAGGTTACGCGCCCCCTGGTGACTCGTGATGTAGGCAGGATCGCCGGATAGCAAATACCCGACAAGCTGGCTAATGGGATTATACCCTTTATCCTTCAGGGCACTATAGACTTCGCGCAAAACCGCATCGGCCTGGTTGGCCGCTTCTTGATGGCCCCATAGCCTGCGAGTCTCATCTGTCGGCCCCATCGTCCACATCCTCCCTTATGGTTGTTGGTTATCCGGCTGCCACCAGCTTCTCAGACACCTGCCGCCGGGCTTCCGCCAGCAAGAGCGGGATTCCCTGCGGATTTTTACCGCCGGCCTGCGCAAGGTCCGCCCGTCCGCCGCCGCCCCCGTCAATATAAGCCGCGAGGCTCTTCACCAATATGCGGGCATCAAGACCCCGAGCTACCAAGTCTTTCCCTAAATATACAACTAATGAAGCCCGCTCACCATGGTTAGCCGCTAAAATCACCCCTTGCGCCCGAGACTTAGCGCCGTCCAGCACTTCACGCAATGCGTCCAGCGACTCGGTAGTGGCCTCCGCCACGACCAAACGCAACCCGTCATAGGTGATGGCCTGCTCGGCCAGGTCCACACCCTGTTCGAAGCGGATCTGACGTTCGAGATCCAGCAGGCGGCCCTCAAGGGTTTTGCTGTTCTGCAAAATTTCCCCGATTTTCGCCGACAAATTTTGAGGCGCTACATGCAATTGGTCCCCAATATCCTCAACCGACCGCCGCAGCAGGCGGGCCCAGCCGACCGCATTGCGTCCGGTGACGGCTTCAATCCGGCGGGAGCCCGTGCCTACCGAGCTCTCCTCCGTAATGGCAAATAGACCCAGTTGCCCAGTAGCAGAACAGTGAGTGCCGCCGCACAATTCTTGGCTGGCTCCCAGTACCGTCACCACCCGCACAACCTCTCCATACTTATCCCCGAAAAAGGCTAAGGCGCCTTCTTGCAGAGCTTCCTCCTTGGCCATAACCCGCGTTTGCACGGGAATGTTCTTCAGAATCCAACCGTTGACCAAGTCCTCAATCTGTTCGACCTGATCAGCAGATAAGGGCTGCGGATACGAAAAATCAAAGCGCAGCCTGTCTGGCGCCACCAGCGAACCTGTCTGGTGGACCCCCGTGCCAAGGACCGCGCGGAGGGCCGCATGGAGGAGGTGGGTCCCGGTGTGATTGCGGCGGGCATCATCTCTGGCCTCCCTATCCACAGCCAAAGACACAGCGTCACCCTTGGTCACGGTTCCTTGGGTTACCGTTCCGTAATGCCAGACAGCCCCATGAACTTTCACCACATCTTCCACCCGGAAAATTCCCTCCGGACCTGTAATGGTTCCGCAGTCTCCCACTTGCCCGCCGCCCTCGGGGTAAAACGGCGTTGAGGGAACCCACAGCCATCCAGATTCTCCCGACATCAGACGGGTTACAGGATCGTTTCCGATATATAGGCTGTCAATAGGCTGGCTTTCAAGCTCTGTGCGCTCATAACCCACAAATTCTGTCAGGCCATGCTGCGGGAGGTTTTGAGCGTCCTGGTGCCGGCTGCGGGCGTTGCGCGCACGCTCCTTTTGAGCCGCCATAGCCTGGTCGAATCCCGCCTGGTCTACCCGGATATTTCTCTCTTCGGCGGCATCCAGCGTCAGATCCAATGGAAATCCAAACGTATCGTACAGGAGGAACGCTTCTTCCCCGCGCAGCTCTTCTCCTGGCGCTATCGCATCGAGCTTGTCGCCCAGAACTTTCATCCCGGATTCCAGCGTCAGGCGAAATCTTTTTTCTTCTTCATGAATAGATTGCTGGATCAGAGCGGAACCCACCAGCACTTCCGGATATGCTGATCCCATGACGTCTTCCACAACTGGAACGAGTTTATGCAAAAATGGTTCCTGAAAATTCAACAGCCGCCCAAACCGCACGGCGCGCCGCAAAATTCTGCGCATGACATAACCACGGTCTGAGTTGCTGAAAGAAACTCCTTCTGCCAGCAGAAACGTAATGGCGCGAATATGATCTGCGATCACACGAAATGGCATACCGCGGGGACCGGGGTCATAGACGATTCCCGACAGCGCTTCTATGGCCGAAATCAGTGGCCGCAGAAGGTCCGTTTCAAAATTGGACTCCACGCCTTGAAGGTACGCGGCAATCCGTTCAAGTCCCATGCCGGTGTCGATGCTCGGGCGCGGCAGCGGCGTCAGAGTTCCCGTGCTGTCCCGGTCATACTGCATGAAGACAAGATTCCAGATTTCCTGAATGCGGTCGCATTCACACAGCCCCAGGCCGCACTGATCGCCACAAGCATATTGGGCGCCACGGTCCACAAAAATTTCCGAGCTGGGGCCGCACGGCCCGGTATCGCCCATGCTCCAGAAGTTGTCTTTCTCGCCCATGCGCACAATGCGCTCAGGGGATACCCCAGCCACTTCCTGCCATAATTGATATGCTTCCTCGTCGGTCTCGAACACCGTGATCCACAGAACCTGCGGGTCAATCCGCAAAACCTCCGTAAGAAAAGTCCACGCAAATCCTATAGCATCACGCTTGAAATAGTCGCCAAAAGAAAAGTTTCCGAGCATTTCAAAGAAGGTTTGGTGACGGGCCGTCTTACCTACTTGATCGAGGTCGTTGTGCTTGCCTCCGGCCCGCATGCATTTTTGTACAGTGACAGCGCGGCGGTAGGAGCGCGCTTCTTTGCCGAGAAACACATCCTTAAACTGCACCATGCCCGCATTCGTAAATAACAGCGTGGGATCCTGGGCGGGCACTAAGGGTGAACTGGGCACTTTATGATGCCCCTGAGACTCAAAAAAATCAAGAAATTTTTGCCGAATTTCGGCAGAACGCATAGAAAATCCTCCTTGCCGCAATACAAAGGCATTGCTAATCTTTCTCATTGTACTTGGCTCCTTCTGCCACGGTCAAGTCAGATTGTCAGGCGCCGATATAAATGAGCTAACAGAACCTTAATGACTGCCGCAGTAGGAACCGCCAGAAGAAGCCCTGCGACCCCGGCAATTTCGCCTCCCGCCAAAATAGCGAAGATGACAACCAGTGGATGCAGCCCGACCGAATCTCCCATTACCTTGGGGCCGATGACTGTCCCTTCAAGCTGGTGAATCGCCACGAAACCCATGATGGCATAGACGGCCGTCCATGGCGACCGGTCCATGCCCAAGATCACAGCGGGAAGGGCCCCCGCAATAGGACCGACATACGGAATAATGTCGGTCACTCCGGCAATAGCCCCAATGAGGAGGGCCAAGGGAATTCCCAGTATCCCGACCCACAGCCCGGACAGAACTCCTACGACCAGCGCGACCAGCAGCTGGCCGCGGATGAACCCATTGAGAGCCCGGTCTATATCCAGGCCCAAAACATACACCTGCGCGTGCCAGGCCACGGGAACAACCTGCCAGAACCGCGCCCTGATGCGGCCCATGTCCTTAAGCAGGTAGAACGCCAAAATGGGGGATATAATCAGGCTCAGGATCCCGGGCAGCACTCCAAATACCGTTGACAGCACGGTTTTGGACAACCCAAACAATTTGCCTTCCCACCGCACACCCATTTCATCTATAGCCATGCGGACCGACCGCGGCATGGGGGCCTGGTGGAAGCGCAGCAGCCAATAACTCCACGTGCGCTGCACTTGCCTTGTCAGCGCCGGAATCAGGTGGATCATCTTGACCGTTTCTTGGACCCACAGAGGAACCATGTAGACAATGACCCCTGCCATCACAATCCCGACTAGGGCGTAAACAATCAGAATCGCAAGGACCCGGTGAATGCGGTGTTTGACAAACCATTCGACCGGGGGAGCGAGAAGATAGGCTATCACAATAGCAAAAACAAACGGCAACAGCACGACACGCGCGGCCCACAGGACAAATACCGCACCACTGCAAAAGATGGCCAGCAACCCCCAGCGGTAATACTTCAGGGGCCGCCTGGCCACCGTCAGCCCTTTCACGGAATCTGCCTTCACGGCCGCACCGTCTATCCCAGGCGCCTCTTCGCCAGGTGAATCAATCCCCGCCCGCTCGCGCGTGCAGCTTTCCATGCTTTAGGAGCAGCATGCGAAGCCCCCCGCCAAGCTTTCCGGTAGGCGCCAGCTCCCGGCCTGCGTAAAATCCAGACTCCCGCCATTACCGCTCCCACCAAGGCTCCGGTCACCACACCAGACACATACTTTCTCATGAGATCACTCCTTCCGGACCGCAGTCCTCAATGCGGGACAATTCGCCGTCGGCCTCCACGCGAAACATGCGGAGACCCCGGGAGCTCAGTGAAAACTCAATGAAACACTCCCAGCAATAGTATTGTCCGGTACCTACACGGCCCACGTTGCGTCCTTGGCATGCTGGGCACAAAGGGTCTGTCATGGCAACTCTCTCCTTTTTCGCGTGATACCTCTATATTGCCCCGGTCGCAGCGATCTTAATCCGTCCCTCGTTGTCTAGCTGGAGTTGATGTGCGGGAATCAGCAAAGAGCCCTGCATCAGGTCTTCCAACAACCCTCTGCTCACAACAATGTGGTGAACCGCCAAGCTGTTTTCATCAATCACAAAATCCTTGATCCGTCCTAACAGATGGCCCTCAGAATCGCAGACAGCCTGATTGACCAACAGCCCATGGCCATGGTGCAATCCCCACCATTGTCTGGGTTTTTTTTGAGCAATGCCGGTTTCGCCAATCATCAGCGCCATCGGGGATACCTGCAGGTCTTTGGCGGCAATGAAACGGCGGCTGACTGCTGTGCGCACGCTGATGCCTTCGATCACCGCATCTGGCCAGCGAATGAAAATATCATCTACCCAGGCCCATGGCCCTGTTCTCCCTTGAACTTTCACCGGCAAATGCAACAAATGCCAGCGTGTCACCATACTCTACTTCCTGTTCGCATCAATCTTCCCTCCGGCTACCAGAATGTCATTCTGATACAGCACGGCAATTTGGCCGGGTGAAACCGCCCACTGCGGCTCGGCAAACACTAAGTCGGCATGGCTTTCCTTGCCAATCCAGCGGGCTGCCTGCGGCTCCATGTTATAGCGGATTTTCGCCTCTCCAGACAAGTCCCTGGGAGTAATTGGCAGAACATAATTCACTTCACGGACATGCACCACCGACTCGGCTGCCTCATCCTTAAGCCCGACGACAACCTGGTTGGCTTGCGCATCCAGACGGACCACGTACCGGGGCTCCGCAGCAGTGATTCCCAGACCGCGCCTTTGCCCTACAGTGTAAAAAGCCACACCCTGGTGCTGGCCCACCACATGCCCCTCGGTGTCAACAATGTCGCCCGGCTTGCGCGCCTCTGGGCGGTGCTCTTCCAGATAGCCCTGATAGTCGTTCTTAGGCACAAAACACAGTTCCTGACTTTCCGCCTTATGCGCTGTGGCCAGCCCATACCGGGAGGCGATCGCCCGGCTGTCTTCTTTATAGTATTCCCCAAGCGGAAACAGAAGATGCGCTAGATCTGCCTGGGTCATCGTATACAGAAGATAGCTCTGATCCTTGGCGTGGTCGGTCCCCCGCCCCAGGTAGTGCACACCATCTTGGGAATGCAGCCGCACATAATGCCCAGTTGCTAGAAAGTCCGCACCACGCGCGGCCGCCCAATCCCACATAGCCCCAAACTTGATATAGCGGTTGCACATCGCGCATGGATTCGGAGTGATGCCAGCCAGGTAGCCTTCTTCAAAAGGCTGGATGACCCGCTCAAAAAATTTCTGCTCCACATCCACCACATAGTGGGGTATCTTTAATTTTTTAGCCACCCGCCTGGCATCAACCAAAGCTTCCAGCGAACAGCAACTGTTAGTGGTTTCAGCTGGCAAGTGCCGCATTGTCACCCCCACGACATCGTAACCCTGCTCCAACAGCAAAGCGGCAGCCGTCGAAGAATCGACGCCGCCGCTTAATCCCACCACAACGGTTCTCGCCATTCTATCCTCCTCCTAATAAGGTAGCAATATTTCGCTTGAAATGATCCTTCTGCACCTCCATCAGAAGCTGGAAACTCATGGAGGACATTGTATCAATCAGCGCTTCCTGCACCCGGCTCCATACATCCGGCCCCACACAGTGTTCCATGTCTGGACACCCCTGGGCATCATCTGAACTGCAATCGGTCAGAGAAATCGGTCCCTCCACAGCATCCACCACGTCACTGACGGAAATTTCCGAAGGCGGTTTCGCCAAAGTATACCCGCCTTGTGCGCCGCGCATCCCCAGCACCAGTCCCGCCCGTTTCAATGGCGCCATGAGTTGTTCTAAATATTGTTCGGAAATATTTTGAGATTTGGCGATCCAGCTTACGGCAACGGGACCCTGGCCGTAATGCAAAGCGAGCTCATAGACAGCCTTCACACCGTACCGGCCCTTGCTCGAAACTTTTATCATTACCCCCACCATCCTCTTGCCTCTTAATCTCCCTTCAAAGTATCACCTGTGATCCTCTGAGGTCAATGCCGCATCCCATCATTTTTACAGTAGAATTTGATTATCCCCGGCACAAAGATTAATACCCCTAGTTCAAACTAGCCACAGACAATACCCCGACCCGAAGCGTTACTCCCGAACGCAACCACAGCGCCGCAACCAATTCTCTCTTTTTATTTTACCACGGTCCGTCAAATCCATGGTCGTCCGCCGTAAACATTCGTGATATAATTCACATTCGATAATACAGAAGTCTGGTATAGTTACATTTTAAGGCCGCACTCCCACTTGGGCGCACGCGCGCGGGAAGGACGATGAAAATCTTGTGAAGCGTTCCACGTCATGGGTAATCTTTTTAACGGTGTCCATTATGTACTGTCTCATCTTCATGCAGCGAACAGCCCCAGGGCTCATTTCGCAAAAATTGATGGCGCAGTATGCCATCACTCCTACCACACTGTCCCTGATGACGGTTGCGCAATATCTCACTTATGCGGCTCTACAGATTCCTGTCGGTCTGTTCGCCAGCAGGATCCACCCCGAGCGGCTGCTGGTGCTGGGATCTCTTTTTGATGGTTTAGGCACCATCATGTTTGGCACCAGCGCCAGTTTTCACGCCGTGATACTGTCCCGCATTATCGTTGGAATTGGAGATGCCATGGTCTGGCTCAACATTGTTTTGGTGTTAGGCAAGTGGTATGACGCTGGAGTCTTCGGAAGAGTTCTGGGATTTGTGGGGATGGCTGGCAATATCGGGGCGATACTCTCGACGTTCCCTTTGGCTTGGTGGATTGCCGGCGTGGGCTACCACGTGCCATTCGTGGTTCTGGGAAGCGTTCTGATTGCCATCGCTGGATTGAGCGCAATTTTATTTGAACGCACCACGCCCCGGCGTTCCCGGCTCGACTCAGGCGCCCCGCACAAATACCCGGCCTTTCGCACAATATTCCGCCATCCCTGGGATATCATTGCTCCCATGCTCGCGCATTGGGGCTTTATGGGCCCATTCTTGGGATTTGCCAGCCTTTTTGCCATTCCCATGCTGCACAGCCTGTACGGCATGACGGCCGTAGAAGGCGGATATTATCTTGCTCTCGCGCTATTCGGCTCCCTGGTCGCCGGCCCCATTGTGGGTCCTTTGTCGGATCGCTTGGGCCGAAAAACTCCCTATATATTGGTGGGACTTACCGATGTGGCAGCATGGGCCGTGTTTGCGGCGTTTGCACCGGTATTGGCCCCAGCCGTCCTGGCTGTGGTTTTCCTCATCTTGGGCTTTGCCAATGGCGCGAGCGTCCTCACCTTTGCGGTTCTTCGTGACAACTTTCAGAACAAGGAAGTGGGTTTGGCCTCGGGTATTGCCAACACGGCGGGCTTTCTCTCCGCGGTACTCGTACCCTGGGGAATCGGTTTTGTCCTGTCAGGCTTCGCCGGAAGTTCCGCGGCGGCGCGGGACCAGTTGGCGCTGGCCTATGTCACGATTTTTGCGGTAATGGGCACCATTGGCGCTTTTAAGATCTCCCGAGCGAACAACCCCCGCCAGCAATCCCCCACCGGAACCCTCCAGGGGCCTCGAGATAATCGAGTCGGGGCAGGCCACTAACCCGGCTCCGGCTCACACACCATCCATTAATACGTGTCCATGAGATGAGGCAGGTGCTGTGGCATTCCTCTCTTGGGTCAGCGCGTTCTTCAGAGGCTCAGGCTATTGCCGAGGGCGTCTCCCCGCGCCACGCCTTACAGTTTTTCCCGTCGTGTTAGGCGCTCCCAACCGTCTTGA
The DNA here is from genome assembly GCA_027309085.1 of Sulfobacillus sp. Taxonomy (GTDB): domain Bacteria; phylum Bacillota; class Sulfobacillia; order Sulfobacillales; family Sulfobacillaceae; genus Sulfobacillus. The sequence continues at coordinate 18,990 of DAIDDL010000028.1, forward strand.
CCCCGTACCCCTATTGACCTGCATCACTGTCGGATAACCCCAGGCCAGAGCCTCCGTGGAAATGACAGCGGGAACTGCTGTCCCCATCAGTCGCATAGCCGGGTGCGCACAAAGCACGGCAGCAGTTGCTGCCGTGCTTTGAATAGGTACCCCGCCCTAATTTAAGTGGGGGTCTCCTGTTTGGCATTTTCATCCTTCCCGCCCAGCTTGCGGAAGAAGTTGCGGATGGGGTCATAATACCGGTCCGCCACCCGTTCTTTCAACGGAATAATAGCGTTGTCAGTGATATGAATATGCTGCGGGCACACAGTCGTGCAACATTTTGTCACATTGCACAGACCAATTCCGCCCTCATTTTTTATCTGGGGAATCCGGTCCGCCCGGTCCATCGGGTGCATTTCAAATTCAGCCATCTTCACCATGAAGCGGGGACCGTAATATTCATCTTGCTCATGGTGATCCCGGAGCACATGGCACACATCCTGGCAGAGGAAGCACTCAATGCAGTGGTGAAATTCTTGGATGCGGTCCACGTCCCACTGCTGCATGTGAAATGGAGCAGCTACACCGGGATTGAATGCCGGGATTTTTTTGGCGACTTCATAGTTCCACGAGACATCCGTCACCAAGTCTTTAATGATGGGAAATGTCCGCATAGGCTGAATGTGGACTGTTTCCCCCTGATATTCGTCCAAACGGGTTTTACACATCAGTTTCGGCATGCCATTGATCTCAGCGGAACATGATCCGCAGTGTGCCGCCTTGCAGTTCCAACGCACGGCCAAATCCTGTGCGTCATGGGCCTGCACATGATGCACGGCGTCGAGCACCACCATGCCTTCAATACGGGGCACATGGTACTCGACCTCTTCGCCGCCCTCGGCGTCGCCCCGGAAGATACTTAGAACAAACTCTTCAGCCATGCCGACTACCCCTTTCTTGGTGGGACTTGAGACGTGCCTGCCGCGCTTTCACGCCCCGGAGCGACTGGTCTCGCACAAATCTCCGCCAGCACTGGCGGCATCTCGGGTACAGGCACCCGCTGGACCCGGTCTCCGTCTGCGGAATATTGGTGGACAAAGTTCCACTTGCCCATCTCAGGCAGTTCGTCCGGAAAGTCTGACCGCCAATGCCCGCCCCGGCTTTCTTTGCGCTCAAGAGCGCCCCGAATAATGAGCTCGCTGAGCATGAGCATGTTCTCGACATCGAATACGGCGTGCCATCCAGGATTGTAAACCCGGGACCCGCTGGTGCCCATCCGGCGCCCGCGCTCTTGCAGAGCGAGGACCTTGCCCAGGCCCACTTTCAGGTCGTCCTCTGAGCGCACAATGGCAGCATGGGCCGACATGACAGCCTGGAGTTCTTCATGAATCGCATAAGGATTCTCACCATCGGGACGGTTGAATGGCTCCAGCACCCGTGCCACTTCCGCTTCTACCACGGACTCGTCAATCGTGACATCGCTCTTCAGGGCGCCAGCATAATCCCGCGCGGCGATCCCCGCCCGGCGTCCAAAGACCAGGATGTCCGCCAAGGAATTTCCTCCCAGACGGTTTGCTCCATGCAGTCCGCATGCCACTTCCCCAGCCGCAAACAGGCCGGGAATGGTGGTCGCGCAGGTTTCTGCCTGAGCCTGGACCCCCCCCATCTGGTAGTGGCAGGTCGGCGCCACTTCAAAGGGTTGCTTGGTAATGTCGATGTCTCCTAAGGTAAGGAACTGTTCATACATCCCCGGTAGCTTCTGCTTGATAAAATCCGCCTTTTTATGGCTGATATCAAGCCATGCGCCGCCGTGCGGAGTACCCCGCCCAGCCTGCACTTCCTTAAATATTGACCGGGCCACCACATCCCGAGTTGACAGTTCCTGGCGCTCAGGGTCGTAGCGGACCATAAACCGCTCTTTTTCCGAATTGTACAGGAGCCCGCCTTCACCGCGCACGCCCTCGGTCACCAAGAGTCCCGCCACACCCGGCGGCCATACCATGCCGGTGGGATGAAACTGAACCATTTCCATATCTTTCAGATCTGCGCCGATACGGTAAGCCATCGCCGCGCCGTCGCCGGTGCTCTCCCATGAGTTGGAGGTGACTTTGTACAGTTTGCCCCACCCGCCCGTAGCCAGCACGATAGCTTTGGCTTTAAACAGCACAAAATGTCCGTCCGACCGGTAATAACCCATAGCCCCAGCAATCCGGCTCCCATCCATCAGAAGTCGGGTAACCGTAACTTCTTGGAAAACCTTGATATCCATGGAAATGGCCTTGTACTGCAAAGTGCGCAGCAATTCCATCCCGGTTCTGTCCCCAATGTGGGCCAGCCTGCGAAAACTGTGCCCGCCAAATGCCCTTTGCATAATCAGGCCTTCAGGCGTCCGGTCGAATACCGCGCCCCACTGCTCGAGCTCCAGAACCCGCGATGGCGCTTCCTTGGCGAATACTTCGACAGTACGGTAGTTGTTGATGTAATGCCCGCTTTTCATGGTGTCATAGAAGTGCGTCTGCCAGCTGTCGGGAGCGTCAAGGTTCCCAATGGATGCTGCGGCGCCTCCTTCAGCCATGACGGTATGGGCTTTACCCAATAGCGATTTGCCGATAACGGCCACCGATACCCCGCCTTCGGAAGCCGCCTCGACAGCAGCGCGCAATCCCGCTCCGCCGGAGCCCAGAACTAAAACGTCAAATGAATGGGTTTCCATCGTCTCGATATTCATCAGAATAACCTCACATCATGAATTACGCCCATCATCAGAAGGCGGACATACAAATCGGCAATCCACACCGAAAACATCGATGCCCAAGCCCACCAGCCATGAAACACGTTCAGCGCGGACACACGCTGCCAAATTCCGTAACTGGCTGGCTTCTGCTTCGGTCCATGCGTGGTAGTGCATGAGAAGCAATCCTTGCGGCCGCCGATCATATTGCGCCAGGCATGGCAGGAAAAAGTGTACCCTGTCAGCAGAATCGCATTGATTAGCAGAATCAAAGAGCCGATTCCGACACCAAATCCATTGGAGAATATGAAGCCCTGCACAACATCCTTCCACAAAAATATCAGCACAAACACGGCCAGAAACCATGTGTAGCGATGCAGGTTGTTAATTTTCCATTCGCCATTATAGTGGCGCGTCTGGTGGGATTTCGGCTCGGTCACAGCACAGCCGAAGGGGTGAAACGAAAAAGCCCGGTAGTACTCCTTGCGGTAGTAATAACACGAAAACCGAAAAATCAGCGGCATCCATGCCACATACAGCGCCGTCAATATGTGAAGGCCAAACCACCCTGCGATGTCCGGGGAGAAAAACGGCGACACATAGTTATGATAAGTTCCCATGTTATGGAACAGCACTTCCCATAAAGCATAAATCACAAATCCGCTAAATGCGATAATAGTGAATACCGGCTCTACCCAGTAAGGCATCTTGCCCGCCTGGGTTTTTGGACGATTTAGGCCGGGCTGGCTCGCCTGTGCCATGGACAACCTCCTCTTGACAGCGTTTTGTCACTGCCGACCTATTGGTTTGGCAGTCTCAATACGGTTAAAGTATAACCTAAGCCTAATCGACGCGATTCGCTGCCTTCTTAGGCAAAAGATTCAGACATCACGGTGGTTCACCCGGCGCAAATCGGCCAGTCTCCGGGCTCGTTCCTGTTCCAGACCTTGGTCCGAGGGAATATACAGAATCGTTCCCTGCAAGTCGTCTGGGAGGTAGGCCTGCTCCACAAAGTGTTGCGGGAAATTATGCGGATACCGATAGGGCACCGCACTCTTCTCGCCAGAGGAATAGTGCTTGTCCCGCAGATAGTCGGGAACGCTGCTCTGTGGCCAACGTTCGAGCGCATCATCCAAGCGGGCCAGAGACGACACCACCGTATTGGATTTTGGCGCGGTTGCAATGTAGAGCACGGCCTCGGCCATGGGGATCCTGGCCTCCGGCAATCCCACCGCTTCCAGCGCCGTCCATGCGGCCTGCGCCATCACCAGCGCCATGGGGTCTGCCAGACCCACATCCTCGGCAGCGTGAACGAGAATCCTGCGCATGACGTAGCGCGGGTCAGTCCCGCCAATCAAGAGCCTTCCAAACCAGTACAGCGCAGCATCCGGGTCGGATCCCCGCATCGCCTTGATGAATGCAGACGTCACATCATAATGCGAGTCGCCTGCCCTGTCGTGGTAATGAGCGCTCGAGGCCATCACCGCATCGAGGAGAGTCTCGTCCAGCAGAGCGGTGCCGCGGGCATCGGCGATCAATGTCATCTGCTCCAGTGTTCCCAGAGCCAGACGGGCATCGCCGCCCACGCGCTCGCCAATGCGGGAAAACAGATCTTCCGCGACTTCACCCTCATGCCACCAGTTGAGGCGCATTCCCCAAGCCCGTGACAATATGTTCAGCAGAGCTTCCGGAGTCAATGCCTTGAGCTCCACCAACAGACAGCGGGATAGGAGAGCACGGTTGATAGACACCCAGGGATTCTCTGTTGTGGCGCCAAACAGCACCATGGTTCCATCCTCCACAAAGGGAAGCAGGACATCTTGCTGGGACCGGTTGAACCGGTGAATCTCGTCAATGAAAATCAGGGTGCCCGTGGCGTTCATCTTCCACCGCTCCCGGGCACGCTCTGCTTCTTGACGCACTTCCTTTACGCCGCTGTCAATAGCAGACAGCGGCACAAAGACAAAGTGCGCACTCTCTGCCAAGATCCTGGCCAAAGTCGTCTTGCCCGTCCCCGCCGGCCCGTGGAAAATCACGGACCGCATCTGTGAGGCCGCCATGGCGCGCAAGATTCCCCCAGGGCCGGTTACGTGCTCCTGTCCTGCCACTTCATCGAGTGTGCGGGGTCGTAACTTCCAGGCCAGCGGGGCCTGCTCTTCGCGGCTCGACTCACCAGCCTGTGTGAACAGATCATGAGACACAGCCATCAGCCTTTCAGTTGTGAGAATTCCAGCAGTGTCCTGTCGATATCTGCGTCCGTAACGTCAAGATGCGTGACCAGGCGCAGGCGCCTAGGTCCCATCGCGCTGACGAGCACGCCTTGCGCTGCCAGGTGCTGAATGACCTCCGTGGCATCTCTGTCCAGATTGACCATCACCATATTGGTCGGAACGGAAGGCTGGTCCACCTGGTAGCCAGCCCGCCGCAACTGCTCCGCCAGACGGGCGGCCCGGACATGGTCTTCTTCCAGTCTGTCAATATGGTGTTCGATGGCATACAATCCTGCCGCCGCTAGTATGCCCGCCTGGCGCATTCCCCCGCCCAGCCACTTCCGGTACACGCGGGCTTGGTCGATATAGTCCTTGGGGCCCGCAAGAACAGACCCTACGGGAGCGCCCAGTCCTTTGGAAAAGCACATGGAGACGGAATCCATGTCTGCTGTCAAACTGGCAATGGACACGTGCAGGGCCACGGCGGCATTGGCAATCCTCGCGCCGTCCAAGTGCACAGCCAGCCCGTGCTCCCGAGCCACCTCAACCAAGGGCATCAAGCGGGAGCGGGACAGCGCGGCGCCGCCCGCACGGTTATGGGTGTTTTCCAAGGATAGCAGCCGCGGCCGGGGATGGTGGATGTTCCGGGGCCGGATCCGGTCTGAAAGCTCCTCAGGAGTCATCAGTCCTTCGTCCCCCGCCAATTCCGTAAAAGTGGCCTGTGACCACATGGCCGCGCCGCCACCCTCATAAAAATAAATGTGATTGTCGCGGTGGATGAAAACTTCATCCCCGCGCTGAGTATGGGTGAGCAGAGCGATTTGGTTGGCCATGGTTCCCGACGGCACAAACACGCTCGCCTCTTTGCCCAGCAGTTCGGCAGCCACCCGTTCCAAACGGTTTACTGTAGGGTCTTCGCCATACACGTCATCTCCCACTTCGGCCTGGCACATGGCATCCCGCATAGCGGCTGTAGGCTTGGTAACCGTGTCTGAACGCAAATCAACCATGTTTCCCATTAGAGGCCTAATTTCTTGAGAAGCTGCGCCTTAGGCAGAGCACCGACTACTCGAGAAGTTTCTTGCCCACCGTGGAATTTAATCAACGTGGGGATGCTCATCACGCCATATTCCGCAGCGATCGTAGGATTTTCGTCTACATTGAGCTTTGCCACGGTCACCGTTCCCTGCCGTTCCCCCGCCACTTCTTCCAGAATCGGGCTGATCATGCGGCAGGGCACACACCACGCCGCCCAGAAATCCACAATCACGGGAACCGGAGACTGATCAATAACGGAATGAAAATTCGATTGATTCACCACTACAACATTATCTGCCACCACATTCGCCTCCAATTTCACCCTCGATAATACCAGGGAAAAGCAAGAAAGAGAAGATAGCATGCTATCTTCTCTTCTATGCCCCGCCATGCCGTGGAACACCGACGTTTTGAACCTGCTACTAGCAGGTGGGCACCTCCCGTTAACTTTCGCAGTCCCCTATATTCAGGGCCGGACGGCCATTAACTGCGGATCAGGTTCCCTATGTTCTGATGTTGGCTCAAAACATATCGGTCGTCTTCACGTACACAGCCGGATTTGTAACCCTTATTATAATGACCCCAGTGCGCGAATGCAACCGCTGGTTCTGGCCTTCTTCTTTACCTGGAGTCTGCTAAATCGCGCGGCGCCTGGAAGCCTGAGCCGGTCTCATCGGCACTGGCCGCCACTATGCCGCGATGCTCGCCCGTCCCAATTTGCCCAATTCTTCAAATATAACTTCCACAAAATGCCGTTAGCCACAAAAAGAGGGGATGCCTGCCAAAGGCAGGCATCCCAAGATATTAGGAGAGGTCGTCGTCGTCCTTCGCCATACGGGTGACCATATTTGCAAGCATCTCTTTCTGTTTCGGTCCGCTTGCCTGCCACATCCGCTTTGCTACGCGGTCTTGCGCATTCTTCGGCTCAACCCCGGCTTGCAGCATCGCGTCACCCATGTCCACAACGTCGCTTTGCACGTTGTGTTCACCGCCGTTGTGAAGTTTCTCAGCTACACGGGACTTTAACTCATGAAATGACTGCGGCACACCCTTTGCCAAAGGAATCCCTCCCTCAATCAGTTGGATTAGAGCCAGTTCTGTGGGCTCCAATGCTATTGTGCGCCGCACCGCTCCAAACTATGAGAGGAATAATTCACAGCTCGCGCGCCAGACTAGAACCGACAATGAAAGGAGGAGAACCAATGAGCTGGGTAGGAACCGTGGTGCGATTTGTCGTAGCCGCACTGGTGTTGATGTTCATGGGTTATGTCGTGCCGGGATTTTCGCATCTGGGATTTTGGTCAGCAATGTTGGCGGCATTAGTGATTGCGCTGGCTGGATACCTGATTGAAGCCATGTTCGGCAAATCCGCATCGCCGTACGGGCGCGGACTCGTCGGATTTCTAGTTTCCGCAGTGGTCATTTATTTCGCGCAATTTGTAGTGCCGACTATGCATGTTTCAGTCTTGGCGGCGCTTATCGCGGCCTTTATTATCGGGTTAGTGGATCTATTTATTCCCACGGCAGTCCGGTAGAAGAGAGGAGAAAATCTCCTCTCTTCTACTGGGCTCTCATTTTTTAATCTGAATGCCTACGTCATCGAGTTGCCGCGTGTCCACCAAGCTGGGAGAGTTCATCAGGGGATCGAACCCACGCGCCGTTTTGGGAAATGCAATGACTTCCCGCAAACTCTTCGCTCCCGCCATCAGCATGACCAGCCGGTCCAGCCCGAAGGCGATTCCACCGTGCGGCGGGGCTCCATACTGAAATGCATTGATGAGAAAGCCAAACTTTTCTTCCGTCTCCTCAGGATCCAACCCCAACGCCGCAAATATTCGCGACTGCAGTTCGGGCTGATAGATGCGCAGACTGCCGGAAGCCAGCTCTGTGCCGTTCAAGACCACGTCATAGGCTTGCGACCGGACGCTTAAGGGATCCGTCGCAATCAGGTCCACATCCTCCGGGTGGGGCATGGTGAATGGGTGGTGCGCCGACACCAGTCTCTTCTCCTCATCGCTCCATTCGAACAGCGGGAACTCCGTCACCCACAAAAACCGCCACCCATCCTCAACCCGCTGCTCCTGCCGGGCAAACTCCAACCGCAGTTGGCCGAGCGCTGCCAAACTGGGCCATTTCTCTCCCGCCACCACCAGCAAGGTGTCATCCGGCCCCAGCTGGGCCGCTTCTGCCAGGTGCAGCAGATCCTCTTCAGACAGCCACTTGCCCGCCGACGTTCGGAGCCCTTCCCCGGTTTTCACAATCCAGATCAGCCCGCTGGCTCCGTGGGTTTTGGCGGCCTCCGCCCAGGCATCCAGTTGCCGGCGCGATGGCTGGTAGTGTCTGAGAACGACACCTCCGACGAATGTGGCCTCGCGCAAAACAGGCCAGCCTATATGCGCCTTTACCTGGGCAGTCAGGTCGCATAGCGGTTCGCCTGCCCGTAAGTCTGGCTTGTCGGAGCCGTACCCTTCCATAGCCTGCCGCCAAGTCATGCGGACAAAAGGCGCCAGATCCACCTCCATGCTGTCACGGAAAACCTGGCGGAGCATAGCTTCCATCATGTCCAAAATCTCACCTTGCGACATAAAAGACATCTCCACGTCGATTTGCGTGAACTCTGGCTGCCGGTCGGCACGCAGATCCTCATCACGGAAGACCTTGGCGATCTGATAATAGCGGTCAAACCCAGCCACCATCAGCAACTGTTTAAAAATCTGCGGGCTTTGGGGAAGCGCGTAAAACTCCCCGGGGGCCAGCCGGCTGGGAACCAGAAAATCGCGGGCCCCCTCAGGGGTGGACCGCGCCAGAGACGGGGTTTCCACATCTAAAAATCCATGGGCATGAAAGAAGTTGCGCACCGCAATCAGCACCTTGTCGCGCAGCACAAAGTTGCGCAGCAGCGAAGGGCGCCTCAGGTCGATGTACCGGTATTTGAGGCGCAATCCCTCATCCACGGTGTCGGCGTCCACCGGCATAAACGGAGGGGTTTTGGCCTCGGATAGGATAGCCACCCGCGAAGGTTCAATTTCTATGCGTCCAGATGTCAGCTCTGGATTTTCCATGCCGGCAGGACGCGCCCGCACTTTGCCCGTGACCGCCACCACAAATTCCGCGCGGACACGGTCAAGTTCCGAAAAGCTTTCCGCATGAACAGGCTCGGCCACAATCTGGACCAGTCCGGTGCGGTCCCGCAAATCAATAAAAATCAGCCCGCCGTGATCGCGCCGCCTGTGAACCCACCCCGCCACAGAGACCGTTTCCCCAATCATCTGTTCCGTGATGTCCGCAGCGTAATGTGTGCGCCCTTCCATAAATCCGTCCTCCCCAATGTCGGTTACTTAATCTCTGCGGCGAAAATAATCGAGAAGCTCATCCACTGGCACGGTTTTTTGCTCATTGCGCCTCAAATCCTTCACAGCGGCACTGCCCTCCGCCCATTCCTGCCCACCCACAATCACCACATAGTGGCTGCGGCGGCTGGCATCACGCAGCTGCGCCTTCAGGCTCCGGTCCATCAGGTCAGCTTCCGCTGCAATCTGTCCTTGGCGCAGTCCTTCCGAAATAATGAAGGCCTGGGTGTTGTACCCCGGCAAATGCGCCACATACACGCTCAGGGTGCGGTCAAGGCCAAAATCTTTGTCGGCAGCCGAGAGCATGCGTTCAATTCCCATACCGAATCCAACGGCCGGGGTCGCAGCCGGACCATCGAGGGTGGTAGCGAGCCCGTCATACCGGCCACCGCCAAATAGTGCGGTCTGGTCTCCCAAACTGGGATGACCTATCTCAAACACTGTGCGGGTATAATAATCCAGTCCGCGCACAAGGTACGGATCGCGCACGACCTCGCGCCCCGCTTCTGACAGCAGTTCAGCAAGCCGGCCGTAGTGCCTGCGGCAATCCTCGCACCAATAGTCCTTGATGTCTGGGGCCAGGCTGCGGATGCCTACATCGATTTTGCAGTCCAGCAGCCGCAGCGGGTTGGTCTGCAGGCGGATTTGGCAGTCCTCGCACAGATCGGAACGGCGCCCTTCATAGTAGGCGATGAGGCTCTCCCGGTACCGCGGCCGGCATTCGGAGCAGCCAATGGAGTTCAGCCGCACGACCGGGCTGTGCAATCCCACCTTCTCCACCACCGAGCAGGCGAGGAGGATAATTTCAGCGTCGGCTTCGGGCTCCACCGACCCGTAAATCTCCGCGCCAAATTGCGTGTGCTGCCGGTACCGCAAGGCCTGGGGCTTTTCACGCCGGAACATGGGCCCGTAATAGCACATCCGCACTGGCTGCGGCTTGTTGTAGAGCCCATTCTCCACGTATGCCCGGGCGATAGCGGCAGTGCCCTCGGGGCGCAGGGTCAGGTCCACCCCGCCGACATCGGTAAAGGAATAGCGTTCATGCTGCACGATATCGGTTGATTCTCCCACCCGGAGAAACACTGGTGTCTGCTCAAACACCGGTGTTTCGACTAGCTGGTAGCCGTAGGCCTGAGCCGTGTCAATGGCGGTCCTTCGCATCTTCTCCATGCGGCCCGACTCGGGGGGCAGTATGTCCTGAGTGCCGCGCGGCCTTTGCAATTCTGGACGCATTGGTGACGTCTCCTCCTTGTTCCCGATCTCTCTTCCGGTCGGCGCTGTCGATCCACACCGTCACCGGACCCCAATTCACGAGCGACACTTCCATAGGGGCACCAAAACGCCCCGTCACCACCTTGTCCGACTTGACCCGGCACAGGTCCACAAAATATTCATAGAGCGGCTCCGCCACTTCTCTAGAGGCCGCTGGAGAAAAATTGGGACGGCGGCCGCTGGCCGCCTCGGCATAGAGGGTAAACTGTGAAACCACCATGATCCCGCCTTCAATATCCAGGACGCTGCGGTTCATCTTTCCACGCTCATCAAATATCCTGAGATTCAGGGCCTTATCAGAAAGCCAGCGGACAGTCTGCCGGTCGTCGCGGGGGTGTATCCCGAGAAATACCAGCAATCCCGTCTCAATAGCCGCCACGCTCTCATCTCCGACCACTACGGATGCGCGTCTTACGCGCTGCAGCAGGGCACGCATCAGAGTTTTTCGTGGCTGACGCGCTCAACCCGTTCAACATAGGGCAACGCCTCAAGACGCCTGATAATGCGCGTCAGCTGTGTTAGATTTTTCACTTCCAGCCTCACATTCACGACCGCTGTGCGGTCTTTAAATCCCCGTGCCTTGGCAGAGATGATGTTGGCGTCAGCCACCACATTTGCCACGTCTGCCAAGAGTCCCGCGCGGTCCCACGCGAACACGGCCAGTTCAACAGGATGGGGCGCCAGTTCCGCTTCTTGCGTATCCCAGCTGACTTCAATAAGCCGTTCAGGATCCCGGCTCAATTCCTTCTCATTGGGGCAGTCAAGGCGGTGCACGGACACCCCGCGGCCCCGGGTCAGGTACCCGATAATAGGGTCCCCCGGCACAGGCTGGCAACACCGTGCCAACCGCGTGAGCAACCGCGTTTGGCCGCGGACAAGGATTTGTTCCCCACTGGCCGGCACTGCGGTTTTTTCCCGTTTGACCGGCACAACCGGGGCCAGGACTGGTTCAAGACTCCGGCCCAATTCCTCCTTGAGGCGCGCCACTGCCTGAACGGGATTAATCATACCGTCACTAATCCCAATGGCCAGCTCATCTACTGTACCATAGCCCACCTTCTTCACCAATTCCTGGAGGCGGTCGTGCTGCAGGGTCAGACTGGCCCGCCTGAGTTCCCGCTCAAATATTTCCTGGCCGCGGGCCAGGTGCTCCTGGCGGCGCTCCCGGCGGATCCACTGCCTTATCCGGTTCTTCGCTTGCGATGTCTGGACAATGTTGAGCCAGTCCACACTGGGACCGGGAGATTTCCGGTTGACCAGGACCTCGACGATATCCCCATTCTCGAGCGATGTGGTCAGGGGCACGATACGTCCGTTGACCTTGGCGCCGACACAGTGATTGCCCACATCTGTGTGGATGCGGTACGCGAAGTCGATCGGAGTGGCTCCCGCCGGCAAGTCCAGCACGTCCCCCTTGGGGGTGAATACAAACACTTCCTCACTGAAAAGGTCCACCTTCAGGGTGTCCATAAACTCGCGCGCATCGCGCATATCACGCTGCCATTCCAATAACTGCCTCAGCCATGACAGTTTCTGCTCGAACTCGCGGTCCTCTTTGCCGCCGTCTTTATAGCGCCAGTGCGCGGCAATTCCGTATTCAGCCGTGTGATGCATCTCAAAGGTGCGGATCTGCACCTCCAGCGGCTCGCCTTCCGGGCCCATCACCGTGGTATGCAGACTCTGGTACAAGTTGGACTTAGGCATGGCGATATAGTCCTTAAAACGGCCTGGCACCGGCTTCCACAAAGAGTGCACCAGCCCTAAGACGGCATAACAGTCTTTGACAGTCTCCACCATGACGCGCACGGCTACCAGATCATAAATCTGAGAAAAGTCCTTGCCCTGTTTGTACATCTTCTGGTAGATGCTGTACAAGTGCTTGGCCCGGCCCGACAGTTCCGCCACCATTCCCATGGAATCGAGCCGGCTCGTCAATTCGGCGGTGACCGACTCCACCGCCGCCTCCCGCTCCAATCTCTTCTTGGCCACCAGTTCCTTCATCAATTGGAACTCTTCTGGCTGCAAGTGTTGAAAAGCCAAATCTTCGAGCTCCCACTTAATCCGGAAAATACCCAGGCGGTGCGCCAGAGGCGCATAAATTTCCATTGTTTCCCGGGCGATCCGCTGAACCCGGTCAGCCGTCAAGTGCTTGAGGGTGCGCATATTGTGCAGGCGGTCTGCGAGCTTGATGAGAATCACCCGGATGTCCTTGGCCATCGCCAACAGCATCTTGCGCAGATTTTCCGCCTGCTCCTCTTCGCGCGTCCTCACCTCGAGGCGGTCCAGTTTTGTCACGCCGTCTACAAGTTGAGCGATCTCCGGACCAAATCGTTCCTCGATATCCTTCAGCGTATAACTGGTATCCTCTACCACATCATGCAGAAGGGCGGCGATAATGGTGGGGACATCCATCCGCAGGTCAGCCAGAATAGACGCCACCGCAAGCGGGTGCTCTATGTAAGGAGCACCCGAAGCACGGCTTTGGCCTTCGTGGGCCCTGCGCGAAAAGTCGATAGCTTCGGCGATTTGTTCCGCTTCCGGAGAGTCTGCCGTAAATCCGAGTTTTTCCGCCATGCTGACCTGCTCCATGACAGCTCCCCCCATTCTTTGCTTACCTCGCCAACAAACTTGTCACTGGCGCTTTGGGGTCCAGCTTCTTGCGCCCCCCCAAGGCCTCCAGCTCGATTAAAAAGGCAAAAGCGGCCACCGTCGCGTTCAAGCGGGAAGCAAGCCGGGCAGTGGCTGCTACCGTCCCGCCGGTAGCCAGCACGTCATCGACAATTATCACGCGCTTACCCGCCAAAGTCCGATCGTTTTCCACTTCCAGGTGATTTTCACCATATTCTAACGAATATGCTTCCACTAGAACAGGGGCTGGCAGCTTTCCGCTCTTGCGCACCGGGATGAGTCCCGCATGCAAGCGGTCCGCTAGCGGGGCGGCAATCAAAAAGCCCCGGGCTTCTGGAGCCAAGATCGCGTCCGGATGAAATGGCCGGAGGCGCTCTTCCAACTCGTCCAGCACCTCACGCCACGCGTCAGGGTTGGCCATCACCGGCAACACGTCCCGGAACAATACCCCTTGCAGAGGAAAATCCGGTATTTCCCTTACCCATTCAGTCCACGCCACTGCTGACCCTCCTAATACCTAGTACGTACTGTCCCACTCTGCTGCCGGCCGTCTCCAATCCCGCTCCGCAGCCATCAGCCTGTGCCGGGCGCGTTCAAAGGACGGACTGTCGGCCAGCTGCCGCCGCGCCGCAGGTTTCTCTCCCCGGCGGAAACCCAATTCGCGAAATACCCGGGCCCCAATGACAAGCGGGGCCTGGGAAGCCTCCCAGGCGGTCCACAGCCGGGCAAGCGTTTCCCTCGTCGGGGTGAGGCGCCGGGCCTTGGCGAGCACTCCCGCCGGGTCCAATTCGGGGTCTATCCACATGATTCCGCTGCTCTCCTTGAGTATAGCGGATGCGGCCATCAGCACATCGCGGCTGACAGGCGCCGTCAGCCAGACAATATGGTCCGCCCAGTTGGCCAGGTGGGGCCACTGGGCCCACTGGTTGATCACAACCGGACTCCCGTCCGCCAGGCTGGATGCCTGCTCAGATCCCGCCCATGACGCGTAGGGCCAATAGTGATACCATGCACGCCCATGGGTCTTGAGAGCCCACCGCTTTTGCTCGCGCGTGCTGTTCACCACGTAGAGAACACGGCCCGGCAGATCATCTGGCGCTGGGGAAAACCGGGTTGACCCACGCCACTGCTTCCGGCTGGCAGACACTCCGACAAACTGCTCAACGTGCCACTGCGGGGTTTTCCTCCCCTGAAACTGGTTAAGGACCAGTTCACCCACAAACTCCACAAACCCATCTTTTTCCATAGATTCCGAGACCGCTGCCTGGCTGAAGGCGACTGCCCGGAACGGGCTACCTGCCAGCGTCAGGGACAAATGGGTTTTCTCGCTCCCCATCCGGCGCATCTCCCCAATACTTCCGTTAACCGCCAGCCGCGGTCTTTCAAAACCGTGGCCATACGGTTCCAGTCCGAGAATCTGGTCAGCGACCTCCGGAGTCAGCGCCGCCGCCCCAACAATGGCATCCACCTCACCGCCGACGAACTGCTGAGCCAAAATTTCAGGGGGCAAATCCCGGGAAAATTTGCGAGACAATTCCTGAGCGTCCTGGCGCAGGAGGCTGAATCCGCATGCCCCCCGGTGCCCTCCCAACTTAAGAAAAGCGTCGCGGCTCTTCCCAAGATGCCCAAACAAGTCGAGACCCGGCACAGACCGCGCCGACCCCTTTCCCGATGTCCCATCCCAGCCGATAACGGCGACGGGACGCTTTAACCGGTCCTTGAGGCGGGATGCGACAATGCCCACTACACCGTGATGCCAGTTGTCTCCCGCCACGACCACAAATCCCGGAACGTTCCCCTTCTTGTCCATGGGGATATGCTGCAGAGCCTGCTCAACCAGGTCCCGCTCTATTTCGCGCCGCAGGCGATTTCGGGTCCGGAGGTCCTCTGCCCACGGCTTGGCCTCTTCCAAGCTGCCGGACAGAAGCAGTGAGACGGCTGGCGCAGCATCGCCCATTCTTCCGGACGCGTTGAGATGCGGCCCCACAAAAAATGCCAGATCGTCTGCACTGAGCTGCTGCCCAGGCTTCAGGCGGTCGCCCAGCAAAGCCGTAATGCCGGGACACGCCCCATTTTCCAGCGCGGGCAGACCGCGCTGCACGATCCGCCGGTTGTCCCCCGTCAGGGGCACAACGTCTGCAACGGTTCCAACGGCCGCAATCCCATAGGCCCAGTCGGGCAGGTCTCCGTGCAAGAGAGCGCGGACCACTTGCAGGGCGACTCCAGCCCCCGAGAAGCGGTTGGGACGGTTCATCCGCTCTGGATTGACTAGAGCTGGCACATCGGGAATGTCTGGAGGCAGTCCGTGATGATCGGTCACGATCAGGGTCAGACCGTGTTTTTTTGCCAGCCGGGCTGCGTCGGGCGAACTGGACCCACAATCGACGGTAACCAGAAGATCCACCCCGTCCGCGACAGCTTGCTCGACGCCCTCCGGGTGCAACCCGTAACCCTCATCAAATCGGTTGGGAATATAATAGTCAACATTCTCAAACCCCGCCCAGCGCAGACCCTGGTACATTACAGCGGTAGCAGTCACCCCGTCGGCATCGTAGTCCCCATACACCCGGACGCGCTTTTGGCCCTGCCGGGCCGCCGTCAGAAGGTCCACCGCCCGGTCCAGATCCGGCAGGTCCCCCGGGCTGCTCAGGGGCTGGTCGACGCGGCGGAGATCTTGCAGGGCGCCAACCGAGCGAATTCCGCGCACCCACAGGATCCTCGCCACCACAGCTGACAGTCCGCTGCTCGTCTGGAACTCCACATAGGCCTCGTAATCCTCAGGCCCCAAAGACTTCAGTACATAATTTTCGTTCCGGTACCGTTTCGTGCTGACCAGTCCAATCCTGACGTTAATCGGGATTTACATGAACCATCACATCTTGAATGCGCGGCAGACTCATGATGGCTTCTTTCACCCGGTGTGAGATTTGATGAGCTTCCAAAATCGACAGTTGGCGGTTCACAACAATTTTCAAGTCCACCAGAACTTGGGTGCCCGATACCCTCGTCCGTATTTCCGCGATCTTCTTCACCCCAGCCACCTGCAGGCACTGGACCCGTATAGCCTGGACCGTCTCCGGGTCGGCAGCGCGGTCCATCAGGTCGTTGGCTGCCTGGGAAAAGATCTCAATCCCCAGCCACACAATCAGGGCCGCGACCGCCAGAGCGCCGTAGGCGTCACAGTGGGCAATTCCCCACTGCGCTCCTAAAATGGCTGCGGTCGTGATGGCCGAGGAGATCACGTCCATACGGTTATCCAGAGCCGAGGCCATGAGAGAGTGGCTGCCTGTGCGGGCTGCCGTCTTCTTTTGCCGCACATACATGACCCACTTTATGACCATGACACCTGCCGCCACCACCAGGGTCACCGCGGTAGGATGCTGGCTAGGGCGGCTCAACGCTGCAATGGAGCCATTGGCCACTTCAAATCCGGCCAAAATCAGCAGGAGCGCAACAACCTTCTGGGCTACGGCTTCAGCCTTGGCATGCCCGTAATTATGTCCCTCATCGGGCGGGATGCGGGCCACACGCAATCCGATAATCACGGCAATGGATGATCCCAGGTCTGCCCCGGAATGAATTCCATCCGCAATCAGAGCCCGGGAGTTTCCAACAATACCCACAGTGATTTTCAGTGCCATCAGAATAAAGTTTCCTACGGCCCCCCATGCCGCACTGCGGGTACTGGTTCGCAGTTCTCCGTCGACATCAATCATGCGTCTCACCTGTTTCCAGATTACTCGCTCCCGCTATTATTGTAACATGGCTGAAACTACGGTCGGAGACGCGCGATAATAATGACTAGCAGCACCACGGAAATGGACTTAACCGCCCTCACGACCACAATCTGGCGGACATCCCGACCGAATCCCTGCATTCTCTTAGCTGCGTCAAACCCCACGGTGCCCTGCCATGCCACGATGCCCAAAATCGGGCTAAGCAGCAAGGCCAGCCATAGCAGCACCCATGATTCCCGGAGCAGGCGGGACGGGCTGCGGGCCGCGGGCGGCTCCGGCAGCCACAGGTGAAAGGCCCAGTCGCCAGCGGCGGCGACGCCCCATTCTCCGACAAGCGCCCACCCCCACCAGTACGGGTATCCCAGCCGGAGCACCATCTGCAGCGCAACCGTGATGACAAGCCACGGCCCGTCCCATAACCAAGCCCCTGCGGCTGATACCAGAAGCCACCCCATGATCCCACCCCCCTGCTTGGTTCCGCTTTCCTATCCTCCTATCATGCCCCAATTCAGGAAAAATCCCGCAAAGCAGGAAACGCCCGGATAGCACCGGACGCTTCTCACACCTTCGCAGGCCGCACTCCCCATCAGGCGGAAGCCGGTTTGGCCTTCTTCTTGCCCTGCTCTTTTTTTGTCCATAAAAGCCAAATAGGACTGGCGATAAAAATCGAAGAGTACGTGCCAAAAATCACCCCGAAAAGCATCGTCAAGGCAAAGTCGCGAATGCTGCTGCCAGCGAAGATCAAGAGGGCCAACAGGGCGATAATCACCGTGGTGGATGTGTTGATGGAGCGCACCAACACCTGATTCAAACTCTTATTCACCAGGTCGTCCAACGGGTCGTTCTTCTTCCGGACCGCTAGATTCTCCCGAATACGGTCGAACACAATGATTTTGTCCGTAATCGAGTAGCCAAAAATCGTCAGCACGGCCATAATGAAATACTCCGTAATCTGAATGTGGATCAGGGCAATCAATCCGATAGTAATGATGACATCGTGCAGCATGGCGATAATCCCCGATAGAGCAAACCGCCACTCAAAGCGGATAGTGATGTACAAAATGATGGCGACAACGGCGAGGCCTACCGCAATCAGAGCCCTCTGCTCTGTTTGCTGTCCGATAATCGACGAAACCCGGCTCGTGGAGATTTCCTTGAACGCCCCCACGTCGCGTCCGAGCTGCGACAGCAGCGCATTCCGCTCGTGCTCGGAAATAGTGGGGGTCGTAATCATCACGTTGTCATGCCCGCTGCCGAGAAAAACCACCGTGCTGCCGCTGAGTCGGTCGCGGTCCAGCACCGTGTTGATCTTCGTGGCCGTGACACCCTGGTGAAATCGAAGGTTCATCTGCGTCCCGCCAGTAAAATCGATGCCGTAATTGAGACCCCGGATAAAAAATGCCCCGAGAGCCAGAATGACCAGCAGCCCCGACACCACAAACCATGTTTTCCATGGCCGGACAAATTCAAAATGGTACCGCATCTTGAGAATCCCCCTACCCCACAAATATGGTGCGCACTTTAGCCCACCCGGCATCTGCCACCCACCGGATGACCACTCCTGTCACCGATACCGCCGTGAGCAGGGAGACGGCCGTGCCAATCATGAGCGTCAACGCAAATCCTTTGACTTCTCCGGTCCCCAGGAAAAACAGAATGAGAGAGGAGACAAAAGTCGTCACATGCGAATCCAAAATTGCGCGGATGGCGTGCCGGAACCCCGCCGCAACTGCAGCGCCGGGCTTCTTGCCATTGATCATCTCTTCACGGATCCGGGAGAAAATAATGACGTTGGCATCCACGGCCATACCTACCGACAGTATCAGTCCGGCGATGCCCGGAACGGTGATCACCGCGTGGATGCTCCACAGTCCCCCGACCACCAGCAGCAGGTAAATCAGCAGAGCCATATCAGCCACCAAGCCGGCCAAGCGGTACCAGAAAATCATGACAATCCCGATGAGGGCTATCGCAATCATTGCCGCCATTTTGCTGGCCTGCACCGAGGCATGTCCCAGAGTCGCGCTCACCGTGCGCACGTCAAGCACCTTAAGGTTCACGGGCAGAGCGCCTGACTGCAAAAGCAAGGCCACTTGCTGCGCTTTCTTCAAGGTGGGAAAGTTGCCGCTCATCTGCGCCTGCCCATTGGGAATCACGCTTTGGACCACCGGAGCTTCGACAAGTTTGCCATTGAGATAGATCGGCAACTCCTTGCCCAGATACTGCTTGGTCGCCGCCGCAAACAGCGCGGTGCCCTTGTGATTGAATGTGAGGTTAACCACATACTGGCCATTGGCTTCCGCCGCTGCAGCCGAGGACAGGTCTCCGCCGGTCACCAGAACCTTGCCGGTAGGACTTTTGATTTCGAGCACAGCGGTTTGTCCCAAAAATTTCAGTGCTTGCTCCGGGTCCTTCACACCCGGCAAGTCGATGGTGATACGGTTGGATCCCACCTGTTCGATGACAGGCTCCGATACCCCTAAAGAGTTCACCCGAAAGTTCATAATTTCCATTGCACGCGCCATTGTCTGGACATTGACGGGCTGGCCCGGAGAGGGCTCTGCCTGATAAGTGGCAGTAACTCCGCCTTTTAAGTCCAGTCCATAGCGCAAATGGCTGGCGACGGGATTAATCTGCAAAAAGTAAAAAAGGGCTGCGATGATCACCGCAACCAGGGCAAAAAACTTGATTCTGCTCTTTCGACGCATTGCAAAGCCCCCCGGTTCAAAATCGTTTCATTATAGTCCGCGTCGTCAGGCAGTGTCAATTCGCGGCTATTTAGGCAGAGGCTCCGGTGAAAATGCCGCAAACTGCCTGCGGGCCTGTTGCAGGTCCGCAATGTCCGGTATTTGGAGCGGAGCCGGCCCACCGCAACAGATCCGGTAGCGCAGCGCGGCCCGGTCTTGCTCTGTGCAAAAGCAGGCGGGGGACGCCCATAATTTGTCGAGTCCAGCACGCTGGTCAAACCACTGCACAATCACGCCAGCCACCCTCGCAGGGCTCAACGGGTCGGTGCGCACGACCAGGCTGGCAGCCTCGCGCGCCGCCCGCAGGCTGAGCCATTGCTGGATATAGTGTTGGCGCGTCCAGCTAACGCGCCGCCGGCGCCGGACCGTAGCAAAATCTGCTGCCAGCAAAATTACGGGATGGTTTCCCTTTCGGCGAAAGAGTGTCGGCACTGCTGAATGCTCCTGCGCCACCGACTGCGCCACTATCCCGTAATCCGCCAAAACCTGTGATACGGTCGATTTGCCCGCTGCGCACACCCCGACCAACACCACCCCATTAATAGGGAATGCTCGCGGAGAGTGTCCGAATGGCATTGTCTTCACCGCCCCTAACCGCCAATGCGACTATGCTGACATCATCTCCGGGACGGTCCTTATCCAAGAGCAGCGTTTGCAGCATCAGCTCATTGACCCATGCCTGCAGGTCATGGATCTCCAGCGTATTCATTTCATCTTGAATCTTCTCCCACGGCAGTGTTTTCCCGTACCGCTTGCCGGCATTGGTCACCCCGTCGGAAAATGTCAGGAGGACCGTGCCCTCCACGAGGGGCAGTTCCGTTATGGCCGGCCGGGTCTTCCGGTATGTCCCGATCACTTCAGCCCCTCCCTCCAAGCGAAAGACCACATTTTCCTGGCGAACGAGGACAGGCACGGGGGTGTTGCGGGCAATTACCATTGTTTTGGTGTGCATGTCACAGGACAAAACCGCCAGGGTCGCCGTGACGCGCCCTTCACGAGCCGTATAGAGCATGTCTTGAACAGCCCGGGCGACAGCTCCGTCCCGGGAACCGTCTGCAATCAAACTCACAGCCTTCATGGCCACCAGACGGCTGATGCGTTTGGCTGCTATCCCAGAGCCCTGACCGTCCGCCAAAATCACCGAGACGCCTCCGAGAGGCCGCTCCACCAGTTCGATGGTGTCTCCACTCTCGCCAAATCCCCCTTTAGGGACTTTCGACCACGCTACATCAATTCTCATTGAGTGTCACCCTAACTTGCCAGTGTGCGGCTTTCGCCAACCCGGCGGGTAATATGCATAACATCAAGCAGTTCCAGAAAAAGGACAGCGAATCGGCGGTTGGCCCCCAGGACCTCTTTCAATTCGCTGGTGGTGAGAGACGTTTGGTCCGCCAGCGCCTGGACCACCCGGCCGCGTCCCTCACCGAAAACAGTGTCAGAAATATAGAGCCCCTCATCCAGTCGGACGATTCTCTGCTGCTGCAGCAGGTGCTCGAGAATATCGAAAAAGTGGTCTGCGGCAATTCCAGTCTGCGCCATGAGCTGTTCTGCACCCACAGGCTTGAGTCCTGACGTGTGGATGGCCTGGTATAGCGAGTCAATCTCCTGGCTCCACGGGCCGCTGACGCGGGGCACAAAGTCGTCCATGCGGACCCATTCACGGTCCAGCACGGCCCCGTCAACGCGGTTCACCACAAAGAGTGTGCTCTTCAAGGTCCACTGTGGCCAGAGTCTTTCCCGCAATCGTTCGCGTTCGATTCCGGGGCGGAGCGGGTGGGCTTGGTGATATTCCTTCAAAAACTGGAGCAACAAATCCGCAAGCGGAACGAGAAAGGTCCTCAGCAACACCTGCCGTTCGGGCCCGTACAGAACCTCCGGGTTGGTCTGGCAGAGGTGCTCCACCTCTGCCAGAGGATATCCCGTCCGCTCAGCCAGTGTGTCAATGAGGCAGGGATCTGGGCAAGCACGCAGTTGCGCTTGAACCACATCCTGGACGGAGCCATGCGCGAGCAGGTCCAGACGGCTAATCAATTCTGGTTCCTTGCGTTTATGATGGACTCCGACTTCGACGACACGGCCGCCTCCCACCGTTATCACCGGGCTGTAGGACCGGATGAGAAAGCGGTCGTGGCGGCTGGCCGGCACCGGAGACTCCAATCGAAGTTCTGCAAATGCCCGTTCCCCAGGGGCGAGCCTATCGCGGTCGTACCAGTACAGGCGGCCGATAGCCTCGGCGGTTCCCAGATGCACATGCACCCGGCTGCGCTGGTCAAGTTCGGGACTGGTGCCGAGGAGGGACACGTCCACCGCTAAAATGTCCACCGCTTTCACCGTGCCAGGGGTGGCCAGCATTTTCCCCCGGTGCACATGGTCCTTGTCAATCCCCGCGAGGTTGACGGCCACCCTCTGTCCGGCCACCGCGTACTCCACTTTCCGGCTGTGCACCTCAAGCCCCCGAACCCTCACGGGATAGGGGCCCGGCACCACCTCTAGGGAATCCTCCGGGCGGATGGTGCCGCTGACCAGGGTGCCCGTAACCACCGTCCCGAATCCGCGTACAGAAAATACCCGGTCTACCGGGAGCTGGACCAGGCCGGAGGCGCTGCGCACAGGGACCTGCTGAATCAGGGTGTCCAGCGCCTCCAGCAGTTCAGGGATCCCCCGTCCGGAAACCGAGTCAACCACCAGCACCGGAGATTGCTGAAGAAATGAACCCGTTAGGGCCTCGCTGACGGCCTCCTCAACAATGGGGAGCCATTCGCTTTCCACGGTGTCGGCCTTGGTAATGACCGTCAAACCCATTTCCACCCCCAGCAGAGTCAAAATATCCAAGTGTTCGCGGGTTTGGGGCATGATGCCCTCATCTGCCGCCACCACCAGCATAACTGCATCCATGCCGTGCACTCCGGCTACCATATTGCGTATAAACCGCTCGTGGCCCGGCACATCGATAAGAGCGGCGTGCTGGCCGCTCGGAAGTGTAAAATCTGCAAAACCCAAGTCGATGGAAATGCCCCGGGTACGCTCTTCGGGGAGGCGGTCGGTGTTCACTCCCGTCAGTCTTTGGGTCAAAGTGGTCTTGCCATGATCTATATGCCCGGCGGTGCCGATGATGATGGGTCTATGGTAGATGTCGGCCATTTTGGACCGCCCTCCTAACCTTCCCGAAAATGTTTGGTGTATCCCTTCGCAGTGAGATACTGGCGCACCTCCAACAGCGCGGTGTAGGTCGGGGTGATGTAGGTCACCTGTCCCACAGCGGTCTTGGTCAGCAAATCATCCAATGCATCGGAAGGCTTCTCGATCACCGTGATGCTGTCCGGATCCACGCCAGCATACTGAAGGCGCAGCGCCATATCCTGCGCCCGTATCCCACTGGCCCAGAATTTGCCGGCTGGATGGGATTTGAGCCACGTCTCAAAGTCTACGTCCCACAGCCATGAGACATCCTGGCCGTCGGCATAATGGTCATTGATAATCAGCAGCATGTTTTTGTCGGGATGGGGGTCTTGTTGAATCGTCTCCAGCACTTGATTGAATCCCACCGGATTTTTCACGAGCGCCATCCACACGAGACGGTCCTGAATGCTGACAGCCTCCATCCGGCCAAACGCTGGCCGGAATTCTTCCAGTCCCTCACTGATTTCTGCGAGCGTCACATCATACAACAAGGCGAGACTGATGGCAGCCATCACGTTATACGCATTGTAAAGGCCGGGAAGCCGGTTGGGCACGGCAAACTGCTCGCCCCTAAAATCTATCCGCAAAGGGTAGGACGCCCCCCCTTGCCAGTCCACCAGAAGCAAATCCGGCACGGGTCGCCGAAAATGGCATTGCGGACATTCATAGTCTCCGATGTGGGCATAGTACTGGCGCCGGTAGTGCAAAGGGCTGGCGCACCGCGGGCAGAACCGCGCATCAGCCACATCGTACCCTCCCGGGCTGCTCGCATAAGCGGACAGGTCCGCGCCATAGTAGAACACCCGCGGGTGATTTTCGCCCAAATATGCCACTTGCGGGTCATCCGCATTTAAAATCAGCCAGCCCTGGTCTGCCAGCGACTCAATGCCGCGGCGAACAAAATTCACGGTAGTGGACAGTTCCCCATAACGGTCGAGCTGGTCCCGAAAAAAGTTCGTGACGACAATTGCCCGCGGGCGGCTTTCCTGAGACGCTTTGGGCATTGTGGCCTCGTCCGTCTCCAGCAAAGCCAGATCTCCCTGGGGCATCAGGCGAAAGCGGCTCGCCTGCAGCAATGTCGCCGTAAGACCCAGGATCAAATTGGCGCCCGTCCGGTTGTGAATCACCTTGAGCCCACTCGCGCGCAACAGGTGGCTGGCCACTGCCGCCGTCGTGGTCTTGCCATTCGTGCCGGTTAAGAGGATCACTCCTTGCGGCAGATGAGAGCTCAACCGGATAAAGACCTGCGGGTCAATGCGCCGCGCCACTAGTCCCGGAAGCGAGCTGCCCCCTCTCCCGGTCAAGCGGCTTACCCATCCCGCCACACGCCCCAGCCATACCGCCAGTGCAAATCTCATGAATTGCGCACTCCAGAATCGGGGTTCCCCTCCCCATATTGCTGGCGGTAATACTCCCGGTAGGCCCCACTCTTGACCGGGCGCCACCAATCCTCGTGGTTTTGATACCAGGCTACGGTGTCCCGAATGCCCTGCTGCCAAGGAATGCGGGGCTCCCATCCGAGTTCCTTGGTGATTTTCTGCGCATCCATCGCGTACCGCCGATCATGTCCCAACCGGTCGCTGACCATAGTCACCACCGACGCTGGCAATCCCAGAATAGCCCGCAAGTCTTCCGCGATCTCCCAATTCGACTTTTCCGTATGTCCGCCAATATTGTAAATCTGGCCGCTCTTGCCGCGGGTGAGCACATCCCAAATGGCCCGGACATGATCCGAGACATGCAGCCAGTCGCGCACATTGCGCCCATCCCCGTATAAAGGCCATGGCCTCCCTTCCAGGCCGTTGGTCACAAACAGCGGAATAAGCTTTTCAGGAAACTGGTACGGACCGTAATTGTTGGAGCAGCGCGTAATGACGACATCTTGCTGGTAAGTCCGCGAAGCGGCGAGCACGACCATGTCGGCGGCCGCCTTGCTGGCCGCGTAAGGGCTGTTTGGCTCAAGGGGCGAGGTTTCCCGAAATTGCCCCGTGGGGCCTAAGCTGCCGTAGACCTCGTCTGTAGACACGTGCAGGAACCTTGGCACGTGGTACTGGCGAGCCAGCTCTAATAAAACCTGGGTTCCCAGGACATTGGTCACCACAAAAGGAGCCCCAGACTGAATGCTGCGGTCGACATGCGACTCCGCCGCAAAATTAATCACCGCATCCACCGCCTGGTCCGCAAACCACGGCTCCAACTGCGCTCTGTCGGCAATGGAAGCCTGCACCCACCGGTAGCGGGCATCATGCGCATATTCCTCCACATTGGCGGGATTGCCCGCATAAGTCAGCGCATCCACATTCAGAATGTCCACATCCGGCACCTGCTCTAAAATCCAGCGGACCATTTGGGACCCAATAAACCCCAGGCCCCCCGTCACCATGATTCTCACGTATCGTCTCTCCTTATCGGTTCTGGGTCCGCCAGTCAAAGTCAATGTCCGGATCATTCCAAGCCAGGCGCTTTTCATCCGGGTCTGCTGGCCGGTACGACTCGGTGGTGAAATACACAATCATCGCCGGGGTATTGCCGAGTACCCGGTATCCGTGAACCACACCCACAGGGATGACAATCAGGATGGGATTCATTTCACTGGGATAAAGCACCTGCGTCACCTGGTAGGTCGGCGAGTTCCGCCGCTGGTCATAGAGGACGACCTGGGCGGAGCCCACGGGGAAAAACCACAGGTCATCCTGCCGCTCATGATAATGGAATGCCTTAATCACGCCAGGGTAGCTCATCGACAGCGAGGCCTGCCCGAAGTTTCTCAAAAGCTGGTCATCATCACGTAAAATTTCTTGAAAAAACCCCCGGTCATCTGGATGCCTTACCAGTTTCTTGACCACTACGCCGTCAATGGCTCCGAACTCACTCATTCTCCAATTCCTTCCCCTCTTATAAATCTACCCGGCTCTGGTCACCCAATACCAGGCGCACCGCGCGGGGCCGCTTGTGGCCACCCTGCACGACGGCGCCACGGCCAATGAGGGACTGGTCAATGCGCTCCGGCACCTTGCTAATCCGGCTCTCAGGCAGGATCACACTATTCTCCAGTTCCGTTTCTTCAATGATGACGCCATCTCCGATGGCTGTATAGGGCCCGATGTAGCTGTGGAGTATATGGACATTCTCGCCAATAACGACTGGGCCCCGGATAGTGCTGTGCTCGACACGGGAGCCGCGTCCCAACTGCACCCTCCCAACAATCTCGCTAGCTTGGTCCACCGTACCTTGCATGCTCATTGGGACATCCTCCAGCATGAGGCGGTTGGCTTCAATCACGTCTTGGGGCCGTCCTGTATCCTTCCACCATCCCTGCACAAAAGTCGCATCTACGACCCGCTCACGGTCAATCAGCGTCTGGATAGCGTCCGTGATTTCATATTCGCCCCGTCCAGAGGGCTGCAAAGTGGCCACGACCTCGTGAATTTCCGGCCCAAAACAGTACGCCCCCACCAAAGCCCAGTGCGACGGCGGATCTGCTGGTTTCTCCACCAGCCTGACGACCCGGCCGCCTTCCACCACAGCTACCCCGAACTGACGGGGATCGTCCACCTCTGTCAAGAGAATGGACGCTGCATACTGCCCGCTGGCAAATCGGTCCACCAGGGGTTTCAATCCGCTGCGCAGCAAATTGTCTCCCAAAAACATCAAAAATGGGTCTTGGCCCAAATACGTTCCCGCGATTTTGACGGCGTGCGCCAGCCCTAGTGGGGCGGGTTGCGGAATGTAGGTAAATCGGCAGCCAAATGCGTTGCCGCTGCCGAGCTTGGCCCGGATCTCTTCTCCCGTCTCCCCGGTGATGACGCCAATATCCTCAATTCCCGCTTCCACCATAGCGTCCACTGCATAAAATAAAATAGGGCGATTAGCCACTGGGATCAACTGTTTGGCCCCAGTATATGTTAAAGGACGGAGGCGGCTTCCCGTGCCTCCCGCAAGGAGCAATCCCTTTAATGTCATCAAGTGACTCCCTTATCATTGTCTTTGACAAAAATATTGTAGCTATCCCTGCCAGTTTTGGCCATTATCTCCCAGCCATCCACAGGTCACGCCCATCTTGACAGGTTACATCACAAAAGGGTAAAATGCATTACGGGCGTCGGGGAGTAGCGCAGCTTGGTAGCGCGCCTGCTTCGGGAGCAGGAGGTCGCAGGTTCAAATCCTGTCTCTCCGACCACAAAATTTGAGGCAGGGCAAAGGTTCCTAGCTTCGGCACAACGAAACAAAGGCTAAAACGGCCCATGGTTGCCCTCTCCAAAAGAGATCGGAGGCTTTGGTTAATTTTTTTTTGCGAGGTGGATCCCAAGAAACCTTCCCCCAAAATTCTTTGCTATAACTCGGTACAGACCTGGATAACCGCCAAGGGATCGAATACGTCCTTTCGGTGGGAGTTTTCTGCCAATCCGTCAATTTCCAGCCGTTCCCGCGTCATGGTGTCCTGTTTGCATAGGTATTTTAGTACGGCCGATTTGATGTGAATCTCATAGGCCGTAGTGTGCAGATATCTATTCGCACCTGCCAATCGGCTGGCGGCGTGGCCAACTCGCCGTGTACCTCGACGCCCGCGTCACAGGCCATGCCCCTAGAAAAGGGGCTAAATCGATTTACACAAAACTCTTGACGCTCCCCAAAAGGCTCAAAAAATAATCACCCCCAGCCGCGGCTTTAGCCGGGAGTCTATGGCACGTCGTCGTTCCTTTTCTACGATTTGTCGATCTGCCCGTTGTTGATAGCAAGCCTGATATGCAGGACCAATCCTGATCCACCCTGAGCCACCGTGAAGCAAGCGGACGCGGCATGTCAACACATGCCTCTTGTTTAAGTTTAACAAGGTGGCACTTCAGCTTGCGGAGCGTTGAGCCGGCGGCCCATAATCGGCTGAGAGATTCTAGTACTTAAAACGACGGGAGTGATTTGGATGGCCGAATTGGTACGGGAAGAGCAGGAATTGGTTGTGAAACTGAGTGCCCTAGAAAGAGTGGAAGCCGTGCATGGAGAAATTCGGGTGCCGTGGTCGGCGGTGCAATCAGTGACAGTATTGGACGATGCGATCCATGCAGTGCACGGGTTGAAACTCCCAGGGAGTCGAATACCGGGAGTTTTCGCCATGGGGACGTTTCAATCCGCCACGGGCAAGGTCTTTGCGGTTGTACATCACCAAACCCGTCGCGGCGTAATGGTCACCTTAACAGGCACTACATATGATGCCATTATCATCGGCATGGAAGACCCCGAGGCCGTCGTGGCCACATTGACGCCGAGGCAGACCGAATAGTATACGGAGCCCTATCCTCATGGGGTCGCTGTACGGGACCACCTCGAGACTTGGTCCCCAATCCGATAGCACCGACCCCTGCTGGATGCGATACAGATAACCATGAATCAGGTTATCCAAACCTAATTAAAATCCTAACCTTGCTCACCAAGTGCAGTGATAGCCGCAATGCAAGCCAGCAAAGGTTGGGATTTTATCTTTACGTTTTTAGGGATTTCACTCCACAAAATTCCGCTAGTCCTCTGCCGCCTTTTGTCCATTTCTTTGATACGTGTCTGTCTTCCTCATCTTCCATGGCTTCTCCCGGAGATAATCGGGGGACCGCGATGTTTTTGTATAGTCCCGATATACATCCGTATAACCAGACCAGCCCGCGGAATTCGCCCGGGCCAAGATGCTTTTAAGCGCCCGCGTGAACCGGGCCACGTAGGTTTTGGAGTAGCCATGGTCGTCCATAGCTGAGGATAATGATCCCGTAGGTCTTGTACGTTCATGGGTATGCACTCCGTGGTGTTCCACAAGAAGAACATAACCATGAAAGAAAACAATCCCCACCTTTTCTGGCGGCAATGGCGGCGATTCCAACGTTTTGTGAAACAGGCTGGGATTTTATTTAGGTTTGGATAACGGAGAAAATCCAAACGTTTGGATTTCGTGAGGCTCAACTTGCCACCCACGTCTTGATACGACGTTTTTGCGAAAGACAATGTCCTTGCCTGTCGGGTAGATTAAAAAAGAAAGAGCCCGGGAATACGTACGCATTACCCAGACTCTTGACAGACAACATGGTGAACAGGACCAAAAAACCCTCAGGAGTCCGTCGGAGTAATATCAGAGCCGACTAATAAATAACGGGAATTATTACGGCTAATGGCCGCTCCTGTAAAAATCCTTGGCTAGTGCGTTCTCGTGGATGCCAATCAGGAGACGTCACCCCCACCGCCGTCCGAATTCAACTCAAATCAAACGATTGAGCCGTGCCGCCTTGGCCACGACAAGTTCTATGCTCAGGTTTCCGCTATCCGATAGCGGACGATCACCGCCCCGAGTGAAAAAAACCAACTTCGGCCGCCGCCGAAGTATTTCGCTCCTATACTGCAAGAGGTGACAAGAAAGCGCACATTTGAAGGAGGACCACAGCCCTTATGATGACCACGCCCCACACGACATTCTCTCTCACTCCACAGGGATCCTATGCCTTTGGCCTCACCCTCGCCTATCTCCGGACCTCCCCCTCAGCAATCGTGGAACGCGTCACCAGCCACGGATTTCAGCGCGCTTTGGACATTGGTCCGGGGATCGTCGTTGCGGTGGAAAGGGCAACCCTCTCCTCTTCTCCTGAACCCTTGCATGTGACTCTCTGGGGGGAAGACTTATCTCCAGAGGTGGTAGGTCAAACGGTCCGCCACCTGACGCAGATGCTCACGCTGGCCGTCGACGGCCAGCCAGCTGAATCGCATTTGATGACAAAGGACTCAGTCCTCGCACCACTGGTTCAATCCTATTCCGGGTTCCGCCCCGTCTTGCTGGGCTCCCCCTGGGAAGCTTTGCTATGGGCAGTCAGCGGCCAACTGATCGGGGTGCAGCAAGCCCGTACTATCCGCACCCGCATTGCCCTATTGGGTGGCAGGTCTCTGTCCGCCGAAGGGCAGGTATTCCAGTTGCTGCCCTCTCCGGAATGGATTGCTACCCATGGTGTGGAACCTTTGCGGGCCGCTGGCCTCAGCATGGCCAAAGCCCGGGCTATCGTCAAATGCGCGGCGGGAATTACCGCTGGCAGCCTGCCCTGGACGGACAGGCCCGATGCGGACCGTGACGATATTCCCCGGGCGTTGCAGACCGTAACGGGCATCGGCCCGTGGACTGCTGCTCTTGTGGGACTCCGCGGCTTAGGCCAGCTCGACACGCTTCCCGAAGGAGATGCGGCCCTGCAAGCCATAGTCGGGCAGCAATCTTCTCCGCAAAGCCGCCTCCCGGCGTCTGCGCTGGCTGCTCACGGAGCCGTTTGGGCTCCTTACCGCGGCTGGGCCACGTACCTCTTGTGGTTGCAGCGTCAGGCCCAAGACACTGCGAGCCGCGCCATGTCCCACAGCAAGGAAAGGAGCATGCCATGAACACCAGACCAGGATTTTGGCGGGTGGGATTTCTCTTAGGGATGATTATGGTAGCCGCCAACGTCCCGACGCCCTTGTACGCGCTCTATTCCGCCCGGTTTCATTTCGGGCCCGCTGTGCTCACTGCCATCTTCGCCACCTATGTTGTCTTCCTGATTCCCTCCCTGCTGTTTTGGGGCCAGTGGTCTGACCAGCGCGGGCGCAAACCGGCCCTTTTGATAGGATTGGCGTTCGCGGTGCTAGGCAGCTTGAGTTTTCTCTTCGCACACCAAGTGCTATGGCTGTTTGCGGGCCGCGCGGCCCAAGGTCTGGGCGCAGGAATGTTGTCGGGACCAGCGACCGCCCAACTCGCCGAACTGGATCCATCCCGGCGGCGGGCTCCGTTGGTAGCTGGACTGGCCACAGCCGGGGGCACAGCCATAGGGCCGCTCGCAGGTGGCCTGCTGGCCCAATACGGGCCGGAACCCTTGCGTCTGGCCTATGGCGTCTCTCTAGCCGGTCTTGCCCTCGCCGGTTTGTTGCTGGCCGGGGTGGCGGATACGCGGCTACATTCGCACGCCCCGCTGCAGTGGCAGCCCCCCCGCATTCCGCGCGCCATGCGCCGGACGTTTTGGCTCGCCAGCGGGTCCGCGTTTGTGGTCTGGTCTGTGACAGCGTTCTTCATGTCTCTTGCTCCCACCTATGTGATGACGCTCTTGCATGTTTCCAATGTCGCGCTCGCAGGCGGGGTCGTATTTTTGATGCTGGCCTGCGCCTCCGTTACCCAATTGCTCACCCGTACTCTGTCTCCCGCGCAGTCCATGCCTGCCGGACTTCTGGTCATCTTCCTAGGAGTCGCCGGACTGCTTGTCTCCGTTCCCGATCATTCCCTGACGCTGCTCCTGGCTAGTACGGTCATCGCCGGAATTGGTCAGGGCATGGCCTTTCTGGGCAGCATGACAGCCGTGACCCAGGCAGCACCCGCCTCTCTAAAAGCGCAGGTCGTCTCGAGTTTCTATGTGGTGATTTACTGTGGGGTTGGCCTGCCCGTCGTTGGAATCGGACTGCTAGCTCAGCATGTGGGCCTCTACGACGCCATGTTGTCCTACACCATTTTGATTGGCATACTGACCCTAGGACTTGTGTCCGGTCTGCGGCTCCGCCGTTTCGGAGCACAGGCTGCCGATTCCTGAAGAAAGACAGGTGCCAAGAAGAGAAAGGAGGACACACCCATGAGTGACCATGACCCGCAGTTGCAAACCGTTGCCGCACTCATCGGCGACGCCTCACGCGCCACCATCCTATTAAGCTTGATGGGCGGCCGGCAGCTGCCCGCGTCGGATCTAGCCCGGCGGGCGCACATTGCCCCGGCGACCTGCAGCGAACATTTAACCAAGCTGGTCGCTGGAGGCTTGGTAACGGGACGCGCGCAAGGGCGCTCCCGCTACTACCGCCTCGCCAGTGCCGAGGTAGCTGAAGTGCTGGAGGGACTGCTTCAGATTGCGCCTCCAGCGTCCGTCCGGTCCTTGCACGAGTCAACCCTGACCCAGCAGCTGCACGCAGCCCGCACCTGCTATGACCATCTAGCAGGCAAGTTGGGCATCGCCGTCACCGGAGCCATGCAACAGGCGCAATGGCTCAGCGCGGATCCCGACACCGGTCTGTTGTCGATCACCGCAGACGGCGCACAGCAATTTGCGCAGTGGGGCCTGGTCCTTGCACCCCGCAGCACCCGCCCGCTTATCCGCTCGTGTCTCGACTGGAGTGAGCGCCGGTATCATATCGCGGGCCAGTTGGGGGCAGCCGTTGCACAGTGGTTTTTTCACGAGGAATGGATCGAGCGCGGCGGCAGTGGGCGGATCATACGGGTGACCGCACGCGGAGCGTCTGCCTTGAACGAGATGCTGGGCCTGGTATGGCCGCCACTGCCAACACAGAATCACCCTACCGCATCGCTGCTTCATGACAGGCATCAAGGAAGATGAGATGTTTCGCTACATCGAATCTGGTGGCATGGAGATCATGGCGATTTTACTTTTTTTGACCTCACCGGAACAAGCTTGTGACCGCTCTTTGTCCGAATCCTTCATGGGACCATGGCTCTAGACTCAGCGGGTTCGTAGAAACAAGGCCGTGGCCAACTGCCGCGTAAAAGACGCCCCCCGCCACAGGCTCACGTGCCTCACCTCGGGAAAAGGCGCAATCTTTTGCACTATGCCTGAGGACCTTAATGCGCCCTTACTCCGCCCATATGGCCCATTCTCCTTCAAAACTCTCCCCAAACTCGAAACGATCCCTGATAATCGTAGCGGAGGGATGTTCGGATGATGATGAGCGAAACATGCACGCAGCCTATCCCGGCGGATGAGGCCCTGGTGCGGCAGTTCCAAGGAGGAGAACACACCGCCTTTGAAGCATTGCTCAGCCGTTATGATTCGTGGATTCGGCGGCTGATTGCCCGCTATTTTCTTGTCGGTGGCGACCGGGATGACCTGTTGCAAATAGGACGGATAGCATTGTGGCAAGCAGCTTTGCACTATCAAGAGTCCAAGGGACTCCCCTTCCGCGAATGGACCAGGGTCGTCATCCGGCGGCATATGACGGATGTTATTAAGCACAGTGCAAGGCATAGTACGTCTGTGCTCGACCACGCATTGTCGCTAGATGCTCCCGCCAGATCGCACAGCGACCCCGTGGTTTCCTTAGGTGAAACCCTCCAGGACCCCGCCTCGTTGACACCACTGTGTCTCGATCCCGCCACCCCTTCATCGAAACTACTCGCATACCTAGCGGTTAAACTGACCGAATTTGAGTGGCTGGTTCTCAGTGACCTCCTCTTGCGGCGCTCTCTAGAGGACTCCGCCCGACATTTGCACTGCAACGCCAAAGCCATCGACAATGCCCGCAGCCGTATTCGCCGCAAGGCCCGCAAGAGCGGAACATGATCTTGATTAAAGTTTGCGCATTTAGTGAGAGTCTGCCTTCACGGCCGGATACGCCTGCCACGACACCGCCATCTGACAAGCTCGAAGCGCATTGTGTGCCCCAACCGTATCGTTATTTATGTGATATAACCTGTGCTGCGCCACCCAGTCTATCCGCGTAAAGACTCCATGGACTCCTGTGGCAATCTCGACCAAACCCGGATACGGTGGGAGCGACGCCTTGTGCAAATACGCTGCGACAGGCCGTGACATCCCCAAGGCACTGGATTCACCACCCTTAACGGCTAGGGTCCAGTCTCCTTCATGCCAAATCAATGTGCCATTTTCCGCGTTGGCTCGGTACCATGTCCCCACGATCTGATCCCCTAAATTTACCGATTCTGTTTGCGCGTCAGGGGGAATGAGCGGGCCCATCGCATTGCGCTGCAGCCCACTGGATATTAAGCCCTCCTGCCATAAAAAGTTTGTCCACTGTGCCGTTCCTACCGCTGGTGCTGACCCATGCAGAGACATGATCCCAAAGCTGGCAACGGCGGCTGCATAGGATTGAGGGCCATCGACGAGATGCTGTGGGATTTTCACACTGTTTACCTGGTACGGCTCAGTCGTCTCCATTAAATGCACGGTCCATGCCACACTGCTTGCCTGGACTTGCCCTGCCCAATACCCTGACGGCGAAGGCAACCGTGGCAAAACGGTCGGCGCACCCAAAGGCAGGGACGTGCGGGACGCGACATATTGCAATGCCTGGATCTCTACCGAATTACCGGTAGGGTGTGCAGTGGAATGCAAAGAAGATGAGGAAGGCAGAGCCTGGGAACGAGTGGAAGGCGGAGATTTCCCTGACTTGTGCTGAGAAGCCCCGTCCCCGGCAGGGGCGCTGACATGGCTCACGGTCCCGCAGCCTGCGACCATTATGGCCCCGGCGATGCTCAACGCCAATATCTTGCCAGCCGCCATAGTAACAAAACCTCCTGGAGGTGATTCCATGTGTAGAACGATGCTGCGGGGCAAAAGGTTACCGCTTGACGAGCTCCCGAATGATGCGTCTTGGCTTGCTCCGCACTCGAATTGTTGTTAAGATTTTCCTGGACAATAATGTATCAAGCTCCGACCGCTGTGTAAATTGAGGTGTGCCCATGAACATTTTTCCGGTCTGTTTTTCATCTGGCGGGCAATTGGTACGCGGATTAGGTTACGGGCCCTCTTCCGGGGCACCCGAACCCATTCGCGCCATTTTGATTCACGGCTACAGTTCGTCAAAACACGCTATGGACCCCATCGCGACCGCAGTGTCCAAGGCAGGTTATCCTGTTCTATCTATTGATCTGCCAGGCCATAAGTTAGGGAGCAGCGGTGGCGCCTTAATCAGCTTTGATATGGTTGTTCAAGCAGCCTTGGATGCAAACCGGCTTCTCCCCTCGCCCTGCCGTCCCGTTTATATTGGCCACAGTATGGGGTCAGCTGCAGCGTTGGTGGCCGCTAGCCAGGATGGCACGGCCCTCGGAGCAGCCAGTCTCGGATTAGGATATCCCGTAACGGTGATGCGGCCTGAAGCCAGCGTCATCAATTATTATTTGGAACGGTGGGAATGGGTCGATGGCGCCAGTCCCATTGAGGTGGGGTTGGAGATGGACCAAGCGATTCCGCCGGCTCTCGAAGAGTTGGCTGGCCGACCCTTTCTTCTAGTGAGCGGGACATACGACCAAGAACTCCCGCCCTTCAGTGCGCAGAAACTGTTTGGGCT
Organism: Sulfobacillus sp.; assembly: GCA_027309085.1. Classification (GTDB taxonomy): domain Bacteria; phylum Bacillota; class Sulfobacillia; order Sulfobacillales; family Sulfobacillaceae; genus Sulfobacillus. The sequence continues at coordinate 53,928 of DAIDDL010000028.1, forward strand.
GGCTCATGCACCAAAAACTCACAAAACGGTGGAGACTGACCATTCCGGGATTCCTGGCAAAGCTGCGCCGATTGTGGTCGAGTGGCTTAACGAGTTGCAAGATAGCATTGGTGGCCATTAGAGCCATATATGCTTGGTCGGCCATCTCGATTTCACAAGACTTCTCTCCGGCCACCACCGCCAGAAGCATTTGTGAGAGCTTTCGTTGCATTGTGATGTCTGAACCTCCCCACGGCTAAAGCCGGGGGGTTCTAAAAACCTCTACCGTCACACTCTCATCGGCTCTCGCTCCCACT
>DAIDDL010000029.1:0-51654 GCA_027309085.1 Sulfobacillus sp.
TAGACGACATTGTGATTCGATTTGTAGTCCATATGATTATTATACCACGATGCGGTGTCTAATCTTCATCGAGAGCGTAATAGCCGTATGGGATGGCAAAGTGCCTGATCTGGGCGGGACTGTACTCGCCCGCTTGCAGGGAAACAAAAAAAGGGCTCGTGAAAAATTCCTGATCCACCCATACACGCATTTGCGAAAGCGTCATCCAAATTAACAGGATCGGCTAATGGCAAGACCATGACGACCACTCCATTCAATGAGATATTCGAACCTGCCCGCAAACCCCGCCAATCTCCGCCTAGGGTACATAAAAAAGGTTCGCGCGTAAAGCCGCCGGCGCGGCCCGCCCTCGGCAATCGGCCCGCAACATATTCCGACCCCGAAGGTTTTAACCCAAATCACCATGCCCCTCCATCCCTTTGCAATCGCGAATTCCCCGTGCGTGCCGCGGTGACCCACTGCCCGTTAAGACCCAAAACGTGGCCCATTTGGGCGTAGACAGAGCTCCTGTCAATCCTCATCATGAGAATCGATTGGGTAATGACGTCGTGTCGGCAAATTTGTCAAAGCAAAGGATACGTTATGGAAAAACATACTCCGGGCCTGACCACGGTTGAAGCGCAGGCCCTCCTCAAACAATACGGGCCCAACCAGGTGCAAGAAGACAAGCCCCACCCCATCCGCCTGTTTCTGTCAAAGTTTTGGGGCGCTGTGCCTTGGATGCTGGAAGTCACCTTCATCCTCGAATGGGTGCTGCACAAGACGCCGGAAGCTATCATCATTGCGTTTCTGCTGGTGTTCAACGCGATTTTGGGTTTCACGCAGGAACGGCGGGCCCAGAGCGCTCTGGATCTGTTGCGCACACGCCTCAAGATCAATGCCCGGGTGCTGCGGGATGGTGAATGGAAAGAGGTCTCCGCCAGTGAACTGGTGCCCGGCGACTACATTCACTTGCGAATGGGCGATTTCGCTCCCGCCGATACGGTCTTGGACGACGGGGAAGTGCTTGCCGACCAATCCTCGCTGACCGGTGAGGCGGCTCCGGTAGAACGGAAAGCCGGAGGCCTCGTATATTCCGGCTCCGTGCTGCGCCGTGGTGAAGCCAGCGGGGTAGTCAAGGCCACTGGGCCCCACAGTTACTTCGGCAAAACCGCAGAACTCGTGCGGGGCGCTGGGTCACGCAGCCATCTTGAGGATCTCGTCATGGGCATTGTGCGCTACATGGTTCTCTTGGATGGGATCCTCGTCGTCGGCATCTTGATTTACGCGACGGTTCACGGCATCGGTCTCAGTGACATTCTGCCATTTGCGCTGATTTTGCTGGTAGCCTCGGTCCCCGTCGCCCTGCCAGCCACCTTTACCCTTGCCACGGCGGTCGCCTCCTTGGATCTGGCTCACCATGGCGTCCTCGTGACACGGTTGGCCGCGATTGAAGAAGCCTCGTCAATGGATGAACTGTGTACGGATAAAACAGGAACCCTCACGTTGAATCAGTTGACGCTCACCGGGACCCGGCCCGCCCCCGGCACGACACAGGAAGACCTCCTGCAGATGGCTGGCCTGGCATGCGACACTGCCACCCAAGACCCTCTCGACCTGGCAATTTTACAGGCCGCGCAGGCGCAAAACGTCACATTGCCTGCGCGCTCCGCCTTTGTTCCGTTTGATCCCGCCACCAAGCGCTCCGAAGCAACCTTTATCCAAAACGGCACCCCCTGGAAGGCCATCAAAGGTGCCCCGCAGACAATGGCTGAGCTTTCAGGATATTCCGGGTGGGAAACCGATGCCGAGGCTCTTTCAGCAACTGGCGCAAGAATTTTAGGCGTGGTCGCAGGTCCCGAAAGTGCCCTGAAGTTTCTCGGACTCGTTTCTCTCTCCGACCCTCCCAGGCCCGACGCGGCCAAAGCCGTGGCGGACTTGACTGCGCTGGGAATCCGCATCCGGATGGTGACGGGCGACAGCGTGCCAACGGCTCAGGCTGTCGCCGCCCAACTGGAGATTGCCGGGCCTGTCTGCGAGCAATCCGCCATTCAAGAATCCGGCAAGGACTGCGGCGTGTTCGCAGGAGTTTTCCCTGAAGACAAATTTCACATTGTTCAGCGGCTGCAAAAGCAGCACCGCATTACCGGCATGACCGGGGATGGGGTCAATGACGCGCCCGCCCTAAAACAAGCGGAGGTAGGCATCGCCGTGTCGAGCGCCATGGACGTTGCCAAGGCGGCGGCAAGCTTGGTGCTGACCCGACCTGGCCTGGCCGATGTAGTGACTGCGGTTAAAACCGGACGGCTGGTCTACCAGCGCATGCTGACCTACACACTCAACAAAATCGTCAAGACTTTCCAAGTGGCCATGTTTCTGAGCCTCGGTCTGCTGCTCTTTGGCCAGTTCGTAGTCACGCCGCTGCTGGTCTTACTGCTGCTATTTGCCAACGACTTTGTCACAATGTCGCTGGCGGGAGATAATGTGCGGTACTCGCCGGAACCCGACCACTGGGAATTGCCGTCTTTGATTGGCACCGCGCTCCTTATCGCCGTGGCTTGGCTTGTCTACATTTTTGCGGTGTTCTTGGTAGGCCATTACGGTTTTCACTGGTCCCTGGCCACCATTCAGACAATGGACTTTCTGGGACTGGTGTTTTCGGGTTTGGGCAACGTGTTCGTCGTCCGGGAACGGTCATGGTTCTGGTCATCCCGCCCCGGCCGGTTTCTGTCTCTGGCGGCGCTGGGCGATATCGTCGTGGTCTCCGCTTTAGCCACTTTGGGATGGCTCATGCAACCGGTGAGCCTTGCAGACGTGGGCTGGCTGTTGCTCTTTACCCTTATCTACATGTTTTTGCTGGATTTCATCAAGGTGCCTGTACTGGGTTGCTTTCACAAAAAAGGGAAGAAAGCTCCCCGCAGCCCATCATCAACTCCGACCTTGTAATCGCATGACGCGGACCTAGAATACGCACAATGAAAGTGCGCCCGCAGATCTTGGAGTCCATCTGTCCTGTAAGCTGTGACGGATTTCACAAATAGACGGTGGTCAGCCGCAGTTTACAGGCTACTCTCTGACCGTGTTTTGTAAAGTGAGGCCACTGTCCACAAAAAAGATCACGTCAGGACATCACTCCGGCCAAGAGATGGATCTTGGCCGGAAGAATGAGAGAAATAATCACTCTCATGAATTTTACACCATTCGCCGCAGATTTTTCTCTCCCGACATGATTCGTCGACATTTTGGTGAACCCCGAGAAATCCTATCGCGAACTTTTTGGAGAAATTTCAAGGAGGCCGACGTCGTTTGGTGAATGATTAACTATAAAGGCTCAAACGGAGGATAAAAGACGACCGTCACTGCGCTACCGGCCCAAGGGTGCTGTTGCGCTTGCGGCCGTCGAAGACCATTGCGAAAGAAGGTGCTCTGATGCAAACCCCACATCCATTCCCGCAGATTATCCGGGTGGCCCTCATCGACTCGCAGGAAGTCTACCGGATAGGACTGCGGTCTCTGATTAACAAACATCCAGCATTCCACGTCGTAGCTGAATTTGGGTCGATGTCCGAAGCGCTCCTACCCACCCCTCTCGCAGCCGATGTTGTTCTCTTGGACAGTCGGCTCGCACAGGGCCCCGCCTTTGAACTGTGCCGGTTGGCAAGCGTTCCCGCAAGACGCAGCCGCACTCTCCGCGTTCTCATGCTGATTCCAGACACGGTGGCGCTCCATGGCGACTGGAACGCTACTTCCGGCTACATGGTGCGTTCTTTGGACAAATCTTGCCGAGGCTCCGCCATATTTGAAACGCTCCAGGCCATGGTCCGTGACGCCAGTGTGCCTGGCACTGTCCAGTCCGCATTCCCACCGGGAATGCCGGAGCCTGCCCACCACATCACGGCTTTGGCCGATACCGAAAAGAGCATCTTAAAGCTCTTGGCTGAGGGAAAGACTAACCGCGACATAGCCAGCGCGCTATATCTCAGTGAGTCCAGCATTTAGAAACACGTTCGCAAGATTTTTCGGAATCTGGGGTGTGCCAACCGGTCCCAAGCCGCAGCCTATTATGTCCTCGCCCATGCGCCTGGGTCCTCTCGCAAATCGTCGCCCTCTGAACGGGTCTGACTGGCATGGGAATTTGTACAAGGCCCATATGGACCTTGACGGTGGCCCTCCCTGATCGCATGCTAAGAGCCGGAGACGGAAACCGTTTCGCGGATGCCTGTTCCTTGTGGAAGAGATTATCCGGTGCCGAACTGACGCCCGCAGACAGATGACAACACCCGCGGCCCAACCGGAACCAGGGCGGGACCGTCCTGCAGAAATCAGGTGCCTTCTTTCCTGCAACCGTTTCTTACTGAGGACCGGGAGAAAGACCGCTGAAAATTTTCGTGGATGCCGCGCACTGACACTGAAACGTGCACAGCGACAAAACCTATTGTGAAGGGAGATTGCCAATGGTTAAGGTGGGAATTAATGGATTTGGCAGCATTGGTCGCCGGTTTTTCCGGATTGCGCGCCAGCAAGAGGTCTTCGAGGTCGTGGCCATCAATGACTTGGGTGATACCGCCACCATGGCCCACTTACTGAAGTATGACAGCAACTACGGACGCTACGACGGGGAAATCACGACCGCCCCCGGACAAATTATTGTTGATGGGCGCCCTATTCAATACTTGCAGGAACGGGACCCTGGGGCCATTGACTGGCGCGCATTGGGCGTGGAGATCGTCGTAGAATGCACGGGACTCTTTAATGACCCGGCCAAGGCCCGGGCGCATATCGACCGCGGAGGCGCCAAGCGGGTCATATTGTCGGCCCCGGCTAAGGGGGAAGGAGCCGTAACGATTGTGCTGGGTGTGAATGAAAAAACCTATGATCCGGTGCATGACACGGTCATCTCCAATGCTTCGTGCACGACCAACTGCCTGGCCCCCATTGCTAAAGTCATGGATGACACCTTTGGGATTGTCGAGGGTCTGATGACTACTGTCCACTCGTACACCAACGACCAACGGTTGCTGGACCTGCCGCACCCTGACCTCAGGCGGGCGCGCGCGGCCGCTATGAATATCATTCCCACCAGCACTGGAGCAGCCAAGGCTTTGCATTTGGTGTTGCCCCAGCTCGAAGGGAAGCTGAACGGAATTTCTTTGAGAGTGCCCACCCCCGTTGTCTCGATCGTGGATTTGACTGTGCGCACCGTCAAGCCGGTCACCGTCGACACCATAAACCAGGCTATGAAGAGTGCCGCATCAGGACCTATGCAGGGCATTTTAGGCTACACCGACGAACCCCTCGTGTCGATGGATTTTAAGGGCGACTCCCACTCTAGCATTTTTGATTCCCGCGAGACCATGGTCGTCGGGGACCATTTCGCCAAAATTCTCTCGTGGTATGACAATGAATGGGGTTATTCCAGCCGGTTGGTCGACCTGACAGCCTTCGTTGCCCGGCAAGATCACTAAGGTCAGCATCGAGGCAACCTCTACTAACGGACAGCCCAGGGGAGTCAGGATATTTCGCATATCCTGACTCCCCTCCAATCTCCTGTTGTCACAGTCGCCACGCACATGGAAGAAGTAGCCGCCAACTGGATATGTTTGTTAGGCATGCCGGCCTGGGAATTTTTGCAGACCATCCATGATCACCTCGATAGACCGGGGAATACTTGGCAGGCAGGGCACGCCGGATTGTGAGGGTGATTGATGAATAAGGCGCCAGCCGGAGCGACGGGCTTACTGGCTGTAGCTTCTGTTGACCAATTGGCCGTCACGCTGTCGCAGCAGCAGTTGGCATGCTGCCTGCTGGTCTCGTGCTGGACCGCTTAGGCCCCAAGCGGGTTGCATGGGGTTCGGGCGCAGCTATTCTTACCGTCATGCTGTCTTTGGCACTCTGGTTGCCCCGAAATTTTGGAGACCTGGCTTTCCTGCTGGGGCTAGCTGGCTTGTTCCTGCCGGCCCTGTCCCTGACCGGAAATACGGCGGTGACAAAGGCCTTCGACGGATCACCCCGTGAAGGCTTGGCTATTGGCATACGCCAGGCGGCGACGCCATTGGGAGGAATTTTGGCAGCAAATCTCTTCCCGCTTCTGGTCAAAATCTGGTCGCTTAAAGTAGTGCTCCTCATTATCGCCCTCAATGCAGGCGGGTGGGCCATGGGATTCGCCTGGACTCTCAAACCTTTTCCTGCTGACCATCCTGTCCCGAGGATTAGAACGCAAGGTCTGCGCACGGCTATATCCCAGCTCTCCCCGTTAAGATATCCGTTGCTGACCAGCTTTCTCCTAGGGCCAGGCCAGTATGCGCTGCTTACTTATGCCTTGCTCGATCTCAATGAGCGGTGGCACATTCCTCTGGAACTGGCAGGTCCTATAATTGCCATGGCTCTCGCGGGAGGTTTTGTGGCCAGAATCCTCATGGGACGCCAGATGGACAGAGGCACGGACGCCAAGAAGCTGATTATCCGGACGGCGCTGGTAGGCTCCAGTGCTCTAGCCGTATGGGCGCTTCTCCCCGCATCCACACCTGTGACTGTCATTATTGTGTTCTTTTTCGCTCTAGGCGCCGGCCTCGATGGTTGGAATGGACTGCTGACGGTCTGGGTCACTCAGGCCAGCTCAACGGCACAGCGCGGGATGGCGCTGGCGCTGATCGGCATGTCCGCCTTTCTAGGAATTGTGCTGTTTATGCCCCTATTCGGCCTGTTGATCAGGGTTTCCCAATCTTACCGCCCCATTTGGGGACTTTTAGCCCTCATATATCTTACCGGCACGTACTTCGTGTGGCGCTCAAAAAAGTCTGACGTTGCCACCGACGCTAAGGCCTCCCAAAATGTCTAAGGGCATGTCCCCGCCCACATCGCAGTTGCACAGGCCCCACCGCTTTGACGATATTCAGCATAGTCCCAACTGCTGAAGTCTTATAAAAATGCTCCCTTGGAGGATTGGGCTGACAAACACCCGCAAAAATTATTTGCAACTGTATTATGCGGGTGTTGGGGGGCGTTTCGTACAGATTTTTGACTACCACGGGCCCCTGGATGTCTTCTGCATTCGCCCTGGACTTAACACCGCGGGGCCGAAGTGCGGAGGCAACTTCTATTCAAGCCACGCCATATGAAAAGAGGCTACCCCTCTTATCCCATGACAGATAATGGGTTGCTTCATGCGAACCCGTCTGGTGAATAATTTGGATTCCGCAAGGGGACCACTGTTCTGATGACTGAACGGCACGGATCCGGGACGCAGGATGTCGGCCGAAATCCGAGGTCACCTTTGTTGGTTGTCCATGAGAAAAGAGGCTGAGAGATGTGGCGATTTGTCACAGAATTTACACCAAACTGGTTTACCATTGCCATGGGCACCGGCATCACGGCACTCGGCGCTTATCTCTACCCCGGAAGCCCTCCTTGGCTGAAATATACTGGAACCATTTTGTGGGTCCTTAACGTAGTTCTTGTGGCTGTCCTTCTGGTTATCATGTTAGGAAAGTTTGCATTGAACTGGCGGGGCACAGTGGACCTGTTGCACCACCCCATACAATCCATGTTTTTAGGGGCGGTCCCTATGGCATTGGCTACTGTGGTCAACGGATTCATCGAAATGGGGCCTGGTCTCATAGGACCCGGAGCGATTGCCGCCGGTATTGTTTTGTGGGTCATCAACGTAGTGATGGCGTTAGCGTCCGGTATCCTCGTGCCGTTCATGATGTTCATCTCGCACGATCACCGTCTCGAAAAAATGACGGGAATTTGGCTCATCCCCGTAGTCCCCTCCGAGGTGGCGGCAGCCAGCGGCAGTGTGATTATCTCGCACATTGCCTCCCTAACAACCGCCCGGACACTCATGGTGCTAAGTTTAGGGTTATGGGCGCTCAGTGTGCCTCTAGCCTTCCTGATGCTGGGGTTTCTCTTTTTGCGGCTTGCCGTGCACAGGCTGCCGCCCCCGGAGATGGCGATTTCCACATGGATCTCTCTGGGAACTTTGGGGACCGGCATCATGGGCCTTGTCGGTCTCGGCAAGTCGCTGCCGCGGCTCTTTGGATCTATGGGTCAGGCTATGGACGGCGCCGCGGTATTGAGTTCTTTTGCATTATGGGGCTTTGGGCTATGGTGGCTGGCCATCAGCATCATGCTTACACTGTATCATGCTCGCCGACGCCTGCCGTTCAATTTAGGGTGGTGGGGACTGACCTTCCCGCTGGGGGTATTCGCGGTAGGCACCGACATGCTGTTCGACCAAATGCGGGTGAATCTCATTGGCTTTTTTGCTCATTTCTTCTTCATCGTCCTGGCAGCCTTTTGGTGCATCGTCGCATACCGGACGGCAACAAGCCTCATGACAGGCCGCCTGACTGTATCAGGGAGCCTCCAAGACCCTGAGCCGCCAGGATAAGTCCTCAGAACCGCAAATTCTCAGCCAGGCGGCCATGCCAACCGCCACGGTCACAAAGCGGGGGCGCTAGGTCCATTTACAGCTTCTTGAGCGAGGGTACTTTCTAGAAATTCCCGCAAGATGGGCACCTGGCTCAGGTCTATATCCCGTGTTGCCGTCACTAAAACAAGAGGCCGCTGGCGGGCCAATTCCAATAGGTGGAGCATGTCCGGACTTCCGATCTGGTTGTGAAGTTCAGCAAGGTGGCGTGCGCGAAAAGTCTGGAACAGCGCAGGGTCATGCCCGTACCACTTTCTGAGGGAGGCGCTGGGCGCCACCCCCTTCAGCCACTTCTGCCATGGCGCCCCTTCCGTGCGCACTCCCCGGGGCCAGAGCCGGTCTACCAGTATCCGGTAGGAGTCTGGCCCCGTATCATCCCGGACATGCGCCATCTGAATGGCATTCATCCAAATCCCCCCTCATTACCGTTAAAGGCAGCAGATGCCTTCCCGGCTTTGCTCACCCCGCAAATCCATCTCTTCCCACAAGGACGACGCACGGGCTAGCCTGTTGCATCCGCACAATCCCGTCTTGTGACCGCACCAATGCCGGCACAGAACCGGTCGATCAGATGATCAATGTCGCGGCCCAAAGGGCCGAGCTTCTCATCATGCATGGCAAGCAGGGACGACATGGTGTGATAGGCCAACACAGAATGCCCCTCGGCCCCATAAATTCCGACCCGGACCGGCATGTCCGCAACCGCCGCCGGAGCCACTGCCAGAAACTTGGATCCTCCCAGCGGATTTCCGAACATCACCGTGTAGGCCCATGGAGGTGCTTCAACCCCCCTGGCCTCCATATCTTTGCGGTGGTTGACCACTCCGTAATTGACCAGACCCTGGAGCAAAATCCATTCATTCAATTTTTTAACCCACTCGTCTGGATTCAGCGGCGCCTCGTAACAAATCACGTCCTCTGTCATTTAACAGCCTCCGTTCTGATGGATTTATCCAAGTATGATCATCGTTGAGCAATTGATCAAGTAGGGACCATCTTCCTGCTTCATCGCGTCACCGCTTCTTAGGGCTTGCGCCGGTCGTCCACGGGAGGGCGCTAACGCGCCGCGGATTACACACCTGACACCGCTGGCTGACCAACAGTTGGGAGTGGTAATAATGGAAGCCTTTATGAGACTCGGCTTCGTTGTCGCGTTCGTTGCCTCCTACTCCCGTTACGACGACTCGCACTGGTATGATTAGTGTCCGGTGCCGCGCAAATTCGCAGCTTTGTGAACAGGCGACAACAATTAAAGGCCCCATGCCAGCCTTGATTCCCTGTCGTCATGGGTCCGTGAGCAGGGAAAAGGGCCCCTTAGGGGCCCGCTGCTTCATGACGCTGGAGGGTTCGGCGCTGTGGACCCGTATGCTGCGTTAAACCCGTCGGTATCACTATCGGGAACCGACGGCGTAGATACCTGCTTATTCTTTTGGATCATCACCCCGCCATCTTCGACGGTAAATGCTGGATTGGCGCCATCATTCACGGTGCCGGGGTTAAAGGTAGTTTGACCGTAATTTGCCAAAGTAGCCACATGACCTCCGATTGTCGGTGCCTCCAAAATCCATTCCGCAGAAGCCCCTGGACCGGAATAGTCCTGATTGGTGGTGAATTTCCATCCTGCCGTAACATCTTGAAGGGTAATGGTCCACACTCCACCGCCGTCATTCACAATCGAGGCGGCCATTTGGTTGCCGGGTGCCACAGGCTCGTCAATCACAGTTTCCGATGCTGGCAGAATCTCCCACCACGCGGAATACTGAGCTTGTCCCCCACTATAATCCTGTTCCGTCCCGGTCTGAATCAGATCGCTGTTGTTGAATCCATCAATCCCAATCCATGCCGAAGAATAAGTCGATCCATGGCCAGACGAAACCGTTGGCACGGTCCAGTCCCCAGTAATCTGCGTATAAGGCCCTGCCGTCACTGCGTAGCCCGACCAGTTGCTCGACGACCACCCATAATTCCCCAGGGCGTGCGCCGGCGGTGCAAGCTTTAACCGGGGAGCGTTCGTAATAAGCGGAACTACTGCTCCAAAAGACATCGCCGGAGCGGCCACCACAAAAGACGCCATTGCAGCCGTCATAACCCATGAGCGAATATGCATTGACAAATTCCTCCTCGTAGTAGAAGACAGGTGGCTCCATGAGCGGTAGCCAAAGCACCAATGTTACGGTGTAGTCCTTTCTACCTACAAGGCTGATTTCCCTTCTTTTCATCCAAAAATTTACACTTGTTTCCGGTAGCCTAACTGCATGTCTTTGACTGCCGCGGCATTTTCATGACCTGTGCATGCTCATATACGATCACCCCGCCTATGTAGCTTGGCCTCAGGAATTCTTAAGATGGTGGAAACACCAGGGAAACAAATATCGACTTTACTAACAGAAGGCAATATTTTACCAAGCGTTGGCAATGCAGCCACGCGTTTCCTGCTCCTATGAGGGAAGCCCAGCGGCTAACCGCCTCCAAAAACTTTCAAGGATATCGGGAAAGAAGGAGAGACCGTGCCCCACGTGATTCAGTGTCCGTCAGCTTTGATGCCGGTGTGGATGGTTGTACAGCATCACAACCGGCTTATATTGCAGTGCCGCACAAGAATCCTGCTCCTGCCAGAAAAGACGCCCGTGTATGGCAGCGGGTACCCTCTCGGCTTGCTGCAAGAGATGCCGCACGGAATGAAAGGCCATTTATGCCAAGATAGAGGCCAGATTAGCCTGCACTTGATTCCCCGAAGCCGCGGGCAATTGACGGTAATGACCGGCCGCGCTATCAGTATCTGCAGCGCCCCCGGAGTCCTCGAGATTTTTCCCGTCACGGAGCGGACTGCGCGATTTGGTTGCCAACATCCCGTGATTGGAGAACCGGTGGCCATTTACGGGCCATGGTCGCCGGAAGAGCCTGTGGTGGCTCTCGTCCGCGAATCCAATTTCCTTCAGGAACATCACATTCCGCACACCCGGCCCCTTTATTCGCTTTTCTGAGACCCATGCGGGCACAGTGCAAGTGATGTTGCCGCCAACGGGCCCATGCAACCACAAGACAGCAGCGGGCAATGGACCCGCCTCAACATTGTCCTGGTTCTGCGCAAGATTTTGGCGCACTCAGCGCCGCAGTCATCCATTCTTCTCAGGAGGTTGGCAGACAGGGTTGTGGCCATCTCAACAAATACCAGGCTCAGTGCCACAGCAGGTAGGCTGCTGACGCTCACCGTCCCGCGCTAGTCTTCTCCTGGCTCCACAAAAGTGACAGGAACCGGGGCCCGCTGCAGCACGCTGAATGACACGCTGCCAATCAAATTGCCAAGAGCCGAGTGCCCGCGCCGCCCCATAACAATCAAATCAACGGGGTGATCTTTAGCATATTCCACAATCTTTTCTGCTGGAATGCCCACGATGCTCTCATTCAGCACTGCGCTGCACCTTGTGAGTTCCGATTGCGTCTCGGCCAAAATTTTCTGCGATTGCAATCGTGCGTCGGAGAGCCCTTTAGTGATAGCCGTTTCCACACTGACGACGATGACCTGAAGAAGTGTCACAGTGACGTCTGGAGTGGCATGACGGTTGATCCAACGGGCCGCCCGCAAAGCGGACGGCGATCCGTCCGTTGGCAACAAAATTGAGAAAGCTTTTGTATTTTGATCACTGGTGTTCTCGCTAGCCATAAACATGCTCCTTTCGCCTTCTCGTATGTTAACAGGTTTCCCGCTAGTCGGATATATCGGCAGGATTGCGCTTTATCCCCGGTCAGTCTTTCATAAACAAGCCCCATCCGCCCACAGCGAGTCCTGTGAGGGCGCATCCGACCCATAACAAACCCAGACCGCTTGAATCGGCGTTCATCAAGACGGCAAACACTTCGAGAACAATGGCGAACAACAGCAACTTATTTCCCAACACATCTCCCCCTCCCGGCAGTGCAGACCTATCCAATAGCTTAGACACTCTTTAAGTTCTCCATCCGCCTATGATGCCCATTTCCCGGATCAGCCAGGCCGCAGGAGACCGGTCAGCACGTCTCTGTGGGTTCCTGGAGATCTTCTTTTGTTGAGGAGAATCCTGCCCTCGCCCGCGGTTATATTGTCCGCGGGGGCTCAGTATTACGCCCGGTCCGCCGGGCTTGGGCCCTCCACGCGCTTTCACGTTTAGCTTATACGCGCGGCCTTACCCTACGCAGGTGGGCTAGGCCCAAGTCCTCCCCTGCTTTGCTCCTGTCTCCTTGGTACCCATGCCGTGTCCCATGCGCCGGAAGGACATCTCGGCGCGGGTTCCCACCACTTCCAGTCTTCGTCGACCCCTTCAGAGATCCCGTTAGTCAGATTTCACGGGGACACTGACGGCGCGGGGTTCACATCATGTTACGGCGTGGATACTGGCTAGCCACCCTGTCTGACCTCACCTTGCGGCGGACGGTGGCATGATCTTCGCGGCTTTCAACGGGCAAGTCACCCTGTTCCGTTGCGCGATTCGCTTCATGGCCGGATGGGAATTTACCAGGTCCGGACCTACCCCGGATGGAGACACGAGGTTACAGGCTGCACACGAGTCATACCCGCTGATTGGCCTGCTGATCCAGTTCTTGAACGAGTGTTATCAAGTCTTTGACGCCCCGATCCGGCGGCTCTCACCGCGTTTATTCAGCAATACCAAGCCTGCGAAATAAGGGGCCCCTGGCCTAATACGCCACGGGCCTCGCAAACGATTATGACGCGGTGAAAAATAGACTGATCTATCCGGAGGTCAGCAATGGGGCGCTCGAGGGGTCAACAGCCGGATTAAAATGAAACATTGGCGCGCAGGGATGGAGTTGCTGAATGCCTACAATGTGCTCCGGACGAAAAATCTCACAGCATAAGCATCACCGGATTTGAGAAAGAGCCGATTTATGACTCGCCAATCATCCTATGTGTTCGTGATGTATATCACTATACGCCACAGATGCGAAATACACCCAATATAAGCCCGTCAGCACTGATCACCGACGCACCAGTCTATTCGGCAGCAAAGGCAGAATTTCACCCGAACTTCGTTCCGTTACCATCGCTCAGGTCGTCTCCACTGTCGCTGGAATTTATGGCGGTCTTTCGGTTCCAAACTCTCTTGGTAACGGCTCGTGGTGACGGGCGGAATAAAACTGGGTATTTTGGGGTATTTTGAGGACAAAGTAAAATGGCCTCCGATCCTCGGAAGCCTTGCGGGACTTGACTTTGGCGGGAGCATGTGGGAATCGAACCCACCGTCGGCTTCTAAAGCCGACCATTGGATTTGAAGTCCAAGGAAGGCACCAGGCCCCCAACTACTCCCCAGCCATTTCATATCATACGGGAGAAGCGCTAACTTGTCAAAAATCGTCATCATTCTCCGCACGGCCCAGTAGAAAACTCTTCCGCTAGCGCATTCCGAAGCCACCGGAGGTGCCGAGGCAGAGGCTAATGAACTCTCCCGCCGCCTAACCCATACGGGTTGAGGCAGGGGTTTCTGGGATCACTCCCGGAAGTTCCTGGTTCTACGACCGCTGCGCCGAGCCGTTAGGCTGCGTGCGTCTTATGCTGGATCTCCCCAGGCGTCGATTCGGACCGTTCCGGCCCTATGCCCTTATAGTAGAACAAAAATTTAGGGCTGTCTAGCCCTGCGGGCTGGCCCGCTTGACCCCCTCTTGGCTATCGCCTAAGAAGGGGAATGCGCGGGCGTTATGTTCAAGACCCAGCCATGCGGCCGATGTTGGCAGATAGAGTCCAGTCGACAAATACCGTTCCCCAGAATCGGGAAAAATGACGGCGATCCGCTTGCCATCGTAATGACCGGACTCCAGAAGATGCTGAGCTGCCCAGTACGCGGCTCCCGAAGACAGGCCGACTACCAGCCCCTCGTCGCGTGCCAGCACCCGCGCTGCCTCTATGGCGTCTTCGTCTGGCACATCCACAGTCCGGCTGACGACACTCATATCCAGAACCTGCGGAATAAATCCAGCTCCTATTCCCTGAATTCGGTGGCTACCAGCTGGCTTCCCGTTCATCACAGCAGAACCCGCTGGTTCCACTGCCACGATCTCTATGTGGGGATTCACGCGCTTAAGAAACCGCCCCGTGCCGGTGATGGTGCCGCCCGTGCCAACTCCCGCAATCAGAACATCTACACGGTGCTCCATCTGTTCCCATATTTCCGGTCCCGTCGTGAGCTCATGAATTTGAGGATTCGCCGGATTTTCATGTTGGCGCAGCATCAGCGCATCCGGCAGGGAAGCCTCAAGCGCTTTCGCGCGCGCAATAGCCCCCGCCGTCTTCTCTTCTTGAGGCGTCTCCATTATCGTCGCCCCGTATGCCCAAAACAGTTGCTTGCGCTCTGAGCTTTGCCCTTCCGGCATAAACACCACCAGACGCAGGTGATTCATGGCGCACACCATCGCTAAGGCAATCCCCGTGTTGCCCGACGTCGCTTCAATGATCACCGTGTCCGGACCCACTTTGCCGTGATCCAAAGCATCTTTGACCAGCGACCATGCCGTGCGGTCCTTGATGGATCCTCCCGGATTGAATGATTCCAATTTCGCCATCACGGTAGCTCTGGGGGCCAGAGAGTCCAACGTCACCATCGGCGTATTGCCTATAAGAGCGGACAGATCCGCCATAATATCATCTCCTTATGCAAAAAGCCCTCACTTGCAGCCGTTTGCCGCAAAAGAAGGCTCCAATATTTTCTTTCCAAAATTATTCGGTCGGCGGCTGTTGATCCTTGATAACCGCTTGAGCCGGATACTCCGCAGGCGCCGTAGGCTTGGGCTCCTCGGTTATTTGACTCATGGACTGCTTAAACTCACGAATGCTTTTGCCGAGCCCCGATCCGATTTCAGGAAGCCGTTTCGGTCCGAAAATCAAGAGAGCCACAACCAGCAATACTATGATGTGCATAGGTGATAGTAAATCCATAGGACAATCCCCTTTCTAGTAACCGGACACCTTATCAACAGCTTATAAGTTATTATAGCACGACTGCGGGTCAAACATGCCTGATTTTGCTGCGTTTGACAATGACGTCGTGCGCGGCCATCTCCCGGGTGCTGTCAAGCGGCGGCAAAGGGGTCGGCCCGCCAGTTTGCCGGTTTGCCGCCCACTGCAGCAGCAAATCCGTAACCTGCGGATTTTTCGGCAGCAGGGACCCATGCAGATAGGTGCCGAGAGTATGATTTTTCACTGCCCCCTCGCTGCCGTCCGTCCCATTATTTCCTTTTCCCACGCGGACAGTTCCCAAGGGCGTGCCCTCCGGTCCCAAAAACGTGCGGCCTCCGTGATTTTCAAATCCCACCAGGGTCATTGGCGTCACGGGAAGCGTTGTCTCGCACACTACGTCCCCGATAGCCCGGGATGGGCCCGCTTCCGTTGTGATATCCAGATAGCCCAGCCCCTGCAGCACGGCCCCATCAGCCGTCCGGTAATGGTGTCCTAGCAACTGGTACGCCCCGCAGACCGCAAGCATCGGCACCCCTTCATCCAGCAGCGCCTGCAGCTCCGGGCCGCGCCGCAAAAAGTCTTCGTAAATTCGGGCCTGGTGGGTATCTTCGCCCCCGCCCATAAAGATCAGGTCCACTGTTTTCCAGTCGACCGCGTCCCCCAAATCGACATCCACGACATGAAAACCCCATCCCCGGTGCACAGCGCGGTACTGAAGCGCTAGCACATTGCCCCGGTCGCCGTATAAATTCATATGCTGAGGATAGAGATGCGCCAAGGTCAGCTCCACTTTGTTCCCGCCTCCATTCATTTTCCGGCATATACTTCTTGCAATGCGCGCACCAGCCGGTCAGAATCTTCCGGCCGCTTGACGGCAATGCGCACGTAGGGCCCATCCAGTCCTTCAAAAGTTCTCGCGTCCCGCACGAGAATTGCGCGCTTGTTCAATCCGTGGAGAACTTCGTCCAAACACGCTCCATGGGGACTGAATAGCAGATAATTTGCCTCCGCCCCTTCGCGCACTCTTCCGAGCGGCGCCAGCAGCCCCGTAAGCCGCTCCCGCTCGGCATCCAAAAGACACCGCGTCTGAGCAAAATATGTCTGGTCCTGCAAACAGGCGGTTGCCATGTCTTGGGCCACCAGCGAGACATGCCACGGCAAAGATGCAGAAGCAGCCGCCTCAATGTGGGCGCGGCTCGCAACGATATACCCCACACGCAGTCCCGCCAATCCGTAAAATTTCGTCAGGGACCCTATCACCACCAGGTGCGGATTCCCAGCGGCTTGGAGTGTGACCGTGAGTTCCCGCCAGTCCTGCAGGAATTCCAAAAATGCCTCATCGACTACCATGGCCGCCCCGGGCTGCTGCGCCCATTCCAGATAGGGGGCCATTTCCTGTGATCTCAGTACCTCCCCGGTGGGATTGGCGGGATTGGCCACGAACAGCAGTCCCTGCTGCCCGGATAGGTCACCCGCACCCGAAACCGAATGCACCGGGATTCCCCGAATCTCAGCCCGGTCACGGTACTCGCTGAATGCGGGCACCTTGACGAACACCCGCGGAGGGGCGAAGGATTGCAGCACCAAATCAATTGCCTCAATGCCCCCCGCCGTCATCAACACCTGATGCTCTTCGACATGCAGGTGAGCGGCTGCGGTTTTGGTGGCTTCGAAGGCCCGCCAATCAGGATAGCGGTCGATGCGGTCGATCAGCGAAGGCCAGAGACTGCGCGCCCTCGGGCCAGGACCGTACGGGGAGATGCTGCTCGACAAGTCGAGCAGTTGCTGGCCTGGCACATACTCCATTACGCTTGGGGAAGCCCAATCCCCTCCATGCACTTGGCTCACCTCCATATCCATCCCCACGCTCCCACCAAGAGGACCGTCAGTTCGGTAAAAATCACCGTGGCCCCTAAAATATCCCCATTCATGCCCGAGAACATTTTAGTCCAGGACCGCACAAACGCTGCGGCCGCGGCCGCCACGATCCCGTCGGCAACCAGGCCCCGGGGGCCCATCAGGGCCAGCGTCACTCCCACTACAAGCGCTGCACTGACGGCAGCCCCGCGCGGGTCGACCACACTGCGGAACCACATCGCCAATTGACTGTGCGGGGAAGGGCGAGAAACTGCCGTCGCTACGCTTATCACCCCCCGAGCTATGAGCGGGCTAAGAAAAAATACCGGCCAGTGAAAGGGGCTGGCGTCCAAGCGCCACAACTGCACCAGCGCGCCAAACCCCACAATCAGAAAGAGCACTCCCATCGTCCCTACCCGCGAGTCCTTGCGGGCCACTTCACGCCGCTCAGGCGGCGCTCCCCACCCATCAAAGATGTCGGCCCACCCATCCCAGTGCATTCCACCCGTTAGGAGCACCTCGGTGACCACCGCGCCTATGGCCCGCAATGATATGTCAAGCCCCGGCAGCCACCACACCCAGGCCATCCAGATCCCTCCAAAAACAGCGCCGACCACTGGAAACCAGGCTAGAGCCCATGACCTCGGTTCCCGTTCGGAGCTGGAGGACCGCGCGGGAATTCTGGTAAGCAGGCTGGCGGCAGCCCGCAAGCCCTCTATGACAGCCACCGTCCTGTCGCCATAAATGCCACAAACCCCAGGGCCAGAGAAACCACTAGCGTCACCCGCATAATGATGGACACCGCTTGAATAATCATAGGCACGGACAGCGCCCGGTCACTCTGGCCGATTTTAGGGCGCAGAGAAACCACTCCCTGATAACTGTTGACGCCCCCTAAACTCACTCCGAGAGCTCCCGCCATCGCCGCCTCGGAAATGCCGCTGTTGGGGCTGGGGTGGCGCCTGCCGTCGGCCCGCATCACCTGGAAAGCCTGGTGCAGCCGCCCGTCGACCCCAGCCGTCAGCGCAATCGCCGCGCCCGATATCCGCGCCGGAATCCAATTGAACCAGTCGTCCGTGCGCGCGGCAAACCATCCCAGGTCCTGGTACTCGGAGGTTCTGTGCCCGATCATCGAGTCCATGGTGTTAACGGCTTTGTATAGCCACAGCCACGCAGGGCCTCCAATAAAAGTAAAGAGCAGGGGGGCGACGATGCTGTCACAGGTGTTTTCCGCCACGGTTTCGATAGTCGCGCGAATCATTTCGCTTTCCGACAGCTTTTCCGTATCGCGGCCGACGATCATCGACAGATAATAGCGGGCTTCGTTCCACTTGCCCTGAGCCAAAGGACGGTATACGGCCAAAGCTGCTTCCGCCAGGCCGCGAACCGCCACCCCCCAGTATGTCAGCAGTACAATTAGCAGGCGAAACAGCCAGATTGAAATCACATGGGCCGCCATCAGCAGCACGGTCACGAAACCTAGCACCATGACCATCACGAAGAGAGTGAGTCCCATCCCGGCAAGGCGAAGCTGCCGCGGGCTGCGCGCGACCATCCGCGCCACCGACTCCAGGCGTTCGACCAACAGTCCAATTAAATGAACGGGGTGGAACTGCCACGGCGGATCGCCGAAGAGGATGTCCAAAACCACTCCCAACAGTATCCATGCGGCTTGGCTAGCCCCCCACCAGGTGGAGAATAGCAGGGATATCGACATTGTTTTCGATCACCTCTTTCCATTGCCGGATCACCTGTTCGAACAGATCCCCAGCCAGCAGAGCCCTGCCCCCCAGCTGGCGGATAATGGCGTGGCGCAATTCTGTATTATGAAACACTCCATGCAGGTAAGTCCCCCAGATCTGCCCGTCAGCGGAGCTCAACCCATCGGGATTGTCCTCCAGGGAAAACAGCGAAGCAAACCTGCGGACACCTGAATATTCCACAAGAGACGTTTCTCCCATATGCATTTCATATCCCCGCACGTGCTGCCCCTGCCAGGGCCCAGCCGTGGCGAACCCGCTCACCTGCCGGGTGACTTTCTCAGCAGCTAGAACCGTGCGGATGGGAAGCAGGCCCAGCCCGTCCGCTGGCAAGGGAGAATAGCCCTCAACGCCTTGCGGATCATGCACAGACTCGCCCAGCATTTGATACCCGCCGCAAATCCCCACGACCATGACTCCTTCTCCGGCCCACGCTTTAATGGCGTCAGACCATCCCGACCGCTTCAGCCAAGCCAGGTCGGCAAGCGTATTTTTGCTGCCGGGAATGACCACCATGTCCGGAGGACGGGAAGGAAGCTCCTGGCGAAACATCAAATTCACATCCGGCTCCATCCGCAAAGGGTCAAAATCGGTAAAATTGCTCATGTACGGCAGCGCCGGCACGGCAACGGCCACACTCCCCCGCCCATCCGGCGCGCGGGGCACCCCCATGCTGTCCTCTTCTGGGAAACTCAGCGGCACATGGGGGACGATCCCCAAGACCGGCACCGACACAAGATTTTCTAAAATTGCGACACCATCCGCGAATAGCGTCCGGTCCCCCCGGAATTTATTGACAATGATACCCCGCAAGCGTGCACGCGCCGCTTCCGGCATCAGTAGAGCCGTTCCGTACAGGGACGCAAAAATCCCGCCCCGGTCGATATCCCCCACGAGAACCATCTGCGCGTCCGCATACTCCGCCATGCGCAAATTGGACAAATCCGTGTTCATCAGGTTCATTTCCACGGGGCTGCCGGCTCCTTCGATGATCACCACGTCATATTGACGGGCCAAGCGGTCATAAGACTCCGTGACCGCCGAGAAAAGCTCGTCCCGATTCTCGCGGAAGTGCCGGCTTCCATAGGCGCCTTGCGCCTGGCCCTGAACAATCAGTTGGGATTGCTGGGGACTTTCCGGTTTCAGCAGCACGGGATTCATGTCAGCATGCGGCGCGACGCCAGCGCTCCATGCCTGCAGGGCCTGTGCATATGACATTTCCGCGCCGTCCGCCGCAATATAAGCATTTAGTGACATATTTTGTGCTTTGAAGGGCGCCACAGCGATTCCCCGGTCTCTCAGCACCCGGCACAGCCCCGCAACCATCCAGGTTTTGCCGACATGGGAACTTGTCCCCAGCACACTCAGTGCCCTAGCTCTCATACCGGACTGCCCTTTATCCAAACAGGGATGCCCGCCACCACTACCGCAACCCCGGCCGCATTCTCCGCCAACTCCTGGTTAATCCGGCCCAATGCCTCCACAAAACGCCGCTCCTCTTGGGAGGCGGGCATCAGCCCCTGGCCGGCTTCCTCGCTGACCACCACCGTGTCCCCGCTCCGGCGGCCAAGGTGATGAAGGCTCTGGCTCAATGCCTCCAGGCCCTTCCCGTCACCCGGCATGCGGCGGCCAATCACTGGCCCGACACCATCCCACAGAATAGGAGCAGTCTCAGGGAGCGATAAAATTCTAGCGACTGGATCGGCGGGTTCCACCCAAACTGTCCAGTCTCGGGGCCGCCGTCTTTGATGACGCTCTATTCTTTGCAGGAATTCCTCATCCCCCGGTCCTAGCAAGGATTCGTCCATCGTGGCAATATAGTGGACGGTCCGATGACGCATAATTGTCCCAACCAAACGCTCCGCAAATGCACTCTTTCCTGAAGCACTGCCGCCAAGCACAAGCCAAAGGGACATGTAATCTCCCCAATTCTTTTCAGATTGACTCCATTATAACAATGCTGCAGCATGGTAAGACAAGAAGGTGCCATATTTTACAAAGTCAAAAACCGCCATTTCGGCGGCTTTTGACCCGGGGTAACGGCCATTATTTCTTGGCGAGGCTCCACACATAACCGGAGACGTTGACAGACTGCTGCGCCGAGAGAGAGCCGGGATCCGTGGCAGGCATGTTGTGCGCTACAAACGCCTCCAATGCCGTCTCTGTGCCAAACCGCGAGACCACGGCGGCGGAAGCTGCCAGCTTAGGTCCCTGGCTGGTTCCGCCCCCGGTTTTTCCGTGGCAAGACTGGCATGTGGAGGCAAAGAGTTTTGCGCCAGCTCCGAGGTTCGGCGGGGACACCTTGGTGGTGGCCGATTCATTGTTTCCGGTTTTCACATTTTTAGGAACTCCCTTGGCATTGCGGGCACTTTGCTTCACATTCGGCGATGGGGCGCTGGTATTATGGCCGCAGGCAGTCACCGCGCCAATCAGAGCCGCTGACAGCAGGCAAATGGAGAAAGCACGCTTATACATCGTTGTCCCCCCTTCCATAGCCATAGCGTAGCCCTCAATCCGGGCCCTTATGCATTACGTCCTGGGGTGTCTGCCTCGCGGCGCCCCAGGATGCCACGGCGCACCGAGTGTTCAGACCGTTTCCTTCATTGTTTGGGCCCAGTCCGGTATAATACCTCTGACAGGGCAAACTGGTTCACATTACGCTTTGACAGGGGGACATGCGCATATGGAAGACGAGACAGCCTTGGCATACGGTCTTGACAGTGACCTCAAGAGTCTGGTTGAGCAAGAGTACATAAAAGAAGGCGCCCTTTTTGGCACCGTGCCGCAGAGCAAATTGAATTCCGGAGAGATGCGCGAGCTGGAAAAGGTGGGGTGGACCGTGCGCGATTACCGCGATGAGCCCGTGGTGGAACCCCCGCAGTCAGCCATAAACTGGGACAATCTCAGCGCAGAGCACCGCGATCACATCTTTCACGCCATTAGCCACCGGCTGCCGCAAGGGACCCCGTGGGCGGGCAATAAGCAGGCCATCCTGGAAGAACTGGTGGCATCGGCTTGGGACGAGCGGGAAGAGGAGATCCGCATTCTGTTGGGTTCGTGGACTTTTGCTGCCGCCTGGTCAGGCCACCCCGATTATAATGACCGGGTGGTGGAGAGTCGTCAAACTTTCTACTTTTACTCCGCCAAAATGCGCAATGCCGCCGAGAAAGCCCTGCACCTGGTCACAGAGCCTCCGGGGGACGACGATGCCTTCTGGGAGTTTATTGACGCTCTGGAGAGCTAACTGCTGCAAGATATTTTGCCATAAACACTTCCGCCACCATGTGGCCGCTGATATAGAACTGCTGGGGCCGGGAAGCTTCCACTGCATAGCCGTGGCGAAGATAAAAGCGGATGGCGGCCCCGTTGCTCTCAAAGACCGACAAGGCGACTTTGTGGATCTGATGTTGCTGGGCCCACATTTCCATGGTGCGGAGCAGCCCTGCTCCCCTTCCTTGGCCTCTGGATTCCGCAGCCAGAGCCATGCCAAAAGTCGCCACATGCTGGTTCTTGCGAAAGGTGCCGCGAACCGCTTCAAGTGTGCCAATAATTTTTTGCCCCGACAGTGCAACCAGGACCATCTGAACGTCGGGGTTCATTTGGCTCAGAATGCGTTGCTGCTGGTCGGCCGAATAGTAGTCGTCTTCGTTCGCTATATAAATGTCCTCGCTCCCTACGGCGCGGATAAGCGAGACAATCGATGCCGCGTCACTAGGGTCAGCGAAGCGCACTACGTACGGCATGTTTCCGACGTCGGTGTAGGTGAATTCTGTGCGCATGGTGCAGCCGATGCCTCCTGGGTACAGTCCTACCGAATAATTCTCCGTGCCCATGGAAATCTCCTGCTGCTGACCTCCTCGGCCTCGAACGCCGGGGTGAGGCTCCTGTAAATTCGACGGACACCAGCCATGCGGCGGGAAATTCAAAACATCGCGGCCGTTCATGAGGATGAAAGCGTCCCCATGCCTTAAAGGAATCCCGGAACCATTGAATATGAGTCGCGTAAAATGTGTGGTGGCCAATTAAGCCAATCTGATATTGAGTGCGCATACAACCAGCATGACCCCCGCCCCCATTCTCTATTCAGAAGAAACTAAAACCCGGGACATCGCCTGCAGAAACTTGCGGACAATCTTCCCCATTCCCGCAGAATCCACGAGAAAGCTGTCGTGGCCCCAAGGTGAATGCAAGGTCTCAAAGCGCGTGTTAATGCCTAACTCGCGCAAGATGGCCGCGTGGCGCCGGATCTCATCATAGGGGTAAAGCTGGTCGCTGGTAATCCCTACCATCCATACGGGGATGTCCGCCATGGCCAAGGCCCCTGCCTCCAAGAGATTAAAGCGGTCCATGGCATCGGTAATCCGCAGGTACGTATTGGCGTCAAAGCGGCGGACAAGTTTCTGACCCTGGTAGCGCAGGTACGAGGAGACTTGAAACTCATCGCGCTGCGCGGTCTGATAGTGGCGGCCGAACTTGGTTTCCATGGACTCTGGACTTTGATATGAAATCATGTCGGCCATCCGCGCCACCGCCAGCCCCTGGCTGGGGTGGGACCCCGTAAGGTAGTAGTCGCCACCACAGAAATCCGGGTCGCTGGTGATGGCCATGCGGCCCACCGTATGAAAAGCCATCGCCCAAGGCGAATGCTTAATCGGGGAGCCGACCGCTAGGATGCCGCGCACCTCGTGGGGATACAAAAAGCCGTAGGCATACGCGATCATGCCACCCATCGACCCGCCGATAACAATGGGAAGGTCCGCCAATTCCAGATGCTGCTCCACCAGCATTCTCACGGAGCGCGCCATATCATATAGAGTGATGGCGGGAAATCGGCTGCCGTAGGGATGCCCGTCGGGCGCTGGGGAATGCGGTCCAGTGGTTCCCATGGCCCCTCCCAGCACATTGACGGAAATCACATGATACTGGTGAAGGTCAATGGCTTTGCCAAATCCCACCAGGGCATCCCACCAGCCAGCAGAGTCCTGGTAGGTGTGGCGGGTCACGTGGCTGTCCCCTGTCAATGCATGAAAAATCACAATGGGCGTCCCCGTCCCAATTTTTCCCCATTCCTCATACGCCAGCAGCAGTTCCGGCAGTTTTTCCCCGCTGTCGAGTGCAAACGGACCGGGCGTGCGGTAGAATTGCAGCCGTGGCCAGGGGAATCCCTGGCTCATCTGCCAGGGCCAAATCGGGTAGGGATACTTCATATCTTGCCGACCTCCTCCCCATCGCACAGTCGAGGGGATCCCTTAACTCAAAGGATTTCTTTTCGTGTTGCCCGCAGCATCCTGCGGTGTGCTGCTAGAAACCGGATCGCCGCCCAGTCTTCAGAACCGCGCCGCCCATGTGGAGCGCCCCCAAAGCGCCAGAGTTGCGGACATGACCTGATGATAGCAAACTATGGGCGTCACAGCGAGTGCAATACCTTCCCGCCGCCACCATGGCAGACCTGGAGCCAATCTATTGACAACAGAGCCCGAAGCCATTAAAATTTGCATAAAATTTCATCGAATTTCACGATGACTGAGACTAAGGGCAAAGATTGTGCCAAAGCGAGCGGCAAACGGTGAAAGGCCGCCACAATTACTCCCGTCCCACCTCAACGAGTGCCGTCAGGCGGGCTCCTCCCGTTATAGAGGGGAATTGAGATACATCAGGGCATAAAAACAGCCGGATGTAACTAAGGTGGCACCGCGAATCCCATTCGTCCTTAGGACTGGTGGGTTTTTTTATTTCCTAAATCTTAAGGAGGAGAAATCATGCCTAAAGAAATCGTAGTGGTGGGACCTGGACACCTCGCCCATGCCGTGGTGAGCCGCTGGCTTAAGGTCGCTGATGTCAAAATACAAGTGCTGGCCCGTTCGGAACGCTACCTGGCCAAAGGTTGGACTCCTGAAGAAGAATCCCTTGTCACCTTCCGTGCTGACGCATTGCGCCGAGCCAAACTAGTCGTGCTGGCGGTCAAGCCCAAGGACATGGCGGACACCTTGGCCACGCTGGAGGAGTTCATCCCCCCGCAAGCGTTAGTGCTGTCCTTTGCCGCCGGCATTAGCATTGAGCAGATCCACAACGCGTGGCCCCATCACGGGATCGTGCGGACGATGCCAAATATTTGTTCGGAAATCGGCTGCTCCGTCACCGGCGCCACCTTCTCAGATGTTTCTGCCGCCGACAAAGCCTGGGTGATGGAATTGCTGAACTTACTGGGCTACGTGACCGAAATGCC
The DNA here is from genome assembly GCA_027309085.1 of Sulfobacillus sp. Classification (GTDB taxonomy): domain Bacteria; phylum Bacillota; class Sulfobacillia; order Sulfobacillales; family Sulfobacillaceae; genus Sulfobacillus. The sequence goes on from DAIDDL010000029.1 coordinate 25,200, forward strand.
CGAGCACCTACTGAATCCCATGACCGCTCTTTACGGCAGCGGACCAGCCTATGTCTATATTTTTATTCAGTCCATTATGCAGGCGGCCGCCGATCTGGGCATTCCCGACGGCCAGTCCCGGGAACTGGCTGCCCATATGGTCAAAGGCGCATCAGAAATGGCCCTCAATGACCGCCAGAAAAGCCTAGCCCAGCTCGTGGACGAGGTTGTATCCCCGGGCGGCACCACGGAAGCGATGCTCAAAGTCCTCGTGCAGTCAGGATGGCAGGACATCCTCCGCCAAGCGCTGAAGGCCGCCGGGGAACGCGCCATCCAACTCGGCCAGGCGCCCTCTCCGGCGTAAGCCTCCCGGCTCCCAACGGGCGGCATGGCCCCGCCCCCTCTACCCTTTCGCACAAGCAGCCTTAGGCCCGAGTCTGCCCCATCACGGCGGCCGCCAGGGCCCCTTGCACCCCGGACGCCGTGCCCAGCTGAGCGGGGACAATCTGCACGGCGGGATACATGGCATCCATGCTGAAGCGCTTGGTGTTCTCCCGGATGGCGGCGATCCACTCGTGGTGGTGGGCCATAACCCCGCCGCCCAGTACGATCATCTGCGGGTTATAAAGGTTCACGAGGTACGACAAACCCAATCCCAGATAAAATGCGGCGGATTCCAAAATAGACTGGCATGTCGGGTCATTGGCATACGCTCCGGCAAACACGCTGGCCGAATCCAAGGCACTGGCGGCTTGCAAGAAAGGACTGTCAGCAACGCGCTCAGTGGCCATGCGCGCAATAGCGGTCCCTGACGACAGTGTCTCCAAGCATCCATGCTTCCCGCAGCGGCATAGAGGCCCATCGGTTTTCATGACGAGGTGGCCGAATTCGCCAGCATTGCCCTGAATTCCGGCGTCCCGCATGCCGTTCACCACCATCCCGGCACCAATTCCGGTCGATACTGTCACATAGACCATATGTCTCAAGCCTTTACCCGCCCCATAGAGCCACTCGCCCATTGCCGCGGCCGTCGCATCATTCTCGACCACAGTGAGCACCCCGGAACGCAGTTCCAGTCCGCCTTCAATGTCCAATCCATCCCACTGTTCCGGCAAATTTGCCGTTTTGAGCAGCTTGCCTCCGTCCAGAGGACCTGGCGACCCCACCCCAATGGCTCGCAATTGCTGTCTGGTGATCCCTATTTTCTGGCACAACTGATTGATTTGGTCCGTGATCGCATCCAGCGCCTGACCGCCCTCAGCAATCTCTGCCGTGACCAACTGACTCTCGACTATAATGCTCCCCGACGCATCACCGATGCCCACGGCAATCTTGGTTCCCCCAATATCGACTCCTGCAAAATAATCCAATGTTTTCTCCCCTTCGTCCCTCGGATGCTCCTGAATCGTTTCTCTAGACAAAGTCGTTGCGCATGCCACTCGTGGCTCCGGGCTCCCTGCAGCCGCCCGCGGTGCCGCTTTTCTGTTCAGGTTTGCCCCCGTGCGTTCATCCCGTCGTAAGAAATCTGACCAGAAATGCCTTTTTCGGCCAAAAAGCGCGGGCTGAACGCCACAATTTGCAACAGGTGCGCCCAAGTCTAGCCCCTATCCTGCATTATTTTACATTTAACTGCCACTTAGGTTGTGATGTGATTATTCTATACTTGGCTCAGTGTTCTCACCTGCTCCTACCTAGAAAGTCTCTAGCAAGATAGCAGAGGAGTCAACAGAAAAGATTGCCCACGCAGATCCCAGCCGCCTAGCCGCCTGTCTGTGCCAGCGCACACCCCGCCGGGCACAGAGCCGGATAAATGGGTAAGTTGCTAATCACTGCAAGGACTACTAAAATTAGGACCAGATGAACAGCCTGCACAAGATTGACTTGGACGAGGCCGTTGACACCACTGAGAATGCTTAGGGCGCAACATCTACCCACTAACCACAAAGGAGCGTTGCAATGACTTATCAGGACTTAGATGTGTTATCCGTAAACACCATCAGGACCTTAGCAATTGATGGTGTTCAGAAAGCGAACTCCGGGCATCCCGGACTGCCCATGGGCACTGCCCCCATGGCCTACGTTTTATGGACCAAATTTCTTAAGCATAACCCGCACAATCCCTCATGGTTCAACCGCGACCGATTTGTGCTGTCGGCGGGCCACGGATCCATGTTGTTATATTCTTTGCTGCATTTGACGGGATACGACCTTTCCCTCGAGGATCTGAAGAACTTCAGGCAACTAGGGTCAAAGACGCCTGGCCATCCGGAATACGGCCATACGGCTGGCGTCGAAACGACGACAGGTCCATTAGGACAAGGATTTGCAACCGCCATCGGAATGGCCATGGCGGAACGGTATCTAGCCGCACGGTATAATCAGCCCGGGCTGTCTCTCATCGACCACTATACGTATGCCATTGTATCCGACGGCGACCTGATGGAGGGCATCAGCGGAGAATCCGCGTCCCTGGCAGGCCACCTGAAACTGGGCAAGTTGATTTACCTCTATGACGACAATCACATATCGATTGAGGGCACCACCGACCTGGCATTCTCTGAGAATGTGCTGGAGCGCTTCCAAGCCTACGGCTGGAACACTGACCGCGTGGCAGACGGCAACGACACCGAGGCGATTGAGCAGGCCATCCGGCGCGCGCAGGGCCAGGAACTGCCTTCCCTAATTGCCGTCCGCACGCACATCGGCTACGGCAGCCCGAACAAGCAGGATAAGCCTTCGGCCCACGGGTCGCCTTTGGGCGCCGAGGAAGTGCGTCTGACCAAAGAGGTTTACGGCTGGCCGGAAGACAAATCCTTTTACATTCCTGATGAAGCCTTAGCCCATTTCCGTCAGGCAGTGCCGCAGGGCGAGGAGTGGGAAGCGGAGTGGAATCACCTCTTTGCCCGGTATCAAGAAACCTTTCCCGAACTCGCCCGCGAGCTTCAACGGGACCTGAGACGGGAATTGCCTGCGGGGCTTTTGGACCGCATGCCGTCCTTTAACGAGGGCGACATGGTGGAGACCCGAGCAGCGTCCGGAAAAGTCATCAATGCCATCGCCCCCCACTTTCAAGATTTGATCGGCGGCTCCGCGGACCTCGCTCCTTCCAACAACACCCACATTCAAGATGGCGGGGATTTTTCCGTGTTCCAGCCCGCAGGGCGCAATCTGCATTTCGGTGTGCGTGAGCACACCATGGGTGCGGCTCTCAACGGCATGTCTCTGCACGGCGGACTCCGGGTCTACGGCGGAACCTTCCTCATTTTTTCAGATTACATGAAACCCGCTATCCGCCTGGCCAGCCTCATGAGTCAGCCCGTCATCTACATTTTCACACACGACTCCATCGGACTGGGCGAAGACGGTCCTACCCACCAGCCGATTGAGCAATTGGCAGCTCTGCGGGCCATGCCCAATATCCTAGTCATCCGCCCAGCCGATGCCAATGAAACCAAAGAAGCCTGGAAAGTCGCCCTACAAACCCGCGACAAGCCGATCGCCATGGCCCTGACCCGGCAAAAAGTGCCAACCGTGCCCGCCCACAAAGCCAAGGGCCTCGCCCAAGGCGGGTATATTCTTGAGCAAAACGCCGAGCATCCCGATCTGATCCTCATCGCCACCGGCTCGGAGGTTGGTCTAGCTCAGGCAGCATACCGTTCCTTGGCAGAGGAAGGCATTAAAGTCCGTGTCGTCAGCTTACCGTCATGGGAGCTGTTCGAAGCGCAGCCGCAGCAATATCAGAACGCCGTGCTGCCACCGGATGTCACGCGCCGCATTGCCATCGAAGCGGCCTCCCCAATGGGTTGGGAGCGCTTTGTAGGCCTGAACGGCAAGATCATAGGCATGTCCACGTTCGGCGCCTCTGGAAAGATTGAGGATTTGATGCCGCACTTCGGCTTTACACCAGAGCATGTCATTGAAGAGGCGCACAACCTGCTTTCACGGTAGGATGACGCTCCATTCGAACAAAGGGGAATGATGATTGATGAGCACAGCAATTAACCGCTTAAACGAACTCGGTCAGAGCATCTGGTACGACAATGTGCGCCGGGGACTCATCGAATCTGGGGAACTGTCCGATTTGATCGCCCAAGGAATTTCGGGAGTGACTTCCAATCCCACAATCTTTGAGAAGGCTATCAATGGATCCAGCGACTATGATTCGGCTCTGCGCAAACTGGTTGCCGAGAGAGCATCTCTGGAGACTATATACGACACTCTAGTCCTTGACGACATCGCCCACGGTGCCGACTTGCTGCGCCCTGCCTATGACCGAACGAAAGGTCACGACGGCTATATCAGCGTGGAAGTTCCGCCAACCTTGGCAGCAGAAACGCAAAAGACGGTCGAGGAAGGCCGCCGCCTATTTCACACGTTAGACCGTCCGAACGTCATGATCAAAGTGCCGGCGACCCCGGAAGGCATTCCGGCCATCCGGCAACTGATTTCCGAAGGCATCAACATCAACGTCACCTTGATTTTCAGCTTGGATGCCTATAGTGAAGTCATCAACGCCTACTTGTCGGGCCTGGAGGACCGCGTGGCCCGTGGCGAGCCGATTGCGCACATCGCCTCGGTCGCTAGTTTTTTTGTCAGCCGGTTGGACACCCTGGTGGACCGGCTCATTAAAGAAAAGGGCCTTCCGGAAGACCTGTCCGGCAAGGCGGCCGTAGCCAACGCCAAGCTCGCCTACGAACTCTTTGAAAAATCTTTTCAAAGCGCCCGCTTTGATGCGCTCAAACAGCGCGGCGCCATGGTGCAGCGTCCGTTATGGGCCTCGACCAGCACCAAAAATCCGGCATATCCCGACTTGCTGTACGTCGACACCCTCATCGGTCCTGACACCGTCAACACCCTGCCCCCACAAACCGTGGCAGCCGTACTGGACCATGTGAAAGCCGAACGCACCGTCGACCAGGACCTCGCCGGCGCCCACCACACGATAGACACTCTGGAGTCGCGCGGTATCCTGATGCAAGATGTCACGGCCCAGTTGCTGCGCGAAGGCGTCGACAGCTTCTCAGCCTCCTTTGTCACACTGTTCCGCGGGCTGAAAAGGAAGCGGGCTGCCATTGTCAGCGAATTGGAGCCAGCGGACTGGACTCAGGACATCCTTCACGCCACCGCTGACCCAGTGGTCGCCAGCCTGACCAGCGCCGACGCGGTCACACGGGTCTGGAACCACGATGCCTCGCTGTGGAAACAGGAACCGGAACACCAAGCCATTATCAAAAACGCCTTGGGGTGGCTTAGTGTCCCCGAAGCCGTCGCTAAAGACATTCCGAACTTGACCGCGTTTACCCAGAGCGTCATCGATGATGGGTACACCGACGTCATTGTTCTGGGAATGGGCGGCAGCAGCCTGATTTCCGACGTCTTGCTCCATACATTTCCAGCGCAAGCGCCTTATCTCCGCCTGCACGTTTTGGATTCCACCAATCCAGACGCCGTCACGGCTCTGAAAAACAGCCTGCCCTTGGCCACAAGCCTCTTTATCGTAGCGAGCAAGTCCGGAACGACTACTGAGCCGCAAGAATACTTCCGTTACTTTTGGGATGCTGTCAGCGCGGTCAGCGCAAAGCCCGGGGACCACTTTGTCGCCATTACTGACCCCGGCACTCTGTTAGTCGACGAGGCCCAGTCCCATCAGTTTCGCAAGACCTTCCTGAATCCCGCAGACATCGGCGGGCGCTACTCTGCGCTGTCGTGGTTCGGCATGGTTCCTGCCGCCTTGTCCGGCATCGATTTGGAAGCGTTGCTGGTCAATACTCAGGACATGCAGCAGCTATGCCGCCTCTCTTCCGTAAAGGATAACCCGGGGGCGCTGTTGGGCGCGCTGATGGGCTCGTTTGCTGTTCAGGGGCGCGACAAGATGACTCTCTTGATGCCTGAGGCCCTCGGGCAGTTTTCAGACTGGATCGAGCAGCTCCTGGCCGAATCCACCGGCAAAGAAGGCACAGGACTTCTGCCCATTGCCCATGAACCCGCCCTCCCTGTGCGGGACTATTCAGCGGACCGTTTGTTTATCGCCTACCAAATCGAAAGCGATCCTGACGAGGCTTTGGACAAAAAAATCGCAGAACTCCGGGCTGTGGGTCACCCCGTGGTCATTCTGCCCATGGCAGACCGCACATCCCTGGGCGGTGAGCTGTTCCGGTGGGAATTTGCCACGGCCATCGCCGGCTCCGTACTCAAAATCGACGCGTTTGACCAGCCCAACGTGCAAGAAAGCAAAGACAACACGAAGCGGGTGCTGGAAGAGTTCAAAAAGGCCCACGCCCTCCCGGCAGAAACGGAAATCGGCACTCAGGGAATCATGCACTGGTCGGCTGATCACTTTGCTGTTAGCCCCGGTGCCTCGCTGGCCACTACCCTTAAATCACTGCTGGATACTTTCACCAACGGGGATTATATCGCCATTATGGCCTATGTCGAACCCAACGAGAAATCATGGGTACCTTTGCAAAAAATCCGCGGGGAGATTGGGCGGACGTGGAAAGCGCCGACCACCCTCGGCTTCGGTCCCCGTTTCCTGCACAGCACGGGGCAACTGCATAAAGGCGGCAATAACCACGGACTATTCATCCAAATTGTTTCAGCAGACGGCCCGAGTGTCCCGATTCCGGGTGAGCCCTTCGACTTTCTCACTCTCATCGAGGCCCAGGCCATCGGAGACTACCAAGCCCTGCAAACCCACCAGCGGCGGGTCCTCCGCATCGTGATGGACGGCTCGGCATCGGAAGGATTAACGATTCTCGACAACACTGTAAAGACAATCCGTGAAAAGTGAGGCGATCAGTATGAAGATTGGAATGATTGGACTCGGACGCATGGGCGGCAATATGGTCAAGCGCCTGACAGAAAACGGCCACTCGTTGGTGGCCTATGACAGGAGCCCGCAGGCTGTCCACGAAATCGAGAGCACGGGCGCTGTCGGTGCAGCCTCCATTCCCGAACTGGTTAACAAACTGGAAGGACGCCGCGTAGTCTGGATGATGGTCCCCTCCGGCGACCCAACCGAACAGACCCTGGAAACTCTTTTGAGCCTGCTCTCTGCTGGCGACATCATTATCGATGGGGGAAATTCCAATTTCCATGACTCCATGCGGCGGGCCAAACTGGCGAAGAACCAGCAAATCGAATTCATTGACGCAGGCACCAGCGGCGGCGTTTGGGGGTTAGCCAATGGCTACTGCCTGATGGTCGGCGGGTCCGACGAGGCTGTCCAGTACTGCGAGTCCATATTCAAAACCTTGGCGCCCGCCGACGGATACTTGCACACGGGAGCAGTGGGATCGGGCCACTTCGTGAAAATGGTGCACAACGGGATTGAATACGGGTTGCTCCAAGCCTATGCTGAGGGCTTCGAAATTCTCAAGGAAAGCCAGTTCCCCTTGGACCTCCCTGCCATTACCGCTCTGTGGAATCATGGCAGCGTAGTCCGGTCATGGCTCCTAGAGCTGCTGGAAGACGCTTATGCGAAGAATCCCGGCCTCAAGGACATCCGCGGCTACATCGAGGATTCCGGAGAGGGACGGTGGACAATTCAGGAGGCCATCAACGAAAATGTTCCAGCCCCTGTGATTACCGCCTCGTTATTCGCCCGGTTTGCTTCGCGGCAAGAAGAATCCTACGGCGCTAAAGTCATTGCCGCATTGCGCAATGAGTTCGGCGGACATGGCGTCAAGACTGAGTAAAAGTGTCAACGCGAAAGGGACGGAGAAGATTATGACCGATACACAAACCACGATCAATCCGCTGCGGGAGGGGCTCGTTGAGAGCCGCCGCCCCCAGCCTTTTACCGTAATCATCTTTGGGGCCGCTGGAGATTTAGCTCATCGCAAGCTGTTCCCCGCACTGTACAACTTAATGGTGGACCACTGGCTCCCCCACCAAATCAATGTGGTTGGCTTTTCACGCCAGCCTTTTGATGATGACACGTTCCGCCAGGAGATCCGCCACTCCATCGAACAATTCTCTCGCCAGCCTCTCAATCCCGACATCTTTGAGCAGTTTGCCAGCGGCATGCATTATGTGGCTGCGAACTTCGATGATGCCCATGCCTATGAGGAGTTGCGGGATTTGTTGCTCCGGATCAATGAAGACCAGCACATGGTCGGCAATTATCTCTTCTACCTTGCCACCCCTCCCACCTTCTATCCCATCATTGCGGAGCACCTGGGCGAGGTAGGCCTGAACGTCCCGCCCCATGACCAAGGATGGGTGCGCATTATCGTGGAAAAGCCTTTTGGCCGCGACCTTGCGTCTGCTATTGAGTTGAATACCCAACTACATAAGGTCTTCGACGAAACCCAGATTTTCCGCATCGATCACTATCTCGGCAAAGAGACGGTGCAGAACATTTTGGTGTTCCGATTCGCCAACGGGATATTTGAGCCATTATGGAATCGCCAGTACATTGACCATGTGCAGATTACGGTGGCAGAGTCGCTGGGAGTGGAAGGACGCGGCACATACTATGATACGGCAGGGGCGCTGCGCGATATTGTGCAAAATCACATGATGCAATTGGTATCCTTAATTGCTATGGAACCTCCCGTAGTATTTGAGGCCGATGCCGTCCGCGACGAAAAAGTGAAAGTGCTCCGGGCCATACGCCCGCTGTCCACCCGCGATGTCGCCCAATATACCGTCCGCGCCCAATATGACGAGGGCTATGTGGAAGGGACAAAGGTGCCGGGATATCTGGACGAGCCAGACATCCCTTCGGACAGCCGCACCGAATCGTATATGGCCATGCGCCTGTTGATTGACAACTGGAGGTGGGCCGGTGTCCCCTTTTACCTCCGCACGGGGAAACGCCTGGCGAAACGCGCCACTGAGATTGCGATTCAGTTCAAAAAGGCTCCGCACCGCTTTTTCAACCAGACCGCGACGCCTGATTTAGAGCCCAACCTGCTGACCTTGAAAATCCAGCCCGATGAAGGCATTGCCTTGCGGTTTGGAGCCAAAGTACCGGGCCCTATCGTACGGATACGCACGGTCAATATGGACTTCCTTTATGGCACATCCTTTGCCGACCAGGCTCCAGAGGCCTACGAGCGTCTGCTGCTTGACGCCATGATTGGGGACTCGACTCTTTTCACCCGCAAGGACGAGGTAGAGGCTGCATGGTCTCTTGTGACCTCCCTGTTGACAGGATGGGAACGGGCGAAGGGTCCCATTCCCACATATGAAGCGGGCACTTGGGGACCTCCTGAGGCTGACGAGCTGATTGCGCGCGATGGTTTTCGTTGGCGCCGGCCCTAAGACTGGAAGCGGAGGAAAAACTAGTGGAAAGCCAGACATTGCATTGGAATCATCCGAATATCAAAGGCCCAGAACTGCTTGAGCTTTTGCGCACATCCGTCCCGCAATCGCTTGGCGGCACTCTTCCCGTAACAGCCACCGTATTGACGCTGGGACTGTATGTCAAGGGCATCCCTCCCGCGGACTGGGCCGACCTAGCTGGACAAATTTCCCGGGTTCACCCCTCTCGGGTTCTGATTATCAATCCGGTCGTCGATTCCGCTCAGGCCCCTACTCATGTCGACGCAGAATTATCGGCTACGATTACCTACAGGCGGCCCCACGAGCCTCCTATCTTATTCTCGGAATGTGTGCAAATGAACTTGCAAGGTGGTCTGGCCAATCACTGGATTGATCTGGTCCAGTCTTTGATCAAATCTGATCTCCCGGCCTATTTATTGTGGCTGGGAGTGCCCCCACTGCCTGGCTTCCGCTGGGATTTGTTAAGCACAGGCTTCAGCCATTTGGTCATAGATACCGAGCAAACTGGGCTGACTCCGTGGAAGACGGTAATGCAGGACAGCCGGCGGCTAGGCCTGATGATTGACGACTTATATTGGCAGCGCCTGGGCCTCTGGCGTGCCCACTGGGCCAACCTCACCGATTTTTCCGAGGCTCTTGCGGTGATCTCCGGACCAGAAAAAATTTCTATCACCTGGCCGTCATCCAAGTCAACAGGCTGGCGTATGCTTCTGGGCTGGCTCATTGACCGCCTGGGGTGGCAAATTGTGGATGTTGATCCGGACTATATCTCTCTCATCACGGAGTTCGGGCAGGCCATTCCCGTAGAAATTCACCAAGGCCCGGATCCCGCTGTTTCTTTTATTCGCGGCGCGCTGTCCCTGTCATCGGAAGAAATCGGCAATCGGTTGCAGACCCATCTAGCCACGCCATCGGAGATTTTATATGAAGTAATAGATCCCTGCAATCTTGCCGATCCCGTGACCGATGTAGTCAAACTGCTCAACCGGGGCCACGACCAACTATATGATGAAGCGCTGGCATCACTAATTCTCAACGAGCGCTTATAACGGCCCGCACACCGCACAGGGGGGATATTCATTGATGCCGGATCCTATTGTTTATACAGCGCCCAGCCCATCTGATACTGTTTCAGCTCTCGCCCAGTGGCTGAGCGCACAGGCCCAGGAAGCCATCAGCGATCACGGGGTATTTCTGTTGGCTTTGTCGGGAGGAAGCACACCCCGCCAGTTATATTCCTACCTGGCACAGCCCCGCTTGCAGAAGGAGTGGGACTGGTCGCGGACGGAAATATTCTTCAGTGATGAGCGCGAGGTTCCGCCCACTCACCCTGACAGCAACTTCAAAATGGCGTCCGAATCGCTGCTCACCCATCTTGATCCCCCACCGCAGGCAGTCCACCGGTGGCAGACGGAATATGCGCCGGCGCTGGCTCTAGCGGATTACCGCCACCAGTTGACCATGGGGAACACCATCACGCTTCCGCCCTCCCTTGACGTGGTGCTTTTGGGCCTCGGACCTGAGGGCCATACCGCGTCTTTGTTCCCTGGCCAGCCCGTTCTCAGCTCAGATGACATCGTGAGCCATGTCTATGTGCCGACACACCAGTCTTGGCGCTACACGTTTACCCTGCCCTTGCTGAACAACAGTCGCCGCGTGGCCTTTCTGGTCACGGGTAGCGGCAAGAGCGAGATCATTTCCCAGATATTCAACAGCCACCTCCATGTGCCCGCTTCCCTTATCCAGCCTAACCACGGGCAGGTGCATTGGTTCCTTGACAGCGCCAGCGCGGCACAGTTGAATTCAGACATCCTTCAGCCATGACTGATGCCCTATCCAAAATTCTTCTCCTGTTTGACATTGACGGCACCTTAATCCACGCCGGAGGAGCTGGGTCATGGGCCATGACAGCGGCTTTTGCCAAGACCTTCGGCGTGCCTCAGGCCTTCCGTGGCGTAGAGTTCGCAGGGGGCACTGACTCCCAGATTGTGGACACCGCCCTGCGTCACCATCATGTCAACATTTCTGATGGTGAGAGGCGCTTTAAATCCGAGTATTACCGGCTGCTGTCCGCCAAGCTGCCCCAAAGCCACGGGCGCATCTTGCCCGGAGTCTCGACCCTACTGCAACACCTCAGCGGCGACCCCCGCTTTTCGCTGGCTCTGGCCACAGGCAATTACCGTGAGTCAGCATACCTGAAGCTCTCACACTTTGGACTGCAGGAATATTTTCCGGTCGGTGGTTTCGCTGAGGATGGCCACTCCCGGGTTGAAATTTTACGGGCCGCTCAGATCGCAGCCCGCAATGTGTATAATCTCGGGGAATTTTCCTCACTGTTCATCGCGGACACCGTTCAGGATGTGGAGGCGGCGCGGCAGTGTCCCTGCCCTATCGTCGCTGTTGCCACGGGAAAGTGTTCCTTGGACCATCTGCAAGGGTTGACACCGCACGCGCTGCCGTCCCTTGACGTCCCGTCGCTTCCCGACTGGCTGGCTGCCGTGGCTGCGGGCGGGGAGCCACAGCCTTAAACGTCTCAATATCCTGCCACGGCCATCGGGGTCCGAGGCGATGGCTGTGCGCATGACCTACGCATCCGCAGATTCCCTTCTTGCATTCCGTGTTCGGGACCAGCACATGCCCGGGACGGGTACACGCAGAGGAGCGGGACAGGAATTGCCTGTCCCGCTAATAGATCTGCAGCGTCCCTCGGATTGTACCGCTGTCGTCCTGCCCCACCGCAATGGGCAGGACGACAGCACACTGGACAGTAGCTTCCAGTTGTTGACCCGTATCTGAAAAGGAAATGACCTGCACGGAGCTTTGGGTGAGCTCCTCCTGAAGGTCATGCGTGAACTCCATACGAGCTCGCTCGCCATCTCCCGACGGTTGACTCTGAACGGCCTCTAACGCGCTATCCATCGCGTCCATAAGTTGTTGGTGCCGAATTATCAGAACGGAAGCATTGACGAATACGGGAACGACAGCCATCACCAGCATCATCCACAACAAGGTCCAAATAAACACATTACCACCACGATGATGATCCATTGCCCCCGCCTGCTCCTTGAAATGCTGACCGCGTCGACGCTACTCTAGAATACGGCCACATCGGCGCATTGACCGGCAGGGAGACGGTAATCTCATCCAAAGCACCCTGCCGCGCATACACCGCACTCACGCCACTAGAACCGTACCCCTCAGCGCTGAGCGTTTGATGCACCTGCTGCTGTGCGGCTTGGGCATTGCCCGTTGCAGCCCATTCCTGAACACCGGCCTGCGCAGCCTCACCAGCGACATAACTTGTCTGCATCCACTGGAAAATCCCGACACTTCCAAAAATTACGCTCAGCAAAATCGGTAGAACCAAGAGGATTTCGATAAAACTATTGCCTTCCGTCCCTGCCATGCGGCTCCATGACGGCACTATGGAATGGCGTTGAGATTGCTGGTGATTTGATTGAAAGCTCCCACCAAAGCGTTGCGCAAGGCCTCGATAGGTAAGATCATCGCAAGGACAACGATAATGATCCAGATGCCGTTTTCGATGAAGACGTTTCCCTCTTTGGCGCTCAGCCATGTCTTGATCCTGTTTCCCTGCGTCATCAGCCATAATTTCACACGGTGGCCTCCCCCAGCCAATTTCCACACCTTTCAGATGCGGTGCCCCCAGCATAGCAACTTTCTGAGGGAGGATTCCTATCCAAAAGATTGGAAAAACGGGCTAGTCGCCCTGTGAACTCATGGCAATCCCCCTTTTTCCAACATATGGACAACGGCAGTACACGCGGTTGTCCGGCTTGTATTGCGGGGTCCGTAGATCTGGGTTGTGAAGGCTCTGGCGGTTGTAGCTTGACCGCCGTCTGCCGGATTTTCACTAGCTGGACCACTGATTGAAGGCAGCATCCATTTCTACTCACCGCTCCGCGCCAGGCTCTCAGGCCACACATGGTAAGCAGCACCAAATTCAGCCCTGGCCCGTGATATATTCGCATATCACCGCCACGGCAGGGAGATGAAGAATGAGGAATAAGGCACTAGCCCATCCCCCTGGCAAAGGCCCTTTGCGCCCCAAATGGCAAGGGAGCCCGTCGGGCCACAGTTTTCCCGTATACATCCGCCCCCGATATTGCTCTCAGTCGGGGTCTCCCACCTTGACCCGCTCTCCCACCTGTCCTCGTGAGTGCCCTAGCTCTGTCGGCATTCCACCCGTTGAATCCGGCACTGTCTGCCGATTATTACGCCGTCTCAGCACTCGGAAAGCCGATGCCCGCTTAGCCCCTCTTGGTGATGGCAGGGCGATAATCTGATCTTCGATCCCCACCATCGCGGTTTGATGCTTGGGTACCACGATCGGGGTAAACGTGCCCTCGCGGTCCCGGGGAACCGCTAATTCTACGTCCCCGTATTGGGATTTCCGGCTGTGGCCGTTGCGGCTGTTCGTGGTCTGCTTTTGCTGAATGGCGTACTTGTCGTAGCCCAGATGCGTGTCCAATTCGCTGTCGAGCATGGCCTGCAAGGTGTCGGCCAGGACCGCTTTCAGCGCGTCTTGCACATCGTGTACCTTCCACACGATGACCACGCACCCTCCCGGGGGATCGGCGTTATCAGCGTGGCGGCATGCCACGGAGACCAGCGGCAAGGCAACTGCTCAATTTAGCGGACGCGACCTGCGGGAAGACTACGATGCCGTCCTCGCGGACCTCACCACGGAATGGAATCAGGGCATGGTCGAAGGCTTTAACAATAAAATTTAACGCCTGACATAGCTGATGAATGCACGCGCCGGATTTGATCTCCTCCGGAAACGCGTTTTCCACGCTACCCAATCCTAGCCGTAGCCTTCCGGCCTTCCGGGTGGAACGCACTGTCCCATGCGGGCGCCCAAGATGCACAGAGTCAGGGCAAAGAGCGTGATCACCTGGTCCCCAATCTCTCATCCGACTTACTGCATTTTTGGTGTAAATGCGTCCCATTGTCCGGCGACTGAGAGCCCTGTAGGATAGTCTTGTTACACAATTCCCCGACAGCCATGGAGAGTACATTAACCGTAGGCTTGAGGTTGTAGTGTATAATGGTAGTATTGTGACCACCACGACTACCGGTCACTTAAGGAGGTATTTCACTGTGGTTCATCGGCGCCGTAGGGACATCCCCCGCCCGAAACACCGTCATCGGTGGCTGTACTGGGCTCTGGGGGGAATCATCATGCTGGGAGCGGCGAGTGTGGGCGCGTATAGGTATTATGCAAATCCTCAAGATGTGTTGCTCCCCTCGCGTGTGGTCAAGTACAACCAGGCTACGGGCAATCCGGCTTTTGATCACCGCATTACCTTTCTCTTAATGGGGAGTTCTCTTGCCACGATCAATCACCAGGTGATTACGAACGGCAAGGTGCAAGATCGGGCCGATACCATTATTGTGGTTTCACTCAATCCCCAAACCAAAGCGGTGGGGGTCTTGTCGATTCCACGGGATACCCGCGTCACCCTGCCTGGCATCGGCAAGACCAAAATCGCTGAAGCCACCTATTTTGGCGGCGTCAAAGAAATGGTCCAGGTGGTGCAGACGACGTTTCACGTGCCGATCGATTATTACGCCTATATGAGCATGTTTCAATTTGAAAAAGTTATCAATGACATGGGCGGACTGACCGTCAATGTTCCGCAAAATGAAGTGTATGAAGCGAAGGGTGACCCCTTGGGCATCAACCTTACCCAAGGGGTCCATCATTTAAATGGGCAACAAGTATTGGAATTTGCCCGGTTCCGCGCGACGAATTTAGGGGATATCGGACGCATTCAACAGCAGCAGCAACTCCTGCGGGATATGGCAACACAGTTGCTTAAACCGCAAAACATCACCCGGTGGCCGCAGATTGCCGCCGACGTGATCCACGCATTGAGTTATACCAACCTGGGGCTTAATCAATTAGTATCTTTAGGCATCTTAGGGCGGCACATTCCGGTTCAAACGTTGCGGTTCGCGACGGTGCCGGGTTACGGGTCCACCCATATGGACCCCTATATGCATCAAAATCTTAGCTATTGGACTTATGATCCCCATTTGGCCAGTATTTTGGTGGAGGACGTCTTGCTGGCTCACCCGTTGACCGCTGCGCAGAAAAAAAGTCTGCGCTTTTATATTGCGAGTGGCACCAGCACATTGCTGCCCGCCCAAGCCTTAGCCAAGGAATTAACCGCTCAGGGCTATACGGTTGCTGGTATCGGATGGGCCAATCACCACAATCATCATCGGACAGTCATTTTGAATACCACGGGGGATCGCTGGCTGGGAGACCGGGTAGCCCAGATTACGGGGCCCGCGGTCAGCACCTTTACCGCTTACCATACGACACCCTGGGACATCAAAATTACGGTCGGCAGTGATTATCGCGCGCCTACAACGGCCGCGCGCACATCGCCCTCCTAATCGCTGGGATTGCTCGGTGTGGGTGTATGGCGCCCCCGAGCACACATTTTATCCGAGGAGAAATTGAGCGTCATCGGTTAGGACGCAATGGTATTCGCGGCCACACCGTGGGCGTTTACTCGGTCCAAACGGCGAGCATGGTGGAATCGCAGCGGCGCCGTCTGGTGCCCGATGCTGAGCGCTTGCCACAGGGGTCTCCGACGAGGGATACACAGCTCAAGTTGCCACCCCCACCACCCTCCGTAAAGTAAAGAGGATAGCTGCCTCCACCCCCTACCTCGCGGACTTTTTTTGCAGAGGGTCGACCCCAAGAAGGAAGGTCTCTGGGGGACCTGGATAGTAACAATTCCTTTGGAGATGGACAAAGTCATTTTAGGACGATATTATGGCCCAGTCTTGGCGTGCGCTTTGACAGTAATGGCCTGCTCACCTAATTGCTTCCAAGCGGCGATGAAAGGGGCCTTCGCTACTTTTTCCGCGGCCTGTCCAGTCCATGGATTATTGATAAACAAATCCTGGCGGTTGTATCCCACAATGATGACTGCATGTTCCAGGGGCGTGGCCTGCACCGATCCCTCCGGACTATTCCAGGTGATCCAGTCTGCTGTGGGCTTAAAAGTCAGAGTCGTCCAAACTTCCACTGGCACTCCTTGTGCCACATGGGCGAGAATTCGATTAAAAGACTCGTGGGTGAGATTTTGACCTTGGCCGGGCACCACCTGGTTTAACAAGCGCATCATCGGGCCGTTATAGATGCCATAGCCTTCGCCCGCCTTGTAGACGCTACCCACAAATCCCACATTAGGATTTCCCCAATAGACCACCTTGTGCACGGCTTGGCCTTGGGCGTCAGTGGTTTCGACCAACTGAACCGGTGTGGGATCTTTGGGCATTTCTTGCGCCAAGGTCATTTTACTTACCGGGTGTCCTATCGCATCCAAAAGCATAGACAGCGAGGTTACTTCACAACCATTGGGCAATTGTGGAAATTGAGATTGGGCGGGCACGCGCATTAAGAAGGACGCGGGCATCGCCGGGATAGACCGCGCGGAGCCCGATTTCTTGACAGGCCTTTGGTAACGATTTCCACGCGTTTTGGCCACGTCCACTTGATGGTGGGAGGACGGTGCGCCTACCACATAGTGATAGGCCAGGATTCCTCCGGCCACCACCACCGCTAGGCCAAAAAAGAGACGCCGCCACTTGACGTGATGCTTTTTCGTTGTCTGTTGGATTGAAGAACGCATAATACACCTCACATTGAGCTTACGGGATTGTCCACATGTAGGATGCCGTTTTGCTAGTCCGCACTCTCAGAAAAAAACGCTCGGTACCATAAAAGGAAAGTCAGCCCAGTCCAAATTTTTCGATCCCGGTTCCAAACATAGGTGCGGGAGTCCAGCAAGTCTTGGAAATAGTTGGGTTCGACAAAGTCTGGCCTCACACTGGCAAATACATCCCGGATAAAGGGGTTCATGTCATGGGCGATCCAATCCACAATAGGGATGGGAAACCCGACTTTGGGCCGATTCACAATCATGTCAGGCACAATCCCTTCGGCCGCTTTGCGTAAAGCCACCTTCGTGGTTGCGCGGTTGACACGCAACTCGGGAGGCAGTTCGCGTGCTGCCTTTTCAAAGACCTCGACGTCGAGAAACGGCACCCGCAATTCCAAGGAATGGGCCATCGACATTTTATCAGCCTTCATTAATATGTCCCCGGTCAACCAGGTATGACAATCCACCGTTTGCATCTGAGCGGGTTCATCAAGATGTTGAGTCGCCTCATAATAGGGATCGGTAACCGAAAACGACGAGTGGAGATGGGCGAACTGGGAACCTCTTAAAAACTCCTGTTTTTCCTCATCCGAAAACATTTTGGCGTTGCCAATGAAGCGACGGTTCAAAGCTGTGGTGCCCCGTTCGATGTAGCCTCGGCCCTTCATGCCAGACGGCAAAATCTCCGCCGCCCGCCTGAGTGTGCGCTTTAGGCTCTGAGGCATCCGTCTAAAGGGGCTTAGGGCAAGGGGCTCTTGATAGATAGGATAGCCGCCAAAAAGTTCGTCGGCTCCTTCCCCGGACAGGATTACGGTCACATATTTCCTAGCCTCCTGGGCCAAAAAATAGAGAGCGGGCGCACTGGGATCGGCAATCGGCTCTTCTTGCGCAGCAATGATCTTCGGCAGACTGTCTTCATAGGTTCGCTGACTGATCTCCACTTCATGATGACGCGTATTGAGCGCCTCGGCCGTCATCCGTGCCACTTGAAGTTCATTGATCTCATGATGCTGACCACTAAAGCCGATACTAAAGGTATCCACTTCCGCATGTTCGCGCAGTAAGGCCACCACCAGGCTGGAATCGATTCCGCTTGATAAATAAGCGCCCCACTTCACGTCGCTTTGCATATGCCGGGTAACCGAATCACGCAAGGCGCCCCGGATCCGGGTCGATGCCTCGTCTATGCTTAACTCGGGACTAGGCGCAAATTGCAATTCCCAATACCGAGTGATCGACAACTGCTCGCGGTGGAAGCGGAGGTAATGGCCGGCAGGAAGATGGTAAATCCCCTGAAACATAGTTAGGGGATCCGGCACATACTGAAAGGTAAAGAAATGCCACAACGCCTGCCAATTAATAGCGGGATAGCGGGATAGTGACGCCAACAAACTGCGTATTTCCGAAGCAAAGCGCAAGGATTGACCATCCGAGCTATAGTATAGCGGCTTAATCCCGAAGTGGTCGCGGATTAGATACAAGCTCTCATCGTGCCCATCCCAAATGGCCACTGCGAACATGCCCCGCAAATCGCGAACCACACGATTAATTCCGCCCTCTTCATATAAATGGGGAATGACTTCGGCATCACTGTGGCTACCAAAGTGGTGGCCTTCGCGTTGCAACTGGGCACGCAGGGCCTGGTAGTTGTAAATCTCCCCATTGACCACGGCCACGATGTTGGGATCTTCGCCCGTCATCGGCTGGTGACCACCGGCTAGGTCCAATATGGAAAGGCGGCGAAATCCAATTCCCACATGCTGTCGACACCACATGCCTTCGTCATCCGGCCCACGGTGGCGCATCAAATTCATCATGGCAGAAAGAACTCGTGGGTTCACTGCTTGCCCACTTCCGTTAACCACGCCGCAAATTCCACACATGAGGGCACCGTCCTTAGGGAGAGTTTTTTATGCGGCAAAACCGAGTATATCACAAGATGTGTCGAACTATGAAGTTCGCTCTTAGATCCAATCCGGTCTATTCCGCTAACAGGCCCGCGAAATCAAGCGCCCTCAGAGCATCTGGTCGCGGGAACTCCCCTGGTTAAAAAAACCTCGTAAACCGTCGTTCGAGGTCACTGCCAACGGCAGCGCGGATCTCACAGGATTCGTCCGCTGGAGGGCTGTTCTCGCACTATTGAAAGGGGATCGACGGGACGGCCCGCTCCCTTTCGCCGCCAAGGATCCACGAAAGAGAATGGCTGTGGGTCTCGCCCCTGTCTTTCGCGTGGTGCCCTCGGCCCAGGTGTTACCCGGCTCCTCATTCAGATGCCCCGCCGCGTCTTTCACTGTGTGACTACGGCAGGGACCGTATGATTCGAGTTTTTAATGCTGGTAAATCTGGTGACGCTGACCAAGCCATGCGTTTAGGTATTGACGATTTTTCAGTAAAACGATCTTAATTTCTTGCGTAACTTTGTTCCATGCACTCCAATCCGTTCGGCGATAGGCGGTGCCGCTCCATTTTCCTCGTCGTTGCATCCATTCACGCAAGGGTTTTGGCACATTCTCCCGCCAAACCTTCAGCCCTCCGCGCCGTCCAATCACCAAAGCGGCGGCGTGATGGACGCTGATCCCATACTGCGGTTGATACTTCAATCGTCCAATAATGGACGTGTAAGCGGGCTTCGCCTTACGCACTTCGACTCCCTCACGGGCGGCTTGGCGTTTTAACGCCGTCAAGAACGCCCGGTAGGTAAACTGGTGGGTCACCCGATTGAACTTGGCGCTCACATCTTTGTCGTGAATGAAATCTAAGTTTTCCACCACGAGACCCGCTCCGCGTTCTTTGGCCCACTGCACGGCTTGATGGGTCACCGCACCGATGATGGCATCCCGTTGAGTGGCCCGCGCATCGTACAGGCGGCTATCGCCGAAGGTGGCAAAACCTTGCGGATTGCCATCGGGGCGGACATGGCAGAGAGCTAAAAAGGTGACATTGGTGTCCACGCCGACCCACCCGTTAACCGGATAGGTTTGCAGTGCAGCAGGTTCTTCCTCCACAGTGATCCGCACCTGATAGCGTCCGTGCCGCCGGAGAATTTCGACTTGGTACGGATCACCAGACGCCAGTACTCGACGCAGTAACCCTTCATAATCCCGTCCGTTGATCTTCCCAGTTTTACTATGCACCTTGCGAGCAACATAGAGAGGCAGAGACAGCCGACGGTAGCGGATGCCCTTTTTCTCTGTATCCCGTTCATCCAAAGACATTTCTAACAGCCAATGGTCCGGTCCTTCGTGAAGGCGCAGGAGCGGATTGCCCGTTTTTGTCCGATCACCCCGAGCAGACAGGCGCCCGTTGCGCCCTTCGTCCCATTGTTCTTTCCAGACTTTTTGCCGTTGAAACTCGGCTAACGGGTCTGCCAGTGTATGAAAGCGTTCCAAGAACAGCTGGCGCGTGCCGAAAACGACGGGAGGAAAGGTCTTCTCTGTGACATGCTTCTGATACATGGCGACATGTTTTTGTTGCCGCAGGAGTTTACGCTCCAAGCCCGGGATCCGTCGGGAGTCGGGATGATCTTTTTTCAGCACCGCGAGGCGTGTCGCGGTTTTTTTGGCGCGGCGTTGCCAGAGGGTTAGCGCGTCTTGCATGGCTTGACGACGGCTTGTGATCAGCTCTTGCGCGTCATGAACCGCATCTTTGGCATAGCGTAAAGGCAATCCCATTTCACTCGCACAATGCCGTTCAATGGCTCCGACTTTAATCATGCCTTCGCTGAGCCGCTTGAAGGCAAATCGCATCATAAACCCATACTCGCGCATGAGGCGACGGAGTGCCGTGTCCTGGTCTTCATTCACATCGAGGAGCACACCAAAAATGGTCGTTTTCATACGGAGTCTCCTTCCTCGGCTAATGTGGCCATCGCTTGACGCACGGTCGTGGCCACCTTTTTGCCCCCACGCTTGCCGTAGATGCGGGCCGAGAACGATGTCGTGATGGCAATCAAATCGTCGACGAGTTCCTGCTGGTCATCCTTCGCCGTATGCTCCATGATGACCACACGCACGCCGAAGGCATGCAAAAAGGTTTCTAAGTAGGCGAATCCAAAGCGGGCTAGACGATCCTTATACTCCACCGCCACGATGCCCGCCTGGTGCTGCTGAGCGAGTTCCAACAGTTGATGCAGCCCCCGCCGCTTTTCATTTAAGCCACTGGCGACATCGGTTAAAGCCGTGACCACCTGCCATTGTTGCTCCGCCGCGAAGGCGGTGAGTCGTCCCAGTTGTCGATCCAAATTCCCGGCCTCTTGTTGTTTTTTGGTGGGGACGCGAGCATACAGGATACAGCGCGAAGCCTGACCAACCTGGAGGTTCTCTGATAACAAAGCCTGTAAGTCCGCCACACGATAACGCCGCTGATTCGTCAAGGTCCGCATCGGCACGAGAACCCCCGTCGCTTCCCAATGGCGCAAGCCTTCAATGCTCATGCCAATCATCTTGGCCGCCTTGCCGATACTTACGAATTGTTCTTCCATATGCTGATCACCTAGGAATATTATACCATCCATTGTAATTCTTTACGAGCAAATTATAAAGCAGTTACAACCTCCATCCCGCGCGTAGCGAAGTTTCCTCGGTAGGGGCTTTAATTGCCTCAACCCCAGCTACCCAAAGTCCTTCCGACGGGGCATCAACCGCTAGCCCCTGCTTGCAAAGCGAAAATGGCCGATTGGTATCAGCGCGCCGCCTTCTACCATGGTTTGTCGTTTCGTTTTGCCGAACTGGCGAGTCAACGGTTTTGGGCCCAGTGAACACCTTCCGTACCGAGCGGGAAATTTTAGGGGAACGGCCACCGTGGTGGTGCCCTATAGCAGCCCTCTCGATACGGCAATGGCCAGGGGAATTGCTCCGCTTGCGCAAACCGAACGAACCAATTACACGCCATCCAAGTTTGGCGGAATCTCCCCGTCGTGCGGCATTAAAAAGTGAGGGTGTCCATCTGCACGGCCAACCTTCGCTATGGTCTACCCGGCATTTCATGGCTCTTTAGATAGCAACTCTGATCACGCGATCCGCCCACCAAATTGCGGTGATAATCTTAACACGGCTGATCATGAAAACCGCCGGACCGGGACCCAAATTGGTGTCATTATGGTTTTACGGCAGGCGACATGGTCGCCAGCACTATCGTAGGCAGGCTGTGGACCGATGGACCCAGTAGGGGGCTTCCTTGCCTTAAACATGGTGACCACGGCCACATCGCATCTGAATGGGTTTTAGCATATAGTCTGTCTAGGATGTTCATCAGGTAACCATCTATGACACGCCTAACCTAACGCGAACCGCCCCCGACTAACCCTTTTTCGTGCCAGAGTGTTTCTTGGGGCCACTCGTCTTCGCGTTGATTGCCCTCTTCTTTGGCAACGGCACCGGGACAGTCACTGTCACTGCTTGGCTACCCAGTTGTTTCCAAGCCTCTTCGAACGGTTTCATAGGTACCTTTTGGAGCGTTCCGGATCCCGGATTGTCCACATAGACATAGCCGGCGACCTTGTTGTACCCAACGATGAGCCCCGTGTTTTCGTCAGGTGTAGCTTTGATTAACCCTTCTGGACTTTGCCACGAAATCCAGGACGTGGTTGGCTGGAAGTTGAGGGTAGACCAAATTTCCACCGGCCTCCGGTGTCCGACAGCCGTCAATATAGTAGAAAAAGGCTTGCCGGTGAGATTGACGCCATGCCTGGGCCAGACTTTGTTGATGAGAGTTAAAATGGGAGCGTGATAGACCCCGTAGCCCTTGCCAGACTGATACATATTGCCCACATACCCCACACTGGGATCGCCCCACTTGAGAATCTGCCATACCGTTTGGCCCGCCTGATCCTTATAACTTTTGATGACTTCCCGCATCGGGTCGACATGAATCTTCTGGGCCAATACCACCTTGCTCACCGGGTGGTCAACGGCGGAGAACAACATGGACAAGGTCGTCACCTCGGCCCCATTCGGCAATTGCGGCAATTGGGACTGGGGGGTAACTTGCAACAAAATTTGTTGCGGCAAGGGCTTTGGCTTGGCTACTACCTTCTTTGGGACAGAGGTCTTGGAAGATTTAGTAGAAGCCAGAAGTCCATAAAAATGGTTGGAAAAGCCCACGGCCACCATCCCAATGACAATAATGCCCGCAATCACATTAAAAATCGTATCAGAAGATCGTTTCTTTTCGCGGGAATGAGATTTGAATAAATCCTTCACGGCGTCTCCTACTCTCAATGAATTGGGCTCTACACATGACCACGATCTCGCTCTGCATCCCCCCTCAGCTGTTGCATTGTCCCACTGACCTATGAATGGACATGCGCGGTGTCGAGGGCGGGGTTATTGACGCCATAGGCCACAGACGTCGGATACAGCCGCACGCTCCACCCGTTGAAGCGGGTCACGCCGGAGGCATGATCGATGCGGGTCTGCGCTTAGAAATACGGCCCGCCTCCGCCCACGAATCCGGCCACCGACCCCATGCGCGTCGCATGCGGGACCGACAAGCCCGGAGCCGCCTGATTCACCCAGCACGTCCAATTGAAGCGGACGGTATCTTACAGGGGGGGCGGCCCCGCCGATCCATCCTATCGGGGAGATCCCACCGCGCAGGAACTGGCGCGGTTTTACCCACCCCAGCGGTTGATGCGTCCGGGCTTGCAGCCACTGCAGCGCTCGGGTGACCACCGACGTGCAGGGGGATGACGTCCCTGCTGGTGTGGCCGCCGGGGACGTCGCTGTCGGAGGCGAGGCGGTCGTCACGCTGCTCGACGCGGACGACGAATGGAGCGCAGCAGACGCGCTCGATGACCGGTGTCGTGCTGCCTGACGTCCTGGCCCCAGAGGGCTTCACCGTGGCACGTGCGCGGGACCCAGTCCCGTCGGCGTGATGGCCAGATGTCCGGTGACCCCGAATCATGCTGCATCATCTCTTCTAAACTATTATCATACTATGAATTAAAACGACAGGCCACCAAAGTTGTGACAACAATGTAATCAAAATTTTTTGTCACGGATGTCCCGGGATGATCGTTTATCTGAGTATATTCATCCCAACAAGGCGATGGCACCGGGTGACATAACTTAGGGCCGGCAATGCCGCGACTGTTCTCGGTGTTGCAATCGTTGTCCGTATTCCACGGGGGCGTGTCGGACGGATTGCTGGCATAGGGTGATCCGGGATAACCCGACGTCCAACTAAATTTGGGCGCAATCCCAGTCTTTCTCATCCTGTTTGCTAAATTTGTGAAACCGCCCTATGCCAAGGTCATTGACGGAGAATCGAGTTTTGAGTGCGCGTCCGTGAGGACGGGTGCTAAGCGTAAACAGCGAAATGGGCCAGAACTTGGGAGAGCTCTGGCGGTCACGCGACGCGCGTACCCGCTTCCCGATAGGTGAGAGCCGAAGGGCCGGGAATGCCACCGGAGCAGTCGGACGACATCATAGTACTCCGCGCACGGGAAAGCCGTGTACATCGGGAAGGGTGTCGCGATTATCGGTCGTCTAACGGACCCATGGTCCGACCACAGAGAGGAGTAACCCATGTCCACCCACCTAGACGACATTGCCTATCGAGCACAGCAGCAGCCTGCCGCGCGGTTTACCGCGCTGGCGCACCATTTGACGGAAGACTTTCTGGAAGAAACGTGGCAAGCGCTCAATGCGCACGGCGCCCCGGGTCTGTTGGGGAAACCATGGCAGCCTATGCGCGCGTGCGGCGATTTCGCATCGCCAAACTGGTCGAGCGGCTAAAGGCGCACGCGTACCGCGTGCCGCCCATCCGTCGGGTGTATATCCCGAAACCGGGACAACCGCAGAAGCAGCGGCCCCTCGGCATCCCGGAAGTGGAGGACCGCCTCTTGCAGGCGGCCGTCAGTCGGTTGCTGACCCCGATATATGAAGCGGATTTCCGGGACAGCTCCTATGGGTTCCGTCCGGGCCGCAGTCCCACGATGCCCTCCGGGCCGTGGAGCAGACGGTCATGCGGCATCCCATCCGGGAGATCCATCCCACCCTCCATAGAAGTTCCGTGACACCGCACAGGGCGGTCCGCCCACAGTCCAACAGATTCCGCGGGCGGCTTGCATGGTTTCCCCCTCCCCAACGCCATCTCTGTCATGATTTTTGAAAGAGCAAGAATACAACGGCTGCTGAAAGGGACATCAGCCCCTCCTTGGAATGGGCTCGAAAAATTTCCTGTGTCGGTCGCCACTCACTGACGGTGAACCACTTCAGTAATCCACCTTTCGCCTGATGTTTTCACTCCCCCAAAACTCCTATAATCTATAAGCAATGCGCATATCGTTAGCCATAAAAACCCAGGTTACTGGGCCCTTTTCACTAGCCCATTCGCACGATTTCATGTCCAGCGAAATGCGCGAAAATGATAGTGAAAGGGGGCGAAATGCATTTTTTGGCAGGAGCTCTAGTTCATTGGTGGCGGGCGCGGTCATTACCGCAGTGGTCTTTCAGTTGAATATCCCAGTCCCGTATAATCTTGTGGCCTTTGTCCTTCTCTCACTGGTGTTTGCGTATATTCTGTGGACGGCCAGCCTTAGAGATCACGCTACTCCCGCTGCCAGGAAGTCATTCAGTCTAGCGCCTCTTCTCGATCTCACCGCCCACCGAGCATCATAAAATGAGAATGCGGCCTCTGAGCCACTCCAGCCAGAGGGCACCCCGCAGATCTGACAGAGGTGTCGGTTGTCTTTCTTGCCACAGATGGTTCAAAAGATAACAGTAAAATAAAAGTCCAGATTATACCCGTATGCCGCTCGCCATTTGGCCTCTGGCTGTCTACACTGGATAATGGTCGAAAGTACCTGCTTGGCCTATTGTGGTTCCTGATATTTACGTACGCGCGAAGGCCATCAGGTGAAAGAAAGGACGGGTGCGCTTATGACAACGCAAACTGGCAACTGGATCGTAGAGGCGCTGTTTTTGGTGACTTTTGTTGTAGGTCTGTTATGGCCCAGCCGACATCACTAGACTATGTGGCGGCCTTAAAGACCAAGGAGGAATTGTTAAGATGGCAAACTGGACTACAGCATCTCGCAAGGCGCTGGCAGAAGTGATGTCGGTCGACACATGGCTGCCGGAAAAGATGCCGGAGTATTCGCAAGGATTTATGTACATGCTCGGGTCGCTGACCGCATCGAGTTTCGTGGCATTGATTGTGTCCGGTGTGATAATGGCGGCCAATGGCCCCGCTAGCTGGTCCTACAATGGCGCCGACCGATTTGTTGCCGCCACGCACTTCTGGTCCGTACAGGCATTTTTCTTCTTCATGATGCTGCATCTGTGGCGCGTCTTTTTTACTGGCGCATGGCGCGGAGGGCGCCGGGAAACCTGGCTGCTGGGCGCCTTAGCTCTCATTGTGGCGATTCCTACAGCTTTTACAGGCTTTTTGATTAACGGCGATTTCTATTCACAGTGGAATGCCGTGCAGGCCAAAGACGGCCTGAATGCTCTGGGCCTAGGATGGATAAACCTCCC
>DAIDDL010000029.1:51696-52082 GCA_027309085.1 Sulfobacillus sp.
GGCATGCATGTGGTAGTTCTGCCACTGACACTCAGCTTGATTATTTTCGGGCATATTCTGCGCGTGCGGATCAAAGGCGTCGTACCACCTTACCCACCGAAGGCAAACACGAGTCCGCAGGAGGGACGGTAGCCCATGGCCACACAGCCGCGAGAAGATATGGTGAAGAATTACCAGTACGTTCCGGAAGATTTTATGAAACATCTGATGGGCACCCTGGGAATTGTGACAGTGCTGGTGCTCGTCTTGTCCGTGTTGTTCGGCGTGCCAGAGAAGACCCCTTTGACCATCAAGACTTATTCAACCCAGAACCCCATCGCATTTGAGCAAGTCTCCCTGCGAGCCCTCGATGGCCAGGGAGCCATTGCCAACTACGGGCCCCCTTA